>NZ_LZJZ01000100.1 GCF_001667585.1 Mycobacterium sp. E2733
ATGCTTGCGCGGCCGGTACTTCTTTGGCCTGTTTATCGGTATGTTTCGGGGCCCGGAGTTGGTGCCCCGAGGGCGCGCGTCCCGGTGGGTCACGCAGCCCCGCCGTCGGCCACGGACACCACCCGCATCACCACCGGCCCACGGCTCTTCCGGGGCGACGACTCCGCGACGCGACAGATTCCGGTTCAGAAGCCCAAGATCTACCGGCCGCCGCAGGCTTAGGGCGATCAGCGCAGCGGGGCGAACGCGAACTCGCGCAGGCCCTCGGCCGGGTCGATTGCCGCGCGGAAGCCGAGCACCTCGGCCGCCCGGGACGGATCGGCGACGATGTGGCGCACGTCGCCGCTGCGGTATTGACCGGTGATCACCGGCGAGAGCGAACCGCCGCGCGCCTCGCACAGCGCGCCGGCCACCTGCAGGATGGAGACGGGCCGCCCCGAACAGACGTTGACCGCGGTGAAGCCGTCGACATCGGCAACCGCGGCGGCGAGGTTGGCGGCGGCCACGTCGTCGACGTGAACGAAGTCCCGCATCTGGCCGCCGTCCTCGAAAACCCTTGGCGGCTCGCCCCTTTCGAGTGACGACCGGAAGATGGCCGCCACCCCGGAATACGGGGTGTCGCGCGGCATCCCGGGGCCGTAGACGTTGTGGTAGCGCAACGCCACCACCGAGCCGCCATTCGAGCCGCCCTTCGAACCGCCCACCGCCTCCGTCCACGCCAGCGCGTAGTGCTCCTGCGCGGTCTTGCTGGCCGCGTACAGGCTGCGCGGCCGCAGCGCGGCGTCCTCGTCGACCAGGCGCCACTGCAGTTCCTCGCCCCCGATCGGGCAGCGGTGTTCGAAGACCCCGGCGTCGAGGTCTTCGCGCCGCCGCGGCAGCGGGTCCACGTCCCCGTGCTGCCCGCAGTGGTAACGGCCCTGTCCGTACACCACCATCGACGACGCCAGCACCAGGCGGCGCACCCCGGCGGCGAACATCTGCGCCAGCAGCACCGTGGTGGCGAAATCGTTGTGGCCGCCGTAGGCAGGCGCGTCGGCGGCGTCCACACCGGCGCCGACCATCGCCGCCTGATGGCAGACCAGGTCCACCCCGTCCAGCAGGGGCGCCAGGGCGTCGGCGTCGCGGACGTCGACGCGGTGACATCCCTGCGGCAGCACCGGGTTCTGGCCGTGCGCCGCCGGCAGCATGGCGTCGACGCCGACCACTTCGTGACCTGCCGCCCACAGCGCCGCGGCGACCCGCGAACCGATGAAACCGGCCGCCCCGGTGAGCAACACCCTCACGGCAGATCGACGGGGAGCGTGACGCCGGTGTGCGGCAGGCAGTGTGTGCAGTTGCGTTCGTCGGCGACACGGCCGATGGCCTCGCGCACCAGCTCTTTGAACGGCCCGATGTTCTTCTCGAATTCGGCGAACACCTCGACGGTCGTCACGCCCTCGCCGGCCACCACACCGGCGTCCAGGTCGGTGACCAAAGCGATTGTGGCATAGCACATCTCGAGTTCCCGGGCGAGTACCGCCTCCGGGTAGCCGGTCATGTTGACCAGTGAGAACCCGGCGGAGGCGAACCACTGGCTTTCCGCACGCGTGGAAAACCGGGGCCCCTGGATCACCACCATGGTGCCGCCGTCGACCACGCCGGGCAGGCCGGCGACCGCGGCGCGCAGGGTGGGGCAGTACGGGTCGGCGAAGTCGACATGGATGCCGCCGGAGTCGAAGTATGTGTCGGGCCGGCCGCTGGTGCGGTCCACCAGCTGATCGGGCACCACCACCGCGCCCGGCCCGTTGTTGAAGTTCAGGCTGCCGACCGCGCACGGGCCGAAGACGCGTCGCACCCCGAGCTTGCGCAGCGCCCACATGTTGGCCCGGTACGGCACGGTGTGCGCCGAGAACTGGTGCGTGGCCCCGTGCCGGGGCAGGAACGCGACCTCGTGGCCCCCGACGGCACCGACCGTCACCGGGGCGCTGGGCGGGCCGTACGGTGTGTCGACGTCGACGGCGCGGGTGTCGGACTCGAAGAAGGTGTAAAAGCCGCTGCCGCCGATGACTCCGAGCATTCGCCCATTGTGGTGCATGGCCCCACGCCGATCGCGGGTGCGGGGGCGCGCCGGCCTCCTGGCAGGATGCGTGCGTGGCCAATTTCGGGCAGTGGATCTCCGGTGCACGGCCGCGGACGCTGCCCAACGCGGTGGCGCCGGTGGTCGCGGGCACCGGCGCGGCGGCGTGGCTGGGATCCGCCGTGTGGTGGAAGGCGTTGCTCGCGCTGGCCGTCGCGGTCGCGCTGACCGTCGGCGTCAACTACGCCAACGACTACTCCGACGGCATCCGCGGCACCGACGACGACCGGGCCGGGCCGGTGCGCCTGGTGGGCTCGCGGCTGGCCTCCCCCCGCTCGGTGCTGACCGCCGCGGTGGCGAGCCTGGCGATCGGGGCGGCGGCCGGCCTGGTGCTGGCGCTCGTCAGCGCGCCGTGGCTGATCGCGGTGGGCGCGGTGTGCATCGCCGGCGCGTGGCTGTACACGGGCGGCTCGAAACCCTACGGCTACGCCGGTTTTGGCGAGGTCGCGGTGTTCGTGTTCTTCGGCCTGGTGGCCGTCCTCGGCACCGAGTACACGCAGGCGCTGCGGGTGGACTGGGTCGGCCTGGCGCTGGCGGTGTCGATCGGGGCGCTGTCGTCGTCGGTGCTGGTGGCCAACAACCTGCGGGACATTCCGACCGACGCGCAGTCGGGGAAGATCACCCTGGCCGTCCGGCTGGGCGACGCGCGCACCCGCGTCCTGTACCAGACGCTGCTGGCGACCGCCGGGGTGTTGACCCTGGTGCTGATGGCGGCGACGCCGTGGTGCGCTGTGGGATTCGGTGCGACACCGCTGGCGCTGCGCGCGGCGGGTCCGGTGCGGTCGGGACGCGGCGGCCCGGAGTTGATTCCCGTGCTGCGGGATACCGGGTTGGCCATGGTCGCCTGGGCGATCGCGGTGTCCGCGGCCCTGGCGCTGGCCGGCTGATCGACCGTGCGCCCGCGGCGTTGACTGTGCACCGGTGGCGCGGTTTTACGGCGTGTCGCCGCCGTAAATGCACACTCGAGTGAAATGGCGCGACCGGATCCGATAACAATGAGGGACCGGCGTCGGGACCGATGGCCGTTCACAGCGAGCACCGATCGGGGACAGCAGTGAAGCAGATCGCCGCGACCAGTGGACCGAAGAACATCGGCATGCTCAGCGTCGGGGCATACCGCCCCGAACGGGTGGTCACCAACGACGAGATCTGCGAGAACATCGAGTCTTCCGATGAATGGATCTTCTCCCGCACCGGGATCAAGACCCGCCGGTTCGCCGCCCGCGACGAATCCGCCGCATCCATGGCCACTGAGGCCGGGCGGCAGGCGATCGCGAACGCCGCGCTGACGCCCTCCGACATCGACTGCGTGATCGTCGCGACGAGCACGCATTTTCTGCAGACCCCGGCCTGCGCCCCGGCCGTCGCCGCGGCGCTGGGTGCCACCGGCGTGCCCGCGTTCGACGTCTCGGCGGGCTGCGCCGGCTTCGGCTACGCGCTCGGCGTCGCGGCGGACATGATCCGCGGCGGGACCGCCGCCAAGGTGCTGGTCCTCGGTTCGGAGAAGCTGTCGCCCACCGTCGACATGCAGGACCGCACCAACTGCTTCATCTTCGCCGACGGCGCGGCGGGCGTGGTGGTCGGCGAGACGCCCGATCAGGGCATCGGGCCGACCGTCTGGGGCAGTGACGGCGAGCAGGCCCTGGCGATACGCCAGGACATCGACTGGATCGACTACATGGACAGCCCGACGGGCCCCCGCCCCTTCCTGCGGCTGGAGGGCAGCGCGGTGTTCCGCTGGGCGGCGTTCGAGATGGGCAAGGTCGGCCGGCAGGCGATGGACGCGGCGGGCGTCAGGCCCGACGAGATCGACGTGTTCGTGCCGCACCAGGCCAACAGCCGCATCAACGAGGTTTTGGCCAAGAGCCTCGAGCTGCGGCCTGACGCCGTCGTCGCCAACGACATCGAGCACACCGGGAACACCTCGGCGGCGTCCATCCCCCTGGCGATGGCCGAGCTGCTGGCAACCGGGGCGGCCAAGCCGGGCGACCTCGCCCTGCTGATCGGTTACGGCGCGGGCCTCAGTTACGCCGCGCAGGTCGTCCGGATGCCCAACTTCTGAACGCTCTCACGCGTCGTCGGTCGGCGCCTCGCCCTGCAACCGCGCCCGCAATTGCTCGCGCTCCCGCCGCCGGCGTTCACCGGCGATCGCCAGCGAGGCGGTAGCGCGCCGGCGCAGCGGGCCGAACAGCCAAATGCCCAGGGGCATGGCGATGATGAGAGCGAACAACGCGGCGACGACGATGGGGAACTGGCTGACTCCCATCAGGCGCGCCACCCCGTAGATCGCGGCGGCGAGCGCCACCGCCAGCAGCAGCCGCGCCGCCGCGTAGAGCAGAACGTCGACGACCGCCCGATGGCCGGCGCGTTGTGGCACGCCCTCGTCCACGCCGTCCCCGGTGCTGTTGCCGCCAGCTCCTTCTGACACAGGGAGAGCCTACGACGCGGGTATATTCGACCAAGGAGGTGTTGAGTGCTCTACCTGCTGCTCGTCCTGATGTTGGGGACGCTGATCTACGTTGGCTGGCGGACGGCTCGGTCCCAAGCCAACCGGCCGAAGACGCGCGTTATCGGACCCGACGACGACCCAGACTTCTTACGACGGTTAGGGCACGGGGACAACAACCCGCGTTAAGGCGCTACGCGACCCCGGGGTTGCGCGGGTCGCCCGGGAACCCGTCGGCGACAATAGCGGCCAGCTCGGTGAGCGCCTCACGGGTCGACCGCTTCAGCCGGTCCAGTTCGATCTCGGCGCCCTCCTCGAGGTGCGGGTCGAACGGCACTATCTGGACCGCACGGCAGCGGCGGGAGAAGTGGTCGACCACCTTGTTCATGTCGACCTTGCCCGTTCGCGAGCGCACCCCGTTGATGACCGCGATCGAGTTGCGGACCATCTCCTCATGGCCGTGGGCGTCCAACCAGTCCAGCGTCGCCGACGCGCTGCGCGCCCCGTCGATGGATCCCGAGCTGACCACGACGAGAACGTCGGCCTTCTCCAGCACCGCGGACATCACCGAATGCAGCAGTCCCGGGCCGCAGTCGGTGAGCACCAAGCCGTAGAACCGCTCCAGGACGTCCAAGACCCGGGTGTAGTCGGCGGCGGCGAACGCCTCCGAGATGGCCGGGTCGGTTTCCGACGCCAGCACTTCCAGCCCGCTCGGGCCCTTCGAGGTGTAGCGGCGGACATCGCTGTAGCGCTCGATGGTGCCGGCGTCGTGCAGCAGCTGGCGCACGGTCGCCGCCGTCTCCAGCGGGATCTTCTGGCTCAGGGTGCCGCGGTCCGGGTTGGCGTCGACCGCCACCACCCGGTCGCCGCGGATGGAGGCGAAGGTGGCGCCCATGGTCGCGGCGATGGTCGTCTTGCCGACGCCGCCCTTGAGCGACACCAGCGCGATCCGGTAGCACCCGCGCAACGGCCGGTTCACCTGCGCGACCAGGTTGTTGTAGCGGGCGGCCCGCGGGCCCTCACCCAGGTTGATCAGGTGGCCGGACAGGTCGTAGAGCAGCCGGCGCCAGCCCTCGGAGGGCGGCGGCTTGACGGGCCGCAGCAACATGCCGGTGGACAGCTCCGGGTACGGCGTGTGCGGCAGCGACTCGGGTCGCGCCGGCGCCTGCGGGGGCGGCGCGTCGGCCGGGCCGTTGTAGTAGGCGCCGTAAGCGGTCGGGTCGACCCGCGCGATGCCGGTCACCGGGGTGGCGTCCCACGGCGGCATCCCCGCGGGCCTGGGCGTGGTGGGCGGCGCCGCCTCGCGCCGCTCCGGTCCGGCGACCCGCCGCTCGGTGCGGAATCCGGCGAAGGCGCGGGTTGGCGCTTCACCGCCGTCGGCCGCCGATTCGTCAGCGTTGGCGGAGAGTTCCTGCGGAGGCAATTGCGTGGTCGGTTGATCGGGCACCCCCACGCCCGTCGTTGGATGGTCGGACACGTGCACTCCCCCTTAGTTTCACTTGGGTCGGTCGCTGGCGGTCACCCCACGCCCGCATACGAATGCAGGCCCACAGTGACCAGGTTAACGAAGAACAGATTGAAGACCATGGCCACGAACCCCGCGACGTTGATCCAGGCCGCCTTCCTGTCCCGCCATCCCGCCGTCGACCTGGCGTGCAGGTACGCGGCGTAGATCACCCACGCGACGAAGGACACGGTCTCCTTGGGGTCCCAGCCCCAATACCGGCCCCAGGCCTCCTCCGCCCAGATCGCACCGAAGATGACCCCGAAGCCGAACACCGGGAAGGCGAAGATCGTGGTGCGGTAGGCGACCCGGTCCAAAGTCTGCGCGTCGGGAAACTGCCGCACCATCCGGGCCAGCGCGCCCCGGGTGTCAGGATCACTGAGCCCCGACGTGCGCAGCAGGAACAGAATGCTCGCGATGCCGGCGACCATGAAGACCCCGGAGCCCAGGCTGACCACCGACACGTGGATGGGCAGCCAGTAGGACTGCAGCGCGGGCATCACCGGCGCGGCGTTGGTGTACAGCCAGCGGCCGGACACCGTGAGCAGGATCAGCACCGGCACCAGCAGGAAAACCCACAGCGGGCGGTATTGCGGGCGGCGCAGCACGAAGGCCCCGGCGAGCAGGCCGCACATGCAGGTCAGGTTGATGAACTCGTACATGTTGCCCCACGGCACCCGCAGGGTGGCCAGGCCGCGCAGCACGATGCAGGCGAGCAGCAGCCCGATGCCGAGGTAGACGACGGCCAGCCCGGCCCGCCCGACGCGTTCGTCCAGCGGCCGCCCGGGGGCGTCCTCCACGATGCCCGGGGTGAAGCCGTCGGACGACACCGCGCCGACCAGCATCTGCTCGCGCCGGTCGACGCGGCGGCCGCCGGCATACGCCAGCTCGAAGGCCAACAGCAGCAACGCGATCACCAGCGCCACCACGGCAGACGTGAACGCCCAGTCGGAGTACCGCGCCAACCCGATGTTGACGTGCACCGTGTTCATTTGACGTCCACCTGAGAACTCCTTCTGGACGCGGGGGGCGTCACCACGCCGGGCTCGCCCAGGCCGTTGAGCACCCGCTCGGTCAACCGCTCGAACTCGTCGCCCCACCCGGAGTTGTCGGTGCGCGCCAGCCCGCCCAGTTCGACGTTCACGGTACCGCCCGCCTCGCCACCAGCCACAGTGAGCCTGACCCACACCCGGCGCCGGCGCACCAGCAGCGATACCACCAGGCCGGCCATCATCGTGATGGCGAAGACCAGCACCCAGGCCTGCCCCGGGTCGTGGGAGACCTGCAGGTTGACGAACGGCACGGCGCCGTCGAAGCGGACGACGGTGCCTGCCGCCGGTCCCGCTTCGATCCGCACTTCCTGTCCGGCGCGCAGGTTGACGCGCTTTTCCTTGGTCAGCCGGCCCTGCTGGATCAGCCGCGGGTCGAGTGTGAACAGCGATTGCGGCCGCCCGGTGTCCAGGCCGGTGTCGCCGCGGTAGATGTCGACGGCCACCGCGGGGGCGTTCAGGGCCGGGAAGCGCGACGACAGGAGCGTGCCGTCGAGCTGCTCGGTCGGCGCCAGCAGGCCCTGGATCGCGATCTCGTGCTGGCGGCGCTCGGCGGCGCCCGGGTAGCTGCCGGCGGGCGGGTCGACGCGCACCACCCCGGACGAGAGCAGCGTCTGCGGGTTGTCGGGGCGCCATTGCACGGTCGAGGTGCGGGTCTGCCCGTCCGGGAACGTCACCGTGAAGGTGGGCGCGTAGCCGTGGCCCTGCAGGTACACCCGGTCGCCGCCGACCCGCAGCGGGTGGTTGACCTCCAGCAGGTAGTGCCGCCAGCTGTTGGCCGCCAGATCATGCCCGGCCTGGTAATCGATGTCGGCGGCGAACGAGGTGGCCTGCCCGGACGGCAGGTAGTGCGCCTGAAAGTCGTTGACGCGTATGCAGATGGGGTTGAGCGACGTGCCGTCCACGGTGTTGCCGGCGCGGAACGAATCGAACGCCGCCGGCGAGGCCGAGCAGAAGCCGGGGCCGGAGTCGGCGATGACGATGACGTTGCCCTCGTAGCCGAACAGCTTGCCGACGGCCACCGCAACCAGCAGGCCCAGCAACGAAAAGTGGAAGGCGATGTTGCCGAACTCGCGCAGATAGCCCTTTTCGGCGGACACCTCGACGGCTTCGCCTTCATGCCGGATGGCGGTGCGCCAGCCGCGCAGCCGGCCGGTGATCTCGTTGGCCAAAGCGTTCAGCTCGTCGGCCTCGGCATCGACCCGGGCGCTGGCGTGCTTGGGCAGCCGGACCAGGTTGCGCGGGGCGGCCACCGGGGTGGCGCGCAGGCTGCGGGCGTGCTCGATCATGCGCGGGGTCAGGCAACCGACCAGCGAGACGAACAGCAGGACGTAGACGGCGGTGAACCAGAAGCTGGAGAACACGTTGAACGCCTGCAGCCGGTCCAGCCACGGGCCGATGACCGGGTGGGCCTTGAGGTAGTCGTCGACCTTGCCGGCGTTGAGGCTGCGCTGGGGCAGCAGCGCCCCGGGGATCGCTCCCAGCGCGAGCAGGAAAAGCAGCACCAGCGCGGTGCCCATCGACGTCAGCGCGCGCCAGGTGTTGCGGGCCCGGGCGCCAAGTGCCGCGAGCAGACGCAAAATCGCACTCGGACGGGCCTTTTCGTGCGATTTTGCGTCTGCTCGCGGCTCTACGGGGGCGCTCAAATCGGCAGCCTCACGTCGGACACGAAGGCGTCGCGCAGCCAGGAGATGAAGTCGTTCCACACGCCGCTGACCAGCAGCACGCCGACAGTGATGAGCAGCGCGCCGCCGAAGATCTGGATGGCCCGGGTGTGGCGCCGCAGCCAGCCCAACGCCCCGACCGCGCCGGCCGAGCCGAATGCCAGTAAGACGAACGGGATGCCCAGCCCCAGGCAGTACGCGATCACCAGCGTGATCCCGCGGGCCACGCTCGCGCCGTCGGTGGCCGAGGCCACGGTGATCACGCCGGCCAGCGTCGGCCCCAGGCACGGCGTCCAGCCCAGTGCGAACACGGCGCCCAGCAGCGGCGCCCCGGCGACCGTCGTCAGCTGCCGCGGGCTGAACCGGGCCTGGCGCTGCAGGGCCGGGATCAGGCCGACGAAGACCAGCCCCATGATGATCGTCAGCACGCCACCGGCCCGCTGCAGCAGCAGCTGGTTGGTGATCAGGGCGGTCGTCATGCCCAGAACCGCGACGGTGCCGAGCACGAACACCGTGGTGAACCCGGCGACGAACAGCGCCGCCGAGCCCGCGACCCTCCACCGCGCCGACGGTGGCGCCTTGACCTGGCCCGGCAGCGGCTGCTCGTCGACACCGACGACGGCCGCCAGGTACGACAGGTAGCCGGGTACCAGCGGCACCACGCAGGGCGAGGCGAACGACACCAACCCCGCCAGCAGGCACGCGCCGAGGGCCACCAGGAGCGGTCCGGCGGCGGCGATCTGGGTGAACCCGGTCACTCTTGGGCCACCTTCTGCACCAGGGGCTGCAGGTCGGCCGCCAGCAGCTCGCGCAGGAATACCGCCGCGACCCGATGCTGACGGTCCAGGACGAGCGTGGACGGGATCACAGTCGTCGGGTACTTGCCGCCGAACGCGATCAGCGTGCGCATGGCCGGGTCGTAGATGGAGGGGAAGGTGACGTGGCGGTCGTTGACGAAATCCAGCGCCGCCTGCCGGTTGCTGTCGCGCACGTCGATGCCGAGAAACGACACCCCCTTGTCGCGGGTGGCGTCGTACACCTGCTGCAGTTGGCTCACCTCGGCCCGGCACGGACCACACCACTGCCCCCAGATGTTGATGACGACGACGCGGCCGGCGAAGATCGGATCGTCCAGCGACAGTGGGTGCGCCGGGTCCGCCAGGTCCGGCCCGGACAGCGGGCCGGGGTGGCCGCGGCTGGACGGCGGGTTGTAGTAGATGTCGGTCTTCCCGCCGGGCGAGACGAATTCGAAGGTGCCGCCCTGAGCTACCGCGTCGCGACCGGACGAACAGCCGACGACCAGGGTCGTCAGTACGACCCCGGCCATCGCCAGTCGCCACATGCTCAGCGCGCCGGCTCCTGGTACTCGACGTCGACCAGCCGGTCGCCCTCGTACACCAGCGTGGTGATCGAGCACAGCCCGCACTCGCGGCGCCGCGGGTCGTGCCACAGCCGCTGGCCGGTCAGGTGCAGCCGCAGCGTCCAGACCGGCAGCTGATGGCTGACGCACACCACCTCGCTGCCGGCCCCGCGGGCGCGGGCCTTGTCCACCGCGGTCGTCATCCGCGCCGCGATCTCGGCGTACGGCTCGCCCCATGAGGGGGTGAACGGATTGCGCAGGCGCCACCAGACCCGCGGGTCGCGCCAGGCGCCGTCGCCCGGGCCGACGCGGCGACCCTCGAAGAAGTTCGCCGATTCGATCAGGTCGTGGTCGGTGTCCACGGCGACGTCGTGCTTGGCGGCGATGGCAGCGGCGGTTTCCTGCGCCCGCTGCAGCGGGGAGGCGATGACCGCGACGACGTCGCGGCCGGACAGCGCATCGGCGACCGTGGCCGCCTGCTCACGGCCCCGGTCGGACAGGTGGAATCCGGGCAGCCGGCCGTAGAGGACGCCGCTGGGGTTGTACACCTCGCCGTGGCGCACGACGTGCACCCGGGTTTGCTCGGCCATCAGGGCTTGTCCTCCTGGGCGGCCGCGCGGGCCGCGTCGGGCAGGGCTTCGGCGATCCGGTCGAACGCCGCGTCGTCCAGCGCCGCCGAGACGAACCAGGCCTCGAACGCGCTGCACGGCGGGTAGACGCCCGCGTCCAGCAGGGCGTGAAAGAACGGCGGATAGCGCCACGTCTGGCTGGCCCGCGCGGACGCGAAGTCGGTCACCGGGGCGTCGCCGAAGAACACGCTGAGCATGTTGCCGGCCCGCGAAAGCTGGTGCGGCACAGCGGCGTTCGTCAACGCCTCGGAGAGCAGGCCCGCCAGCCGGTCGGCGTTGGCGTCCAGCGCGGCGTAGACCGCGGCGTCGGCGGCCCGCAGGGTCGCCAACCCCGCGGCCACCGCGACCGGATTGCCGGACAACGTGCCGGCCTGATACACCGGCCCCAGCGGCGCCAGCCGCTCCATCACCTCGGCGCGCCCGCCGAACGCGGCCGCTGGCAAGCCACCGCTCATCACCTTGCCGAACGTGAACAGGTCGGCCGCGACGGGATCGATTCCGTACCAACCACTTCGGCTGACCCGGAACCCGGTCATCACCTCGTCGACGATCAGCAGCGCGCCGTGCTCGGCGGTGATCGTGCGCAGCCCGGCGTTGTATCCGGCCGCGGGTGGGACCACGCCCATGTTGCCCGGGCTGGCTTCGGTGATCACCGCGGCGATCTGGTCGCCGAACTCGGCGAAGGCTCCGCGTACGGCGTCGATGTCGTTGTACGGCAACACGATCGTGTCGGCCGCCGCCGCCCCGGTGACACCCGGCGAGGACGGCAGGCCCAGCGTCGCCACCCCGGAGCCGGCGTCGGCGAGCAGCGCGTCCACGTGGCCGTGGTAGCAGCCGGAGAATTTGACGATCTTGGGCCTGCCGGTGAACCCGCGGGCCAGCCGGATCGCACTCATCGTGGCCTCGGTGCCGGAGTTGACCAGCCGGATCCGTTCGACCGGCGCCACCCGTCCGATGATCTCGCCGGCCAGCCGGCTCTCCGCCGGGGTGGGTGCGCCGAACGACAGGCCGGACGCGGCGGCCGTGGTGACGGCTTCGACGACGGCGGGGTGCGCGTGCCCGAGGATCATCGGGCCCCACGAACAGACCAGGTCGACGTAGCGATTGCCGTCGGCGTCGGTGAGCCAGCACCCGCGCGCCTCGGTGATGAAGCGCGGGGTCCCGCCCACCGCGGTGAACGCGCGCACCGGCGAGTTCACCCCGCCGGGGATGACGGCGCAGGCATCGGCGAACAGCCGGGCCGACACCGCCGTCGTCCCGGCGTGCGCGGTCGCCTGGTCACTGCTTCCCATGACAACCAGTGTCCCAGCCTCCGCGGCCGGTTCAACTACAGGGTGTAGCAGTCAGGCCTCTTCGTGGTGCTCGGCTTCCTGCGCGGCCTGAAAATTGCGGAGGGCGGCCTCGCGTTCTCTTTCCGCCGCGCGCCGATGCTCTTCGACGTCCCCGAGGCCCTCGGCGACCGCCAACTCGTGAATTTCGGCGGCCCGCTCGTGCGCGACGGCCGCTTCATAGTGACGATCTTGATCGCGGCGGTGCGCCTCCACGTCCCGCACGTGGGCATGCTTGGCGCGATCGGTCGCGCGCTCGACGTCCTCGGGGGTGATGGGCTTGCGCGCGGCGAGGTCCCGACCCCTGCGCAGCAGTTCCTCGGCGCGCTGGGCCGCTTCGTCACCTGGCGACTCGCCCATGTCAAGACAGTAGACCCGTTGGTACGGAGAAGTTGGGTTGATGCCAGGGGGCGGCGGCGAGTTGGATAGCGGTGTGCAGATGCCGCAGGGGCTCGCCCGGTTCAACCGTCACGTCACCAATCCGATTCAGCGGCTGTGGGCCGGCTGGCTGCCACCGTTCGCCATCGTCGAACACGTCGGCCGCCGCTCGGGCAAGCCGTACCGCACTCCGGTAAATGTGTTCAGCGCAGATGTCGACGGCAAGCCCGGGGTGGCGATCCTGCTGACCTACGGCCCGAACCGGGACTGGCTGAAAAACCTGACCGCCGCGGGAGGCGGGCGGATGCGCCGCAACGGCAAGAGCTTCGGCATCGCCGATCCGCGGGTGGTCACCAAGGCCGAGGCTGCCCAGCACGTGACACGGGGCAGGGCGGTGTTCGCCCGGCTGCCGTTCGAGCAGGCGGTGCTGCTGACGAAAACCGGCTGAGCCGACGGGGCGCCCCGCGTCACGCCCGTCGCGTCGATAGCGGGCGATAACGCTGATGCGCAAGTCTCAATCCACGGCGCGTACACCGACCCGGCCGCGGGCTCGGGCGGCGAAGTACAACCCGACCACCACCGCCCACGAAAGCAGGCTGAGCCACAGCTGGCTGCGCGCCGAGCGGTCGAACGCCATCTGCACCAGCACGGCGGTGATCCCGGCGAGGGTGAGGATGGACAACCCCGGGAAGAACCACATCTTCACCCGCAGCTTTTCCGCGGGGGTGCGGCGGCGCAGGACGATCTGCGACAGCGCGATCAGCCAGTAGACGAACAAGATGATGGCGCCCGACGAGTTGAGCAGGAAGAGGAACACGGTGTTGGGCGCGACGCGCGCCATGACGACGCAGCCGAAACCCACCGCCGAGGAACACAGGATGGCGATGTGCGGAACGCCACGTCCGCTCAGCCTGATCAACCGAATCGGCGCCTCGCCCCGGTCGGCGAGCACGAACAGCATGCGCGACGCGGTGTACAGCCCGGAGTTCAGGCACGACAGCACCGCGGTGAGCACCACGGCGTTCATCACCTGGTCGGCGCCGCGCAGCCCCAGGTGCTTCAGCGCGGCCACATACGGCGAGGCGCCGAGTTCCACTGAGTCCCAAGGCAATATGACCACCAGCAGGAAGACCGAACCGACGAAGAAGACACCGATCCGCGCGACCACCGATCTCGTCGCCTTCTGGACCGCGAGTTCGGGGTCCCGGCTTTCGGCGGCGGCCACGGTGACAATCTCGGCGCCGACCATCGAGAAGATCACCACCACTATCGCGGCGAAGACGGCCCCAACGCCCTTGGGAAAGAACCCACCGTGCGAGGTGAGGTTCGCCAGTCCCCCGGCATGGCCCGGCGCCAAACCCAGGATGAAGACCGTGCCCACCACGAGAAAGATCACGATGGTCGCGACTTTGATTCCGGCGAACCAGAATTCGAATTCGCCGAACGACGAGACCGAGAACAGGTTGGTCAGCGTCATCAAGACCATCAGGCACAGCGACAGCAGCCACAGCGGCGCGTGGAACCAGTAGTTGAGGACCTTCCCGCCCGCGACCGCCTCGAAGCCGACCACGATCACCCAGAAGTACCAGTACAGCCACGCGACCGAAAACCCCGCCCAGCCGCCCAGGGCCTTGGCCGCGTAATCGGCGAACGATCCGGTCGACGGGTCCGCGGCCGCCATTTCACCCAGCATGCGCATGACGAGGACGATCAGCAGCCCGCACAGCGCGTACGTCAGGAACGCCGCCGGGCCGGTGTCTTTGATCACCACGCCGGAGCCGACGAACAAACCGGCCCCGATGACGCCGCCGAGCGCGATCATGCTGAGCTGGCGCTGCGACAGCCCTTGGCGCAGTTGAGGAGTGCTAGCCATGCCGGCCTTGCCGCCGGTGTTCAGTCCAGGCGGGTGGCGACCACGGACCAAACCGGGAGGTGCACCCGGTGGTCTTCCAGCAGCGGGTCGATGACGCCGAGCCGGTGCACCAACGGCCGCATCCGCTGCAGAATCTCGCCCTGCTGCTCGGACGCGAACGTCTTCATGGCGTCGAATGTCTCCTTCAGAAAGCGGGCCTGGTAGGTCGTGCCGCCCAGGTAGTCGATGCGCCACCCGTTGGCACCGAAGACCCGCTCGAAATTGTCGGCGGGTATGGCCGTCCACTGCAGGCCGTTGACGTTGTGGGGGCTGAACTCGAACATGTACAGGCGCGCCCCCGGCTTGGTGGCCCGGTGCAGCGCCTGCGCGTACCGCGTCTGGATGACCCCGTCGTTGAGGAAGACGTGATAGAAGGCGCTGTCGACCACCGTGTCGAACCGGCCCTCGAACCCCTCCAGCTTGGTGGCGTCGGCCACCTGGAAATCGACCTGGACTCCGGCCCGCTCTGCATTGCGCTTGGCGCGCTCGATGGCCGACGGCGATTCGTCGATCCCTGTCGCCGAATACCCTTGTGCCGCAAAGTGAATGGCGTGATAACCGGGGCCCGTCCCCGGATCGAGCACCTCGCCGCGGATTCCCCCGTACGCCACCAACTGCTGCACCGCCGGCTGCGGACCGCCGATGTCCCAGGGGACCCGCCCGTCGAATGGTGCCGCTTCGTCGTACAGCCGCTCGAAACCGGCGACGTTCGCGTCAGTCATTGCCTTCTCGCTTCCTCGCGGCTCCCCGACGGGAACGACAATAGTGCGAAGGTAGCTCAGAGATGCAGGTCCTGGTCGCGGATCAGTGCCGTGGCGACCACGCTGATGACGGCCGTCGCAACCAAGTACCCGCACGCCAGGCATGGCGCGCCGCCGAGGGCCGCGATGAGCGTCGCTGCTCGTGCGGTTCGCCGCCGGTGACGACGTTGAGCAGCAGCCGGCCGCCCGAATGCCGCTGGACCCGGCCATCTGGGCGGCCAGGGTGGGGCTCAGCCAGGATGTATTACCTTGTGGCACAAGGGGATAGGTTCGGTCTTGCCGCGCAGGGCCGCGCCGGCAGGCGTCGCAATAAAGGCCGCAGCACTGCGCCGCAAGTCGCCCGCCAGACCCGCCATTTGGGACACCACAGGTAACCGGTTGGAGACCGATCGGTCACGCGAGATCACACAATGCTTCCATTTCGGCGTGGCTCGGGCGGGAATGCCGGGTCAGCGCGGCATTATTGCGATCATGCCTGACCTGACACGCCGGGCGGTGCTGAGGATGGGAGCCAGCACCGGCCTGGGAGCCGCTGGCGTGTTCGCCTTAAGCGCCCTGCTCGATCCGGTCAGGCCGCTAGCCGCGACGCTGCCGCAGGCTCCGGCCCCGTTCGAGCCGTCGGCGGCGAGCAGCAACCTCCCGACCAAGCTCACCGGTTCGTTCGTCTCCGCCGCCCGCGGGGGCGTGAAGACGAACTACGTGATCGCCTTGCCGCCCGGCCAAACCGGGATGCTGCGCCCCGTGATCGCGCTGCACGGCAAGGACGGCGACGCGAACATGATGCTCGACTGCGGTGTCGAGAGGGGCCTGGCCCAGCTGGTCAAGGAGGGCAAGCCGCCGTTCGCGGTGGTGGGCGTCGACGGTGGCAGCGACTCCTACTGGCACAAACGTGCCGACGGCACCGACGCCGGCGCGATGGTGCTCGACGAGCTGCTGCCGATGCTCTCCACGATGGGTTTCGACACCTCCCGGGTGGGCTTCATGGGGTGGTCGATGGGGGGCTACGGGGCGCTGCACCTGGGCGCCAAGCTGGGGCCGGCTCAAACCGCGGGGATCTGCGCGATCAGCCCGGCGTTGTACACCTCGTTCGCCGACAGCGCCCCCAAGGCGTTCGACAGCAATGACGACTTTACGCGGAACAGCGTGCTGGGTTTGCCGGCGTTGTCGCAGATTCCGCTGCGCGTGGATTGCGGCACCTTCGACCGGTTCTACTCGGCCACGCGGCAATTCGTGAACCAGCTGAAGACGCCGCCGGCGGGCAGCTTCTCGCTGGGCGGCCACGACATCGTCTACTGGCGGGCGCAATTGCCCGGCGAGCTTGCCTGGATGGCGTCCTAGCGGAGACCGATGACCGGCCGGCCGAACCAACTTCCCCCCCGCCCCGAGGAGCGGGCGGCGAAACAGACCGGATTTCGCCCCGACGTCGAGGGCTTGCGGGCCGTCGCGGTCATCGCGGTCGTCCTCTACCACGCGGGCATCCCGGGCGTCACCGGCGGCTACATCGGCGTGGACGTGTTCTTCGTCATCTCCGGGTTCCTCATCACCAGGATGCTGGTCCGCGAAGTGAGCACCACCAATACCGTTGCGCTGGGCCGCTTTTACGGGGCGCGCGCCCGCCGCCTGCTGCCGGCCGCGGCCGTCGTCGGCGTCATCACCGCCATCGGCGCGGCCGTCGTGCTGCCGCCGTTGCAGGCGCGCAGCGTGTTTGTCGACGGCATCGCCAGCGCCCTCTATGTCGGCAACTACCGGTTCGCCACCCAGGGCACCGACTACCTGACCGCGCACCTGGCGTCGCCGTTCCAGCACTACTGGTCGCTGGGCGTGGAGGAGCAGTTCTATCTGGTCTGGCCGGTCCTGATCATCGGCACGGCCTGGCTGGTGAGGCGCGTCCCGGCGCTGCGGGACTCTGCGGCGCGGGCGACACCGTATGCGATGGTCCTGGGATTGGTGGGGGCTTCGTCGTTGGCGGCGGCCGTCCTGTGGACCAGGACGTCGCCGCCCTGGGCATTCTTCTCGCTGCCGACCCGCGCCTGGGAACTCGCCGCGGGCGGCCTGGTGGCCCTGTCGATCCAGCACTGGCGGCACCTGTCGCTGCTGGCCGCGTCGATCGCCGGGTGGGGCGGCCTTGCGCTGATCGTGCTGACCTGCACGCAGCTGAACGCCCGGACCCCCTACCCCGGCACCGCCGCGCTGCTGCCCGTCCTGGGCACCGCGCTGGTCATCGGCGCCGGCAGCGTCACCCGCGGGCTGGGGGCCGGCCGGCTGCTGTGCCGGCCGCCGATGCGCGCAATGGGCCGGATCTCCTATTCCTGGTACCTGTGGCACTGGCCGGTGCTGCTGCTCATGCCGGCGCTGCTCGGCGAGCCGGCCGGCCTGCCGGCCAAGCTGACCGCGACGGCCGTCTCGGCGGGCCTGGCCGTGATCACCCTGCACCTGGTCGAAAACCCCGGCCGGTTCGCCGCCGCCCTGCGCCACTCGGCGAAGGCCAGCCTGGCCGTCGCGGGCGCCGCCAGCGCGGCCGCCGCGTGCGCCTGCGTGCTGCTGCTGAACGTGGTGCCGGTGCCGGCCGGTCATGGGGCGGCCGCCCCGCGGGTCAACATCGTCACGGTGCCGCCCAGCGGCGTCCCCAACCTCAGTGCGCAGGAAGCCGCGGTTCGTCAGGGCTTCGCGCAGGCCCGCGCGGCCGTCGCCGCATCGGCGAACCTGAAAGCCGTTCCCGCCAACCTGGATCCCTCACTTGCCGAAGCGCCCGCCGACAAGGCCGCCGTCTTCGTCAACGGATGCGTGCGCTCCTGGCGCGAGGTCGGGCAAAACGACTGCGCGACAGGCGATGTCGCGTCGCCGACGACCGTGGCGCTGGTCGGTGACTCGCACGCCGCCATGTGGGACCCGGCCTTCCAGCAGGTCGCCGAGCAGCGCCACTGGCGGTTGGAGACGCTGGCCAAGGTGACCTGCCCGCTGCAGGATCTGCACATCCTCAGCCCGTACCTGGGCCGCGAGTACACCGAGTGCGAGCAGTGGCGCGGCCAGATCATGGGCCGCGTGGCCGCCGAACACCCGCGCCTTGTCGTGGTGGACATGAGCCGGCGCTACGGCGCGGACTTCAGCTTCACCTCCTACGACCCGGCCTGGATCGACACCTTGGGCCGGACCGTGGCGCAATTGCGCAGCACCGGCGCGGCCGTACTGATTCTGGGACCCGCCCCCGATCCGCATTCCTCGGTGCCCGCCTGCCTTTCCGCCCACCTCGACGACGCCGGCGCCTGCGCGCCGTCGCGCTCCGCCGCGGTCGATGACGACGGCATCGCCGCCGAGCGGGCGGCAACCACGGGCGCCGGCGGTCAGTACGCCGATCTCACCGACTTGTTCTGCACCCCCGACCACTGCCCGATGATCGTCGGCAACACCCTGGTGTTCCGCGACGACAACCACGTGACGACCGAGTACGCGCAGTTGCTGGCGCCGGTGATGGGTGCGCTGGCAGATCGCGCCCTGGCGGGCTGGTGAGCGGTAATGAACTTCTGGTGGTCGACGAACGTCATATCAGCGAAGGGTTTTGGGAGGTTGAGGGGATGACTCCGCTGCTGCTGGCCTGCATTGCGGCCGCCGCTCCGATCGCCGGGTTCGGCTTGCTGAACTTGCAAGCCCGCCTGGAGCGATGGGACTACGAGCGGCACGCCGAGGACTGAACCCGGGTCGTAACTCCGCGTGGCGGCACCCCGGAGTTGCGCGCTTTTGCTGATGTTTTGCCGCTTACCGTCCCCGCATGCTGGCTAACATGATCGACATTGATTCGTCGGCGGACACCCCGCTGCTGGACTGGAGCGAGCAGAGCGTGAGCGAGCTGCCCACTGGGACCGTGACGTTGCTGCTTGCCGACGTGGAAGGCTCCACACGGCTGTGGGAGACCCAGTCCGACGCCATGACGACGGCGCTCGAGCAGCTGAACCAAACCGTGAACGATCTCGTCGCCGCCCATGGCGGGGTGCGGCCCGTCGAACAGGGTGAGGGCGACAGTTTCGTGGTCGCCTTCGCCCGCGCCAGCGACGCGGTCACCTGCGCGCTGAACCTTCAGCTGGCCGTGCCGCCGCCCATCCGGATCCGCATCGGCGTGCACACCGGTGAGGTGCAGCTGCGCGACGCCGGCAACTACGCCGGACCCACCATCAACCGCACGGCGCGGCTGCGCGACCTTGCCCACGGCGGGCAGACCGTGCTGTCCGGTGCCACCGAACCGCTGGTGCTCGACCGGTTACCGGCCGACGCCTGGCTGACCGATTTGGGCGCGCACCCGTTGCGCGACCTGCCGCGGCCCGAACGTGTCGTGCAACTCAATCATCCCGGCCTGACCAACGACTTCCCGCCGTTGCGAGGGGCGAATGACGTTGCCAATTCCCATCTTCCGACACAGTTGACCAGCTTCGTCGGCCGTGGCCCGCAGATCAGCGACATCGGACAGATCTTGCGGGACAACAGGTTGGTGACCCTGACCGGCGCGGGTGGCGTCGGCAAGACACGGTTGGCGGTGCAGGTCGCCGAGCAGGTTGCCGACGCGTTCCCGGCCGGGGCCTGGTTCGTCGACCTGGCTCCCGTCACCAATCCCCTCGTCGTGCCGGTCACCCTGGCGCGCACCCTGGGCCTTGCCGACCAGCCGGGCCGCTCCACCATGGAGACGGTGTCGAAGTTCGTCCGGGACCGGAAAATGCTGTTGGTACTGGACAATTGCGAGCACCTACTGGACGCCAGTGCGGCCCTGGCCGTGGCCCTGCTCGATGCGGGCCCGGGCGTCACCGTGCTGGCGACCAGCCGGGAGCCGATCGGCGTCGCCGGGGAACTGACCTGGCGCGTGCCGTCACTGTCGGTCGACGGCGAAGCCCTCGAATTGTTCGTCGACCGCGCCCGCCGGACCAGACCGGATTTCCAACCCACCGAGGCCAATTCGCCCGCCATCGCGGAGATCTGCCGGCGCCTGGACGGCATGCCGCTGGCGATCGAGCTGGCGGCCGCGCGGACCCGCACCCTGTCGCTGACCCAGATCGTCGACAGCCTTCATCACAACTTCCGCCTGCTGGCCGGCGGCGCGCGCAACGCGGTTCGCCGCCAGCAGACGCTGCGCGCTTCCATCGACTGGTCCCACGCCATGCTCACCGAGCCGGAACGCATCCTGTTTCGCCGACTGGCCGTGTTCATGGGCGGTTTCGACCTGGACGCCGCGCACGCCGTTGGAGCCGACGCCGGTGTGGAGCACTTCCAGCTCATCGACCTGCTCGGGCTGCTCGTCGACAAGTCGCTGATCGTCACCGAAGAAATCGACGGCATGATGCGCTACCGGCTGCTGGAGACCGTCCGCCAGTACGGGCTGGAAAAGCTGGCCGAGTCGGGCGAGGCCGAGGCCGTCCGGATCCGGCACCGCGATCACTACACCGCCGCCGCGGTGACGCTGGAATCGCGGATGCGCGGCGACGGGACGCCGTTGGTTCCGTGGGCCGAACTCGAGATGGCCAACCTGCGGGCGGCCCACGCGTGGAGCTGCGACGCCGGGGAATTCGAGCCGGCGTTGCAGCTCGTCTCGGCGCTGCAGCGGGTCTGGCTGACGCGCGCGCGGTTCCGCGAAGGCGTGGCCGGGTTCGACGCCGTCTTCGGCGACGCGCGTTATCGCGACGCCGATGTCGCGCCCGAGGTTTGGATACGCGCGGCGGCCGACGCGGGGCTGCTTGCGGTCTGGTACTCCGCTCCGGCCAGCCTTGAGCGTGCGGAAGAAGCCCTGGCCGCCGCCCACGAAGTCGAGGACAAGGCGCTCACCGTGCGAAGCCTGGTGACCTGCGCCATGCTGGCGTTCAACGACACCGAACGCGCACAGCCATATTTCGCCGAGGCGGCGGATCTTGCTCGCGCATCGGACGACCTCGCCGCGCTTTCGCAGCTACGCGCCTACCAGTGCTTCGTCTTCGCAGCCGCCGGCGACCCCATCGCCGCGCAGGCGGCCGGCGAGGAGGGGCGAGATTTGGCCGACATGCTCGGCGACAGCTTCATATCCCGCTACAGCCGGACGTTCCTCAGCAGCGCGCTGGCCCAGCGGGGCAAGCTGGCGGAGGCCGTCGCCGTGGCCCATTCGGTGGTCGAGGAGGCGCAGGCGGCCGGCGACCGCCTGATGGAAGCGTTCGGCCTGATCACCTCGGCGACCGCACTCGCCTTCGCCGGTTACGCGCCAGCAGCGCGCACCGCGGCCGAGGCCGCCCTGGAAGTCGGGGCCGCGCTGGGCGGTTTCCACGAGGACAGCGCGTACGCGGCCTTGGCCGGGGCCGCGCTGGCCGCGGGCGACGCCGCCGCGGCCAAGGAGGCCTGCGAGGCGGCGTGGCGGCACACCTATCCGCTGAAGGAGTTGCTCACCAGATGCGTGGTGCCGATGGCCGACGCGACCCTGGGCTGTGGCAACCCGGTCGGCGCCCGCCGCTGGGCGGACGACACGGTCGCGGTCGCGCCGGGATGTCAACAGATGCTGGCGCTGACTTCGCGCGCGCGGGTCGCCGTCGCCCAGGGCGAGCCGCAACAGGCCGAACGCGACCTGCACGACGCCGTCGCGGTCGCCGAGCGCACCGGCGGATATGTTTTCCTCCCGGACGCCCTCGAAGGCCTCGCGGCACTGGCCACCGACCCCGAGCACGCCGCAAGGCTGTTCGGGGCGGCCGAGGCTATCCGGCGGCGGCATGGCGAGGTGCGCTTCACAGCCTTTCAAGGGGACTACGACGCGTCGCTGGCGAAAACACGAGAAGCGTTGGACCCCAAAGATTTTGAAACGGCATGGGCCGATGGGAACGCACTGTCGACCGGCGAGGCCATCAGCTATGCTCAGCGGGGTCGCGGCGCACGCGGGCGACCGGCCAGCGGTTGGGAGTCGCTGACGCCCACCGAGCTCGACGTCGTCCGGCTCGTCGGCGAAGGACTGTCCAACAAAGACATTGCGGCGCGGCTGTTCGTCTCCCCGCGCACCGTCCAATCCCATCTGACGCACGTCTACACCAAACTCGCCGTGTCGTCGCGGGTGCAGCTCGCCCAGGAAGCGGCCCGACACAGCTAGGTCAGGTGGACAGCTGCGTGCGGATCAGCGGCGCGATCTTGTCCGCCATGTATTGGTGCCCGGCGTCGTTTGGGTGCACACCGTCCGCCCCGATCAGATCCGGCCTACCGACGAACCAGCTTTCAGCGATCGGGTCGACCCATGTTGCCCCCGCGGCCGCGGCCGCCGCGCCGAGGACGTCGCGAATCTGGAGCATGGGGAAGGGCACATCGGCTGTCGGCCACGGCGGTCCGATCACCAGGAACCGTGCCGACGGCGCCAGCCGGCGGGCCAAATCGAATGTGTTGCGGGCATTTTGAGCAATCAGCCCCGGATCGATGGTCTCGTCGTTGCGGGAGCCGAAGAACACCACCAGCACATCGTCGCGCTGCACGGCCCTGGCGGTCAGGTCCTCGAAGACGCTGCCATGGTCGCCCGGCATGCCGTAGCCGGCCCGGCCCTCGGCCGCGACGTCGGCCGAGATCCGTTCACCGCGCGCAGCGAGCACGTCCCAGGCGCGGGCTGGCCATGACCGCGGGCCCAGTCCACCTTCGCCGGTGCCGGTGGTATAGGAGTCCCCGATGACGGCGAGGTGGTTCAGCCGGAAATCCAGGGTCAACGTGTCGTACGTGCGCACCTGAGCGGGGTATGCGATGCCGACTCCCACCAGAAAAGTCAGGCCGATGACAAAGGTGGCCAGACGACTCACTGCTACCTCCCCGTCCACGGCATCGTCACGTGCCACTGAATCTTCATCGATTGTCCGCCGCCGGCTCGCGGCGGGGCGCCAAGGCGATCGTCACACGGCGCGGACCGAAACCGCTTCCAGTGAGCGGTCTATCGGATGGACCTTCCCGCTCGGCGGTTCGCCGGGTTCGCTGCTCGCGGTGACGGCTTTGACATCCACCATCCTGCGCATCCAGCGGCGGGCGGGCTCTTCGACGAAGTGATACATCACGATCGAGATGACCACGGCGATCGCAAGCAGGCCAATGATGTTCCATTTCCATGGATTGTCCTGCGGCCGCAGCTCGAACTGCTCCACCGACCATCCCCATGCGGTGTGAACCAGCTCGTGAACCATGTACAGGCAGAACGAGATCTGCCCGCCGTAGACCATCAACCGGGTGGAGAGCACCCTCGGCAGGCTGCCGACGCCGATGGCCAGCGTGATCACCAACGGAATGAACAGGATGTCGACCACGCCGCCGCTGTCGTTCTCCACCACCCCGGAGATCGGGTGCGCGTCGAACCAGTAGAGGATGCCGACCATGGCGCCCAGGAGAAGCAGCGACAGGTAGCCGGCCACGCGGCGGCCGCGATCGGTCAGCCGCAGTCTGCGCACCGCGGCGCAGGCAAGCGCGCCGGCGGTGAACTGGGTGACGATCCGCGGCAGCCAGCTCCACGGCGTGTAGAAGTGGCCGCTGGCCAGCAGCATGACCACGGGCGGCAATGCCGCAGCGAACGCGAGCATCATCAGGCTCCGTGCCCGCGTCGCCTGCTTCATCCGCAGGATCACCAGCACCAGCAGGCCGAAGAGGAGATAGGCCAGCCATTCCGCACTGATCGACCAGGCCGGCCCGTCCCAGCTCGAGTCATCGAAGAACGGCACGAACCACAGCTGCACCAGCAGGATTTGGCGCACATAGCTGATCGCGGTGAGCTGCCCGGCGTCGGGCGACGGCACGTGGCCGACGTGCAGGGTGAAAATCACCCACAGGGCGGCGAGGTGCAGGGTGACCAGGTACACCGGCCACACCCTGGCCAGCCGCAGCCACAGGAAGTGCAGGGTCGCGCGCGTCGACCATGTCCGGCCCATGCGGTCCAGGTAGTTCCAGGTCAGGACGAATCCGCTGAGGATGAAGAACAGGTCGACGCCCTGGGCTCCGCAGTTGAGCACCGGCGCGAGGGCGTCGTGGAAATCGGCCCCCACGTCGCCCAGCATCGGCCGGAAATGAAACAGCACGACCCACAGCGCGGCGACGATGCGCAGCCCCGTCAGGGCCTTGATCTCGCCCCTGATCTCTGCGCCGCGCACGATGCTCTTTCCGCCTGGACTCTGCTGTTCCGTTCGTAGGTCGGCTGACCGGGCGACCACGCGATGTCACAAGCCCCCGCATCGCAACCGGTAGCCATGGCAGCCTAGCAGCGCAATGGCCCCGGCGCGCGGACGGTTGTGGTGTGGCATGCGGCCTTTCGCCGGCTACCCGCACCCGCCGGCCTTTGCTCGGAAACGGCGAGAATGGCGGTGAGAGTCGCTTCTTAGCAAAACGTTAGATGCGGCTTTCACCCTCCTTAACCTTGGCGTTTAGCGTCAGAAGCACAGCGAACGCCACGGAGAGCGAGGGGTGTTCATGACGATCGCCGACGTCCTGACGCGGGAGCAAAACGGCATCTTTCAATGCGACGGCGCCTGGATCCGGGCCCACCGTCGCCAGCTTGCGACCGTGGTGACGATCCGAGGTGAAATCGACGCCCTCAATGCCGACCGAGTCGCCGGATACATTCATCGTTTCGTCATCGGGGAAGACCGCGTGGTGCTCGACCTGAGCGGCGTCAGCCAATTTACTGCGGCGGGCATTTCGCTTTTGCAAACCTTCGATGACGACTGCCGTGCCGAAGGGGTGCAATGGACGCTGGTCGCGAGCCCGGCGGTCATCGAATCGTTGGGTGACAGCGGGTTTTCCGACGACCACTCGGTGCCCGAGGCACTGCACGACCTGGCCGACGCCATCGCCAGGCGCCGTCGACTGGCGCTGCCGCTGGTCAGGACGTCTTAGAGCGTCGCTCCCGGAGGTGCCGGGCGGTTCCGACCACCGCAAGCACCCCGGCAGCCGTCAGCAGCAGCAGGGTCAGCAACAGCAGCTGCGGGTCATACACCGTTGACGTGGTGAACGGCTGCCCGTCCGCGACGGGCGCCACCGCCACCTCGTGATGCGAACGCGACCAGCTCACTCCCGCGCCGACGAGCGCCGCGCAGGCCAGGCCCAGTTCGACCAGGGCCCTGGTGCCCCAGCGCGGGGCGCTCACCGCGCGGGTCCGTCGTCGTCGCGATCGGCGTCCATGGCATCCGAGCCGGCGGGTTCGACCCGCTCCTGCACCAGCGGGGTCAGCGCCTCGCGGAGCTGACGATGCCGGCGGGCCCAGGCCTGCACGGTGCGTTTTCCGGTGAGCTGAAGCCCGATGCCGATCCGGCCACGGGGCACCCCGACCAATTCCCCAAGCGCCCGCGCCGACTGCCACCGGGCCAGCTCCTTACCGGACGCTTCGTGGTTTTCGGCATCGGGATACACCTTGAGGATCTCGCGCACCAGGATCGTTTCGGTGCCCTGCCGCAGGGCGTCCTCGGTGAGCTCGACCGAGACGTGGATGCGGGCCGCCTTGACCTGCAGCCCGACGAACCCCGACACCAGGACCAGAAAGATCACCGGGATCAAGAACGACACCGGGGCGCCACTCCAGATCTCGATCAGGATCATCGAGCCCGCGGCCACGGGACCCCATGCCACCCACCACCAGCTGGCACCCGGCTCGTAGAACAACGGCTTCGGCCCGCCCCTCGTCGACTGTGATGTCAAAGGAAGCCCCATCTCACGAAAGCCAACCGGCCGCGTCCACGGCCCAATAGGTCAGCACGATATCGGCTCCGGCACGGCGGATGCTGGTCAACGACTCGAGCGCCGCCATCCGCTCGTCGATCCAGTTATTCGCGGCTGCGGCGCAAACCATGGCGTACTCCCCCGAGACTTGGTAGGCGGCCACCGGCACCGGCGAAACGTCCGCCGCGGCGGCCACCACATCGAGGTAACCCATAGCGGGTTTGACCATGATGATGTCCGCGCCCTCGTCGAGGTCCAGCCGGATCTCGCGCAGCGCCTCACGGAAGTTGCCCGGCTCCTGCTGATAGGTGCGCCGGTCCCCGGACAGGCTGGAACTGACCGCCTCGCGGAAGGGGCCGTAGAACGCCGAGGCGAACTTCGCGGCGTAGGCCAAGACCACCACGTCGGTGTATCCCGCGGCGTCCAGGCCGTCGCGGATCGCGGCCACCTGGCCGTCCATCATCCCGCTCGGCCCGACCACGTGTGCGCCCGACTCCGCCTGTGCCACAGCCAGTTTCACGTATCTGGCCAGGGTGGCATCGTTGTCGACCCGGCCCCTGGCGTCCAGCACGCCGCAATGGCCGTGGTCGGTGAATTCGTCCAGGCAGGTGTCGGCCATCAACACCGTCGCGTGGCCGAGATCCTTGGCCAGGTCCCGCAGGGCCAGATTGAGGATGCCGTCGGGGTCGGTGCCGGCCGATCCCGTTGAGTCCTTGTCCTCGTCGCGGGGCACGCCGAACAGCATCAGCCCACCCACGCCGGCGGTGACGGCATCGGCGGCGGCGCTGCGCAGCGAGTCGCGGGTGTGTTGCACGACGCCGGGCATCGACGCGATCGGCCGCGGCTCGTCGATACCGTCGGCGACGAACATCGGCAGCACCAAATGCCTTGGCTCCAAGGACGTTTGCGCCACCAAACGACGCAGCGCGGGGGTGGAGCGGAGCCGACGCGGGCGCTGCCGCGGGTAGGCCATCACAATCGCCCGTGGCGACCCGCTGCGCCCGGCTCCGCCCTCTTGTGGCGATCCGCTGCGCCCGGCTCCGCCGCGCTTGCGATCGCCACGGCCGCGCTTGTGATCGCCACCGGTTAGCGCCTGCGGCTCTTCTTACGCGGTGGTGGCAGCGCGCCCTCGGCGCGCAACCGCGCGGCGTGCTCGGCCAAAGCGTCGACCAGCGGGCCGACAGCGGCCGTTTCCGGCTGCACGTCCACCCGCAAACCGAACTCGGCGGCGGTCTCGGCCGTCTTGGGACCGATGCAGGCGATGATCGTCCGCGCGTGCGGCTTGCCGGCGATGCCGACCAGGTTGCGCACCGTGGAGCTGGAGGTGAAGCACACGGCGTCGAACCCGCCGGTCTTGATCATCTCCCGCGTCTCCGCCGGCGGCGGGGCGGCCCGCACGGTCCGGTAGGCGGTGACGTCCTCGATCTCCCAGCCGCGTTCGCGCAGCCCCTCGGCCAGCGTCTCGGTGGCGATGTCGGCCCGCGGCAGCAGGACTCGATTCACCGGGTCGAAAATGCTGTCGTAGGGCGGGAAGTCGTCCAGCAGACCCAGCGACGACTGCTCGCCGGCCGGCACCAGCTCGGGGCTGATCCCGAACGCGCGGACCCGGTCGGCCGTCGACTCACCCACACAGGCGATCTTCACGCCCGAGAAGGCGCGGGCGTCCAGACCGAACTCGCCGAACTTCTCCCACACGGCGCGCACCGCGTTGGTGGAGGTGAACACCACCCACTGGAAGCGGCCGTCGACCAAGCCCTTGACGGCTCGCTCCATCTGCGCGGGGCTGCGCGGCGGCTCGACGGCGATGGTCGGCACCTCGATCGGCAGCGCGCCGTAGGACGTCAGCCGCTCGCTCATCTCGCCGGCCTGGTCCTTGGTGCGCGGCACCAACACGGTCCAGCCGTACAGCGCGCGGCTCTCCCACCAGTTCAGCTTCGCCCGGCTGGCCACCGTCTTTCCGATGGTCACCACCAGCGGCCCGGTCAACGGGCCCGCCGGGTCCGTCGCGCCCAGCACGGCCGAGTCGGTCAGTCCGCCCAGCGTGGTCTCGATCGAACGCTGCTGGCAGGTGGTGCCGTGTGCGGTGACCACGCACGGGGTGGTCTCGGCCAGCTCGTGCTCGATCAGCGTGCGTGCCGCGTCGGCCAGATGCGACGTGGTCGCCTGCAGGATCAGCGGGCCGGGCGCCGCGGCCAGCGCATCCCAGTCCACGTCCCCGCGGACGTCGGCAACCGTATGCGACGAGCCCAGCGGCAGCCCCGCGTAGGTGGGCACGGAACCCGTGGGAGCCAGGCCGGGCACGATCTCGATGTGCAGGTGGCTCCGCGCGACGGCGTTCACTTCGGTGATGACAGCGTCGACCGTCAGCGGGTCACCGGCCACCAGCCGCACCACGTCGGCGCCGGTGCGGGCCTCGGCGATCAGCGTCTTGGCCACCTCGGCGGGTTCGCCGAGCGCCGGGCGGACATCGGCGCCGGCCGATATCACCGCGGGTTGCTCCGCGCCGGTGGCGGCGTCGCCGTGCCCGGCGCGGCCGTCGGCGGGCGCCGGGCCGGAAACCGGCGGCAGGTCCTTGCCGATCAGCGCCAGCACCGCCTCCGGTACGTCCGGGTCGGTGAACACCAGGGCGGCGTTCGCCAATACCGTGGCGGCCCGGGTAGTCAAGAGCCCCGGATCGCCGGGACCAGAACCTACGTACGTGATGCGGCCGGGTCTCGGCTTACGCCCTCGCGTCGTCATTGTCGCTCCCACGTCACTCGCAATTAATTTCCTCGTGCCGGGTCCTGCCGCGCTTCCTGCATGAGCTCTCGGGCGCCGAGTTCGAACAACTCTGCGGCGACCGAAATCCCCAGCTCACGCGCCCGATCGGCGGTGCCGATGCCGGACGCGCGGATCACGTCGGATCCGTCCAGTGCCGCCACGCACCCGCGCAGCGACAGCTCTTCGAAGACCCGGCCCTCCTCATCGATGGACTCGACCACCTCGGCGATCGCGCCAACCGGTGCGGAACAACCGGCCTCCAGTTCGGCCAGCAGGGCTCGCTCCGCAGTGACCGACGCGCGCGTGTCGGTGTCGTCCAACTCCGCCAGCACTGCCACCAACTCATCGCCGGCGCGGCATTCGACGGCGAGCGCGCCCTGAGCCGGTGCTGGCAACATCTGCACCGGCTCTAGCGTCTCGGTGACATCGTCGAGGCGACCGAGCCGGGCCAGTCCGGCCCTAGCCACCACGATCGCGTCGAGATCACCACTGCTTACCCTGTTCAACCTGGTATCTAGGTTGCCTCGTAGGGGGCGGATTTCCAAACCGAGACCCAATGCTCTAAGCTGCGCGGCCCGGCGCGGGGACGACGTGCCCACCAGCGAACCGGCCGGCAACTCCCCGAGCACCAGCCCGTCGCGGGCAACCACCACGTCGCGGGGGTCGTTTCGGGGTGGGATGGCCGCGATGGTGAACCGCGGGTCGTCCGCCGTAGGCAAATCCTTGTGGGAGTGCACCGCGGCGTCCACCCGGCCGTCGTGCATGGCCTCGCGCAGGGCGGTGGTGAAGGCGCCGACGCCCAGGGTCTCGATGGGCGCCGACGAGCGGTCGCCGGCGGTGGTGATGATCACCAGCTCCGCGGGATGACCGTTGGCGATCAGCGCGTCCCTGACGACGCCGGCCTGGGTGGTGGCCAAGAGACTGCCCCGGGTACCTATCCGGATCACGTTCGCCAATCGGCTACTCGGCGGACGGTTCTTGCGTTCCGGCGTCGAAACCCGTTGGTATCACGGGCAATTCGCCCGCAGCGACGGCATCGACGGCGGTCTGGTCGAGTTCGAAGAGTTCGCGCAGCGCTTCGGCGTAGCTGTCCCCGCCAGGGGCGCTGGCGAGTTGTTTGATCCGGACGGTGGGCGCATGCAGCAGCTTGTCCACCACCCGCCGCACGGTGCGCGCGACCTCCTCGCGGTGGGCGCTCTCGAGGCCGGGCAGCCGGTTGTCCAAGCGCAGCAGCTCGGCCTCCACCACGTCGGCGGCGCGCTGGCGCAGCGCCGTCACCGTCGGCGTGACCTCGGCCATGCGTTGCCCCGCCAGGTAGGCGGCGACTTCGACCGCCACGATGTGGCGCGCGGCGTGGACATCGGACGCCGCGGCATGCGCGGACGGCTCGTGCTGCACGCGGGCCACGTCGACGACCCAAACACCGGGCAGGCCGGCGACCGCGGGGTCCACATCACGCGGCATGCCCAGGTCGCAGATCACGAGCGGGCGGGTCGACTCGTCGCGGCGGGCGGCCGCCAGCGCGAGGTGCACGTCGGCCAGCGTGACGACCGGGCTCACCGCGCCCGTGCAGCTGACCACGACGTCGGCGTCGGCCACCGCGCCGGCCAAGCGGTCGAGTGACATCGCGTCGGCCTGCACACCTGATTCCCGGAGTTTGCGGGCCAACCGCTGCGCCCGGGACAAGGACCGATTCAGCACGTGCACGTGCTGCACGCCGGCCCGGGTCAGGTGGGCCGCCGCCAGGGCGCCCATCGCGCCGGCGCCGACCAGTGCGGCGGTCTTGCCGCTTAACCCGCCCAGCCGGCGTTCGGCCATGTCCAGGGCGACCGACACCACCGAGGCGCCGGCCGCGTCGATGGCGGTTTCGGAGTGCACCCGCTTCCCCACCGACAGCGCCCGCTGGGCCAGCTCATGCAGCACCCGGCCGACGGTGCGGTTGGTTTCCGCGGTGGCGTACGCGCGGCGCACCTGGCCGAGCACCTGCTGCTCGCCCACGACCGCGGAGTCCAAACCGCTGGCCACCGCGAACAGGTGCTCGACGGCGGCCTCGCTGTAGCGGACGTACGCGTACTTGGTCAGGTCCCCCATCGACATTCCGGAGTGATCCGACAGCACCTGCCCGATCGCCGCCAGCCCGCCGTGGAACGCATCCACCACCGCGTAGACCTCGACCCGGTTGCACGTCGACAGCACCATCGCCTCGGTCACCAGCGGCGACTGCAACACCCGGTCGACGATCTTGCCCTGATCGGATTCGTCGATGGTGAGTTGTTCCAGGACGGAGACCGGCGCACTGCGGTGCGAAACCCCGAAAAGCAAGACGCTCACGGCAGCATCACCTGGCCAGCTCCCTTGCTTCCTCCAGTAAATGAACTGGTTTCCAAGGTAATCGTTTAACAGGTGGGCTACCAAATAATCGCCCGGCGGCTCCTCATCGAGCGAGATCCGCGCGCAGCCGGGCCTCGTCGATGTCCCAGTAACTGTGCTCGCGGCCGTCGAGCAAAACCACGGGCAGCCGGTCGCCGAACTCGGCCCGCAGCGCCGGGTTGCCGGCAGCGTCGACGTCGATCGTCGACAGGTCGAAGCCGAGCTCGGCCGCGAGTTCGCCGAGCCGGGCGTGTACCCGCTCGCAGATGGTGCAGCCCTCGCGGGTCAACAGTTCCACGCGGGGCCGCCGGGGGGCGTCGGTCATGGCCACCAGTGTCGCATCGGTGACTTGTGAGGCCACCTACCAGCCGTTATGTTCCGGATATGGCTGACGAGACCCTGCGGGTGGATCCGGTGGCGATGCAAAGCCATGCCGTTTCCGTCGGTGGCGCCGCCGAGCGGCTTTCGGCTGAGCTGACCCAGATCGGCAATCAAGTGGGTCAGATGCTAGGCGGCTGGCGAGGAGCGTCGGGGACGGCGTACGCCTCGGCGTGGGAGCTGTGGCATCGCGGCGCCCGTGAGGTACAGCTGGGACTGTCGATGTTGGCGCACCTGGTGGGTGAGGCCGGCGAGGGCTACGAGGCCAACGAGGCCGGGTCCGCCCAAGCGGAGCGGGCGGTGTGCGGTGGCTGAGGCATTCCGGGTGGATCCCCAGGCGCTGGCGGGTGCGGTGCGGCGGATGGCGGTTTTCGAACGCTATGCCGAAGACATGATCACCGAAATCGATTCTCGCGTAGCGCGTTTGCACACCGCGTGGACGGGCAGGGCCGCGGCCGCGCACGCCGAGGCGCATCAGCACTGGGTGCGCGGCCAGGCGATGATGCGCGAGGCGCTGGCGCAACTCGGGAAGGCAGCCGCGACCGCGCACGGCAACTACCGCGGCGCCATGTCGACGAATCTCGGTATGTGGTCCTGAGCTAGTCAGGCCGTCGATCGACGAGTGTGACGCTGGCTTCACCGTCGGCGTCGAGTGTCGGCCAGCTTCACGCTCGGCATACACCCCTCCCCGACGCCGCCCGGATAGGGTTGAACACCGGGACCCACTGGGTCGCCGGGCAACACAGCGATCTAGGAGGTTTGGCGATGACTTCCTCTGACCCGGTCAACGGAGACCTCAGTCGCGTTGACTTGGAGTCGCTGGCCGCCGACGCCAGCGCCGCCCGCGCGCTGGAAGGCCTGCGGGCCGAGACCGTCGCCGAGGATCGCCCGCAGCCGCCGATCGACCTGACGGCCGCGGCATTCTTCGACGTGGACAACACGTTGGTGCAGGGGTCGTCGGCGGTGCACTTCGGCCGCGGGCTGGCGGCGCGCAACTACTTCACGTACCGCGATGTGCTCGGTTTCATCTATGCCCAGGCCAAATTCCAGATCCTCGGCAAGGAGAACAGCGACGACGTCGCCGCCGGCCGGCGCAAGGCGCTCGCCTTCATCGAGGGCCGATCGGTCGAACAACTGGTGGCTTTGGGCGAGGAGATTTACGACGAGATCATCGCCGACAAGATCTGGCCGGGCACCCGCGAGCTCACGCAGATGCACCTCGACGCGGGCCAGCAGGTCTGGCTGATCACCGCCACGCCTTACGAACTGGCGGCGACCATCGCGCGGCGGCTCGGCCTGACCGGCGCCCTGGGCACCGTCGCCGAGTCCGTCGACGGCGTATTCACCGGCCGGCTGGTCGGCGACATTCTGCACGGCACCGGAAAGGCACACGCCGTGCGGTCGCTGGCGATCCGGGAGGGGCTCAACCTCAAACGCTGCACGGCGTACTCCGACAGCTTCAACGACGTGCCCATGCTGTCGCTGGTGGGCACCGCGGTCGCCATCAATCCCGACGCCCGCCTGCGCACCCTGGCCCGTGAACGCGGCTGGGAGATCCGTGACTTTCGCACCGCCCGCAAGGCCGCCCGGATCGGGGTGCCCTCGGCTTTGGCGCTGGGCGCCGCCGGCGGCGCACTGGCCGCGGTGGCGTCCCGACGACAATCGCGCTGATAGGCTGCGCCGCTGAGACCCATTCGAGCGGAGAGCGACAGCGGCATGACGACCCCCAAAGAAGCCGAAGGACTCATCGGCAGCCACTACCGGGCACCGGACTACTTCCTGGTCGGCCGCGAGAAGATTCGGGAGTTCGCGGTCGCCGTCAAGGATGAGCATCCGACGCACTTCAGCGAGGCCGACGCGGCCGCCGCCGGGTACGACTCGCTGGTGGCTCCGCTGACGTTCCTCGCTATCGCCGGACGGCGCGTGCAGCTGGAGATCTTCACCAAGTTCAGCATTCCGATCAACATCGCCCGGGTGATCCACCGCGATCAGAAGTTCAAATTCCACCGACCGATCGTGGCCGGCGATATGCTTTTCTTCGACACCTATCTAGACTCGGTGATCGAATCCCATGGCACCGTGCTCGCTGAGATCCGCAGCGAAGTCACCGACGCCGACGGGAAACCGCTTATCACCAGCGTCGTTACGATGCTGGGGGAAGCCACAACCCAAGCCGACACTGATGCAACAGTGGCCGCAATTGCATCCATATCAGCCGGAAAGTAGGGTCAAATCGATGACGTCACAGGGGGAAATGGGTAGCACCCAGCTCAAGCCGCCGGTCGAGAAGGTCCGGTCTCATTACGACAAGTCGAACGAATTTTTTAAGCTGTGGCTGGACCCGTCAATGACGTACAGCTGCGGCTACTTTGACGAGAATCCGGACCCGCAGAACCTGACCAAGACGCTGGAAGAGGCGCAGTACGCCAAGCGCAAGCTGGCCCTGGACAAGCTCAACCTCGAGCCCGGCATGACGCTCCTCGATATCGGCAGCGGCTGGGGCTCGACCATGCGGCACGCGGTGGCCGAGTACGACGTCAACGTCATCGGCCTGACGCTCAGCGAGAACCAGTACGCCCACTGCGTTGCGGAGTTCGACAAAATGGACAGCCCGCGCCGCAAGGAGGTGCGGATCCAGGGTTGGGAAGAATTCCCCGGCGACGTACCGATCGACCGCATCGTGTCGCTGGGCGCGTTCGAGCACTTCGCCGACGGCGCAGGCGACGCCGGGTACGAGCGTTACGCCACCTTCTTCAAGAAGTACTACGACCTGCTGCCCGACGACGGCCGGATGCTGCTGCACAGCATCGTGGTGCCCACCGCCGAAGAGGGCAAAGCCATGGGTTTGCAGGTGAACATGACCCTGCTGCGGTTCATCAGCTTCATCCTCAAGGAGATCTACCCGGGCGGGAAGTTGCCCCAGGTCAACCTCGTCGACAAATACGCGACGGATGCGGGTTTCAAGATCGAGCGCCACCACTTCATCGGGAAGAACTACGTGCCGACGCTGACCGCCTGGGGCGATGCCCTCGAGGCGCACAAGGAGGAGGCGATCGCCCTGAAGGGGCAGGAGACCTACGACATCTACCTGAAGTACTTGCGGGGCTGCTCGGACTTGTTCCGCGACGGGTACACCAACGTCTGCCAGTTCACGATGGTCAAGTAATCCAAGCGCAAGACGCCCCGAAGCCGTTGGCTCCGGGGCGTTTTCGCGTCAGGAAACGAACAGGCTCAGCCGAAGAAGATGTTGCGCCGGCCGGCGAGCAATCGGTAGAGGGTCTGCTGGATCGTCTCGCGCACCTGATCGGTCAGCTCGAAGGTGACCATCGGGTCCTCGGCGTCGTGAGCGGCGTAGTCATTGGTGTAGATCGGCTCACCGAACGCGATGCGCCACTTCGATGGCAGCGGCACCAGGCCCGCCGGCCCGGCCAGCGGGAATAGCGGCGTGATTGGGAAGTAGGGCAGGCCGAACAGCCGGGCCAGCAACTTCACATCGGTCACCATCGGATAGATCTCTTCCGAACCGATGATCGAGCACGGGATGATGGGCGCCTTGGTGCGCAGCGCCGCCGTCACGAAGCCCCCGCGGCCGAACCGCTGTAGCCGGTAACGGTCCTCGAAGCGCTTCCCCAACCCCTTGTAGCCCTCCGGGAACACGGCGGTCAGTTCGCCGGCGGCGAGCAGCCGGTGCGCGTCCGTCGTGCAGGCCATGGTGTGGCCCGCCTTGCGGGCGGCCTCGCCCACCACGGGTAGGTCGAACACCATGTCGGCGGCGAGCAACCGCAGGTCCCGATGCGCGGGATGCTCGTCGTGCACGGCCACCGAAAGCATCAGCCCGTCGAACGGCAACACCCCGGCGTGGTTGGCCACCACCAACGCGGCCCCGTCGCTGGGCAGGTTTTCGACTCCGCTGACCTCCACCCGGAACCACGACCGGAAGAAGAACCTCAGCAACGGCCGCACGATCGCGCTGTTGAAATGCGGGTCGAAGCCGAACTCGTCGACGGTATACTCACCCGTGATCCGCTGGCGCAGGAAGCCGGCGACCGCCGCGACGCGCTGAGCGAGTTCGTTGAGCGGGGCATCCGCCAGCCCAGCACCCGTGGCGCGCCGGTGTTCGTCTATCTCGCGGACGACGGCGGCGATCTGTTCGGCCGACGCCCGACCGTGCGGGTCCGAAAGCAAGGAAGGATGCTGGCGTGCTGAATCCGCGCGCTGATCGGCTCTCCGACGCGCCGCTACCCGACCCCGATTTGTATGCAGTGGAATGACATTGGCTCTGGTTTCACCCGCCACGATACCTACCTGACCCCGCCCCACGGAATTGGATTTCGGCTACCCCAGCGCTGAGCTAAAGATATGGCGCGACCCTCCAGGGAGCGTACCCGATCAGGGTCGATAATGGGAGTCATGCCGCGGCCGCGGACGTAGTCGTCGAAAGCCTCGGCCGTCGTCCATTTCGGCTGGTAACCGAGTTCCGAGCGCATGCGGGTGGTGTCCATGACCCGGCCGTAACTCAGGTAGGCGAACTGATCGCGGCTGATCTCGTTGTAGCGGTTGGCCCGCCTCAGTGAATCGAGCGCCCAGACGCCAAAGCCTGGCACCGGGAAAGGAATCCGGCCGGCGCGGCGGATCGCCTGCGACAACATGATGATCCCGTCGGCGCCGATGTTGAAGGTGCCGGCCTTGCCGGCCATCGCCGCGCGCTCCAGCGCGCCCAGCGCATCCTGCTCGTGCAGCAACTGCAGGCGCGCGTCGCGGCCGAACATCGTGGGCACCAACGGGCCGGCCAGGTAGCGCGACAGCGTGGTGTCCATGGCCGGCCCGATCATGTTGGCCAGCCGCAGGATCGTCACGGCGATATCGGGCCGGCGCCGTCCCAGCCCGCGCGCGTAGGCCTCGATGTCGAGACTGTCCTTGGCGAAACCACCGCGCAGCGGTCGACGGCTGGTGCTGTCCTCGGTGAACATCACCGGATCGTGGGCGCTCGACCCGTACACCTCGGACGTCGACTTGAGCACGACACGCCGCACCGAGGGCGCCTTCTGACAGGCCGCGAACAGCTGCATCGCGCCCATCACGTTGATTTCCTTCAGCGCCGCGGTGCCCCCGGACCGCGGTGCGTACGACGCCGCCGCCGCGTGCACCACCGTGTCGACGTCGCCGTTGCGAATCACCTTGGCGATGAAGGGATTACGGATGTCGGCACGCACGAACTCCGCGCGACCCATGCGGCGCAGCATGTCCTTGCTGGGCGCGATCGCGTCCACCGCGATGACCCCGTTGATCATCGGGTTCTGCGCCAGCCGGGCGGTCAGGTAGCCACCCAGGAACCGGCACGCACCGGTAACCAGCACAACCTTGGGGTAATGCACCGTGTTGTTCGCGGTGTCGCCGATTCCGGCGTTATCCCCACTCGATTGATCCACCCAAACAGCCTATCCACCGGGAGGGATCGCAGCACTACGCCGCGAGCGGGCCTACTTGCCGAGTTTTCTGCGTTGCACCCGCGTGCGGCGCAACAACTTGCGGTGCTTCTTCTTGGACATGCGCTTGCGCCGCTTCTTGATTACTGAACCCATGAACTCCGCTATCTGACCCGTGACCTGCTTGCAGGATTGACCCGGACACTTTACCCGGCGGGACGCATCGAACACCAAACCGGCGCCGACCACCGCCGCGTAACCGCGAAGCGCACCACTGGCTGCCGCAGACTCGGCGCATGCAGCCAGTTTCAGGTCAACCCGCGTCGAAGTAAGACGTCTCCAGCATGTCGTGCACCGCCTTGGCGTGCACCCGGAAAGACCGCCCGACCCGGACCGCGGGCAGCTCGCCGTTGTGCACCAGTCGGTACACCGTCATCTTGGAGACCCGCATCAACGCCGCCACCTCAGCGACCGTCAAGAATTGTGTCCTGCCCTGCTGGCCCTCGCCGGAACCGGCATCCCGCTTACCAGCAGAATCTCGTGCCGATGGCCCGTTCGTAGACGTCATCGCAACCCAATCGTGTCAGGCCCGCGCAATGCCAGCGGCTTCCCCTCCGCTGGCACCCACACGTGCATACAAAGAGGAGAATAGCGGGACTGATGGGGTTACTGGTACTGGTGGGGGACAATCAGTTCAAAATTCTTGGATTACTCCGATGTAATTCTTAGCTGCTCAGAGCGCATTTTGGCGGCCTGAACCGCCGCATCGACGGCCGCCCGCAGGCCGCCCTTTTCCAGTTCGCGGAGCCCCGCGGCGGTGGTGCCACCGGGTGACGTGATGGTCGCCCGCAGCTGCGTCGCCGTGGCGTCCACCCGCAACGTCGGCGCCTCCCCCTCGCCCGGCCGCCGCTCGGCGTCCATCCGTTCCAGCAGCATGGCCGCGGACCCGGCCATCGTCTGCGCCGTCAGGTCGGCGGCCACGTCCCTGCTCAGGCCCGCGGCGACGCCGGCGTCGACCAGGGCCTCGACCATCAAGAAGAAGTACGCCGGGCCGGACCCCGACAGCGCCGTCACCGCGTCCATTTGGGCTTCCGGCACGGTCAGCACGCCGCCGACCGAGTCGAACAGGGCCGATACCCCCTCGAGCTGCGGGGCGGTGACGAACCGGCCCTTGGCCAGCGCGGTCACCCCCGCGCCGACCAGTGCCGCCGCGTTCGGCATCGCCCGGACCACCGGCGTTCCGGCCGGGAGCTTGGACTCGAAATACGAGATGCCGATCCCCGCCGCGACGGTGACGAATACCTGCTCGGCGCTGTCGCTTTCGGACGCGGTGGCGGCCCGGGCCAACTCCACCATCACCGGCTCGACATCGCCGGGCTTCACCGCGACCACGACGAAAGACGCGTTCTCCACCGCATCGGCCACCGACGTGATCAACACCGAATAGGTGTCGGCCAGGTATTGGGCGCGCTCCGGAACCCGTTCGGCGACCACCAGGTCTTTCACCTGCCGGCCCGCGCGAAGCAGACCCGACAGCAGTGCCTCCCCGATGCTGCCGCCACCGATGATCGCGATTCTTGCCATGCCCGACAGCATCGCAGACAGCGGGGGCTACCCGGCGGCAGGGACCAACGCCAGTTGGCGGGCTTGCACCACCAGGCGACCCAGGCTGTCGACGACGGTGTGGTCCTCGTCGAACCAGTCATGCCCGATCTCGGTGCAGGTCGCGACGATTCGCAGCCACCCGTGGGCGGGCAGTCCGCGCAGGAAGGCGGTCAGCTGGACCGTGGGAGCCCAGCCGGTGCGCTCCACGGCGAAGGTGACCGGTGCCGACAGATCCCCGCACATCAGCGCGAACAGCGCGTCCGGAGCCACCCCGCGCGGGCGTGCCCACATCTGGATCACCGGCGGGCCCCCGTCGGCGGAGGCCCCCAGAGTCGACAGCACCGGTCGCACGTCGCAGCCCTCGCCGAGGTGCACCAGGCCGGCCAAGGGATGCCCGGGCCCGATCGGCTCGATGTCGTCGGGTGGCTCGGGCGCCATCAGGCCCACCACCGGGTTGGCCGACAGCAGCGGCTTCGCATCCCCGTCGGGCGGAAAGTGTTCCGGCTCGCCGAGGTTGACCACGGCGTGCACCGCGGTGCGGTCGCCCTGCGTGAGCTCGACATCGACGACGCTGATCCGGCGGCCGCGCTTGCGGATCGAGGTCACCAGCCGCATCGGGCCCGGATCGGGGGCCCACAGGAAGTTCGCCGACACCGCGACGGGCTGCTGGACCGGTTCGAAGCCGGCCGACTGTCCGCCGCAGGCGGTGCGGGCGGCGTTGGCGCAGAGCGCCAGCATCGCGCCGCCGTGCACCTTGGGACCGATGGTCCAGTGCTTGTCGAGCTCGCCCGCGAAGACGCCGGGGTCAACCTCCCGCAACGTCATCGCGGTGGTGAATAACGCGTTCATGGTCTCCTGGAATTGTCAGCGCAGCAGGTGCGTGCGGGCGAACTGCAACGATTCGGCGAGCATGCTTTCGCGCTCATTGGCGCTGCGCGCGCTGGAGGTGGACACCTCCAGAATGACGTGGCCGGCGAAGTTGCTGCCGGCCAGCATCTGGCACACCTCGGCGGTGGGCTGCGTGCCGCGCCCGGGCACCAGGTGCTCGTCGGCGGGCAGGCCGCTGCCGTCGCACAGGTGCAGGTGGACCAACCCGCCTCCCATCCGCTGCGCCATGTCCAGCGAGTCGCTGCCGGCGGTGGCGGTGTGGGACAGGTCCAGGGTGTAGTGCTTGTGATTCCCGTCCAGCGGGTCGTACGAGGGCGCGAACGCCGATATCGCCGGCCCCGGGCCGCCGCCGCGCCGGCGCATCCGCTCCAGTGATTGGCCGGATCCGAAGAACCGGTCCGTCCGGAACGGGAACATGTTCTCCACCGCGACCATCACGTCGCTCGACGCTTCCAGCTCGGCGACCTGGTCGCTGAATCCCTCGGCGTAGCGGCGCTGCCAGCGAAACGGCGGATGCACGACGACGGTCTGCGCGCCGAGCTGCTCGGCCGCCCGCACGCTGCGGTCCAGCTTGGGGATCGGGTTGGCGCCCCACACCCGCTGCGAGATGAGCAGGCAGGGCGCGTGCACGGACAACACCGGTACCCGGTAGCGCCGGGACAGCTTCTGGACGGCGTCGATGTCCTGGCTGACCGACTCGGCCCAGACCATCAGCTCGACGCCGTCGTAGCCGAGCCGGGCCGCGTACTCGAACGCGGCCTCGGCCCGCAGTGGGTACACCGAAGCCGTCGAAAGTCCGACTTTGATAGCTGGGCGCAACGGTCTGTGTGGTTCCGGGTCCGCCTAGCCCGACTGCAACGACAGCGCCAAGGGGCCCAGGGTGATCAGCGACCCCACCGCGACCGCGATCAACGTGCTGGCGATGTCCTCCGTCTTGCGCACCACCCGAACGCCGGCCACCAGGCCGAGGATCACCAGCACCGAGAGCACCAAGGCCACGATGCTGTTCCAGCGCCACAACTCGTCGAAGGCGACGAACAACCCCGCGCCGAAAGCGACGGCCAGAATCGACTGGAATACGACCAGGCTGCCGCGCCACAGCGACTCGAGCCTGCCCTGCGCCGGGTGTACGTCGGTGGCCGCGCCATCGCGCTCGGTCTCGGCACCGAGGTGATCCGCCTCGCGCTCCTCGCCCGACACGAACCCGGCGGCCAGGGTGTCTGCGTCCTCTTCAGCCTCGTCGGTGTCGGTTTGCAGGAAGGAGCGCACGTACGCGGAGTCCTCCAGCGCGGGTTCGGCGTCGCGCACCTCCGAATCCATCACGTCCACCGGGAGGTCGCTGTAGTGGTCCAGCGGGTCGGGATTCATCCCCTCGGCGCCGGATTGCCCGGTGCCGTTGGTCTTCCCCGCCTCGCCGTGGCTCAGGGGGCGCGGGTACTCGCTGCGTTCCGGCCCTGCCGCCTTCTTGGGTTGCGGCGGCGACTTGGGCCACCGCGGCTCGGGCTGCGACCAGTAGGCCGTGGCGGGCTTGTCTTCGGTTTGCTGCTCGGAGACGGATTCGGCGGACCGTTCGGCCGTGCGGGGGTCCTCGTGGTCGTCACGGATGGCCGGAATCTCGCCGGTCAGCTCGGCGACGGTCACCGCGTCGCTGTCGCCGCGCCGCCGGCGGCGCCGCCGCGTGACCGCCGGGGCGCCGATGGTTCCGTTCTTGGCCAGAAGTTCGGCCACCGAGATCGGCCGAGTGCCGGGGCTCTCGGTCTCGGAATGTGGTCCGGTCATGCTTTGTCGCCTCTCGATCGGTTCGCGTCCCGATCAACCGCCTGACCTCCAGCATCGCGCACGGATCGCTTCATGAGGGGCGTTCCGTCGGCTTCGCTGTCGAGTTTGCGCAAGATGAGACCTTCCCGTAATGCCCACGGGCAGATATCCACCGATTCGATCGACAGCGCTCGCATGCTCGCCTCCGCCACCAGCGCACCCGCCACGATCTGTGGCGCCCGCTCGGCGCTCACCCCTTCCAGTTCTGCCCGGTCAGCGGTCGTCATCCTAGAGATGAAAGATATGAGTTGCCTGAGGCCGTTTGCTGTGAGCGTCCTCTTCGCCCGCGGTCCGGCCGCCGACGGCGCCGCACCGGTGAGCCGCGCCAGGGAACGGAACGTCTTGGACGTCGCCACCGCCAGGTCGGGTGCGCCGGCGTCGAGCATGGTCACGGCCGAATCGGCGAGCTCGGCGTCCAGCCAGTCCCGCAGCATGCCGACCCGGCGCCGGCCGGGCGGATCGTCGGGCAGCCACTCGCGGGTCAAGCGGCCGGCGCCCAGCGGGAGGGACAGGGCAACCTCGGGCTCCTCGTCGACGCCGCTGGACATTTCGAGCGAGCCGCCGCCGATGTCGAGGTTGATGATCCGCCCCGCGCTCCACCCGTACCACCGGCGTACGGCCAGGAACGTCAGCCGCGACTCGTCGACCCCGCTCAAAGCCTCCAGCTCGACGCCGGTTTCCTTGCGGACGCGGGTGAGCACGTCGTCGGAGTTCACCGCGTCACGTAGCGCGGACGTGGCGAAGGCCATCAGCTCGGCGCAGCCCGAGCTGTCCGCGATCTTGGAGAACTCGTCGATCGTGGAGATCAGTTTCTCGGCGCCGCGCTTGGTGATCTTGCCCGAGCTGTCGATCGACTCCGCGAGACGCAGCGTGGCCTTGGTCGAACTCATGGGCGTGGGATGCCCACCACGGTGCGCATCAACCACCAGGAGATGCACCGTGTTGCTGCCCACATCGAGGACGCCCAATCGCACGGAAAACAACCTAGTCGGATATGGGTGGGTCTCGCGTTGCGGCCCGCTGTGGAGGTTGCCGAGCTGGCGCGGCCGGGCCCCGAGTGTCAGCGGGCCGAAGAGCCGGAATCGTCGTCTAACGTGGACGCGTGGCGAATTCCTATCCGGAGCCCGGGCACGAGGTCGAACTGGATTTCGCCCGTGAGTGGGTCGAGTTCTACGACCCCGACAATCCCGAGCACCTGATCGCGGCCGACCTCACCTGGCTGCTGTCGCGCTGGACATGTGTGTTCGGCACGCCCGCATGCCACGGCACGGTGGCCGGCCGCCCGGACGACGGATGCTGTTCGCACGGCGCGTTCCTATCCGACGACGACGACCGCGCCCGGCTCGACGACGCCGTGCAGCACCTGACCGACGAAGACTGGCAGTTCCGCGAAAAGGGCTTGGGCCGCAAGGGGTATCTGGAGCTCGACGAGCACGACGGGCAACCCCAGTACCGCACCCGCAAACACAAGGACGCCTGCATCTTCTTGAACCGGCCCGGCTTTCCCGGCGGCGTCGGCTGCGCGCTGCACAGCAAGGCCCTCAAGCTGGGGGTCGCGCCACTGACCATGAAGCCCGACGTCTGCTGGCAGTTGCCCATCCGGCGCAGCCAGGAGTGGGTGACGCGGCCCGACGGCACCGAAATCCTCAAAACCACTGTCACCGAATACGATCGGCGCGGGTGGGGCTCCGGGGGCGCCGACCTGCACTGGTATTGCACCGGCGACCCGGGCGCCCATGTCGGGGCCAAGGCGGTGTGGGAGAGCATGGCCGACGAGCTGACCGAGCTGCTCGGCGCCAAGGCCTACGCGGAACTGGCGGCGACGTGCAAGCGCCGCGGCAAGCTGGGACTCATCGCGGTGCACCCGGCGACTCGCCTCGCCGAGTAGCTTCAGTCCGGTTGTAGGACAAGACCATTCGCTGTGCGCTGGCGCGCAGGTACTCCTCGACCGCGGCGGCGGCCGCGGCCTCGTCGCCGGCCAGCACGGCGTCGGTGACGGCACCGAGGCCGGCCACCACGGGCGCGGCGTCGTCATACGCGGCGGTGAGGTCGTGCTCGCGGCCGCCGAAGGCGCGCTCGACCCACCGGTACAGCAACGCCAGCGCGCGGTTGCGGCTGTGATGGATGAGCACCCGGAAGTAGGCCAGGTCGGCGGCCTGGCGCGCCGCCGCGCTGTCGGCCTCGCGGACCGCGACCAACGCGGCGCGTAGGGCCTCGGCATCCTCGGGGCCGGCGCGCCGCGCGGCCGACCGCCCGATCAACGGGCCCAGGGCGGCCCGGATCTCGAAGAGCTCCACCAGAAACTCGGGCCCCAGCCTGCGAACCAGCGCCTCGACCACCGCGGGGTGGGTGAGCGCCTGCGGGTCGGCCACCACGTTGCCGCTGCCGTGCCGGGCCTCGATCAGCCCCATCTGCTGCAGCCGGGCCAGGCCCTGTCGCAGCGACGTGCGGTTGACACCGAGCTGTTCGGCCAGTTCGCGCTCGGGCGGTAAGGCCGAGCCCGGCGGAAAGGCACCGTCGAGGATGGCGTCGCTGATCGACGCGGCGATCTGTTCATCGACGCGTTGGCGGTCGGGCGGACGCAGCGGACTTGACTGGTTCATTGGCTCAACCAATATAGTGGACGGACCCACGGGAGGTGAGCAATGGACGGCGACATGCGATCGGCGGCGACCCCACGCTGGCGCGGTAAGCCCGGGCGCCTGGAAGTCTGGTATGCCACCCTGTCCGATCCGGTGACGCGCGCCGGGCTGTGGGTGCACTGCGAGACGGTGGCGCCGCTGGCCGGCGCCGATGCCTACGCGCACGGCTGGGCCACCTGGTTCGTCCCCGACGGGCCGCCCCGCACCGAGCGTTTCGGACCCGTGCCCACCCGGCCGGCGACCGGCCCCTGGTGGTTCGACGCCGAGGGCGTACGGGTGGGCGACGGACAGCTGAGCGGACGCGCCGGATCGCTCGCCTGGGATCTGTCCTGGACGGACACCGGCGCACCGCTGTGGACGTTTCCGCGCGCGGCCTGGGAGCGCGAGCTCCTGCCGGGCGCCCAGGTCGTCCTGGCCCCCACCGCCGACTTCACCGGCTCACTGACCGTCAACGACGCCGCCGCGCGCATCGAGGGGTGGCGCGGCGGCGTCGCGCACATCTACGGGCACGGCAACGCCAAACGCTGGGCATGGGTCCACGCCGACCTCGGCAACGGCGACGTTCTGGAGGCGGTCACCGCCGTCTCGCACAAGCCCGGCCTGAACAGGCTGGCCCCGACGGCGTTCGTTCGGTTTCGCATCGACGGAAAGGATTGGCCCGCAAGCCCTTTGCCGTCGCTGCGGATGCGGACGAGGCTCGGCCTGGACCATTGGCAGCTGGAGGGACGCATCGGCGGTCGCCGGGTGCTCATCCGGATCGACCAGCCGGCCGACAGGTGCGTGAGCCTGCAATACACCGATCCCGACGGGGGCAAGGCGGTGTGCACCAACACCGAACGGGCCGACATCCACATCGAGATCGACGACCGGCACTGGTCGGTGCTGGGCACCGGGCATGCCGAAGTGGGCCTGCGCGGCCGCGCGGCGCCCGACGTCAACGAAAGGACTCCGACATGAGCTTTCTGTTCGACCCGCCACTGCTGTTCGCCTCCGGCGTGCTCATCGAGCGGCGACTGCCCGCCGACCGTCGCGATCTCGCCGAGGCCGCCACCCTGGGCGTCTTCTTCGGCGGGTCGTTCGGGCTGTACAACAACGTCCCCGGATTGGGAGTGTTGTGGCGGCCTTTCCGCGCCCGCAATGGCCGCGACTTCATGTGGAACAGCGGTGTTTTCGGTGTGAATACCGCCGAAGCGGACTGGCCTCTGCACGCCGCGGCCGGCGCCATCTTCACCACGTATCCGTTCTTCATCAAGATGGGCCGCCGGCTCGCGCGGGTGCTATGAGCCTGGTCGCGTCGTTTGGGAGCGCGCTGCTGCCCGACGAATACGGCGGCCCGACACCGCCCGAGCTGACCGATCGCGTCGAGCGCTACCTGCGGCAGCTGCCGACGACATCGCGGGTGGCCATGCGCGCCGGGATGCTCGCGCTGGCCGCGGCGAGCTACGTCACCACCGGCCGGTCACTCTCGCGGCTCGACCCCGACCGGCGCGAGCAGGTGCTGCGCCGGGTCGCCGCGCTCAGCCCGGACGCCGGCGCGGCCGTCGAGGCCATGAAGGCGGTCGTGCTCCTGGCCAACGGCGCGGAAACCTATGCGCCGGAACTACTCTCGCATGCCGGGGAACAGGGGACGGCCCGGCCCGACGCGGCGTTGAACATCGCCTCCTCGGCCGAGAGCCGCTCCGTCATCGCCGCCGACGCGGTGATCGTGGGCTCCGGCGCGGGCGGTGCGATGGTGGCCCGCACCCTGGCGCGGGCCGGACTGGACGTCGTCGTCCTCGAGGAGGGACGCCGGTGGACGGTCGAGGAATTCCGCACCACCCATCCCATCGACCGCTACGCCGGGTTGTACCGCGGCGCCGGTGCCACCATCGCCCTGGGACGCCCGTCGGTGGTGCTGCCCATCGGCCGGGCGGTCGGCGGCACCACGGTGGTCAACTCCGGCACCTGCTACCGCCCCCCGGCGGCCGTGCAGCGGCGCTGGCGCGACGAGTTCGGGCTTGCCCTGGCCGATTCGGACCGGCTGACCGGGCGCCTCGACGAGGTCGAGCGCACGCTGCGAGTCGCCCCGGTGCCGCTCGAGGTGATGGGCCGCAACGGGCGGCTGCTGCTGGATGCCGCCGCCACGCTGGGGTGGCGGGCGGCGCCCATTCCGCGCAACGCGCCCGGCTGTGAGGGCTGCTGCCAGTGCGCGATCGGCTGCCCCCGCAACGCCAAGTTCGGCGTGCACCTCAACGCGCTGCCGGAGGCGTGCGCCGCGGGCGCGCGGATCGTCTCCGAGGCCCGCGTCGAGCGGGTGTTGCACCGGCACGGTCGCGCCCGGGGCGTGCGGGCCCGCCGGCCCGACGGCACGGCGCTGGACGTCCTGGCCGACACGGTCATCGTGGCGGCCGGCGCCACCGAGACGCCAGGACTGTTGCGGCGCAGTGGCATTGGCGTGCACCCGCGGCTCGGCCGCAACCTGGCGCTGCACCCGGCGACGATGCTCGCCGGGCGTTTCGACGACGACGTCGTCGCCTGGCACGGGGTGCTGCAAAGCGCCGCGGTCCACGAGCTTCACGAGTCGCACGGCGTGCTCATCGAAGCGACCTCGACCCCGCCGGGGATGGGTTCGATGGTGTTTCCCGGCTACGGCGCCGAGTTGCTCGGCTGGCTGGACACCGCACCCCGCGTCGCGACGTTCGGCGCCATGGTGGCCGATCGCGGTGTCGGCTCGGTGTCCTCGGTGCGCGGCGACACGCTGGTGCGCTACAACATCGATCGGGCCGACGTCGCCAAGCTCGTCGTGGCGATCGAGGCCATGGGCCGGCTGTTGTTCGCGGCGGGGGCGACCGAGGTGCTCACCGGTTTACCCGGCACGACGACGGTGACGTCGCTGCCCGCCCTGCAGGACGCCCTGCGCCGCAGCGACCCGAAGAGCTTGCACCTGGCCGCCTTTCACCCGACCGGTACGGCCGCCGCCGGTGTCGACGCTCAGCTCTGCCCCGTCGACGAGATCGGCCGGCTGCGCGGCGTGGACGGGGTATGGGTCGCCGACGCCTCGATCCTGCCGAGCTGCCCGGAAGTCAATCCCCAGGTGTCGATCATGGCGCTGGCGTTGGGCGTGGCCGACGAGGTTGTCGGCGCACGCTGATCGATTGCTTGCGGGCTAGCCCTCGAGCTTGTAGCCCAGCCCGCGCACGGTCACCAGGTGCACCGGGTTGGCCGGGTCGGCTTCGATCTTGGACCGCAACCGCTTGACGTGGACGTCGAGCGTCTTGGTGTCGCCGACGTAGTCGGCGCCCCACACCCGGTCGATCAACTGTCCGCGCGTCAGCACCCGACCGCTGTTGCGCATCAGGTACTCCAGCAAGTCAAACTCCTTGAGCGGCAGGGTGATCGTGTCGCCGTTGACGGAGACGACGTGTCGCTCGACGTCCATCCGTACCGGGCCGGACTCGAGCACACCGTCGCTGATTTCGGAGTCGTCGTCACCGCCGCGGCGGAGCACCGCGCGGATCCGGGCGATCAACTCGCGCGCCGAATATGGCTTGGTCACATAGTCATCGGCACCCAGCTCAAGCCCGACGACCTTGTCGATCTCGCTGTCCCGCGCGGTCACCATGATCACCGGCACGCTGGAACGAGCGCGCAGCTGCTTGCACACGTCGGTCCCCGACATGCCGGGCAGCATCAGATCGAGCAGGACGATGTCGGCGCCGCCACGGTCGAACTCGGCCAGCGCGGCTTGTCCGTCGGTTACGACCGTGGCCTCGAAGCCCTCCTTACGCAGCAGGAACGCCAGCGGATCGGCCAGCGACTCCTCGTCTTCCACGATCAGCACACTGGTCATCTGCGCGATTCCTCCTCATCGCTACGCTCTGCATCGTCATACGCGCGGGTCATCGACTTAGTTCTTCCTCTCGTTGTGACCTGTTGGGCCGCACGTCGCGACCCTGCGGTTGCTCGGGTTGTTCGTCATTGTCCGTGTAGGCCGGAATCGACAGCGTGAACGTCGATCCGGTCCCCGGCTTGCTCCACACGCCGATGCTGCCGTTGTGGTTGGCCGCGACATGTTTGACGATGGCCAGGCCCAGCCCGCTGCCGCCAGTGGCGCGCGAGCGTGCCTTGTCCCCCCGGAAAAACCGCTCGAAGACTCGCTCCTGGTCTTCCAGCGCGATCCCGATGCCGCGGTCGGTGACGGCGATCTCGATGTTGTCGCCGCGGCGCCGGCGGCTGATCGAGACCGGCGAACCGGGTGGCGAATAGGCGATTGCGTTGGAAACCAGGTTGGCCAGCGCGGTGACCAAAAGCGTTTCGTCGCCCAACACCCGCAAGCCGCTGGGGGCATCGGTGCGAACCTCGATGTGTGCGTTGTCGGCGCCCACCTTGTGGCGTGAGATTGCTTCCGACACAACGGTATCCACGTCTACCTCGGTGACGTTGGGTAACCGCTCGGCGCCCTGCAGCCGGGACAGCTCGATCAGCTCGGCGACCATATCCCCCAGCCGGTTGGCTTCGACGAGCACCTTCTCGGCAAACCGGCGAACGGTCTCGGGGTCGTCGGCGGACGCCAGCAGGGCCTCGGCGAGCAGGGCCATGGCGCCAACCGGGGTCTTGAGCTCGTGACTGACGTTGGCCACGAAGTCGCGCCTGGTCGCTTCCATGCGCGCATAGTCGGACTGGTCGTGCGCGAACACCACGGCGAACCGGCGGTCCTCTTCGCTGAGCAGCCGGGCCTGCCCGTGCACCGATAGCCCGGACCGGCCCGCCGCCCGTTTGGCCGGCCGCAGGTCGAATTCGACGTCGACCCCGCTCAGCGCCTGCTGGGCCGCCTCCCAGGCCTGGTCGTCGAGCTGCCGGTCGCGCACCAGGCCCAGTTCCCGGGCCCGATCGTTGAGGTAGACGACGTCGCGGTGGGAATCCACCACCGCGACTCCCAGCGGCATCAGCGCGACGATGCGTTGCAGCATCTGCGCGACGGTGATCCCGGTCCATTCGGTGCTAACGCGTTGCCGGCGCCGGACCACTTTCGGCGACAGCCGCGTCCCGGCTGCCACCCCTATGGCCAGCCCCAGGACGGACAAGACCCCGGCCAGCAACAGCGCCGAGAACACAGTCACATAGCAAATCCTACAAATCTTCCTGAACGCCGCCCTAGCGGAACGAGGCCAAAATCGGACAAGTCACACTTTGCGCTTCAGGTGTTCCACTCCCGTTAACGCGATGTTCGGCAAATGGGCCTTTGAAACTCGCAATGACGCCGCGGCCGGCTTTATCCGCGCCCCTGGCTGGCAACCGCCGCGGCACCCGCGGCCGCGGCCTCCGGGTCCAGGTAGGTGCCGCCCGGCACCACCGGCCGCAGGTCGGCGTCCAGCTCGTAGCGCAGCGGGACCCCGGTCGGGATGTTCAGCCCGACGACGTCGTCGTCGGACATCCGGTCGAGGTACTTGACCAGGGCGCGCAGCGAGTTGCCGTGCGCGACGATCAGCACCGTTTTGCCGCTGCGCAGGTCAGGGACGATCACGTCGGTGAAGTACGGCAGAAACCGGACCACCACGTCAGCCAGGCACTCGGTCAACGGTCCGCCGCCGATGTTGGCGTACCGGGGGTCGGTGTCCTGGCTGAACTGGCTGCCCCTCTCGATCGGCGGGGGCGGCGTGTCGTAGCTGCGCCGCCAGGCCATGAACTGCTCGTCGCCGTAGCGGGCCTTGGTCTCGGCCTTGTCCAGGCCCTGCAGCGCCCCGTAGTGCCGTTCGTTGAGCCGCCAGCTGCGCCGCACCGGGATCCACAGCCGGTCGACGGCGTCCAGCGTCAGGTGCGCGGTGGTGATCGCGCGGCGCAGCAGCGAGGTGTAGAGGACGTCGGGCAACAGCTTCTGCTCGGCCAGCAGCTCGCCGCTGCGCACCGCCTCGGCCCGGCCCTTTTCGGTCAGCCCGACGTCCACCCAACCGGTGAACAGGTTCAGGGCGTTCCAGTCGCTCTCGCCGTGGCGGAGCAGCACCAGCGTGGCAGTGTCTCCCATGCCGGCAAGTCTCTCACGCCCCCGCGGTGGGCGAGTCGTCCCTGTCGTCGTCTTCGTCGATCAGGTGAGCGAACGCCTGCAGGTTCTTCAGCGACTCGCCGCGGGACACCCGCCACTCCCACTCTTTCTGTATCGACGAACGAAAACCCAACTCCAGCAACGTATTAAAGTCCGAATCGACGGCCTCGAGCACCTGCCCGAGCACTCGGTCGATCTCGTCGGCGTCCACCGACGCCAACGACATGCGGCCGACCAGGTAGATGTCGCCGACCTTGTCCAGCGTGTAGGCCACCCCGTACAGGCGGCGGTTGCGCTTGAGCAGGAAACGGTAGACGCCCTCGTGGTTCTCGTCGGGCTTGCGGCACACGAACGCCTCGATGCGCACCGAATGCTCCCCGACGCTGAGGATGGTGTTGGTCTTGAGTTTGCGCTCGCCGGGCAGTTCCACCACCAAGCCGGACAGCCCGCCGTGGGCCCCCTCGTGTTTCGAGTACTCCAGACCGCTCGCCTGCAGCGCGTCCTCGATCACCCGCTCCACAGTGGACGTCATGCGCCCACCCCGCGCCGCTCCTCGGTGTACTCGCTGATCGCGCGCCGATAGCTGGCGAGCAGGGCATCGGTGGTGTTCTCCCAGGAGAACGTGGCCGCGTGCTCGGCGGCCGCGCGGCTCATCGCCTCGGCCTGCGGCGCGGGCAGCCGCAGCACCCGGTCCAGGGCGTCCGCCCATTGGTCGACGTCGTGGCCGGCCACCAGCGTGCCGGTGATCCCGTCGCGGACGGCCACCGGCAGACCGCCGACCGCGGCGGCCACCACCGGCGTGCCACAGGCCTGCGCCTCGACAGCTACCAGGCCGAACGACTCCGAATAGCTGGGCACGGCGACCAGGCTGGCGGCCTGGAACAGGGTGGCCAGGTCCGTGCGGGACTGCGGGGGCAGGAACGTCACCCGCGCCGCGATGCCGAGCTCGTCGGCCAGCCGGCGCAGCCCGTCCGGGGAGGCCGTGCCGCTGCCCGACGGACCGCCGGCCACCAGGATGCGCACGCCCGGCAATCTGGCGGCGGCGCGCAGCACGATGTCGGGCGCCTTCAGCGGCTGGATCCGCCCGACGAACGCCACCACGTCTTCGTCGAGCGGCAACCCCAGCGCGGCCCGGGCCGCCCGGCGGTCGCCCGGGCGGAACACCTCGAGATCCACCCCCGGGTGTACGACATCGATCCGGTCCGGGTCGGCGCGGTGTATCGAGATCAGTTGCCTGGCTTCGTCATCGGTGTTCACGATCAGGCGGTCCGCCTCGTCGACGACCTGCTGCTCGCCGACCTTGCGCAGCGGCGGCTCGGGCGAGTCACCGGCGGCCAGCGCCGCGTTCTTGACCGCGGCGAGCGTGTGCGCGGTGTGCACCAGTGGCACCGCCCAGCGGTCGCGGGCCAGCCAGCCGACCTGTCCGGACAGCCAATAATGCGAGTGCACGATGTCGTAGTAGCCGGGTTCGTGCGCCGCTTCGGCGCGCAGTACCCCCGCGGCGAACGCGCACAGCTGGGTGGGCAGGTCGTATTTGTCCAGGCCTTCGAACGGTCCCGCAACGACGTTGCGCACCAGCACGCCGGGCGCCACCCACGCGACGGGAGGATCGGCGGACGCGGTGGCCCGGGTGAAGATCTCCACCTCGATGCCCCGCCGGGCCAGGTGCAGCGCGGTCTGGAGCACGTAGACGTTCATGCCCCCGGCGTCGCCGGTGCCCGGCTGGGCCAGTGGCGAGGTGTGCACCGCCAACACGGCGACCCGGCGCGGTTTCAGCCGGAAAACGTCCTCGTGGCGCACTCTGTCATCTTTACCAGGAAGTTGGGCCGACCGGCCCAACGCGTCATCCCTACAGGACGTCCCGCTCACCGGCCCAACGCCCAGCCCATGGCTTCGCGCTAAGCGGAAGACTCGTCGACGGCGACGTCGCGCAGCCGCGGATTCAGCGCCCCGGCCCGCCGCATCGCACCGAGCGGATCGGCGTACAGCCCGCCCAGCGACACGGTCCCCGCGCCGGCCTCCTGCACCCGGTTGCCGAAGACGGTGACGCGGATGTCGCGCGGCGGCAACACCGAGCGCTCGGCGAACGCCGCCTCCACGTGCTCCATCGCCTCGGGATACTCGGTGAAGGCCTGGCCGCCGACCACCAGTTCGTCGGGGTTGAGCATGTCGCGCAGCAACGCCACCGCCTCCCCGAGCACCCGGGCCCGCTCGTTGAGCAGTTCTTTGGCCTGCTCGTTGCCGCCGCGGGCCAGCCGCAGCAGGTCGGCGATGCCGGCGGCCGACGAGTTGGGCCGGCCCGGGGAAGCCAACGGCAGGATGCGCAGCCGCCGGGCGGCGGCCAGCACCGCCTCGTCGCTGACGGTGGAGTCCAGTTGGCCGGTGCCGCCCAGCAGCTCGGAGTGGGCGGGCAGGGCCGCGATGGTGCCGGGGCCGCTGGCCGGGCAGTGCACCCGTCCGCCGATCACCAGCGCGTAGCCCACGGTCTCGCGAGCGTAGACGTACAGGCTGGTGGGCGAGCTGGGCAGGAATCGCCGCATGCCGAGCAGCAGCTCGGCGCCGGCCATCGCGTCGACGTGCGAGGCCACCGACACCGGCAGTCCCAGCGCGTCGGCCAGCACCGGGCCGACCGGCGCCTGCCGCCAGCCGAGCCGTGGGTGGTCGACGTGACCGGTGGCGCTGTCCACGGTGCCGCCGATCGCGACGCCGACCCACAGCGGGCGGCGCCGGTGCCAGCGCCGCAGGTAACGAGCGGCGCTCTCGGCCAGCGAGGCCAGCGCGGGTCCGGCCGGGCTCAGCGGAGTCGGCGTCTCGACGGTGTCGAGGGTGCGACCGAACAGGTCGGTGGCCACGATGCTGGTGGTCCGGGCGCCGATATGGATGCCCAGCGTCACGAACGGCTCGTGGTTGACCTCGACCGGCACGCGTGGCCGCCCGATCGCCCCGGAGACGGCCAGGTCGGCGCGTTCCCGCAGCAAACCGGTCTCGAGCAGGGCGATGACCTGGCGGTTGACCGTCGCGATGCTCAGCGAGGTGACGCCGGCGATGACGTCACGCCCGACCGGGCCACGCAATCGGACGGCCCGGAAAACCGAGGCCGCCGCCGAGTCGGCGATGTGCAGCGCCGGCGGCACAATCTGGCGACGCACCGACCGGTGGCCCTTGTAGCCGGCACGGGCGGGCGAATGATGAGTCTGGGCGAGGGTATCCGAGCGCACGAGCGTCCTTTGTCCGATTCTTGTTGGCCGTCACTGGCCACACCTGAAAGTCAGGAGCGGCAAAGTGCGCGACAACACGCACCCGCCGCGCAAAGACACGCGGTGGTGGTGCTGGACAGGGCGCTGAGGTGCACCAAGAAAATTTAGCACGCTCACTAAGGTTGCTTCTATGGTTGGAAATGTCAGGAATGAGCGGGTCGCGGTGGTTACCGGCGCCAGCTCGGGAATCGGCGAGGCGACGGCCCAGGCCCTTGCTGCGCAGGGTTTTCACGTGGTCGCGGTTGCGCGTCGGGCGGAGCGGATCAACGCCCTGGCACGGGAGATCGGCGGAACCGCGATTGTGGCCGACGTCACAGACGACGCGGCGGTGGCCGCTCTCGCCGACGAATTGGCCCGGGTGGACGTGCTGGTCAACAACGCCGGCGGCGCGCGCGGGCTCGCACCGGTCGCCGATTCCGACTTCGAGCACTGGCGGTGGATGTGGGAGACCAACGTGATGGGCACGCTGCGGGTCACCCGAGCGCTGCTGCCCAAGCTCATCGACTCCGGCGACGGCCTGATCGTCACGGTGACTTCCGTTGCGGCGCTTGAAGTTTACGACGGCGGCGCCGGGTACACGGCCGCCAAACACGCCCAGGGGGCGCTGCACCGCACCCTGCGCGGCGAGCTGCTGGGCAAGCCGGTGCGGCTGACCGAGATCGCGCCGGGCGCGGTCGAAACCGAGTTTTCGTTGGTGCGCTTCGACGGCGATCAGGAACGCGCCGACGCCGTGTACACCGGCCTCACACCGCTGGTTGCCGCCGATGTCGCCGAGGTGATCGGCTTCGTGGCCTCGCGGCCGGCCCACGTCGACCTCGACCTGATCGTCATGAAGCCGCGCGACCAGGCGTCGGCCACCCGGTTCAACCGCCGGGGTTAGCCCCCGGACTGGAAGAGGTGGTCGCTGAAGTGGAGGTCGTGGGCGTTCCCGAGAGGCTCGGGGCGGTCGACGGGGTGACCGGCGCGGTCACCGGGATCTGCGTGGACGGCGGATGCGCGGTGGGAGGCGGTAGCGCCGACATGGCGACCCAGGTGTCCCAGTCGACGGCCCAGTCCCAGAGGTCACCGTCGGAGTAGGACAGCTGGATCGAGCTACCGGTCACCTCGACGGGGTCGCCGTAGATAGCCGACTGGAAGTACTGTTCCGCGTCGCTGGTCGACAGGTTGATGCAGCCGTTGGTGACGTTGCTGTTGCCCTGCGCGCCGGCGCTCGACGGGTTGGCGTGGATGAACTCGCCGTTGTTGGAGATCCGCACCGCCCAGCGTTCGTGCACGTGGCTGTAGCCGGCCGCGGGGTTGGACATGTAGAAGTCGGCGTACTTCTCGGTGACCACGTGGATGCCGTTGCGGGTGACGTTGCGCGCCTTGTCGGCCTCGCCGTAGCTGCACGGGAAGTCCATGATGACGCCTTCGTCCCTGACCACCTGAATGCGGTGCGAGGTGACCTCGGCCTTCACCACTTGCCGGCGGCCGATCTGGATGTTCAACGAGATGTCCTCGGCCCCGTAGGCGCTGTCGCCGAACGGCAGGCCGTACAGCTTGGCGTCGACGTTGACGGTCGTGCCCGCGGGGTAGTACTCGCGGGTGCGCCAGTGCACCCGGGCGCCCTGCGCCTCGTCGGGCAGCCACGCCCAACTGCCCTCGACGGGCGGATTCGTGGTGACGGTCAGCGCCTTTTCGACGGCGGCCTTGTCGGTGATCGGCGCGTCGAACTGGATGATGATCGGCGCCGCCACTCCGACGGTCTGGCCGTCAGCCAGCTGGAACGCCCCACCGATCTTCTTGGTGGGCGACACGGTGGTGAACTTGCCCGTGACGGGGATCGCCTTGCCGTCGTGCCCGACGGCGGAGCCGCTCCAGGTGTAGGTCGCGTCATAGCCCAGCGGCTCGGTGGTGGTGTAGACCGTGCGGTCGGAGTTGAACTTGCCCGCCACGGGCTTGCCCGCGGAATTCGTCAGCGCGACGCGCTGGAACCAGCCGTCGCTGATCTGGACGCTGATCGGCGCGATCGGCACCACGTTTTGGGTCGCATCGGCCGGCTGGAACTTCAGCTGCGGCGCGGGCTGCTCCTTCTTCTCGGCCTGCTTGCCCGTGGTGCCGCCACACGCGGCCAACAGGCTGGGGGCGAAAACCCCCAGTCCGAGGGTCGCCAAGGCCACGCGCCGGTTGATTGGCGGCGGGGTGTGGGACATGCTCACGAAAGTCAAAGATACCGGGCAAAATCCACCAACCCTGCCGCGACAAATCGGGGCCGTGGCGCTCTTCCGCAGGATTCGGAGCTACAGCCTGCAGCCGAGCAGGACCGGCTCGGGTTTCAATGTGACACCAAACACATCACGGACCCCGTCGCGGATGATGCGGGCCAGCGCGATCACCTCGCCGGCGGTGGCGCCGCCGCGGTTGGTCAGGGCCAGCGCGTGCTTGGTGGACAGCCGGCACCGGGCCGCCGGATCGTCGGGATAGCCCTTGGTGAAGCCGGCGCGCTCCACCAGCCAGCCGGCGGCCAGCTTGACGCCGTCCGGTGCCGGGTAGTGCGGAATCGTCCCCGGGACGCTCGCGGCCAGCCGCTCGTACACCTCGGGCGCGACCACCGGGTTGGTGAAGAACGACCCCACGCTCCAGGTGTCGTGGTCGTCCGGGTCGAGCACCATGCCCTTGCGCCCGCGCAGCGTCAGCACCGCCTCGCGGACGGTCCGGGGATCGGCCCGCTCGCCGCCGCTCAACCCCAACGCGTCTGCAAGTTCGCCGTAGCGCAGCGGCGCGCTGCGGCCCGACGCATCCAGGGCGAACTCGACTTCCAGTACGACCCAAGGGGTTTCGGGCGCCGCCCGCTTGAACACGCTGGTGCGGTAGCCGAACCCGAGCTCGCCGCCGGGCAACCAGCGAACCTCCCCGCTGCCGCGGTCCAGTATCCGGACGCGGGTGATGGTGTCGGAGACTTCCGCACCGTAGGCGCCGACGTTCTGCACCGGGGTGGCCCCGGCCGACCCGGGAATCCCCGACAGGCATTCCAGCCCGCCCAGACCGTGCTCGATGGCGCCGATTACGACGTCGTCCCAGACAGCGCCGGCCTCGGCGCGCACCAGGCTGCCGTCGATGGTGATGGCGCTGTTGGCCAGCCGCACCGCGGTCAGGTCGGCGCACGTGTCGGCGATCACCAGGTTGGACCCGCCGGCGAACACCAGCACCGGGGCATGTTCTCCCCCACGGCTTTCGGCGTCCAGCTCCCGCACCACGGCGACCACCTCTTCGGTGCTGGCGCAGGTGATCAGGCGGCGCGCGACCGGCCCGACCCGCAACGTCGTCAGCGGCGCGAGCGACACCGCCTCGGCGACATGCGCGCCGGCGAATGTTGAACCGGCATCGCTGGATTTCATGGCCCGTAACGGTAGCCTCACCTGCTATGCCGCGTTCATTCGACTTGTCGGCCGACTACGACGGCAGCGTTGAAGAGGTGCATCGGGCGTTCACGGACGAGACCTATTGGCGGGCACGGCTGGCCGAGTCAGGTGTCGACCTCGCCACGCTGGAATCGATGCGGGTCGGTGGTGAAACCGGGGACGACGACACCGTGGAGGTCGTCACCGTGCAGGTGATCCACAGCCACAAGCTGCCGGGGATGGTCACCCAGTTGCACAGCGGCGACCTCCGCATCAGGCGCGAGGAGATCTGGGGACCGGTCGCGGACGGGGCCGCGCAGGGTTCGGTGGTCGGCTCGATCTTGGACGCCCCGGTGCATCTGAAGGGCACCGCAATGCTCTCGCCAATCATCGAGACCGGCGGTGCCCGACTGTCTTTCCGGGCCACCGTCCAGGTACGCGTCCCGATCATCGGCGGCAAGCTGGAGAACATCATCGGCACCCGGCTGGCCGAGCTGGTGGAAGCGGAACAGCGATTCACCACGGAGTGGATCGCCAAAACGGTCTGACCTCGCCGAGCCTAAGCTGGCGCCCATGCGAATCGCGTTGGCGCAAATCCTCAGCGGCACCGACCCGGCCGCCAACTTGGAGCTGGTGCGCGAGTACAGCGGCCGGGCCGCCGACGCCGGCGCTCAGTTGGTGGTGTTCCCCGAGGCGACGATGTGCCGGTTCGGCGTTCCGCTGGCGCCGATCGCCGAGCCCGTCGACGGGCCGTGGGCGGCCGGTGTGCGGAGCATCGCGGCCGACAGCGGGATCACGGTGATCGCCGGCATGTTCACCCCGGCCGGGGACGGACGGGTGAAGAACACGCTGATCGCAGCGGGTCCGGGCAGTCCGAACGACCCGGACACGCACTACGACAAGATCCATCTCTACGACGCCTTCGGCTTCACGGAGTCGCGCACCGTCGCGCCCGGCCGCGAACCGGTGGTGATCACGGTCGCCGGCGTCCGGGTGGGGATGACGGTCTGCTACGACATCCGCTTCCCGGCGCTGTACACCGAGCTGGCCCGCCGCGGCGCCCAGCTGATCGCCGTCTGCGCGTCGTGGGGGTCGGGCCGCGGGAAGCTCGACCAGTGGACGCTGTTGGCGCGGGCCCGC
>NZ_LZJZ01000101.1 GCF_001667585.1 Mycobacterium sp. E2733
ATCGGGTGTGGCTGCGAGGTACCGTGCTGTTGGTCGCCGCGATGGGCGCGGCCCTGGTCGCGGTGGCCACGGCGACCTACCTGATGGCCGTGGGCCACGACGGCCCGTCCTGGGTCGCATACGTGGTCGCCGGCGTCATCACCGCGGGAATGCCGGTGATCGAGTGGCTGCACGTTCGCCAGCTGCGCCGCGCCGTCGCCGCGCAGTAGGCGCTCACGACGCTTTGGCGTACCTGCGAACCATTTCGTCCTCGCCGAACGTGCTCGTGTGCTGCGTGCCGTTGTCGTCGCGACCGAAGAATGTCCAGCGCCGGGGAGTTGTCTGCGGCCCGCTGATCATCTTGACGGTGTAACGCAGCTTCGTGGGACGCAACGTGCCGATGATGTCACCGACCCGGATCTTCGAGGGATGGATCTCCGGGGCGTCGCCCCAGTCCTGTATCGCCATTGCGCCCCATCCTCACCGTTTCGGCCCCCCGCTCACCCGGACAGCGCCACGGTCAGGCCCTCGCCACTGTAGTGCACCGACGGGATTCGGTCGGCTCCCGAGCCGTCGTGACGACCGCGCGGTCACCCTGGCCGCTCGGGAGCGCCGACGTTGGCGTAGCGTCCACTGCGAGCTGTTTCGTTGTCAGCGGTGGTCACGCTCCGGCGCGGATACCACCCACGGGCAATGCGATTCCTCCGTCCGTCCCGCGGTCGCCGGGGCGAACGACGCCGACGTGAAGGGAACGCCCGTGGACGCTGCAACCCTGCCTGGCCGTGACGGCCAGGCCCGCGGATGACCGAATTATTCGAACGCCGACGCCGGGCCAATCCCGTCCGGCTGTCGGTGGCTCGTGAGCTCGGCCGCCCCATCGACGGCGCGTGGTGGCCGCGCGCGGACCGCATCACCAACGAACTGCCCGAGGTGGTCGCCCTCTTGACTCCCTTGCTGGGCGACATCAACGCCATCAACGTCAACTGGCCACCGCTGCAGCGACCGCCGGACTTGAACTGGTCGGGATGGGAGCGAAAGCGCCAGCACGTGATGACCTTCGTCGGGGGCGCCGCACGCGTCAACCTGCTGGTCATCCCGTACGCCACCTACAGCGCGCTCGCGCTGATGGTGCTGCGCTGCGCGGCCGACCTACCCGTCGAAGCGCGCGACCAGACGAAGCCGGCGTTCCTTACCGCCGGTTCCATCCTGCGGGCCGCCCAACAACAGTGCGGGACGGCCTGCACCGAACCAGCGCGAGGCTAGTGGCGCTCGCCGTTCTTGCCGTTCGGCGAACCGACGGTGCCTTCCTGGTGCTCACGCAGGGCGGTCAGGGCACGCTGCTCGGAGCTGTGTGCCGCCTCGCGCAGCGCCGCATCCTCCGACACGGGGTCGGCGAACAAGAAGCTGCCGCGGCCCGGTGAACCGGCCGAGCCCAGCTTGTTCATCCGCTTGGGCAGCGCCGACCCCTGGTACTCGAGCGGGATCGGGTGGCCGTGGTCGTCCACCGGTCCGAGCGGCTGGTGCAGCTCGATGTAGGCGCCGTGCGGCAGCCGCTTGATGATGCCCGTCTCGATGCCGTGTGCGAGCACCTCCCGGTCGCTGCGCTGCAGCGCGATGCACCACCGGTAGGCGATGAAGTAGACCACCGGCGGGAGGATGACCATCCCGATGCGGCCGATCCACGTCGTCGCGTTCAGCGAGATCTGGAACTTCAACGCGATGATGTCGTTCATCGCGCTCAGCGTGAGCACCATGTAGAACGCGATCGCCATGGCACCGATCGCCGTGCGCACCGGGGCGTCACGCGGCCGTTGCAGCAGGTTGTGGTGGGCACGGTCGCCGCTGAACCGCTTCTCCAGGAAGGGGTAGATGATCAGCAGCACGAAGATCAGGCCCATCAGGAGGGCAACCCAGACCGCCGCGGGAACGGTGTGGTGCCAGAAGTAGAACTCCCATGGCGGCCAGATACGGGCCAGGCCCTCGGTCCACATCATGTAGAAGTCGGGCTGCGACCCGGCGGACACGTGGGATGGCTTGTACGGGCCGAGGTTCCAGATCGGGTTGATCTGCAGCAGCCCACCCATCAGGCCGAGCACGCCGACGATCGCGGCGAAGAAGGCGCCGGACTTGACCGCGAAGATCGGCATGACGCGCACACCGACGACGTTCTGCTCGGTGCGGCCCGGGCCGGGGAACTGGGTGTGCTTCTGGAACCAGACCATCGCCAGGTGCAGCCCGATCAGCGCCAGGATGATGCCCGGCAAAAGCAGAATGTGCAGGGCGTACATGCGCGGGATGATGATGCCCACCTGAGCGCACTCGTTGCCCACGCCGCCGCAGGGGAAGTCGCCGCCGAACAGCGCCCAGTGCAGCCAGGTGCCGATCACCGGCATCCCCAGCGTGATCGAGGAGAGCGCGGCGCGTACCCCGATACCCGACAACAGGTCGTCGGGCAGCGAGTATCCGAAATACCCCTCGAACATCGCCAGGATCAGCAGCAGCGAACCGATCACCCAGTTCGCTTCGCGGGGCCGGCGGAACGCGCCGGTGAAGAAGATGCGTGCCAGGTGCACCATGATGGATGCCGCGAAAATCAGTGCGGCCCAGTGGTGTACCTGCCTGACGAACAGGCCGCCGCGCACCTCGAACGAGATGTCGAGCGTCGAGGCAAACGCCTTAGACATGTCGACACCGCGCAGCGGCTGGTAGGCGCCGTTGTAGGTGACCTCGGCCATGGACGGGTCGAAGAACAGCGTCAGGTACACACCGGTTAGCAGCAGCACGATGAAGCTGTACATCGCGATCTCGCCCAACAGGAACGACCAGTGCGTCGGAAAGACCTTGTTGAGCTGCCGGCGCACCGCAGCCGAGGGGTGGTAGCGCGTATCGATGTCTTCGCCCTGTCGGGTCAGGACATCGCCGATCTTGGGCGGTTTCGGGGGACTCAGTTTGGGACTCATGATGTCGTCCTCTCCCAGAATGCCGGTCCGACGGGCTCGACGAAGTCACCGTTGGCGACTAGATACCCGTTGGTGTCGATCGTGATGGGCAGTTGCGCCAGCGCGCGGGCCGCCGGGCCGAAGATCGGCTTGGCGAAATGCAAGGCGTCGAACTGCGACTGGTGACATGGGCACAAGATTCGGTAGGACTGCTGCTCGTACAGCGACGCGGGGCAACCCAGGTGTGAGCAGACCTTGGTATAGGCGAACAGCTCGCCGTAGTTGAAGCTTTCCTGGCCTTGGCGTTTGACCACCCGGGGCATGTCGGTGGGCCGGACGCGGATGAGCATGACGGGGTTGCGGACGCCCTGGTTGATGGCCCGGAGCTTCTCCTGCGATTCCGGCGTGGTGCCGTCACCGTCGGATTCACGCCACGGGAAGACGGTCTCCATGCCGCCGGCGTCGAGGTCTTCGGGCCGCATCTTGATGAACGGTGACGCGCCGGCTGAGCCGGTGGCCCGCGCGAGGAAGATGGTCTCGCCCGCATACCGCGGTGTCCAGCCGGACGTCCACAGCACGGCCTTCTTCCCATTTGCGCTGGGCACCACCGGTTTCCACGGGTTCTTGATCAGACCGCCGGCAAACGCGACCAGCGTCGACAGGCCGAACGCGCCGAGGCCCAGTCCCAGCGACAGCCCGATCACCTTGCGCCGCCGGACGGTTGAGCCATCCAGGGCGTCGGTCAGGTTCGCCACCACCGTCTTGCGGTCGATGTCCCGCGAGGCGCCGTCGTGCCGCTCCTGGATCGAAATCTCTTCCGGGATAAAGCGTTTCTGGTAGAGGATCGTGCCGATCGCGATCGACAGGATGGACATCCCGAAGGTCAGCCCGTACAGCGGGGTGGTCAGGTCGTACAGCAGGCTGCCGGGGGCGTCCTTCGGCTTGTACTCCCACGGCCAGAACAGGAAGACCAGCAGCAGCGCCAGCCCGAAACCGCCGCCGAGCAAGAGCCATAAGGCAACTCCACGTTCGGCCCGTTTCTCGGCTTTGGTGCCCTCGACGGACCAGCGGGGCTCCTTGACGATCGTCTCGACGCCGTCGAGCTTGCCGCCCAGCGCCACCAGCTCCTGCTGCGACATGGCGGCCAGGGCTGCGTCGTCGGGTTCCCTCTCGCCGACACCGTGGGCAGTGCCGCCGGTGTCGGAGCCGCGAACGTCGTCCGTCATGATGCTCGTGCCCCAATCCACAGTGCCAAACCGATGGCGGCGACCATCCCGATGATCCACGCGGCCATGCCCTCGGGTGCGGGCCCGAACCCGCCGAGGCCGTAGCCGCCGGGCTGGCGCTCTTCGGTGACCGACTTGATGTAGCCGATGATGTCCTTCTTCGCTTCGAAGGACAGCTGACGGTCGGAGAACTTCGGCATGTTCTGCGGCCCGGTCCGCATCGCCGCCAAGATCTGCTGCTCGTTGGGCGGCTCCAGGGGCGGCGCGTACTTGCCCGACGACAGCGCCCCGCCCTTGCCGGTGAAGTTGTGGCAGGAGGAGCAGTTCAGCCGGAACAGGTCGCCACCGCGGCCCAGGTCGTCGCCGCGCAGCGACTTCATGGCCAGGCTGCCGTCCGGGTTACGCACGGTGGTCGGACCGCCGCCGTTGGCCTGCACGTACGCGCCCAGCGCGTCGACCTGCGCCTCGTCGAAGATCGGCTCCTTGCGCGGCGCCTGGGCCTCGCCGGTCATCGCGGGCATCCGGCCGGTGGAGACCTGGAAGTAGACGGCCTCCTCGCCGACGCCGATCAGGCTGGGCCCGCGGTCGGGCACACCCTGCAGGTTGGCGCCGTGACACGACACGCACGACGTGTCGAACAACTGCTTGCCGGTCCGCAGCAGCGCCGAGGACGACTCGTCGGCGACGGCCACCTGCGGGCGCGGCGTCAGCACGGCGGCCAGGCCGCCGGCGATGGTCAGCGCGATCAGCAGCAACAGCCCGCCCGACAAGCGGCGGCGCAGCCGCCGCCGGGAGCGGTCGCTCACGGCCTTTCGCGCCTGCCCTTGTCGCGGCTTCCGGTTTCGCATGGACCTCAGCTTCTTCAACCGAGCACTCCTGTTCATTCCTTTATTCGGAGCCGCCGGCTCATCGGATGAAATAGATCACGGTGAACAGCGCGATCCACACGATGTCGACGAAATGCCAGTAGTAGGAGACGACGATGCTCGCGGTGGCCTGCGCCGGGGTGAACTTGCTCATCGCGGTGCGGGCCAGCAAGAAGATGAAGGCGATCAGACCGCCGGTGACGTGCAGGCCGTGGAACCCGGTCGCCAGGTAGAACACGCTGCCGTAGGCGCTGCCGGGGATCGTGGTGCCGTGTGTGGCCAGGTGGAAGTACTCGTAGCCCTGCCCGCAAACGAAGAACAGGCCCATCAGGAAGGTGATCACGTACCAGCGGCGCAACCCGAAGACGTCGCCGCGTTCGGCCGCGAACACACCCATCTGGCAGGTGAACGACGACGCGATCAGCACGAGCGTCACCGGGACCGCCTGATAAAGGTTCAGTTCGGTCGGCGGTGGCGGCCACTTGCCGCCGGACTGCGCACGCGCGGTGAAATACATTGCGAACAGGCCAGCAAAGAACATCAGCTCGCTGGAGAGCCAAACGATGGTGCCGACACTGACCATGTTCGGTCGATTCAGCGAATGAACGCGCGACGTGATTGCAGTACCTGAGGTCCCTACAGCGCTGGTCACATCCGCAAGTATGACGCTTTGTAGTTGATTAACTCCACCCGGGGCGGCATTTGATGTTTTCGCGTCGCGACGCCGTCCGGAGCCGGCGGCTGTCCGCGCCGGTTGGGGCAGGTCGGGTCCGCGTGGGACCATCGGCGCGTGGCTCTGTCATCTGAGGCGTCCACCGGCGGGTCCGCTCGACCGGCCGGGGCGGCGCAGTCGTGGCCACGGGTCCTGGCCCGGTTGATGGCCGGTCAGGATCTGGCGCGCGGCCAGGCCGGCTGGGCCATGGATCAGATCATGGCCGGCGACGCCAGCCCGGCGCAGGTCGCATCCTTCGCCGTGGCGATGCAGATGAAGGTCCCTACCTCGGCCGAGGTCAGTGAGCTGGCCGACGTCATGCTCAGCCACGCACGCCCGATGCCCGCCATCCGCGACGACACAGTGGACATCGTCGGGACCGGCGGTGACGGCGTCAACACCGTCAACCTCTCCACCATGGCGGCGATCGTGGTCGCGGCCGCCGGCGTGCCGGTAGCCAAGCACGGCAACCGCGCGGCGTCGTCGTTGTCCGGCGGTGCCGACACCCTGGAGGCGCTCGGGGTGCGCATCGACCTCGAGCCCGAGCAGGTGGCGCAGAGCCTCAACGAAGTGGGCATCGGGTTCTGCTTCGCGCCGCTGTTTCATCCTTCGTACCGGCACGCCTCGGTGGTGCGCCGTGAGATCGGCGTGCCGACGGTGTTCAATCTCCTTGGTCCCCTTACCAATCCGGCCAGGCCGCGGGCCGGCCTGATCGGCTGCGCGTTCGCCAACCTGGCCGAGGTGATGGCGGGGGTCTTCGCCGCGCGCCGGTCCAGCGTCCTGGTGGTGCATGGTGATGACGGGCTGGACGAGTTGACGACGACCACCACCAGCACGATTTGGCGCGTACAGGCCGGGACGGTGGACAAGCTGACGTTCGATCCCGCCGGATTCGGTTTTCCCCGAGCCGATCTCGATGATCTGCTGGGCGGCGACGCGCAAGCCAACGCGGCGGAGGTGCGTGCGGTGCTGGCCGGTGACAAGGGACCGGTCCGGGACGCCGTCGTCCTCAACGCCGCCGGGGCGATCGTCGCCCACGCGGGCCTATCCAGCCGCGCTGAATGGTTGCCGGCGTGGGAGGACGGGCTGCAGCGCGCCAGCGCGGCGATCGATTCCGGCGCGGCCGAAGAGCTGCTCGCGCGATGGGTGCGGTTCAGCCAGCAGGTGTGAATCGTGTTGGGCCGCTTGTGCCAAGGTCTGTTCCGAGGCCAGCCGCGCCGAGCGCGCCGAGGCCGCCCACGACGCCCACGCGCCGGCCGAGCGCAGTGGCGAAGCCCAGCCGGCGGCGTCGGGGGACTCGTCGACCCGCACGATGCGCACCCCGGGGCCGGCAAGCCAGCGTGCGATGAGGCTGGATTCCTCCACGAGCGCACCGCCCAGCGGGGCCGCGGTCGGTAAAATCGCCTGCGCCCCAGCCACAATGGCGTCGACCACCGGCATCGGGGGCACCCCACGCCTGGCGACCCCGGCCGCGGCGAGCTGGCCGTGCCGGACGACGGCGAGGTGGTAACCACCCTCCCCGTCGGGCGCGGCGGCGATCAGCTCGGGCAACGTGGCCAGGGCACGCAACCGCTGGCCGCGCCACAGGATCTCGACCGCGGTGGCGGTGCGGTCGCGCAGGCGCGCGGCGCTCTCGAAATTGCGGCGCTCGGCCAGCGCGGTGACCTGATCCACGGCGGCCGACAGGGCGGCGTTCTCCATCCCGTCGATCAACGCGGCGACGCGGGCCACGGCGGCGGCGTATTGCGTGGCCGTGATGCCCCGCGCCGCGGGGCACGGCGAGACCTCGGCCTCGGCGCAGGCCGGCCCGTGCAGGACCGAGCGGCCCAGCCGGGCGTTGCAGGTCCGAAGGCCGGTGAAGCGGGCCAGCAGCGCGGCCGTGTCGGCGGCGTCGGCGCGGAGGCGAAACGGGCCGACGGCGCGGTCGTGGCGGGGGGCCCGCACCACCGCGAGCCGGGGGAACGCCTCGTCGGTGAGCGCCACCCACCACCACCGGTGCGGGAACCTCGACCGGCGGTTGTAGGGCGGGGCGTGCGCGGCCAGCAGCCGCAGCTCGCGGACGCCGGCCTCCAGCGCGTGCGCGCACTCGACGTGGTCGACCGCGGTGGCCAGATTGACCATCTCCTTCATCCGGCCGCGGGGGTCGGCGCCGGTGAAGTACTGGCCGACCCGGCGGCGCAGGTCCACGGCGGTGCCGATGTAGAGCACCTCGCCGGACGGCCCGCGAAACAGGTAGACCCCCGGCCGGCGGGGCAGGCCCTCGGCGAGGACCCGCTTGCGCCGCTGCGCGGGGGTGACATCCGGCAGGTAGGAGCGCAGGTCGGCGAGGGTGTGCACGCCCTGATTGCCCACCCGCTCGATGAGCGCGTGCAGCACGTCCACGGTGGCGCGGGCGTCGTCCAGCGCGCGGTGCGTGGGCTGGGTGGCGACGGCAAACAGCCGCGCCAGCGCGGCCAGCCGCACCGTGGGGGCTTCCTCGCGGCTGAGCACCCGGCGGGCCAGCCGCACGGTGCACAGCACCTGCGGCCGGGGCCAGGGGATGTCGCACCGCGCCGCCGCGGCCCGCAGGAACCCGATGTCGAACCCGGCGTTGTGGGCGACCAGCACCGCGTCCCCGGCGAACTCGAGGAACATCGGCAACACCGCGTCGATGGTCGGAGCATCGGACACCATGGCCGTGGTGATGCCGGTCAGCTGCACGATCTGCGGCGGGATGCTGCGCTCCGGGTCGACCAGCGTGGCGAACTCGCCGAGCACGGCGCCGCCGCGGACCTTGACCGCACCGATCTCGGTGATGGCGTCGGGAGCGTTTCCGTCGGTGCTTTTCGTGCGTCCGCCGGTGGTCTCCAGGTCGACCACCACGAAGGTGGTGTCGCGCAACGAGGTGTCCGCGGTGGCGAAGGGCGACCCCACGTCGGCGAAGCTGAGCTGAGTCGCACCACCGGCACCCATGGCCGCGACGTTAAGCGGGACCACCGACACCCGCGCGGCTCCCACGCCGTACAAATCCGACCCGTTCGCCAGCCGAAACGCGGCGCCGGCGGGTTGTCGGTGGGTGTGGTTACCGTTCGGGGAGTCCGACCTGAGTTCGCCAAGCCTGACCGAGAGGACCGATCCCGATGGCACGAAGCAGTGGGCCCGACAGCAACGGCGCGACGGTGCCGCACGCGGGGGCGCCGGTGGTGATCGACTGCGATGACTGCGCGGTGCGCGGGCCGGGATGCCGCGATTGCGTAGTCAGCGTGCTACTCGGGGTCCCGGGAACTTTATTGGAGGACGAATGCGCTGCATTGGCGGTGCTTGCCGATGTCGGACTGGCACCGCGATTACGGTTGGTGCCTATCCGCCGCGAACGCGATTCGGGCGTCGCCTAAGATGCTTTGCGTGCCAAAGGTTTACGAGGGGGTCAGAGCCGTTCACATGAATATGACAGAAATCTTTCCAATTTCTTAACCCCTCGCTTTGGACAAACGCCGATATCGTTTCGTAACCTGTTTGAGACCTAAACCAGCTCGACGGCGCCTGGTCGTCGATGGCCCGTTTAAGGAAGCAAAATCTTGAGGCTTGACTCTAGATACCCGTTTGCGCGTGTCCTCACACGATTTGCCATCGGGACGCTAGCGGGCTTCACAGTCTTATCGGGCGCCCTCGCCGCGAACGTCTCGGCCGACCCGGCCGGTGACGCGCTGGCCAAACTCAACGAGCTGTCCCGCCAGGCCGAGCAGACCACCGAGGCGATGCACAGCGCGCAGCTCAACCTGAACGACAAGTTGGCGGCCCAGCGCGCGGCCGACAAGAAGCACGACGACGCCCTGGCTGCCGTCGATGCCGCCAAGGCTCGCCTGGCGTCGTTCCAGGGCGCCGTGAACAAGCTCGCCGCCGCGACTTACATGGGCGGCCGCGTCGACGGCATGACGGCCATGTTGACCGCCGGATCGCCGCAGGGGCTGATCGACAAGCTGGCCATGCAGCGGCTGATGGCGACGCAGATGTCCGACCAGATGACGAGCTTCCGGGCCGCCGGCGAGCAGGCCGCCAAGGCCGAGCGCGAGGCCGCCAAGTCCGCCGCCGATGCGAAGAGCGCGGCCGAGCAGGCCGCCGCGGTGCGAGCGAGCTTGCAGTCTAAGCAAAGTCAGCTGCAGGTGCAGATCGCGGTCGTCAAGTCGCAGTACGTTTCCTTGACGCCCGAGCAGCGCACCGCGCTCGCCGATCCCGGTCCCATCCCGGCCGGTCTCCCGGCGCCCGGCGCGCCCGCGCCGGAGGCCGCGCCGCCCGGCGTGCCGCAGGCACCCGGTGAGGCGCCGCCTCCCGGCGGAATGCCCGGACCGTTCGGTGGCGGAGTCGGCGGCGGTGACCGCGCCACGGTCGTACAGGCGGCCCTGACGCAAGTCGGTTCGCCGTATGTGTGGGGTGGCGCCGCGCCGGGTGGGTTCGACTGCTCCGGCCTGGTGATGTGGGCCTTCCAGCAGGCCGGCATCTCGCTGCCGCACTCCAGCCAGGCTCAGGCCCAGGGCGGCCAACCGGTTTCCCTGTCGGACCTGCAGCCCGGCGACGTGATCACCTTCTATAACGATGCGTCACACAGCGGCCTCTACGTCGGTGACGGCATGGTGATCCATTCCTCCACGTACGGCCAGCCGGTGCGCGTGGTGCCGATGAATGCGGCAGGTCCGATCCACGACGCCCGCCGCTACTAGAGGCCCCGGCCGGCACCGCCGGCTCACGCTGCTGCTGGCCTGGGTGTTCCTGGTCGAGCTCATCGTCGCTGCGGCCGTCCCGCTGGACGCGGGACGCGGTGGCGGCACGCGGCCCCCGCAACTGGTCACGCCCGCACGCAGCCAGGTCAGCGCCGCGACGAGGTCACTGGTCGTCGGTGACCGCACGGTTCGGCTGCTCGGGCTCGGCGCCCCGGCCAGTGATCGCCTGCTGTCTCGGGTCGCGTCCGGCATCGGTGTCGCGATCAACGCGGTCGAGGCGTTCTGGGGCGTGGACTGGTCGCGGGACATTTCGGTGGTCGCCGCCCACACCGACGAGGAGTTCCGCGCGGCCGCCGGCGGGGGACCGGCGGCGCAGTGGGCGGACATCGCGGCCGTGACGGTCGTCGACCGTGTCGATTCCGCGCATCGGGTGACCATCGGTCAGCGTATCGTCTTCGCGCCCGGCGCGGCCGGCATGACCGAGGGCGCACTACGAATTGTCTTGACGCACGAGCTTTTTCACTACGCCGCCCGCGTTGACACCGCCGCGGATGCGCCCCGGTGGCTGACCGAAGGCGTGGCCGATTTCGTCGGCCGGCCCCGGACTCCGGTGTCCCTCGACGCGCTGCCGGTACCGCTGGTGCTGCCCTCGGACGCCGACCTGGACGCGCCGGGGTCGCAGCGTTCGCTGGCATACGACCGCGCCTGGTGGTTCGCGCGTTTCGTCGCGGACACCTACGGGACGGCCAAGCTGCACGACCTTTATCTGGCCGTCTGCGGTGTCGGGCACACCGACGTCCCCGCCGCCGCCCACGACGTGCTGGCCACCGACCCGCCCGGCCTGCTCGCGCGCTG
>NZ_LZJZ01000102.1 GCF_001667585.1 Mycobacterium sp. E2733
GTTTCCGCAGCGCCGGCCGCACCGGAACGGACCGCCGCGGCGGCCGCCCGGATCTGCGGCGTCACCAGCATGACCTGCCCCAGCACGCCGTTGACGAACGCCGGCGAGTCGTCGGTGGACAGCTCCTTGGCCAGCTGCACGGCCTCGTCCACGGCGACCGGCTCCGGGACGTCGTCGGCGTACAGCAGCTCCCACACCGCGACCCGCAGGATGGCGCGATCGACGGCGGGCAGCCGGTCCAGCGTCCAGCCCTGCAGGTGCGAGCTGATCAGGTCATGCTGGTGACGCCGCAGATCCGGGCGGCCGCCGCGGCGGTCCGTTCCGGTGCGGCCGGCGCTGCGGAAACCGAGGAACGCCAGGCGTGACCCGGCTGGAGCTGCGCGCCGTCGTCGCGGGGTTGCTGGCCGCGACGGTGGTGCTGGGCGCCGTCGTATGCGCCGCCTTCGGGTGGACCATCGTCGCGTCGGCGCTGTCGATCTACGCGCTCGCGGTGGGCGCCTGGCTGTATCACTGCGTCGAGCGGCTGATCGTGGCCCGCCGCATCAGCACGGTTCGCACCGCCGCCAGGCCGCTGCAGCCGCTGCTGCCGGTGATGGCCGCGCTCATGGGCCTGACGCAGTCGGTGGTGCGATCGCTGTCCGACGTCACCGAATTGCCGGTCCGCCGCTGGGAGCTTCCGGTGCTGCGCTGGGTGGACAGCACGCGCGCCAACCGGCGCATCGTGGACGCTGACGAGGGTGACGACGAGCTGGACAGCTGAGGAGAGCTCACGCGAAACGATCACGTGGGCGGCGCGGCGGGGTGAGAATACAAGTCGCTCAGAAGAACAGGTGAGGTCATGACTCGATACACCACCCAGCCGCGACGACTCCGCGTCTCCGCGCTGGCGGCGGTGGCCAACCCGTCCTACGCCCGCGTCGACACCTGGAATTTGCTTGACGATGCGTGCCGCCACCTCGCCGAGGTCGACCTGGCCGGGCTCGACAAGACGCACGAGGTGGCCCGGGTGAAACGCCTGATGGACCGCATCGCCGCCTACGAGCGCTACTGGCTGTATCCGGGTGCGGCGAACCTGGCGACCTTCCGCGCGCACCTCGAGAGCCTGTCCACGGTGCGGCTCACCGAAGAGGTTTCCATGGCCGTCCGGCTGCTGAGCGAATACGGCGACCGCGCAGGGCTTTTCGACACCTCGGCGCCGCTCGCCGACCAGGAGCTGGTGGCCCAGGCCAAGCAGCAGCAGTTCTACACCGTGTTGCTCGCCGACGACGCGCCCGCGACGGCTCCCGACTGCCTGGCCGAATGCCTGCGGGAATTGCGCAACCCGTCCGACGATGTCCAGTTCGAGATCCTGGTGGCGCCCAGCGTCGAGGACGCCATCACCGCGGTCGCCCTCAACGGCGAGATTCAGGCCGCCATCATCCGCGACGACCTGCCGCTGCGGTCCCGGGACCGGCTGCCGCTGATGAACAGGCTGCTCGGGCCCAACGAGGACGCGAAGGACGTCGTCCCCGACCGTGCCAACGACTGCATCGAATGCGCTGAATGGATCCGGGAGCTGCGGCCCCACATCGACCTGTATCTGCTCACCGACGAGTCCATCGCGGCGGGCGATGACACCGAGCCCGACGTCTACGACCGGACGTTCTACCGGCTCAACGACGTCACCGACCTGCACAGCACCGTGCTCGCCGGACTTAGAAACCGTTACGCCACACCATTTTTCGATGCGTTACGGGCGTATGCGGCGGCGCCGGTCGGCCAATTCCACGCGCTGCCCGTCGCGCGCGGTGCCAGCATCTTCAACTCGAAGTCGTTGCAGGACATGGGCGAGTTCTACGGCCGCAACATCTTCATGGCCGAGACCTCGACCACGTCGGGCGGCCTCGACTCGTTGCTCGACCCGCACGGCAACATCAAGAAGGCGATGGATAAGGCCGCGCACACGTGGAACGCCAACCACAGCTACTTCGTAACCAACGGGACGTCCACCGCCAACAAGATCGTCGTCCAGTCCCTGACCCGGCCGGGCGACATCGTGCTGATCGACCGCAACTGCCACAAGTCCCACCACTACGGGCTGGTGCTGGCCGGCGCGTACCCGCTGTACCTGGATGCGTATCCGTTGCCGCAGTTCGCGATCTACGGGGCGGTGTCGCTGCGCACGATCAAGCAGACCCTGCTGGATCTCGAGGCGGCCGGTCAGCTGGACCGGGTACGCATGCTGCTGTTGACCAACTGCACCTTCGACGGCGTGGTCTACAACCCGGTGCAGGTCATGCAGGAGGTGCTTGCGATCAAGCCGGACATCTGCTTCTTGTGGGACGAGGCGTGGTACGCGTTCGCCACAGCCGTGCCCTGGGCTCGGCAGCGGACCGCGATGGTGTCGGCCGAGCGCCTCGAGCAGATGCTGGCATCACCGGAATACGCTGCCGAGTACCGAAATTGGGCTGTGTCGATGGAGGGCCTGCAACAAGGGGGAGATCGGTCGGAGTGGGTCGACCGTCCGCTGTTGCCCGACCCCGCCCGCGCGCGGGTCCGCGTGTACGCGACACATTCGACGCACAAGTCGCTGTCGGCGCTTCGGCAGGCGTCGATGATCCACGTCCGCGACCAGGATTTCAACGCGCTGGCCCGCGACGCGTTCGGTGAGGCATTCCTGACGCACACCTCGACCTCACCGAACCAGCAACTCCTGGCCTCGCTGGACCTGGCGCGCCGGCAGGTCGACATCGAGGGCTTCCAGCTGGTCCGGCAGACCTACGACATGGCGCTGGTATTCCGTCATCGAGTGCGGCGAGACCGGTTGATCAGCAAGTGGTTCCGCATCCTCGACGAGTCCGACCTGGTGCCCGAGGAGTTCCGGGCGTCGTCGGTGAGCTCCTACCGCGAGGTCCGGCAGGGGGCGCTGGCCGAGTGGAATGAGGCGTGGCGGTCCGATCAGTTCGTGCTGGACGCGACGCGGGTGACCCTGTTCGTCGGCAAGACGGGCATGAACGGGTACGACTTCCGCGAAAAGATCCTGATGGACCGATTCGGCATCCAGATCAACAAGACGTCGATCAACAGCGTGCTGCTGATCTTCACCATCGGTGTGACGTGGTCCAGCGTGCATTACTTGCTCGATGTATTGCGCAGGGTGGCAACCGATTTCGACCGCGCCGCGAACGCCGCCAGCGTCGCCGACCGGGCGTTGCAGGAGCGCCACGTCGAGGAGGTCACACAGGACCTGCCGCACCTGCCCGACTTCAGCGAGTTCGACGTCGCCTTCCGGCCCGTCGACGCGTGCATGTTCGGCGACATGCGGTCGGCCTTCTACGCCGGATACGAGGAGTCCGACCGCGAGCATGTCCTGATCGGCATGGCGGGGCGACGTCTGGCGGAGGGCAAGACGCTGGTGTCCACCACGTTCGTGGTGCCCTACCCGCCGGGCTTCCCGGTGTTGGTCCCCGGTCAGGTGGTGTCCAAGGAGATCGTCTATTTCCTGGCCCAGCTCGACGTGAAAGAGATCCACGGCTACAACCCGGACCTGGGGCTGTCGGTGTTCACCGAGGCGGCCCTGGCGCGGATGGAGGCCCAGCGGAACGCGGCGTTGGCGGCGGTGGGCACCGCGTATCCCTCGTTCGAGTTGCCGTCGGATGCCTCGGGCATGAACGGGGCCCGCAATGGCGACCGCGCCGCGCGAGCCGTCGGCGAAGACGCCCGGGGCTAGGAACGCGGCGGGACCGAGCCCTGTGGTGCGGGCCCGCCGAGCTCGCCGGCCCGGATCCCTTGGGTGATCTCGTCGCTGCGGGCCGGGCTGCCGGCCGGGGCCGTCTCCGGACAGCTGCAGCTGAGGGTGCTGAACGGGCTCGGGTCGGCGCCGGCGGGCGCCGCCGCCACCAGCCCGGAGCCGACGACGATGGCGACGGAGACCAGCATTCGTGTCGTTACGCGGTTCTTGTGACGCGCCAGGCGTGCAGTACCTCTCATGACGGGGTCAGCCTAGGAGGCGCTCGCTGAGAGGCCGCTGAGAAGCCGGCTGAGCTCGGTGTTTTCCGGCAACGCTCGCCCCTGCAGAATCGGTGGTGTGCAGTCGCCTCGCCTCCCGCACTGGGGCATCCCCGCCCGCTCGGCCGCGGTGTCCGCGGTCGTCGTGCTTTGCGCGCTCGTCCTTGCCGGGGCGGGGTTGGACGCGATCCTGTACCGGTCGCTACTGGTGGGTGTCGATTATGCCGCCGCCGAAAGAGTTCGCGACCTGGCGAAGGCGTTGCAGGCCGAGCCGCCGGCCGGCCTAGACGCCACCCTGTTGATCACCGACCCGCGGGTGGTTGCCGTGCAAGTGATCGCCCCCGACGGCAGGGTGGTCAAGCGGTCCCGCTCCGCACCCGCCACGCCGCTCGTTCCCGTGAGCGAGTTCGATTTCGCTTTGCGCCGCGGTCTGCCCGACGACGCGGTGGCGGGCGACGACATGCGCGTCAGCGGTCAGCGGGTCGCCACCGCATCCGGCGATTACACGGTGCTGGTGGGTGGGGGGAGCGAAGCGGTCGAGGAGACCGCGCGGACCGTCGCCCTGCTCCTGGCGGGCGGTGCGCCCATCGTCATCGCGGGGGCAGCGGCCGCGACGTTTCTGCTGGTTCGCCGATCGCTGCGATCGGTGGACGCGATCCGCGCGCGCGTGGCCGAGATCTCGACATCCGACCTCGCCGAGCGGGTGCCGGTGCCGGCCGGCCGCGACGAGATCGCCGCCCTAGCGGTCACCATGAACCAGATGCTGTCCCGTATCGAGGCCGGCCACCGCGCGCAACAGCGCTTTCTCGGCGACGCGTCGCACGAACTGCGCAGCCCGCTGGCCACCATCATCTCCGGGCTGGAAGTCGCCGAGGCCCACCCGCACCTGCTCGACGCCGAGTTGGCGGTCAACACCCTGCTTCCCGAGGCGCAACGCATGCACACGCTGATCGAAGACCTGCTGCTGCTGGCGCGCGCCGACGAGCAGAGCCTGATGCGGCGCAAGGAAGTGCTCGCCCTCGACGAGGTGGCGGAGGTCGAGGTCGCCCGCTGTCGACGTCAGGCGCGCTGCGCAATCGACGCCGACATCCGCCCGGTGCGTTGCGCGGGCGACCCGATGGCCATCTCGCGAATGATCCGTAACCTGGTGGAAAACGCTGTCCGCCATGCCACTTCGCGCGTCTACGTGGAAGTCGGCGGCAGCGATGGGACGGCCATCCTCACCGTCAGCGACGACGGGCCGGGAATCTCCCCGGCCGACCGGAGCCGGGTGTTCGAGCGCTTCGTGCGACTGGATTCCGACCGTGCCCGCAGCGGCGGGGGAGCCGGCCTGGGTCTCGCGATCGTCGCCGAGGTCGTTGCCGCTCATGGCGGTTCGGTCACGATAGCGGAGCGACCGGGCGGCGGAACCCGAATGAGGGTGTCCCTGCCGCTACGCGGCCCTCAACGCAGCAACCGGTAACCCACACCCCGAATCGTTTCGATGGTGTTGGTACCGAAGGGAATATCGATCTTGCGACGCAGATATCCCACGTAAACCTCGACCACGTTGTCGGGGCCGCTGTAGTGCTCGTCCCACACGTTGCGCAATATCTCGGCCTTGGTGACAACCATGTCCTTATTGCGCATCAGAAACTCGAGCACCCCGAACTCGCGGGGGGTCAACGTGATCGGGGCGGAATCGCGGTGCACGGTGTGCCGCGCGGGGTCCAGCCGCAGCGATCCCACGCTCAGCACCGCCGGCCGCTCCGGCACCCCGCGACGCACCAGGGCGCGCAGCCTCGCCACCAGCACCCGAAACGAGAACGGTTTGGTCAGGTAGTCGTCGGCTCCGAGGTCGAACGCGTCCGTTTCGTCGTACTCACCGTCCTTGGCGGTCAGCATGAGGACCGGCGTCCACACGTTTTGCGCCCGCATCCGGCGCAGCACCTCGTATCCGCTGTGGCCGGGCAGCATGATGTCGAGGATCACCACGTCGAAGCCGGTCTCGACCGCCTCCCGAAGGCCGTCGACGCCCGTGCCGACGGCCACGACGACGAATCCCTCCGCCTTGAGCCCCCGGGCAAGCGTGGCCGACAGTCGCGCTTCGTCCTCGACGAGAAGGACCCTCATGCCGTCACGCTTCTTCGTCGGCCGCCCCCGGGTGGCGACCCGGACGCTGCGGCAGGACGACGATCAACGCCACGATGATCGCCGCGATCACCGCCGAGGCCAGCGGGCGGCTCAGGTTCAGGCCGCCGTCGGCGACCGGCTTGTCGATGAAGTCGCCGATCGTCGCGCCCAATGGCCGGGTCAGGATGAACGCTACCCAGAACAACGCGACCCGCGATATGGCGGTCCAGTAGTACAGCGCGATGACCACGGCCAGGCCGGCGGCGAACACCAACGCTCCACGCTCGTAACCGAATCCGCGGGTGTCGGCGAGCCAATCGCCGAGCGCGGTGCCCAGGGTCTGCGAGAAGGTGATGGTCGCCCAATAGAAGGCCTCGACCTTCGGCGTCGAGACGGTGGTGACCGAGACGGTGCCCTCCGACCAACGCCAAAGGCCCAAGGTGGCCAGGAGGCAACCCAGGAGCAGGAGCGACCCGCCGGTGTAGCCGATGCCGAGCGATCGATCGGCGAAGTCCGCCAGCGTGGTGCCGAACGTCGTCGAGGCCACGATGGTCGCCCAGTACAGGGTGGCGTGGAAACTTTTCGCGAAGATCTGAGCGGCGACCAGTACCACCAGCGCGACGCCGAAGAGCGCGACCCCGGCCGCGTAGCCCCAGTTCAGCGTCATCGTGACGGTGTCGCCGCCCGTCTCGCCCAACGTGGTCGCCAAGATCTTGATGATCCAGAAGCCCAGGGTGACAGCCGGCACCTTGGTCAACGCATGGCGCGTAACGTCACTCATCCACAGTCATCTTCCGGTGTCGTCGTTGATGCATTCCTAGGGTAGCCGCGCTGAGAAATCACTGAGTGCCCGGACAAGAACCGCTGTGTCCATACTGCGAGTCGCGGTCTCGAATAGCCATCCGGTCGCCAAACAGCCACGAGCACAATTCGATTCGCAGGTCAGGCTATCGCAGCAAGTGCATGCATGCTGAGTTTTCACGTCGATTGCCTTAGTAATTAATAACTTACAGCGCTCTTGGCGCGCCAACCTCCCAGCGAACGCCGTGCCACGATGGATTGCACGTTTTCCGAGGCCCGCGCGAGCCAATTGGGCGCAGGCGCGCGGTGGTTCGGTCAGCCCTGCGGACAGGAGAGGCCGGAAAGTGCTGCGCCATAGCGAGTTACGCCGAATCTGGAGGTGATTGGCGCTTCGTGTGATTGCGCTCGGGAGCCTACGCGCGCCGGGCGCTCGACCGAAGCCGGGTAGCGGCGATGCAGTGTGCACCGAGGGCTTCGAGTGTGCGTTCAGGGCGGCGACACGCCGGCGACTCCCGCCCTGGACGCGCACCGTGCTCAGCGCAGGATCCGGGCGTAGAGCAGGCTGTCCTGCGGCTCGGGCCCCAAGTTGGGGTAGACGGCGTGGCGGGCCAATCGCCCCTCCAACACGAAACCGGCGCGTTCCAGCAGCCGCGCCGAACGCTCGTTCTCCACATTGCAGGTGGCCCACACCCGGTACACCGCCCGATCGTTGTCGAGCGCCGTGAGCAACATGTCGATCACCTCGGCCATCAAGCCCTTGCCCCACCACCGTCGACCCAGGCAGTAACCGATCTCGACCGAGTGCGGGACCGGACGCCGGCAGCTGGTCAGCCCGACGACCTCACCGCTGTGCCGCAACTCGATCGCCCAGGTCCGCTCGTCGAGCGTGGCGTTGAGCTTTTCGGTGATCACCCGCCGCGTCGCCGCCACGTCGGGGTGCGGCGCCCACATCAGGTACTTGGTGACCTCGGGGTCGCGGGCCACCCGCTGGAACAGTGCCCCGGCGTCGTCGAGCACGGGGCGGCGCAGCACCAGCCGGGGCCCGGTGATGCGGTCAGGCGGGTAGTCGGCCACAGTGCTAGAGGCCGAGCGCTTGATAGGTGCGGCGGACGAATTTCGGTTGCGCCGATTGGAGTTTCGCCAGGGAGGTGTTACCGGCCACCGCCGCCGCCACGTCCGCGGACATGTCGGGCAGGTTCTGGACCAGATAGAGCAGGATCAGATCGGCGCTCGGATCGGCCTGCCACCACGTCCCGTAGGCGCCCGGCCAGCTGAACGTCCCGAGCCCGCCCGGGCCGAACAGCGGCGCGCTCCTGGCGGGGTCGGTCACCACCGACAGGTTCAGGCCGAAGCCGCGGCCCACCCAATACGGCGCCCCGAGGAAGTTGTGCCGCTTCTGTTCGTCCGTGAGCCGGTCGGTGCGCATCAGGCGCGCGGACTCGGGCGACAACACCCGCACGCCGTCGATCGTCCCGTCGCCGAGCAGCATCCGCACGAACCGCAGGTAGTCGTCGGCGGTCGACCAGAGGCCGCCACCCGCGTTGGGAAAGGACGGCGGCGTGATGTGCGGCGGCCCCATCACGTCGTGGTGCAGCCGGCCCTGCTCGTCGAGCCGGTACATGGTCGCGGCGCGGCGACGGGTTTCGGGGGACACGAAGAAGCCGGTGTCGGGCATGCCCACCGGCCCCAGCACGCGTTCGTCGAGAACCTGGTGGAACGGCTTGCCCTCGATGCGTGCCGCGATGACGCCCAGCAGGTCGATCGAATGGCTGTAGGTGAGCCGGTCGCCCGGCTGATGCACCAGCGGCAGCTTGGCCAGCTCGGCCAGCCAGGCGTCCGGGCCCTGATTGAACGGCAGCCGCACGTAGGCCTTGGCGATCGGCCCCGACACCGAGAATCCGTAGGCCATGCCGCTGGTGTGGGTGAGCAGATCCTCGATGAGGATGGCGCGCCGCGCCGGATGCGTCCGGTCCAGGGGGCCGTGCGGGTCGTCGAGCACCCGCGCGTCGGCCAGCTCCGGCGCCCATCGCACGACCGGGTCTTTCAGCGTCAGCTTGCCCTCGTCGACCAGGCTCATCACCGCCGCGACGGTGACCGGCTTGGTCATCGAGGCAATCCGGAACAGCGTGTCGCGCCGCATCGGCAGGCCCGCGTCCACATCGCGATGGCCGATTTCGTTGACCTGCAGCACTTCTCCGCGCTGCCACACCACCGTCAGCGCACCGGCGAGCAGGCCGGCGTCGCACACTTCGCGGATGGAGGCCGCGTTGCCGTCGAGATTCACCCGATTCACGTTAGCGGCGGCCCCGGGGGAACCATCGTCACACCAGGGCCGTCACGCGTCGAGCGCCTCGTTCACGGTGGGATAGAGGTCGATGAACTCGTCCAGCCCGACGATGCGCAGCGGCCGGCTGGTGGCCGAGCCGTCGGCCGCCACCCGCAGTGACGTCGGGCTGTTCTCGGTCAGGCGATGCACCTCGACCAGCACGGTGATGCCCGCCGAGGACAAGAAATCGACCTCGGTGAGGTCGATGACGAGCACCGCGGGCGTGTCGGCCAGGGCAATGTCGATATGCGTGGCAAGCGAGGGCGCGGTGATGATGTCCACCACACCACTGACCTGCAACACCACCGCGTGCCCGGCATCACGGCGGGTAACCCAGAACTCCTCGCTCCGCACCACCCGAACCTACTGTCTTCTCCGCGACGGCCGATCACCCGGGCCGAATCTCGCCGCGGTGGGCCGGGACGGTTCGCTCAACGCCGGTGCGCGCGGACGTACCAGAACGCCATCTCCACCTGCGCGCCATCGACCTCGCGGCGCATCGTGGCCGGTTCCAGCGACTCGATCTCCCAGCCCCCGCCGCCGAGGACATCGCGCAGCGTCGGCTCCGAGACCGAGGGTCGGGGCCAGCGCTCGTCGGGGGTGTTGGCGTCGGAGAAGCAGCTGATCAACAGCGTGGCGCCCGGCCTGGTCGCGCGGTGGACGGCGGCGGCGTAGTCGCGCTTGCCGTCGTCGTCGAGGCAGTGGAACATTCCGCTGTCGATAACGGTGTCGAACGCATCGGTGTAGCCCTCCAGCTTGGTGGAGTCGGCCACCGCGAACGTCACGTCCACCCCGGCGTCATGGGCCCGGCGCTGGGCAGTGACCAGCGCGGTGGGCGAGATGTCCAAGCCGGTGACCCGGAACCCGTTTTGCGCCAGGTAGATGGCGTTGTCGCCGAGCCCGCAGCCGATGTCCAGGACGTCACCGTGGACCCAGCCGCCGCCGTGCCACGCGACGACATTGTCCTTGGGCGCCTTGGTATCCCACGGGGGTGTGGCCATCGGGGGGATGCCTTCGCCGGGACTCTCGCCGCGGTAGAGCGCGTCGAAGTCCATCCGCTGCAGTCTGGAGAAGCCCGAGCCCGTCATTTTCGCCAGGGTAGCCCGCTCCCAACGGGCGGGGCCAGCGCGCGTCGGGGCTCCAGCGCCGGAGACGGGCATCGGTGAATCGAGGCCAAAATTTCATGACGGTTTCGGTTGGGCAAAGGTACGGCAGCTCACCCGCGCTGCGCGGGTCGGTATCGCCTGGCTGGCTCTAGTGTTGGCTGCTATGGCCGGACTGGACAACTACGTGAAGCGCTGGCGCGCAGCGCTTCACGTATTCGTGTCGGCGTTGATGGTTGCCACCCTCGGACTCGCCGGCACCCCCGTAGCTCATGCGGCCGCGGCCTCGGCGACGCTGTCGGTGGAACATGCGTGGCAGACCGGTTTCATCGCCAACTTCACCGTTACCAACTTGAGCATGGCGCCGCTAACCGATTGGCGGCTCGACTTCGACATGCCGCCGGGACAATCCGTCTTGCACACGTGGAACAGCGCCATCACCCAATCGGGCACCCACTACGTACTCACCCCCGCGAACTGGAATCGCAGCATTGCACCCGGTGGTTCGGCCACGGGTGGCCTGAGAGGCGTGGTCAGCGGTTCCTTCTCGCCCCCGTCGAATTGCCTGCTCAACGGGCAATACCCGTGCACCTAGCCGCTAGCCCACATTGAGGCTCGACGGCTCCGCCCGTTCAGGCTCCATCGTGTCGTCCTCGGCGAGACGCCGGGGGCGGCTGTGGCGGAGCGGCTGATCGAGGTCGACGACACTCGTGGCCACTCGTGCCTCGCGCCGTCGCGCTTCCGAGGAAGTGCTACGCTGCCGGGCAGTCGACATCCTTTAACGATCCGTCCGGCGAGGCGGAGAAGGAGGTCAAGTCTCGTATGGGTGCTGTGGGTGAAAGCGGCGTGGGCCGCGAATCCCGGGAATTGATGTCGGCGGCCGACGTGGGTCGCACCATTTCCCGTATCGCACACCAGATCATCGAAAAGACAGCTCTGGATGGTCCCGACGCGCCACGGGTTGTGCTGTTGGGCATCCCGACCCGCGGCGTGATCCTGGCCAAGCGCCTGGCCACCAACATCGCCGAGTACAGCGGAATCGACGTCGGGCGCGGCGCCCTTGATATCACCCTCTATCGCGACGACCTGATGCAGAAGCCGCCCCGGCCGCTGGAGGCCACCTCGATCCCGGCCGGCGGCATCGACGACGCGCTGGTGATCCTCATCGACGACGTGCTGTACTCCGGGCGCTCGGTGCGCTCCGCGCTGGATGCGCTGCGCGATGTCGGCCGCCCGCGGGTGGTGCAGCTGGCGGTGCTGGTCGACCGCGGCCATCGCGAGCTGCCGCTGCGCGCCGACTACGTCGGCAAGAACGTCCCCACCTCGCGCAGCGAGAGTGTGCACGTGCTGCTGGCCGAACAGGACGGTCGCGACGGGGTGGTGATCTCGCGATGACGCGTCACCTGCTGGCCGCCGGCGACCTGAGCCGCGACGAGGCCACCGCCATCCTCGACGACGCGGACCGGTTCGCCGAGGCGCTGGTGGGCCGCGAGATCAAGAAGCTGCCGACGCTGCGCGGCCGCACCGTGATCACCATGTTCTACGAGAACTCCACCCGCACCCGGGTGTCGTTCGAGGTGGCCGGCAAGTGGATGAGCGCCGACGTGATCAACGTCAGCGCGGCCGGATCGTCGGTGGGCAAGGGGGAGTCGCTACGCGACACCGCGCTGACGCTTCGGGCGGCCGGCGCCGACGCGCTGATCATCCGCCACCCGGCGTCCGGCGCGGCCCACTTGCTCGCCGAGTGGACGTGTGCCGGCAACGACTCCGGGCCGTCGGTGATCAACGCGGGGGACGGCACCCACGAGCACCCGACGCAGGCGCTGCTGGATGCGCTCACCATCCGCCAGCGCCTCGGCGGCATCGAGGGCCGGCGCATCGTGATCGTCGGCGACATCCTGCACAGCCGGGTCGCCCGCTCCAACGTCATGCTGCTGGACACCCTGGGCGCCGAGGTGGTGCTGGTGGCGCCGCCGACGCTGCTGCCGGTCGGGGTCGACGGGTGGCCCGTCACCGTGACCAACGACTTCGACGCCGAGCTGCCCGCCGCCGATGCCGTGCTGATGCTGCGGGTGCAGGCCGAGCGGATGAACGGCGGCTTCTTCCCGTCGGTGCGCGAATACTCTTCGCGCTATGGGCTTTCCGATCGTCGCCAGGCCATGCTGCCCGGCCACGCCGTGGTACTGCACCCGGGGCCGATGCTGCGCGGCATGGAGATCGCCTCGTCGGTGGCCGACTCGTCGCAATCGGCCGTGCTGCAACAGGTTTCCAACGGCGTGCACGTGCGGATGGCGGTGCTCTTCCATGTGTTGGTGGGCGCGGAGTCTGCCGGAGAAGAGGGCGTGGCATGAGCGTGCTGATTCGCGGGGTCCGGTTGTACGGCGAGGGTGATCGGGTCGACGTGCTGGTCGATGACGGCCAGATCGCGGAAATCGGCGCTGGTCTCGAGATCCCCGACACCGCAGATGTCATCGACGCCACCGGTCACGTGCTGTTGCCGGGACTGGTCGACCTGCACACCCATCTGCGCGAGCCGGGCCGCGAATACGCCGAGGACATCGAAACCGGTTCGGCCGCAGCGGCGTTGGGCGGCTACACCGCGGTCTTCGCGATGGCCAACACCAACCCGGTCGCCGACAGCCCGGTCGTCACCGACCACGTATGGCACCGCGGCCGGCAGGTCGGCCTGGTCGACGTGCACCCCGTCGGCGCCGTCACCATCGGGCTGGCCGGCGCGGAGCTCACCGAGATGGGCATGATGGCGGCCGGGGCCGCCCAGGTCCGGATGTTCTCCGACGACGGCATCTGCGTGCACGACCCGCTGGTGATGCGCCGCGCCCTCGAGTACGCCACCGGCCTGGGGGTGCTCATCGCCCAGCACGCCGAGGAACCCAGGCTGACCGTCGGCGCCGTCGCCCACGAGGGACCGACGGCCGCCCGGTTGGGGCTCTCCGGATGGCCGCGGGCGGCCGAGGAATCGATCGTGGCCCGCGATGCGCTGCTGGCGCGCGACGCCGGCGCCCGGGTGCACATCTGCCACGCGTCCACCGCGGGCACCGTGGAGATCGTGAGATGGGCCAAGGAGCAAGGGATTTCGATCACCGCCGAGGTCACCCCGCATCACCTGATGCTGGACGACGGCAGGCTGGTCAGCTACGACGGGGTGAACCGCGTCAACCCGCCGCTGCGCGAAGCCTCCGACGCGGTGGCATTGCGCCAGGCCCTGGCCGACGGTGTCATCGACTGTGTGGCCACCGACCATGCCCCGCACGCCGAGCACGAGAAGTGCGTGGAATTCGCGGCGGCGCGTCCCGGCGTGCTGGGTCTGCAGACCGCGCTGTCTGTCGTGGTGCAGACGATGGTGACGCCCGGTCTGTTGTCCTGGCGCGACGTCGCGCGGGTGATGAGCGAAAACCCCGCCCGGATCGTCGGGCTGCCCGATCACGGCCGCCCGCTGGAGGTGGGGGAGCCGGCCAACCTGACGGTGGTGGATCCGGACGCCACCTGGACCGTCGCCGGGTCGGATCTGGCCAGCCGGTCGGCCAACACGCCATTCGAGTCGATGGCCCTGCCCGCCACCGTGACGGCGACCCTGCTGCGCGGCAAGGTCACCGCTCGAGACGGGAAGTGCCCGGCATGAATTCGGGCACGCTGGTGGGGTCGCTGATCTTCGCGGCCGTGCTGGTGGTGGTGATCGCGGTGCTGATCCAGCTGATGATGCGCAGCTGGCGGCGCCGCTCACAGCGGCAGGCGGAACTGATCGGCGACCTGCCCAACGTGCCCGACCAGGTAGGCGCGGCGATGGTCACCACCCGCGGCCACTATTGCGGTTCCATGATGGCGCCGGGCTGGAACGAGCGGATCGCGGTCGGCGACTTGGGTTACCGAAGCAAAGGGGTGCTGACCCGCTACGCCGGTGGGATCATGGTGGAACGCCTACGGGCCCAACCCATTTGGATTCCACAGGAGTCGATCACGGGTATCCGTATGGAGCGCAGCATGGGCGGTAGGGCCGCGGCTCGGATCGGGATATTGGCGATTCGGTGGCGGCTGCCATCAGGAGTCGAGATCGACACCGGCTTTCGCGCAAACCGCCGCGAAGACTATGCCGAGTGGCTGGAAGAGGAAGCAGCGTGACGAACAAGGCCCTACTGGTGCTCGAGGACGGGCGCGTCTTCACCGGCACGCCATTCGGCAAGATCGGCGAAACGCTCGGCGAGGCTGTGTTTTCTACCGGCATGTCCGGCTACCAGGAGACGCTGACCGATCCCAGCTATCACCGGCAGATCGTGGTGGCCACGGCGCCCCAGATCGGCAACACCGGCTGGAACAACGAAGACGGCGAGAGCCGGGGCGACAAGATCTGGGTCGCCGGCTACGCGGTGCGCGACCCGTCGCCGCGCGCGTCCAACTGGCGCGCCACCGGCACCCTGGAGGACGAGCTGGTGCGCCAGCACATCGTCGGGATCGCCGGCATCGACACCCGGGCGGTGGTGCGCCACCTGCGCACTCGGGGATCGATGAAGGCGGGGGTGTTTTCCGGTGAGGCGCTCGCCGACCCCGCCGCCCTGGTGGAGCGGGTGCGGGAGCAGCAGTCCATGCTGGGTGCCGACCTCGCCGGCGAGGTCAGCACCCCCGAACGCTACGTCGTGGAACCCGAAGGGCCACCGGGATCTTGGAGGTTCACGGTGGTCGCGCTGGACCTGGGCATCAAGACCAACACCCCGCGCAATTTCGCGCGGCGCGGCGTCCGCAGCCATGTGCTGCCGTCGTCGGCGACCTTCGAGCAGATCGCCGATATCAAGCCCGACGGGGTGTTCCTGTCCAACGGCCCCGGCGACCCCGCGACCGCCGACCACGTCGTCGCGCTCACCCGCGAGGTGCTGGGCGCCGGGATCCCCTTGTTCGGCATCTGTTTCGGTAACCAGATCCTGGGCCGGGCGCTGGGCCTGTCCACCTACAAGATGGTGTTCGGCCACCGCGGCATCAACATTCCGGTCATGGACCACGCCACCGGGCGGGTGGCGGTCACCGCACAGAACCACGGCTTCGCGCTGGAAGGCGAGGCGGGCCAATCCTTCGACACGCCGTTCGGGCGGGCCGTCGTCAGCCACACCTGCGCCAACGACGGGGTGGTCGAGGGCGTCAAACTCGCTGACGGGCGGGCGTTCTCGGTGCAGTACCACCCCGAGGCCGCCGCCGGTCCACACGACGCGGAATACCTGTTCGACCAATTCATCGAGCTGATGGCCGCCCAACAGAGCGAAAGGGGGCGCTAGTGCCGCGGCGCAGTGACCTCAAGCACGTGCTGGTGATCGGCTCGGGGCCGATCGTCATCGGCCAGGCGGCCGAATTCGATTACTCGGGCACCCAGGCCTGCCGGGTGCTGCGCGCGGAGGGGCTGCAGGTCAGCCTGATCAACTCCAACCCGGCCACCATCATGACCGACCCGGAGTACGCCGACCACACCTACGTCGAGCCAATCACCCCCGCGTTCGTGGAGCGGGTCATCGCCCAGCAGGCCGGGCGCGGCAACAAGATCGACGCGTTGCTGGCCACGCTGGGCGGGCAGACCGCACTCAACACCGCGGTCGCGCTGTACGAGAACGGGGCGCTGGAGCGCCACGGTGTCGAGCTGATCGGGGCCGACATCGACGCCATCCAGCGCGGCGAGGACCGCCAGATGTTCAAGGACATCGTCGCCAAGGTGGGCGGTGAATCCGCCCGCAGCCGAGTGTGTTTCACCATGGAAGAGGTTCGCGAGACGGTCGAGGAACTCGGCCTGCCGGTCGTCGTGCGGCCCAGCTTCACCATGGGCGGCCTCGGCTCGGGCATGGCGCGATCGGTCGAGGAGGTCGACCGGATGGCCGGGGCCGGCCTGGCCGAAAGCCCCAGCGCCAACGTGCTGATCGAGGAATCGATCTACGGCTGGAAGGAATTCGAGCTCGAGCTCATGCGCGACGGCAACGACAACGTCGTCGTGGTGTGCTCGATCGAGAACTTCGACCCGATGGGCGTGCACACCGGTGACTCGGTCACCGTCGCGCCGGCCATGACGCTGACCGACCGGGAATACCAGCGGATGCGGGACCTGGGCATCGCGATCCTGCGCGAGGTCGGGGTCGACACCGGCGGCTGCAACATCCAGTTCGCGATCAACCCCGCCGACGGCCGGCTGATCGTCATCGAAATGAACCCCCGGGTGTCCCGGTCCAGCGCGCTGGCCTCCAAGGCCACCGGCTTCCCGATCGCCAAGATCGCCGCAAAGCTGGCCATCGGGTACAGCCTGGACGAGATCGTCAACGACATCACCAAGGAGACGCCGGCCTGCTTCGAACCCACGCTTGACTACGTCGTCGTCAAGGCGCCGCGGTTCGCGTTCGAGAAGTTCCCCGGCGCGGACCCCACCCTGACCACCACGATGAAATCCGTCGGTGAGGCAATGTCGTTGGGGCGCAACTTCATCGAGGCGCTCGGCAAGGTGATGCGGTCGCTGGAGACCACTCGCGCGGGTTTCTGGACCAAGCCGGACCCGGACGGGGACCTCCACGAGGTGATCGACCGGCTGCGCACCGCGACCGAGGGCCGGCTCTACGACATCGAACTGGCGCTGCGGCTGGGCGCCTCGGTCGAGCACGTCGCCGAGGCCAGCGGTGTCGACCCGTGGTTCGTCGCCCAGATCGGCGAGCTGGGCAAGCTGCGCACCGAGCTGCTCGACGCCCCGGTGCTCGACGCCGACCTGCTGCGACGGGCCAAACACAGCGGGCTGTCGGACCGCCAGATCGCCGCGTTGCGGCCGGAACTGGCGGGGGAGAACGGGGTGCGCTCGCTGCGCTCGCGGCTGGGCATCCACCCGGTGTACAAGACGGTGGACACCTGCGCGGCGGAGTTCGAGGCCAAGACGCCCTACCACTACAGCAGCTACGAACTCGACCCGGCCGCCGAGACCGAGGTGGCGCCGCAGGCCGAGCGGCCCAAGGTGCTGATCCTCGGGTCGGGACCGAACCGCATCGGCCAGGGCATCGAATTCGACTACAGCTGCGTGCATGCGGCAACCACCCTGAGCCAGGCCGGCTTCGAGACCGTGATGGTCAACTGCAACCCGGAGACGGTGTCCACCGACTACGACACCGCCGACCGGCTGTACTTCGAGCCGCTGACGTTCGAGGACGTCCTCGAGGTGTTCCGCGCCGAACAGCGGTCGGCCGGCCCGGGGCCCGGGGTCGTGGGTGTCATCGTGCAGCTGGGCGGCCAGACCCCGCTCGGGCTGGCGCAGCGCCTGGCCGACGCTGGGGTCCCGATCGTGGGCACCCCGCCCGAGGCGATCGATTTGGCCGAGGACCGCGGCGCCTTCGGCGACGTGCTGACCGGCGCCGGGTTGCCGGCGCCGAAATACGGCATGGCAACGACTTTCGCGCAAGCCCGCCGGATCGCCGAGGACATCGGTTACCCGGTGCTGGTGCGGCCGTCATATGTGCTGGGCGGCCGCGGGATGGAGATCGTCTACGACGAGGAGACGCTGGAGGGCTACATCACCCGCGCCACCGAGCTCTCGCCCGAGCACCCGGTGCTGGTCGACCGCTTCCTCGAGGACGCGGTGGAGATCGACGTCGACGCGCTGTGCGACGGCAGCGAGGTGTACATCGGCGGCATCATGGAGCACATCGAGGAGGCCGGCATCCACTCCGGCGACTCGGCGTGTGCGCTGCCGCCGGTCACGTTGGGCCGCAGCGACATCGAGAAGGTGCGCCGCGCGACGGAGGCCATCGCGCACGGCATCGGGGTGATCGGCCTGCTGAACGTGCAGTACGCCCTCAAGGACGACGTGCTCTACGTCCTGGAGGCCAACCCGCGCGCCAGCCGCACGGTGCCGTTCGTCTCCAAGGCCACCGCGATCCCGCTCGCCAAGGCGTGCGCCCGGATCATGTTGGGCGCCAACATTCCCCAGCTTCGTACCGAAGGCATGCTGGCGGCTTCCGGGGACGGCGCCCACGCGGCCCAGAACGCCCCGATCGCGGTCAAGGAGGCCGTGTTGCCGTTTCACCGCTTCCGCCGCGCCGACGGGGCCGCGATCGACTCACTGCTGGGGCCCGAGATGAAATCGACCGGCGAGGTGATGGGCATCGACCGGGACTTCGGCAGCGCCTTCGCCAAGAGCCAGACCGCCGCCTACGGGTCGCTGCCGGCCGAGGGGACGATCTTCGTGTCGGTCGCCAACCGGGACAAGCGCTCGCTGGTGTTTCCCGTCAAGCGCCTGGCCGACCTGGGTTTCCGCGTCCTGGCCACCGAGGGCACCGCGGAGATGTTGCGCCGCAACGGGATTCCCTGCGACGAGGTTCGCAAGCACTTCGAACCGGCGCAGCCGGGCCGCCCGGCCGTGTCCGCCGTCGACGCGATCAAGGCCGGCGAAGTCGACATGGTCATCAACACGCCCTACGGCAATTCCGGTCCGCGCATCGACGGCTACGAGATCCGTTCGGCCGCGGTGTCGGTCAACATCCCGTGCGTCACAACGGTGCAGGGCGCCTCGGCCGCCATCCAGGGCATCGAGGCCGGCATCCGCGGCGACATCGGCGTGCGGTCCCTGCAAGAACTGCACAGCCTCATGGGCCAGGGCGCCGCGCCCGACGAAGGCGCCCGGTGACGGGGTTCGGCCTCCGGCTGGCCGAGGCCAAGGCGCAACGCGGCCCGCTGTGCGTGGGCATCGACCCGCACCCCGAGCTGCTCCGCGCGTGGGGTTTGCCGACGACCGCCGACGGGCTGGCCGCGTTCTGCGACACCTGCGTCGAGGCGTTCGCCGGCTTCGCCGTCGTCAAGCCCCAGGTGGCGTTCTTCGAGCCCTACGGCGCCGCCGGGTTCGCGGTGCTGGAACGCACCATCGCGGCGCTGCGCTCGGTCGGCGTGCTGGTGCTGGCCGACGCGAAGCGCGGTGACATCGGCACCACGATGGCGGCGTACGCCGCCGCCTGGGCGGGTGATTCGCCGCTGGCCGCCGACGCCGTGACGGCCTCGCCATACCTGGGGTTCGGCTCGCTGCGGCCGCTGCTGGAAGCCGCCGCCGCGCACGATCGGGGCGTGTTCGTGCTGGCGGCCACCTCCAACCCAGAGGGCGCGACCGTCCAGCGCGCCGCCTTCGACGGCCGCACGGTCGCCCAGCTGGTCGTCGACCAGGCGGCGGTGGTGAACAAGTCCGCCACGCCCAACGGGCCCGGGTACGTCGGCGTGGTGGTGGGCGCGACGGTTCTCGAGGCTCCCGACCTCAGCGCGCTGGGCGGACCGGTCCTGGTGCCGGGCCTGGGCGTGCAGGGCGGCCGGCCGGAGGCGCTCGCCGGGCTGGGTGGGGCGGATCCCGGCCAGCTGCTGCCCGCGGTCGCCCGCGAGGTCCTGCGCGCCGGGCCGGGCGTGCCCGAGCTTCGGGCGGCCGGCGAGCGGATGCGGGACGCCGTCGCGTATCTGGGAGCCCCGTAGCCGCCCCTGGGCGCGCGTCAGTCCGACGTGATCGCGGTGCTGGGCCGGGCGGTCTCCACGATCACCGTGGTGGCCTTGACGACGGCCACGGCGACGCTGCCGGGCCGCAGCTGCAATTCCTCGGCGGCCTCGGTGCTCATCAGCGAGACGACGGTGAACGGGCCGCACTGCATCTCCACCTGGGCCATCACCTTGTCGCTGGTGACCTTGGTGACCAGTCCGACAAACCGGTTGCGGGCCGAGCTGCCGATGCTTAGCGGGTCCGGTGGCGGCGCCGGGGCGTTGGTCCGGGAAAACCGGGCCAGGTCCTCGCTGGCGATTACCTTCCGGCCGGCGGCGTCGTGACCGACCGACAACGATCCCTGGTTGATCCATCGCCGCACGGTGTCGTCGCTGACTCCGAGCAGCTCAGCGGCCTGACGGATCCGCAGGTTCGACACCGCTAGATCGTAACCCGATGAGTGTTAGCTGGGGCACGTACCAGCAATCGGGACGGGATCGAACCGCGACGGACGGCGCGACGCGACACGCGCGACACGCGACGAAAAATGCGTGATCCCCGGCACGAGGCGTTTGCGGCCACCGACACCGCCCCGCGCCACCGCTCCCGCGACGGAACCCGCGCCGGCCCGATGAGCTAAAACTGCAGCTCAGGAGGGTTATGTTGGCGTCGCAAAGCGCGCTGCGATCGCCAGGGCGGCGCCGCTCGCGGCCGTCGCCGGCGGTGCCTGATCAATCCGATTTTCGGGCCGCACGCGGGGCTCATGCTGGGACTTTGCCCCCCGAACCAGGGGGTCGGGTTAGATTTCGTCAGAAGGCCTGAGTACGGTCGTCTCCGCTGGCTGAAGTGCCGGCAGAGACAAAAAGCGATCGATTGAGATTGATTGATCAGATACGGAGGAATCGTGGCCCTTCCCCAGTTGACCGACGAGCAGCGCGCGGCCGCGTTGGAGAAGGCGGCTGCCGCACGTCGAGCGAGAGCAGAGCTCAAGGACCGGCTGAAGCGCGGCGGCACCAACCTCACGCAGGTGCTCAAGGACGCCGAGACCGACGAAGTCCTGGGCAAGATGAAGGTTTCCGCGCTGCTTGAGGCGTTGCCCAAGGTGGGCAAGGTCAAAGCACAGGAAATCATGACCGAGCTGGAGATCGCCCCCACCCGCCGCCTGCGGGGCCTGGGCGATCGGCAGCGCAAAGCCCTGCTGGAAAAGTTCGGCTCCTAACCCGGCCTCGGCCAACCCGCCCTGTGGGCGCACCGGCCAGGGAGCGCCAGTGAGCGCCGGCGGGGGACCGGACGTCGAGCATGGGACGCGTCCCGAACCACCTGGTAAGGGACGTGTGGTCGTGCTGTCCGGTCCCTCCGCGGTCGGCAAGTCGACGGTGGTCCGGTGCCTGCGTGAGCGGATACCGGACCTGCATTTCAGCGTCTCGGCCACGACCCGGGCGCCGCGGCCGGGCGAGGTCGACGGCGTCGACTATCACTTCGTCAGCCCCGCCCGGTTTCAGCAGCTCATCGACGACGGCGCGCTGCTGGAGTGGGCCGACATCCACGGCGGACTGCACAGGTCGGGCACCCTGGCCGAGCCGGTGCGGACCGCCACCGCCGCCGGGATTCCCGTGCTCATCGAGGTGGACCTGGCCGGCGCCAGGGCGGTCAAAAGGGCGATGCCCGAGGCCATCACCGTTTTTCTGGCCCCACCCAGTTGGCAGGACCTGGAGGCCCGGCTCGTCGGCCGCGGCACGGAAACACCCGAGGCCATCCAGCGTCGCCTCGAGACCGCCCGCATCGAAATGGCGGCCCAGGACGACTTTGACGAGGTCGTGGTCAACAGTCAATTGGAGTCTGCGTGCGCCGAATTGGTATCCTTGCTGGTGGAAACTGCGCCGGCTCGGCATGACGCGCCCGGCCAGACCAATCGGACCAGATCCAATCGGGATTGAGCATCGAACTGCCAGCGGCAGTAAGCCGTTTCGGGGCTCTGACCGCCTTCGAACGTTGAGGAGATTGACCTAAGTGACCATTCCGCAGTCCGACGCCGCGTTGGCCGCCGTCCCCGATCGGTTTGACCCTTCGGCGGGCGGGCAGGGCGCCTACGACACCCCGCTGGGCATCACCAACCCGCCGATCGACGAGCTGCTGGACCGCGTGTCGAGCAAGTACGCCCTGGTGATCTACGCCGCCAAGCGGGCCCGCCAGATCAACGACTACTACAACCAGCTCGGCGAAGGCATCCTCGAATACGTTGGGCCGCTGGTCGAGCCGGGGCTTCAGGAGAAGCCGCTGTCGATCGCGCTGCGCGAAATCCACGCCGACCTGCTCGAGCACACCGAGGGCGAGTAACAGGGCAGGGCCGGGGCAGCCTGTGGACCGTAAACGGATCGTCGTCGGCGTCTCCGGTGGCATCGCCGCCTACAAGGCGTGCACGGTCGTTCGCCAGCTCTCAGAGGCCGGCCACCTGGTCCGGGTCATCCCCACCGAATCCGCGTTGCGGTTTGTCGGGGCCGCCACATTCGAGGCGCTCTCCGGGCAGCCGGTGCACACCGGGGTTTTCGAGAACGTCCCGGAGGTGCCACACGTCCAGCTCGGCCAGAAGGCCGACCTGGTTCTGGTGGCGCCGGCCACCGCGGATCTGCTGGCCCGCGCGGTGCACGGCCGCGCCGACGACCTGCTGACCGCGACCCTGCTGACGGCGAGATGCCCGGTGTTGTTCGCGCCGGCGATGCACACCGAGATGTGGTTGCACCCGGCCACCGCCGAGAACGTGGCGACGCTGCGTCGCCGCGGAGCGGTGGTGCTGGAACCGGCGTTCGGCCGCCTCACCGGCACCGACAGTGGGTCGGGCCGCCTGCCCGAAGCGGAGGAGATCACCACGCTGGCCCAGCTGCTGCTGGAACGCCACGACGCGCTGCCCTACGACCTCGCCGGCTGCAAGGTGCTGGTGACCGCCGGCGGCACCCGCGAACCGATCGACCCGGTGCGCTTCATCGGTAACCGCAGTTCGGGCAAGCAGGGCTACGCGGTGGCCCGCGTAGCCGCCCAGCGCGGAGCCGAAGTCACGCTGATCGCCGGGCACACGGCGGGATTGATCGACCCCGCCGGGGTCGAGGTGGTCCACGTCAGCTCGGCGGAGCAGCTCGGCGACGCGGTGGCCAAGCACGCGCCCGCGGCGGACGTGCTGGTGATGGCGGCGGCGGTCGCCGATTTCCGGCCCGCGCAGGTTTCCGCCGCCAAGATCAAAAAGGGCCTGAACGATCAAGAAGGGCCGCCGACGATCGAGCTGGTGCGTAACGACGACGTGCTGGCCGGCGCGGTGCGGGCGCGGGCCAACGGCGAGCTGCCCAACATGCGGGCCATCGTCGGGTTCGCCGCGGAGACGGGCGACGCCAACGGCGATGTGTTGTTTCACGCCCGCGCGAAGTTGCGCCGCAAGGGCTGTGACTTGTTGGTGGTCAACGCGGTGGGCGATGGCAGGGCATTCGAGGTGGACAACAACGACGGGTGGTTGCTCGCGTCCGACGGCACCGAGTCCGCGCTGCAGCACGGCTCCAAGACGCTGATGGCCAGTCGTATCGTGGATGCGATCGCCACGTTCCTGCACGGCGGCGGGTAATACGGTTCGGTTTTCCTGTGGTGCCAGGCCAGGTGCTGGCCGGCCATGCCCGCCGATATAATTCGGTTAACTAATTATTCGGAAGGATTGAGATTGTGAGCGAAAATGGTCGCCTGTTTACCAGTGAGTCGGTGACTGAGGGACATCCCGACAAGATCTGTGACGCGATCAGCGACTCGGTCCTCGACGCCTTGCTGGCGCAGGACCCCCGCTCACGTGTCGCGGTCGAGACGCTGGTGACCACCGGCCAAGTGCACGTCGTCGGCGAAGTGACGACGACGGCGAAGGAGGCGTTCGCCGACATCACCAACACGGTCCGCGAGCGCATCCTCGAGATCGGCTACGACTCGTCGGACAAGGGTTTCGACGGGGCGTCGTGCGGGGTGAACATCGGCATCGGCGCGCAGTCGCCCGACATCGCCCAGGGCGTCGACACCGCCTTCGAGGCCCGCGTCGAGGGCACCGCGGACCCGCTGGACGCGCAGGGCGCCGGTGACCAGGGCCTGATGTTCGGCTACGCGATTGCCGACACCCCGGAACTGATGCCGTTGCCCATCGCGCTGGCCCACCGCCTGTCCCGGCGGCTGACCGAGGTGCGCAAGAACGGCGTGCTGCCCTACCTTCGCCCGGACGGCAAGACCCAGGTCACCATCGAATACGAGGACAACGTCCCGGTCCGGCTCGACACCGTGGTGATCTCCACCCAGCATGCGGCCGACATCGACTTGGAGCACACCCTGACCCCCGACCTGCGGGAGAAGGTGGTCAACACCGTGCTCGACGACCTGGCACACGAAACGCTGGACACCTCGTCGACGCGCTTGCTGATCAACCCGACGGGCAAGTTCGTCCTCGGCGGGCCCATGGGCGACGCGGGGCTGACCGGCCGCAAGATCATCGTCGACACGTACGGCGGATGGGCCCGCCACGGCGGCGGCGCCTTCTCCGGCAAGGATCCCTCCAAGGTGGACCGGTCGGCCGCGTACGCGATGCGCTGGGTGGCCAAAAACATCGTCGCGGCGGGGCTGGCGGAGCGGATCGAGGTGCAGGTGGCCTACGCGATCGGTAAAGCCGCCCCGGTCGGCCTGTTCGTCGAGACCTTCGGGACCGCCACGGTCGACCCGGTCAAGATCGAGAAGATCGTTCCGGAGGTGTTCGACCTGCGGCCCGGCGCCATCATCCGCGACCTGGACCTGCTGCGCCCGATCTACGCGCAGACCGCCGCCTACGGCCACTTCGGCCGCACCGACATCGAGCTGCCGTGGGAGCAGCTCAACAAGGTCGACGACCTCAAGCGCGCCGTCTAGGGCGCGCCGGCCGTGGTGAACCGGTAGTCGTCGAGGTCGAACCGCCGGCTGCGCCAGTAGGCCTCCACCGTGGTGGTGGGGCGTAGCGGCACGTCGCCGTTCTTGTCGAAGTAGTAACTGTTGGCCAGGCGGCAGCTGTCCTGCCAGAAGATCTGCCGGTGCCGTCGGCGCATCATTTCGGCGAAATACCGGTCGTTGGCTTCCTCGGTGACCTCGACGCGCGTCGCGCCCTCGCGCTGCGCCCGTTTCAGGCACCGCACGATGTGGTGGGTCTGCGTCTCGATCAGCGCGAAGTACGACGAGCCGACGTAGCCGTACGGGCCGAAAACCGTGAACAAGTTGGGGAAGTCGGGAACGCTGACCCCCTCGTAGGCCTGCAGCCGGTGTTCGTCCCAGAACCGGCTCAACGATTTGCCGCCGCTTCCGGTGACCGCGAACGTCGGGACGTCGTCGGGGTCCATCACTTTGAAGCCGGTGGCCAGGATCAGCACGTCGATCTCGTGGTTCTCCCCATCGGTGGTCGCCACGGCCGTGGGCGTGACCTTGTCGATCGGCTCCGTGACCAGCCGCACGTTGTCCCTGTTGAACGTGGCCAGATACTCGTTGTGGAACCCGGGGCGCTTGCAGCCGACCGCGTAGCGAGGGGTGAGCTGGTCGCGCACCGCCGGGTCGTGCACCTGTTTGCGCAGATAGGCCAGTCCCGCCGACTCCATCCTCTTGGCCAGTGGCACGACCGTGAAGTAATGCGCGGAGATCGGGAAGGTGACTTCCACGAAGGCCTGGCTGAGTAGCCGCTGCACGACTTTGCCGCCCGGGATCCGCATCGCCCAGCGGGCCGGCGCGGGCAGCGCGACGTCCACTTTGGGGAAGCACCAGATCGGGGTGCGCTGAAATACGGTGAGCTGCTTGACAATCGGCGCGATTTCGGGAATGACCTGGACGGCCGAGGCGCCGGTGCCGATGATCGCGACGCGCTTGCCGCTCAGGTCCTGGTCGTGATCCCAGCGCGCGGTGTGCATGGTGACGCCGCCGAAGGTGTCCACGCCGTCGATGTCGGGCAGGTTGGGAACCGTGAGGACGCCGCAGGCGCTGATCAGGAATCGGGCGGTCACCGTGCCGCCGGGGTCGGTCTGCACCCGCCACAGGCAAAGCTCGTCATCGAATTCGGCGGCTTGCACCTTGGTGTTGAACCGGATTCGGGAGCGGAGGCCGTACTTGTCGACGCAGTGTTCGGCGTACGCCTTGAGCTCGCGCCCCCGCGCGTAGGTGCGCGACCAGTCCGGGCTCTGCTCGAAGGAGAACTGGTAAGAGAACGACGGAATATCAACGGCGATACCGGGATAGGTGTTCCAATGCCATGTCCCGCCGACGCCGTCGCCGGCCTCGACCACGAGATAGTTGGACAGTCCGGCGTTGTCGAGCTTGATGGCGGCGCCGATTCCGGAGAAGCCGGCGCCCACGATCAGCGTGTGGTAGTCAGGAGTGCTGCTCATCGGTGCCCACCTAGGGGTGCAGTGCCTTCTTGAGTGCGGCCAGCCCCCGGTCGGTGGCGTCGCCGGCCGCGGGTATCACCAGAGCGAAGCTGGCGTAGCCGTGCACCAGGTTCGGCTCGTTGCTCAATTCCGCGGGCACACCGGCGGCGTCCAGCAGCTCGGCGTAGCGGGCCCCGTCGTCGCGCAGCGGATCGTGTTCGGCGGTGCCGATGTAGGCGGGCGGCAGCCCGGACAGGTCCGACGCATTCGCCGGGGCGAGGGTGACGGGCAGCGCCGTCGGGTCGCTGATGTCGAGGTCGGGCAGATACCAGGACAGGAAGGCGTCGATCACGTCGCGGTCCAGGATGGGCGCGTTGGCGTTCTCGGTGTACGACGGCAGCGACAGGTCCGCGGTGACGACCGGGTACCACAGCAGCTGGAAGCTGAGCTCGGGTCCGGCATTCTGGTTCGCCAGGTGCGCCATCACGGCGGCCAGGTTGCCGCCGGCCGAGTCGCCCGCGACGGCGATACGGCTGGGGTCACCGCCCAGCTCGGCGGCGTGCTCGGCCACCCACTGCAACGCCGCCCAGGAGTCGTCGACCCCGGCCGGGAACGGATGCTCCGGCGCCAGCCGGTAGTCGACGGACACCACGATGGCCTCGGCGCCGACGGCGTGCGCGCGGGCGAGCGGGTCATGGGTGTCCAGGCCGCCGAGGCAGAAGCCGCCGCCGTGGTAGAAGACGACGACGGGCAACGCCTCCTCCGGCTCCAGGGGCGGCCAGTAGATGCGCACGGGAATGTCGGTGAGCTCGCCGTGACCGATCGTACGGTCCTCGACGCGCAGGTCCGGCAGCATTTCGGGCGGCACCTGGAGCAGCCGCAGGCGCGAGCGCGCGACCTCCACGCCGTCGGCTGCGCTGAAGGTCATCGGGACGGCGTCCAGCAACGCCTTGAACGTCGGATCGATGCCGGATCGGGCGAAGGGGAGCTCCGTCATGAACTCACCGTACGCCCCGGATTCACGCGCGCAGCCCAGATCGCAGGGCCCTCAGGCCACGTTCCATCGCGGCGGTCGCCGCGGGCACCACACCGCCGTAACCGAGGTAGCCGTGCACGAGGGTCTCGGCGTTGTGCACCTCGACGGTCACCCCCGCTTCGGCCAGCAGCTCGCCGTACCGGATGCCGTCGTCGCGCAGCGGGTCATAGCCCGCGACGGCGATGTATGCGGGCGGCAGGTTTGACACGTCTGCGGCTCGTCCCGGCGCCATACCCGGTGGCGGAGCGGACAAGTCGACTTCGCCTGCATACCAACGCGAGAACTCGGCGACGGCTTTGACGTCCAGGATCGGCGCGCCGGCGTTTTCGGTGAAGGAGGGCAGGGAGGCGTCCCACATCGTGGAGGGATACCACAGCAGCTGGAACGCGATGAGCGGTGCGCCGCTGTCGCGCGCTCGTTGTGCCAGCACGGCCGTGATGTTTCCGCCGGCCGAATCCCCGGCCAGGGCCATCCGATTCGGGTCACCGCCCAACTCGCCGGCGTGCTCGGCGGCCCAAAGCGTTGCGGCCCAAGCGTCTTCGATGGCGGCGGGGTACGGATGCTCGGGCGCCAGCCGGTAGTCGACGGACACCACGATCGCGTCGGCGCCCACCGCGTGCTGGCGGGCCGTGCCGTCATAGCTGTCGAGGTCGCCCACGACGAAGCCGCCGCCGTGGAAATACAGCACGACGGGTGGCGCGGTGCTCCCGGTGCTCGCACCCGAATCGATTGGCGGCCAATAGATCCGGATGCCGACCTGCCCCGCCGGGCCGGGGATGGCGCGGTCTTCGACGCGCAGCTCGGGATGCAGTGGCCGGCGGGGCAGGTCGCGGAACCGCTGCCGCGCCGCATCAACACCGTCGTCGGTGGATAGCCGGAACGGAACCGCATCCAGTACCTTCTGCAGGATGGGGTCGATCCCGGGCTTTTCGTCGGCTGTGTTATCCAAGCTTGGCATGGACGTACCGTACGCACCTCGGCTGGTGCTCGGCGGCTGGGTGGTGGCCGGCTGGGCGGCCCTCGGCTATGGCGTCTACCTGACGGTGTTGGCGCTGGGTTCGCCGCCGGGAACCGAGCTGACCGGGCACTGGGTGCTGCAGCCGCTGTTCAAGGCGTCGATGGCGGTGTTGCTGACCGCCGCCGCGGTCGGCCACGCCGTCGTCCGCGAGCGGCGGTGGCTGATGCCGGCGCTGCTGCTGTCGGCCATCGGCGACTGGGCGCTGGCGATCCCGTGGTGGGAGCCGTCCTTCGTCGTGGGGCTGGCCGCATTCCTGTTGGCACACTTGTGCTTCCTGGGCGCGCTGCTGCCGCTGGCGGCCAGGCGCCCGTCGAAGCCGCGCATCGCCGCCGTGGTGGCCATGTGCCTGGCCGCCAGCGCGCTCCTGGCGTGGTTCTGGCCGCACCTCGACAAGCTGACGCTTCCGGTGACGGCCTACATCCTGGTGCTGACCGCGATGGTGTGCGCCGCCCTGGTGGCGCAGCTGCCGACGATCTGGACGGCTGTGGGCGCGGTGTGCTTCGCGGTGTCCGATTCGCTGATCGCCATCGGCCGCTTCATCCTGGGCAACGAGGCACTGGCGGTGCCGATCTGGTGGTCCTACGCCGCCGCGCTGATCCTGATGACGGCCGGGTTCTTCTTCGGTCGTGAGGCACCGGTCGACGCCGGCACCCCAGGGCCGGCCGAAAGCTGACCGCTTCCGAGTCGGACGGTAGAGTCGTTGAGCGACAGCCTAATTCGATACTGCGGGACGCCGTGAGCGGCGCCGCGCGCAACCCCGTTCAGGTGGAACCCATCGCCCGGGTGCTGCCGATGCTCTCCGTGCCGCACCTGGACCGCGAGTTCGACTACCTGGTGTCGGCTGAGCAGTCCGACGACGCCCAGCCCGGGACGCGGGTGCGGGTCCGGTTTCACGGCCGCCTGGTCGACGCGTTCCTGCTCGAGCGCCGCAACGACACCGACCACCAGGGCAAGCTCGGCTATCTGGACCGCGTCGTGTCGGCCGAACCCGTGCTGACCCCCGAGATCCGCCGGTTGGTCGACGCGGTGGCGGCCCGCTACGCCGGGACCCGGCCGGACGTGCTGCGGCTCGCGGTGCCGGCCCGGCACGCCCGGGTGGAACGGGAACCCACGGCGGCCCACCGGCTGCCGGTGCCCGCGCCCGTCGACCCGTCGGCGTGGGAAGGGTACGCCCGCGGCGACCAGTTCCTGGCCGCCCTGGCCGAGTCCCGGGCCGCTCGGGCCGTCTGGCAGGCGCTGCCGGGGGAGTCCTGGGCGGACCGATTCGCCGAGGCCGCCGCGCAAACGATTCGCGCGGGCCGGGCGGTGCTGGCGATCGTGCCCGATCAGCGGGACCTGGACGCGTTGCAGCGGGCCGCGACCGCGCGGATCGACGAGAGCGGCGTGGTGGCGCTTTCGGCCGGGCTCGGGCCTGCCGCCCGCTACCGGCGGTGGCTCGCGGCGCTGCGCGGTCAGGCGCGGATGGTGATCGGCACTCGCAGTGCGGTTTTCGCGCCCCTGAGCGACCTGGGGCTCGTCATGGTGTGGGCCGACGCCGACGACTCGCTGGCCGAGCCGCGGGCACCGTACCCGCACGCCCGGGAGGTGGCGATGCTGCGGGCGCATCAGGCGCGCTGCGCCGCGCTGATCGGGGGCTACGCGCGCACCGCCGAAGCCCAGGCGCTGGTACGCAGCGGGTGGGCGCACGACATCGTCGCGGCCCGGGCGGTGGTGCGCGCCCGCACGCCGCGGGTGGTCGCCCTCGACGACACGGGCTACGCCGACGAACGCGACCCGGCCGCGCGCACCGCGCGCATCCCGTCGATCGCGCTGCGCGCCGCCCGCTCCTCGCTCGACGCGGGTGCGCCGGTGCTCGTGCAGGTACCGCGGCGCGGGTATGTTCCGTCGCTGGCCTGCGCGCGGTGCCGCACGATCGCCCGGTGCCGGCACTGCACGGGCCCCTTGTCGCTGCAGGAGGGCGGCCAGGCGCTGGTCTGCCGGTGGTGCGGGCGCATCGACCCGACGCGGCGGTGCGCCCGGTGCGGCTCGGACGCGGTGCGCGCCGTCGTCGTCGGGGCCCGCCGCACCGCCGAGGAACTCGGGCGCGCGTTTCCCGGTACCGCGGTGGTCACCTCGTCGGGGGACGGTGTCGTGCCGGAAGTCGCCGCCGGCCCGGCCCTGGTGGTGGCCACCCCCGGGGCGGAACCCGCCGCGTCGTGCGGCTACGGGGCCGCATTGCTGTTGGATACCTGGGCGCTCCTGGGCCGGCAAGACCTGCGCGCCGCCGAGGACGCGCTGTGGCGGTGGATGACTGCCGCCGCGTTGGTGCGTGCCCGCGGCGACGGCGGGGTGGTACTGGTGGTGGCCGAATCGGCAATCCCCACAGTGCAATCGCTGATCCGCTGGGATCCGGTGGGTCACGCCGACGCAGACTTGACCGCTCGGGCCGAAGTGGGCTTGCCGCCGAGCGTGCACATGGCGGCCCTCGACGGCACGCCCGACGCGGTGGCGGCGCTGCTCGACGAGGCCGGGCTGCCGGACGGGACCGACGTGCTGGGGCCGGTGGATTTGCCGGCGGGCGTTCGCCGCCCGGCGGGGACCCCGCCCGGCGCCCCAGTGACGAGGATGCTGGTGCGCGCCCGGCGTGAGCAGGGTCTGGCGCTGGCCGCGGCGCTGCGTCGCGGCGTGAGCGTGCTCTCCGCCCGCCAGGCCCACGAGCCGGTCCGGGTGCAAATCGACCCGCTGCACATCGGGTGACCTCGCCAAATCCTGCCCGAGGGGATAGTATGCGTCGGAAATAATGCCTGACTACGACATTGTAAGGTTGTTACACTTCCTGATCTTTAGCCGCCGGTATGCCGGAGACGGTCCGGAGAAGGGGCGACATGGCAGCGGACAACGCGACGACGGCGGGCGAGTCGCTGGACGTAATCACTGACGCTTTGCTGACGGCTTCCCGCTTGCTGGTTGCCATTTCGGCGCGCTCGATCGGTCAGGTGGACGAGACGATCACGATCCCGCAATTCCGGACGCTGGTGATCCTGTCCAATCGGGGCCCGGTCAACCTGGCCACGCTGGCAGGCCTGCTCGGGGTGCAACCATCCGCAACCGGGCGGATGGTCGACCGACTCGTCGCGGCCGGGCTCATCGACCGCCTACCGCACCCCACGTCCCGGCGCGAGCTGTTGGCCGCGCTGACCAAGCGGGGGCGGGAGGTCGTTCGTCAGGTCACCGCGTACCGGCGCAGCGAAATCGCGGCCATCGTGGAGAAGATGCCACCGCCGGAGCGCCACGGGCTGGTGCGGGCACTCACCGCGTTCACCGCCGCCGGCGGTGAACCGGACGTGCACCTGGATGCCGATATCGATCTCTAGCGCTTCTCGGCGCTGACCAGCAGGTACTCCCAGTTCATAATCCCGTCGGCGAGGTAGTGCTCGGCGAGTTCGACGAGTTGGGCGTCCAGCTCGGCGGCCAGCACCCGGTTGTGCCCGATGTTCGCATAGGCCTCGATCGTCGGGCCGTAGTGGTTCTTGAAGTACGTGTGCACGGCGTCGGCGCTGTCGAACCGGTTCACTTCCAGCATTCCCCGCACCGCGGTCAACCGGCTGACGCGCTCGCCGAGCAATCCGGTGACATAACCCTCGCGTCCCCACAGCGCGGCCGGCGGCACGGCCTGCGACAGGCTGGGCCGGTAGGGCCGGATGGTGGCGAGCATGCGGCCGAAGAAACCGTCCGGGGTCCAGCTGATCACGCCGATCGTCCCGCCCGGCCGGCAAACCCGGACCAATTCGTCGGCGGCCCGCCGCTGATCCGGTGCGAACTGCACGCCGATCGCGGAGATGACGACGTCGAACTCGCCGTCGCCGAACGGCAGCGCGTGGGCGTTGGCTTCCCGGTAGTCGATCGTCAGGCCCTGGACCGCGGCGCGGGCTCGCGACCGCTCCAAGAGCTCGGGGGTCAGGTCGCTGGAAACCACGGCGGCACCCGTCGCGGCGGCGGGCAGCGAGATGTTGCCCGAGCCGGCCGCGACGTCGAGCACCCGCATGCCCGGTCCGATGCCGGCGGCCTTGACCAGGGCCGGACCCAGCGGGGCCATCACTTCCTCGGCCATCAGGGCGTAGTCGCCGAGCGCCCATACTGCGCGATGGGGTGCGGCGTCGCTGATTGCGGTGTCGAGAGTCATCGGACCTCCTTGAAGATAAGGAAAGGGCTGCCCACTCGACCTCGTTGTCCCTAGTACGGCAGTGCGGTCACCGAGCTAAATAGCGACCTGTAGCAATAGTATGCATTAGAAATAATGTACTCGCGCAACTTCAGGCGAGGCGGCGGTCGTGGCTTTCTAGACTGTGCCGGTGCGCCTTGTCTTCGCCGGCACCCCCGAACCCGCGCTGCCCTCGCTGCGCCACCTGATCGACTCTCCCCGTCACGAGGTGATCGCCGTGCTGACGCGGCCCGACGCGGCGGTCGGGCGGCACGGCAAGCCGCAGCCCTCGCCGGTGGCCCGCGAAGCGCTCGATCGTGGCATCCCGCTGCTGCGGCCGGCACGGCCGAACGCGCCAGAGTTCGTCGCCGAACTGGCCGAGTTGGCACCGGACTGCTGCGCGGTTGTGGCCTACGGCGCGCTGCTGCGCGCCGGCCTGCTCGGGGTGCCCCCGCACGGGTGGATCAACCTGCACTTCTCGCTGCTACCGGCCTGGCGCGGGGCGGCCCCGGTGCAGGCGGCGATCGCGGCCGGCGACACCATCACCGGGGCGACCACGTTCCGGATCGAGCCCAGCCTCGACTCCGGCCCCATCTACGGCGTCGTCACCGAGACGATCCGGCCGACCGATACGGCGGGCGAACTGCTTGAGCGGCTGGCCGTTTCGGGCGCGACGCTGCTGTCGACCACGCTGGACGGCATCGCCGATGAGACGTTGACGCCCCGGCCGCAATCCGCCGACGGGGTCAGCATCGCGCCGAAGATCACCGTCGAGCAGGCCCGGGTGCGCTGGGACCTGCCTGCGCTCGTCGTGGAGCGCCGGATCCGCTCGGTCACGCCCAACCCGGGTGCCTGGACGATGATCGGCGACCTCCGCATCAAGCTCGGCCCGGTGCACATCGATGCGGATGGTCCGGAATCGTTGGCGCCCGGCGCTATTCACGTCGATCGTAAGAACGTGTGGGTCGGCACCGGTTCGCAAGCGGTGCGGCTGGGCCAAATCCAGCCGCCCGGAAAGAAACTCATGAACGCCGTCGACTGGGCCCGCGGCGCGCGACTCGACTCCGCTGCGCGGGTTACGTGAACCGGCCCCGACCGCCGGATCGCGGACGCAACAAGCGGCGCCGGCCGCTCGACCCCGCGCGTGCCGCCGCTTTCGATGTGCTGCGGGCGGTCAGCGAGCGCGACGCATACGCGAACCTGGCCCTGCCGGCGCTGCTGCGCGAACGCGGGCTCAGTGGCCGCGACGCCGCGTTCGCCACCGAGCTGACCTACGGCACCTGCCGCATCCGGGGATTGCTCGACGCGGTCATCGGCGCCGCCGCGGGCCGCGCCCCGGCCACCATCGACCCGGTGCTGCTCGATCTGCTGCGGCTCGGCACCTATCAGCTGTTGCGCACCCGGGTCGACAAGTACGCCGCGGTGTCCACCACGGTCGAACAGGCCGGGATCGAATTCGATTCGGCCCGAGCGGGTTTCGTCAACGGCGTGCTGCGAACGATCTCCGCGCGCGACGAGAAGTCCTGGGTCGAGGAACTGGCGCCCGACCCGTCGCGGGATCCGGTCGGCCATGCCGCCTTCGTGCACGCGCACCCGCGCTGGATCGCGCAGGCCTTCGCCGACGCGCTGGGGGCGGCCGCGGCCGAACTCGAGGCGGTGCTGGCCAGCGACGACGAACGGCCTCAGGTGCACCTGGCGGCGCGGCCGGGAGTAATGACAGCGGCGGAACTGGCCGAGGCCGTGGGGGGCACGGTCGGCCGGTATTCGCCCTATGCGGTGTACCTGCCGGGCGGCGACCCCGGGCGGCTGGCGCCGGTGCGCGACGGCGCCGCGCTGGTCCAGGACGAGGGCAGTCAGCTGGTGGCGCGGGCGCTCACGCTGGCGCCGGTCGAGGACGACACCGGGCGGTGGCTCGATCTGTGCGCCGGACCGGGCGGCAAGACCGCGCTGCTGGCCGCGCTGGGTGCCGGATCCGGCGCCCGTGTCACGGCGGTGGAGCCGAACCCGCGCCGCGCAGACCTCGTGGCCGAGAACACCCGCGGGCTCCCGGTCGAGGTGCTGCGCGTTGATGGGCGGCAGACCGAACTCGAGCCGACCTTCGACCGGGTGCTTGTCGACGCGCCCTGCACCGGGCTGGGTGCGCTGCGGCGCCGGCCCGAGGCGCGCTGGCGGCGCCAGCCGGCCGACGTGCCCGCGCTCACCAAGCTGCAACGCGAGTTGTTGGGCGCCGCGATCTCGCTGACCCGCCCCGGCGGTGTGGTGCTGTATGCGACCTGCTCGCCCCACCTCGCCGAAACCGTCGGGGTGGTCGCCGACGCGCTGCGCCGGCACCCGGTGTGCGCGTTGGACACCCGGCCGCTGTTCGAGCCCGTCACGGGGCTGGGGGATGGCCCGCACGTGCAGCTGTGGCCGCACCGGCAGGGCACCGACGCCATGTTCGCCGCCGCGCTGCGCCGCGAAGCGGAGTAGCGGGGTGGCGACTCGACGGATCCAGCCGCCGCCGCGCTGCGCCGCGAAGCGGGGTAGCGGGGTGGCGACTCGACGGATCCAGCCGCCGCCGCGCTGCGCCGCGAAGCGTGAAGCCTCCGGCGCGGCTCAGTAGTGTGGCGCACATGCCTGGTAACGCCGGTAGGCCCCTGATCGCGCCGTCCATCCTGTCCGCCGATTTCTCGCGGCTGGCCGACGAGGCGGCAGCGGTAGTGGGCGCCGACTGGCTGCACGTCGACGTGATGGACAACCACTTCGTGCCCAACCTGACCATCGGCCTGCCGGTGGTGGAGAGCCTCCTCAGCGCCACGACCATCCCGATGGACTGCCACCTGATGATCGAGGACCCCGACCGTTGGGCGCCGGGTTACGCCGAGGCGGGCGCCTACAACGTCACCTTCCACGCCGAGGCCACCGACAACCCGGTCGGGGTGGCGCGTGACATCCGCGCCGCGGGCGCCAAGGCGGGCATCAGCGTCAAGCCGGGAACCCCGCTGGAGCCTTTCCTGGAAATCCTGCCCCATTTCGACACCCTGCTCATCATGTCGGTCGAGCCGGGCTTCGGCGGCCAGAGCTTCATCCCCGAGGTGCTGAGCAAGGTCCGCACGGCGCGCAAACTGATCGACGCGGGGGAGCTGACGATCCTGGTCGAAATCGACGGCGGCATCAACGACGACACGATCGAGCAGGCCGCCGAGGCCGGCGTCGACTGCTTCGTCGCCGGGTCGGCCGTCTACGGGGCGGAGGACCCGGAGGCCGCCGTGGCGGCGCTGCGGAGGCAAGCGGCCGCCGCGTCGCCGCACCTGCGCCGATGAGTCAGCCCGCCGACGGCCTCGACGCGGCCATGCGCCTGGCGATCGAGCAGTCCAACCACGTCAAGGGCGTCACCTATCCGAATCCGCCGGTGGGCGCCGTCATCCTGGACGCCGGCGGCGTGGTCGTCGGAGTCGGCGGCACCGAACCCACGGGTGGCGACCACGCCGAGGTGTTGGCGTTGCGGCGGGCCGGCGAGCTGGCGGTCGGCGGGACCGCAGTGGTCACCCTGGAGCCCTGCAACCACCACGGCAAGACGCCGCCCTGTGTGAACGCCCTGCTGGAAGCCAAGGTGGGCGCGGTGGTATACGGGGTCGCCGACCCGAACCCGGTCGCCGCCGGCGGCGCGGCCCGGCTGACGGAGGCGGGCGTGCGGGTGACGTCCGGGGTGCTGGCCGACAAAGTGGCCGGCGGGCCGCTGCGGGAGTGGCTACACAAGCAGCGGACCGGGCTGCCGCACCTGACCTGGAAGTACGCCAGCAGCGTCGATGGCCGCAGCGCGGCCGCCGATGGCACCAGTCAGTGGATTTCCAGCGAGGCCTCGCGGCTGGACCTGCATCGCCGCCGTGCGGCCGCTGACGCGATCGTGGTGGGCACCGGCACCGTGCTGGCCGACGATCCGGCGCTGACCGCCCGGTTGCCCGACGGCTCGCTGGCCGACCGGCAGCCGCTGCGCGTCGTGGTCGGCATGCGCGAGATACCGCCGGAGGCAAAGGTTCTCAACGACGACTCGCGGACCATGGTGATTCGCACGCACGATCCCATGGAGGTGATCAAGGCGCTGTCGGATCGCACCGACGTCCTGCTGGAAGGCGGCCCCACCCTCGCCGGCGCCTTCCTGCGGGCCGGGGCGGTCAATCGCATCCTGGTTTACATCGCGCCGATGCTGCTGGGCGGGCCGGTCTCGGCGGTCAACGACGTCGGGGTGCCCACCATCGCGCGGGCGTTGCGCTGGCATTTCGACGGCGTCGACCGCGTGGGGCCGGATCTCTTGCTCAGCCTGGTGCCGCGCGGCGACTAGGAGTCGTCTAGCGCTCACTCAATGAGATCGTCTGCGGCTCAGGGACTTCCGGCTCCTCGGCGTGCTCCTTGCGGCCACCGATCAACAGGCCCAGCAGCGCCCCCACGATGCAGATGACCACGGTCGCGCTGAAGATGTCGCCGTACATCATGGCGAACGCCTTCAGGTACATCGTCCCCTGCGCGGCGATCCGCTCCAGCAGGGAGGCGTTGGGGGGTATCGCGGCCGTCAAGCCGGCGACGATCTGGTTGAACCGGTAGAGGCCCCACGCGCTCAGCGCGGCCACACCGATGAGCATGCCCGTCATCCGGGCCACCACCACCGCCGCCGAGGCGATGCCGTGCTGGGCCGAGGGCACAACCCGAAGGGCGGCCGAGGTCAGCGGCCCGATCACCAGGCCGAGGCCCACACCGGCCACCAGCAGGTCGGCATGCAGCGCGGGGACGCTGAACACCCCGAAGATGTCGTGCTTCTGGCTCAATACGTCCTGGCGCCAGAAGTGAATCAGCCAGTAGCCGTAGGCCGCGATCAGCAGCCCGATGAAGGTCATCGCCCGGTCGCCGACGCGGGTGGCGATCCAGCCACCCAGCACCGCCCCGATGGGCAGCGCGATCAAGAACCACAGCAGCAACCCGGCGGCCTGCGTCTGGTCCATCTGCAGCACGCCCTGGCCGAACAGCTCCACGTCGACCAGGGTCACCATCAACGCCGCGCCCGCGGCCAGCGATGCGCCCAGCGCGGCCAGGAACGGGCGGAAGTGCACCCCCGCCGGCTCGATCAGGCGGGTGCGTGAGAACCGTTCCCAGAGCAGGAACAGCACCGCGACGACGACCGCCCCGATGACCAGCGGCAGGCCGTAGCTCGGCAGGATCTGTTTGCCATCGGGTTGGGGGTTGTACAGACCGATGACGGCAAGGCCGAGGGCGACCGCGAGCAGCACACCACCGACCAGGTCGACGCGCTCGGGGTTCTCGACCTTTTCATGCGACGGCAGGCTGAACTGGATCATCGCCATCGCGATGAGGGTCAGCGGCACGTTGATCCAGAACACGTAGCGCCAGTCGTGGAACAGGTACACGATGAAAATCCCGTACAGCGGGCCCAGCACGCTGCCCAGCTCCTGTGCGGCGCCGATGCCGCCCAGCACGCCGGCGCGGTTGCGCTGTGCCCACAGGTCGGCGCCCAGGGCGAGCGTGACCGGCAGCAGCGCGCCGCTGGCCACACCCTGGATGGTGCGCCCGGCGATCAGCAGGTGGAAATCGCCCCAGTGCCCGGCCAGCGCGGTCACCACCGACCCCACCATGAACAGGGCCAGGCTGACCTGCAGCACCAGCTTGCGGCCGAACCGGTCGGAGGCCCGTCCCAGCAGTGGCATCGCGGCGATGTAGCCCAGCAGGTACATCGTGATGATCCAGGTGATGCGCTGCAGCTGGTTGATCGGGATGTGAACGTCGCTCATGATGTCGCGCATGATCGTCACGACGACGTAGGCGTCCAGGGCGCCCAGCAGGACCGCCAGACTGCCGGCGCTGATCGCGACGCGGCGACCGGTCTGCGAACTCATGAACTCACCGGGGGCTTGGTGACCTGAACCTGCTCACCCCAGTTGGACAGGGTGACCTGGATGGAATTGCCCGAGCTCTTCTGCATGTTGGCCTGGACCAGCTGGTGGTCACCGGTCTCCTGGATCCACACCTTGCTCGGCACCGGTTGCGTCGCGTTGAACTGCGGCATGATCTTGTTCACCGCATCCGCCGAGACGTTCCCACTGATGCGGATCGTGCTCTGACCATTGATGGTGTCGCGGCCCTCGGCCTTGGCGTTGGTGAGGTTCGTCAGCGCGTTGGCCAGGCCGGTGTCCGGGTTCAGCAGCACCGACACGTCGTAGATGTCGGACGCCTTGCCGAAGTCGCTCCACTTGTTGGGCGTCAGCGTGGCGTACAGGTTGCCGTCGACGACGACGAAGTTGGCGTCGATGTCGGATCCACCGAGGGTGATGGTGGCGTTGCCGGATGCGGCGGTGGCCGGCGTCGTGGTGAGGTCACCGGTGAGCGTCTTGATGGGCAGCCCCTGGATCTTGCCCTGAATGCCCAGCACGAGGTGCACGCTCTTCACATTCTTGGTGGCGTCGGCCGACTGCTTGACCAGGGTGGTGGCGTCGGGCAGCGGGGCGCCGCTCTGCTTTGAGCCCGACGAACAGCCGGCGATCGAGGCGGTGGCGAGGGTAAGGGATGCGAGGACGGCCGATAGACGGCGGCGGGTCTGCATACCTTGCATCGTAGAGGGTGCCGGTGACCGGCTCGGGAGACGTTGGGCCCCGTTGGCCGCCCGGCGCTGACGCTTTGGCCTGTTCACCGGCGCGGCCGCGGCTGCTGAGCGGCCGATTAACCTGATGGAATGTTCACCGGAATTGTCGAGGAGCTTGGCGAGGTGACCGGTCGCGACGTGCTCCCCGACGCCGCCCGGCTCACCATCCGCGGACCCGTCGTGACATCCGATGCCGAGCACGGCGATTCGATCGCCGTCAACGGTGTCTGCCTGACCGTCGCCGAGCTGCTGCCCGACGGTCAGTTCACCGCCGACGTGATGGCCGAGACCCTCAACCGGTCCAACCTGGGCGCCTTAGAGGTCGGCAGCCCGGTCAACCTGGAGCGCGCGGCGGCGGTGAACAGCCGGCTCGGCGGCCACATCGTGCAGGGGCACGTGGACGCGACCGGCCGGGTGGTAAGCCGGGCGCCGTCCGAGCACTGGGAAGTGGTGCGGATCGAAATCCCCGCGGAGGTGGCCCGCTACGTCGTCGAAAAGGGGTCGATCACCGTCGACGGGATTTCGTTGACGGTCTCCGGGCTCGGCCATGGACCGGGGGACTGGTTCGAGGTTTCGCTGATCCCCACCACCCGCGAGCTGACCACCTTGGGTCGCGCCCCAATCGGAACGCAGGTCAACCTCGAAGTGGACGTGATCGCGAAATACGTTGAGCGGTTGCTCACCCCGCGCTAGCCGCGTGTGGGGAAGTGCGCCCCCGGGCCGGTTCGGTCAGCAGGGCTCGCCCGGCGGAGTCCAGTACGGTTCGCCGGTCGGGGTGTAGCACGGCGGTGGTGCGTCGGGCGGCGGGACCGTCATCGCACCGGCCGGAAGGACCCAGTTGCCCCAGCGCCCCGGATCGGTGCACCCACCGACGCTCACATGCCGACCGCCGACGTCAGCGCACGCGTCGGCCGTCGCCCGTTGCGGGCAGGCGACACCCGCTGCAAATCCGGCCGCGAACATGAAGGTCACGGCCGGTACCACCAGTCTTGACGCGATTCTCATGCGCCCAGCGTAGATTGCTGGCGCCCGATCAGGAGCCGTTTCGCCGCAGGCGGCTTATTGCTGCGGCGCTCCTGGAGCAGAAGGCGCGGACGGGGTGTCTTCTGTCCACAGTTAAGGCCGATTGTGCAGTGCGAACCGGCTGCCCGGGGTTGGACCGGGTCGCAGCGTTGGTCGTCCGGCGCCGTGGGCGCCGGGTCCACGGTCGGCGAAGGGGCCGCGTCGGCCGCGTGTGAGCAGCTTGGCAATAACGCGCTCCGCGCGGTGGTTCATACTGAATGCAACACTTGGGCTCTTCCTGCGGACCCCTGAGACAGCAAGGTAGCGACGATGACGAGGTTGGACTCCGTCGAGAGGGCGGTTGCCGACATTGCGGCCGGAAAGGCCGTGGTCGTCATCGACGACGAGGATCGCGAAAACGAAGGCGACCTGATCTTCGCCGCGGAAAAGGCGACACCGGAGCTGGTGGCGTTCATGGTCCGCTACACCTCGGGGTACCTGTGCGTGCCGCTGGACGGCGCGATCTGCGACCGGCTGGGGCTGCTGCCCATGTACGCGGTGAACCAGGACAAGCACGGAACGGCCTACACGGTCACCGTCGATGCGAAGAATGGTGTGGGCACTGGCATTTCGGCCTCCGATCGCGCGACCACCATGCGCCTGTTGGCCGATCCCGCCAGCATCGCCAACGATTTCACGCGCCCCGGCCACGTGGTTCCGTTGCGCGCCAAGGACGGTGGCGTGCTGCGCCGCCCCGGCCACACCGAGGCCGCCGTCGACCTCGCCCGGATGGCGGGATTGCAACCCGCGGGCGCGATTTGCGAAATCGTCAGTCAAAAGGACGAAGGCTCGATGGCGCAGACCGACGAACTGCGGGTCTTCGCCGACGAGCACGACCTGGCGATGATCACCATTGCCGATCTGATCGAGTGGCGGCGCAAGCACGAGAAGCACATCGAGAGGATCGCCGAGGCCCGCATACCGACTCGGCACGGAGAATTTCGCGCGATCGGCTATACCAGCATCTATGAGGACGTCGAGCACGTGGCGCTGGTGCGCGGTGAGATCGCCGGGCCGAACGCCGACGGCGACGACGTGCTGGTCCGGGTGCACTCCGAGTGCCTGACCGGTGACGTGTTCGGTTCCCGCCGCTGCGATTGCGGGCCCCAATTGGACGCCGCGATGGCGATGGTCGCGCGGGAGGGCCGCGGCATCGTGCTCTACATGCGCGGGCACGAGGGCCGCGGCATCGGCCTGATGCACAAACTGCAGGCCTACCAGCTGCAAGATGCCGGCGAGGACACCGTCGACGCCAACCTCAAACTCGGATTGCCCGCCGACGCAAGGGATTACGGAATCGGGGCGCAGATCCTGGTCGACCTCGGCGTCCGCTCGATGCGGCTGCTGACCAACAACCCGGCCAAGCGGGTCGGGCTGGACGGCTACGGCCTGCACATCATCGAGCGGGTGCCGCTTCCGGTGCGCGCGAACGCGGAGAACATCCGCTACCTGATGACCAAGCGCGACAAGATGGGTCACGACCTGGCCGGCCTCGACGACTTTCACGAATCGGTTCATCTGCCAGGCGAATTCGGCGGCGCTCTGTGACCGCCGGCCACGATGCAGGCCGAGCGATGCTGAGGTGGGGGCACCACCCGCTTGCGGGGGACGGCGCAAGTGAGCGGTAGCGGGGAGCCGGCGATCCCGGCGCTCGACGCGTCCGGTCTGCGGCTCGGCATCGTGGCGAGCACCTGGCACAGCACGATCTGCGATGCACTGCTCGCCGGCGCCCGCAAGGTGGCTGCCGAGTCGGGCATCGACGACCCAACGGTGGTCCGCGTGCTGGGCGCCATCGAGCTACCGGTGGTGGCGCAGGAGCTAGCCCGCAACCATGACGCCGTCATCGCCCTCGGCGTCGTAATACGCGGCGGAACACCACATTTTGAGTATGTCTGCGATTCGGTGACCCAGGGTTTGACCCGGGTCGCGCTGGACGCGTCGACGCCCATTGCCAACGGGGTGCTGACCACCAACACCGAACAGCAGGCGCTCGATCGCGCCGGGCTTCCCGATTCGGTTGAAGACAAGGGCGCCCAGGCGGCAGGGGCGGCCCTGACCGCGGCGCTGACGCTGCGTGACCTGCGCGCTCGATCGTGACTGAGCGCGAGGAATGGGACGTCGTATTGCGTCCCCACCGCACACCGATGTTCGTCTACGGGGCAGCCTTGACCATCGCCGCCGTGCACATCGCAATCGGCTTCCTGCTCAAGGTCGGATCCACCGGGGTGGTCTTCCAGACCAGCGACCAGGTGGCGATGGCGCTGCTCGGTTTGGTCCTCGCGGGCGTGGTGCTGCTGTTCGCCCGGCCCCGGCTGCGCATCGGGGCGGCCGGCATATCGGTGCGTAACCTGCTGGGCGACAAATTGATCGAGTGGCCCGACGTCGCCGGTGTTTCGTTCCCGGTGGGGAACCGCTGGGCCCGCATCGACCTGCCCGACGACGAGTACATCCCCGTCATGGCCATCCAGGCCGTGGACAAGGACCGCGCTGTCAACGCCATGGACACCGTGCGGTCGCTACTGGCCCGGTATCGGCCCGACCTGCATACCCACTGAACGGGCTATCCGTGCTCGCACGGATAGCCCGTCAGGTGGATGGATCAGAAGTTCTTACAGTCGGTCATCATCTGCTGGAAGATCGGCAGAGCCTGCTGCGCGCCCTGGTTGTGCTCGATGGCGTGGAGCAGGTTCACGCGCTCATCCGGTGACGACGCCAGGTACTGCTGCAAGAACTGCTGGTTCGGCGGCGACTGGTCGAGGTACCGGGCGGCCATCGGGTTTTCCGCGTGCACCGCCCGCATCGCCTGGTCGTAGCTGCAGGTCGTGTTGATCATCGGGCCGTAATCGGGGGCAGCGGATGCGACCCCGGCAGCGGCGGTCGACGCCAATGCCAGACCGCCAACCCCGATCGCGAGCCTGGTCAACGAGCGCTTGAACATCTGTGGACTCCCTCCATTGATTGCCACCCACTGTAACGTCCGGCTACACCCTTGGTAACCGGAATGGGAGCCGCCCAAACCGGCCGCACTCTCGCTCAGTCATCGTCCTCACTGGTCACGGGGCCCTTTGTTGGCGGATTCGCCGGTTTCGGACGTCCAGCCGGTCGGCAGCATGGGCACGGCCGGGCCGCGCCCCGCATCGTCACTGGGCAACCTGGTCAGGCCTGCCGCTTGCCCGGCGCCGGGCGAGCCGGTAGCGCCGGGCAACCCCATGATCCCCGCACCTTGATCCGAGGCCTCCGTCGAGGCGGCGTGCTCGTCCGAGTGGAGGTATTCGTAGCGGCGCCCGGGGTCGATCAAACCGGGCCGAGTGCGCCGGCGACGCCGTCTCTGTTCCCGCCGGGCCGAGGCCGCAGGCGTCGCGACGGCGTCGGGCGCGGGCGACTTCCGGGCGATGCGCGAGGCGAGGCTGATGTCCGTGGCGGTCCCTAGGTCGGGAGGGCCGACCGCGTAGGGGTAGTTGAAAGCGGGGACGCCGGAAGCGGGCGGCGCCGGCGCCGGGGTGGACACCGATGCCGCGGCGGGCGCGGACGAGTGCATTGAGGCGGTCGCCGGGGTTGGACTGGGTGCGCCGAGACCGGGCGCCATTGCGACGGGCGCCCCCGCACGGGACGGAGCCGGCGCCGCGGCCGCGCCCGGCAGCGTGGGTGCGGGTTGAGCTCCGCCGGCCAACCCGGCCAGCCCCGCCATCCCCGCCGCGCCCGCAACGGGGATGAAGGGGGCGATCAGGCCGACGGAGAGCTGCGTCAATTGCGGCACTTGGGGGAGGAACGTGTACAGCGCCTCGCCCGCCCAGTGCGGAACCTGGGCGGCGAGCAACGGGTCGTCCATGAGGGTGTTGAGGACCGTGGAGGGGTTGGATCCGGACTGGCTGAGATCCGCGTTGAGTTCTTGCGCGACCTCTTGCACGCGAGTTACCCACCAGCTCAGCTGATCTGCACCCCCGCCCGCGTCTTGGTTGGGGGGGTTGGCCAGCTGGATCGGCGGTGGCGGGGCGGTCGGTGGGACCCACGTCTGCGCCGTCTGGGACACCGCTTCATAGATCGCCATCGTGGTGGCCGCCTGCAGCCACATCCGCAGATAGTCCATTTCGTTGAGCGCGATCGGGATCGTGTTCACGCCAAAGAAATTGGTCGCCACCAATTGCGCGAAAGCGGCGTGGTTGGCTTCGATCTCCTCCAGGGTCGGCATGGCAGACAGCGCAGCGGTATAGGCCGCGGCAACGGTCGCGGCCTCGAGGGCCGCCGCCGTGCTGTTGGCGCTGTTCTGCAAAAGCCATGCCAGGTAGGGCACATGGGCGGCCACGTAGGCCTCCGCGCTGGGGCCCTGCCACGTCCCTGCCTGCACCGCCGCCAACAAGTCGCCGAGTTCTTGGGCCGCCGAGTCGTATTCGGCGCTCAGCGCCTGCCACGCCTGCTCGGCCGCCAGCAGGGAACCTGGCCCGGGGCCGCTGGACAGCGCTGCCGAATGCACCTCCGGCGGGAACGCGGCCCAGATCGGCATGGTCATCGCCGGTCACTCCCGTGCGCCCGTGCCGCCATCTGGCGCTCCTCCCGGCTAACGGGTCAGCGGTCCCGGGTGGACGGCGGGCGGCGCTCCGACCGGCCACGCGAGCAAGTGCTAGCCCCGGCCTCTTTGGGGGTTTACAGCGTTGCGGCAATGCGACCTTGCGCGGTCTCGGCGGAGGCTGGGCGCCGAAATCGCGGCGTGGGGTCAACTGGCTATCCGCATGTGCCGAATTCTACGCAGATAAAACCCGCAAATACGGATAAAATCCCACTTTCACCGGAGATGTGAAGGTAATTGTCAGCCGGCGGACAGCCGGACCAGGAATCCGTTCAGGATCAGCGTCTGCGCCAGCCCGGTCTGCTGTGGGGCGTTCAGCCCAGGCAGCTCGCCGACCCGAAACGGCTCGCTGCTTCCGGCGAGGAACAGCATCGCCGCTTCATGGTCGGCGCCGGCGGCGACAGACAGTCGTGCGAATTTCAGGACAACCCTGTCGTCGACGCGCGCTACCCGCGCATAGAGCGGTTCATATTTCGCGACCAGTGTTTCCCCGTTGATCCCGACGGTGTCGCTGACCCGTCCGACCGGAGGGCATCGGCCCCGCCGGACCAGGACGTCGGCCAGCGCGTCGAGGCTTTCGGTGAGAATTTCGGGATCCTCGAGGTATCGCAGGCTGTCGCGCACGAGGGCGCGCAGGCCGGCGCGGGCGGTTGCGTCATCCAGGTGCCGTGGCGACAAGCGCGCGTGCACGCGGGGGTCGCGCAAACTCAGCGCGTGCAGCTCGTGCGTGAGGAGCGTGAGCACGGTGGGTGCATGCAGCCCGATCGTCAGATGGACCGACGGCTCGGAGCACGTTTCGGCCGAATGCACTTGGCCGCGCGGCAAATACAGCGCGTCACCGGGTTGCAGGTTCACGTCGGTCGACGACGTGAACCCGTCGGTCCCGACCCCCTTGCGCCGTTGGATCTCGTGCGGCGGCACGGCGGCTGCGTCGGACACATGCCACGTCTTGGATCCTTCGATCTGCAGGACCAACACATCATGCGGGTCGCAGTGCGGGACAAAGCCGGTCGACTCAGGCGGCGTGACGTAGGCATTCACCCGGGTCGGGAAGTTCAGCTCGACCTCGATGGAATGCGACAATGACGCGATGGCGCGCAGGTAGCGCTCGACCCCGTTCACGACGATCGTGTAGCCGCCGGCCAGGCCGTCGCGTACCCGGACCGAGTCCAGGCCGCCGTCGGTGCGGCGGTAGGTCGCCGGATTCCGATCCTCCCCGCTCTTGACCATCCGCACCGCCGACGCGTCCGGTTGTACATGCTCTAGGAGTACGTCGACGGCCGACGGCCCGGGAAGCAGCCGGTCGAAGTAGCCTGGCCGGCAGCGCTGGATGTGGTGGTGGGTGGTCGCCCAGATCTCGTCGAGGAAGGTGTCAACGCCGACGGGGTGCAGCAACCAGGCTAGCGAAGATTCGACGGAACTCCCCCTGAACATCGTGCCGACCGGTATGCACCACACTAAGCCTGCACCCGCACGCGCCCCGCCTTCCTCGGCACCCCCTCCGCGACCACTAGCCTGGATGGGTGCCAGATCCCGCCACGTACCGTCCCCCGCCCGGGTCCATCCCGGTCGAGCCGGGGGTCTACCGATTCCGGGATACGCACGGGCGAGTCATCTACGTTGGGAAGGCCAAGAGCCTGCGGAGCAGGCTGACGTCATACTTCGCCGACGTCGCCGGCCTGCATCCGCGAACCCGGCAGATGGTGACCACCGCAGCCAAGGTCGAGTGGACGGTGGTCAACACCGAAGTCGAGGCGCTGCAGCTCGAATACAACTGGATCAAGGAATTCGACCCGCGCTTCAACGTCCGCTACCGCGACGACAAGTCCTACCCGGTGCTGGCCGTCACCCTCAACGAAGAGTTCCCCCGGCTGATGGTTTACCGCGGCCCGCGCCGCAAGGGCGTGCGCTATTTCGGGCCCTACTCCCACGCGTGGGCGATTCGGGAAACGCTGGACCTGCTCACCCGCGTCTTCCCGGCCCGCACCTGTTCGGCCGGTGTGTTCAAGCGGCACAAGCAGATCGACCGTCCGTGCCTGCTCGGCTACATCGACAAATGCTCGGCACCCTGCATCGGCCGGGTCACCGCCGAGCAGCACCGCCAGATCGTCGACGACTTCTGCGACTTCCTGTCCGGCAAGACCGACCGCTTCGCGCGCGAGTTGGAACACCGAATGCACGCCGCCTCCGACGAACTCGACTTCGAACGGGCCGCGCGCCTGCGCGACGACCTGGGTGCGCTCAAACGCGCCATGGAGAAGCAGGCCGTGGTGCTCGGCGACGGCACCGATGCCGACGTGGTGGCCTTCGCCGACGACGAGCTGGAGGCGGCGGTCCAGGTGTTCCACGTCCGCGGCGGCCGGGTGCGCGGCCAGCGCGGCTGGATCGTCGAAAAGTCCGCTGAGGCCGGTGATT
>NZ_LZJZ01000103.1 GCF_001667585.1 Mycobacterium sp. E2733
TCATCCTGGCGCTGATCGGGCTGCACCTGGCGATGGTCTGGTTCCAGAAGCACACCCAGTACACCGGCCGGGCCGCGGCAGGTGACCTACTCCGTGACCGGCACCAAGGCGCCCGGTGACATCATCTCGGTGACCTACGTCGATGCGTCCGGTCGACGCCGCACGCAGCACAACGTGTACATCCCGTGGTCGATGACCGTCACGCCGATCTCGCAGTCCGACGTGGGCTCCGTCGAGGCGTCCAGCCTCTTCCGGGTCAGCCGGCTCAACTGCTCGATCACGACCAGCGACGGAACGGTCCTCTCGTCGAACACCAACGACTCACCGCAGACGAGCTGCTGATGGTCAGCAGGTATTCGGCGTACCGCCGCGGGGCGGGGGACGACACCATCTCGCCCGACGTCATCGACCGCATACTGATCGGGGCGTGCGCCGCCATCTGGCTGGTATTGCTGGGCGTGAGTGTGGCCGCGGCCGTCGCGCTGACTGACTTGGGGCGGGGCTTTCACAAAGCGGCGAGCGGCACCCACGGCACCTCGTGGGTGTTGTACGCCGTGATCATCGTGTCCGCGCTGATCATCGCCGGGGCGATCCCGATGCTGTTGCGGGCCCGCCGGATGGCACAGGACGAGCCGGCCGCCCGGGGTATGACGGCGCCCAACCGGCCCCCGGTGCGCCTGATGTCCCAGGCGCCGCGCACCGCGGCCGAACGGGCGCGGCAACCCCGGGTGCAGGCGCCGGTTCATGTGGCCGACTCCGAGTGGTCGGGTGAGGCGGTCGATCGGGTGTGGCTGCGAGGTACCGTGCTGTTGGTCGCCGCGATGGGCGCGGCCCTGGTCGCGGTGGCCACGGCGACCCCGACCACCCACGGCCAGCGCGGAGCACCGTGTTCGTCCTCGGCGTCGGCCGACTCGTCGAAGGTGTCGTAGTCGTAGAGCCTGAGGTCGGCCGGCAGGTACGGGCCGCTGATGAAGTGCTCGGACTCCGGAGCCGAGTAGGCCCGCGAATAGGCGTCGGTCTGGCCCGTCTGGTCGGCCGCCGGCTCGGCGCCGTCATCGAAGGGTTCGATCTCGTCGACGTGCCCGGATTCGGGGGCGTCCGCGGGCTCGATGTCGGAATCCGGTTGGTGGGGAGCCTCGTTCACGGGACCGGGTTCCTCAGGATCCCGTTCCGGTGGTTTCGGCCCGTTCATCTCTGCCTGCCCTGTCCGACTGCCTCACCAGCGCGCGGGGCCCCGGGGCCATATCGTTGCGCGCGCGCTTGAGAAATTGTCATTTGCCTGGGCAAAACACTACCGAACCGAGAGGGGCAAAGAAGTCTTGGCGAACCGGCCACAGATCACGTGATCGGATTGTGACCTTAACGGCTGGCGATCAGTGCTTCTCGGGCCCGACGTAGTACTCGAAGACCAGTCCACCAACCGAAGCGAGGACGAACATCACCCCCGCGGCGATCAGCCACGGCAGCCACAGCGCGATGCCCACCGCGCTCACCGACGCCGACAGCGCGATCAGGATCGGCCACCAGCTATGCGGGCTGAAGAAGCCCAATTCACCTGCTCCGTCGCTGATCTCGGCGCCCTCGTAATCCTCGGGCCGAGTATCGATGCGGCGCGCCACGAACCGGAAGAAGGTGGCCACGATCAATGCCAGTCCCCCGGTCAGCGCCAGCGCGGTGGTCCCGGCCCACTCCTCACCGCCGGTGGCGAAAAGCGCCGTCAGCACCCCATAAAGCACCGAAACCACAATGAAGAACCCGGCGACGAATTCGAAAAGCCTGGCTTCGATATGCATTTGGTGTCCTAACCTACTGGCTTCCGGCCAACTGGCCGCGCTTGGTGTCGAACGGGTGAGTGGTCACCGCGAGCGGCGCCTGACCGATCGCCTGCAATGCCTGGGCGTTGCTCTTGCCATCGATCCGCTGCTGCAGGTAAGCCTTGAAGTCGTTGGGCGGCACCACCCGAACCTCGAAGTTCATCATCGAGTGATACGTGCCACAGAACTCGGCACAGTGCCCGACGAACGCCCCGGGCTTTTTGATGTCGTCGACCTGGAAGACGTTGATCGAGTTGTTCGCCTCGGCGTTGGGGATCACGTCACGCTTGAACAGGAACTCCGGCACCCAGAAGGTGTGGACGACGTCCGCGGACGCCAGGCGGAACTGGATGCGCTTGCTTGTGGGCAGAACCAGCACCGGGATCTCGTCGCTGGTTCCCAGGGTTTCGACCTTGTCGAAGTTCAGGTAGGTGCGGTCGGAGGTGTTGAGCCCGCGCACCGGTCCGACCAGCTCCTCGCCGTGGGCGTCCTTGCCTTCGGGCTTGGAGACCATGGCTTTCTTGCGCGCCTGGTCCACACCGTCGTAGGTCAGCGTGCCGTCCTTGAAGTCGACGCGCTGGTAGCCGAACTTCCAGTTCCACTGGAAGGCGGTGACATCGACCACCACCTCGGGGTCCTTGTCGATGTGCAGCATCTTCTCCTGCACCACCACGGTGAAGTAGAACAACACCGAGATGATCAGGAACGGCGTCACGGTGAGCACCAGCTCCAGCGGCATGTTGTAGCCGAACTGGCGGGGCAGCTCGGTGTCAGTGGCCTTTTTGCGGTGGAAGGCGGTCGCCCAAAAGATCAGGCCCCACACGATGACGCCGACCACCAGCGAGGCGATCGTCGCTCCGATCCACAGCTCGCGGTTGAGCTGGGCCTGCGGGGTGATGCCCTTGGGCCAGCCCAGACCCAGCACGTCCGACCAACCGCATCCGCTCAGGGTCAATGCCAACACGCCGAACGTCGCGGCCAGCGCCAGCGGCCGCCGACGACGGGACGGACCCTGCCGAAACCTGCCCTGCGACATACGTTGCGAACGGACCTGCTCGCGAGGTGTCACGTTGGCGCCTCCTGCTCGGATATCGAATACTACGCAGCGTAGACCACGCCGCTGACCCGAGCGACGAAACCCCGGCCCGCTGGGCCGCCCGGCCATTTGTGGACGTGCCGGGTGCGACCGCAACGGACCTGCCCAACGTGCGGCATACTGGGGCGCCGTGTGTGGTCTGCTGGCGTTCGTCGCCGCCCCGGACGGTGCCACTGACGACGCTGCCGCCCGGGCCGACGATGCCATCGCGCGCGCGTCGCATCTGATGCGCCACCGCGGCCCCGACGAGCCCGGCACGTGGACGGACCCCGGTGCCGACGGATCGGTCGTGTTCGGCTTCAACCGGCTGTCGATCATCGACATCGCGCATTCGCACCAGCCCCTGCGGTGGGGACCGCCGGAAGCGCCCGACCGCTACGTGCTGGTGTTCAACGGGGAGATCTACAACTACCTCGAGCTGCGCGACGAGCTCGCCACCGCGCACGGTGCGGTGTTCGCGACCGACGGCGACGGCGAGGCCATCGTCGCCGGCTACCACTACTGGGGCACCGACGTGCTCACCCGGCTGCGCGGCATGTTCGCCTTCGCCCTGTGGGACACCGTCACCCTCGAATTGTTCTGCGCCCGAGACCCGTTCGGCATCAAGCCGCTCTTCATGGCGACCGGCGCCGGCGGCACGGCGGTGGCCAGCGAAAAGAAGTGCCTGCTGGACCTCGCGGAGTTGGGCGGATTCGACACCGGGATCGACGAGCGTGCCGTCCAGCACTACACCGTGCTGCAGTACGTGCCCGAGCCCGAGACGCTGCATCGCGGGGTGCGCCGGCTCGAATCCGGCTGCTACGCGCGGATCCGGCCCGGGCGGCAGCCGGAGGTGACCCGCTATTTCGTGCCACGGTTCGCCGCCACACCCATCACCCCGGGCACCGAGCAGGCCCGCTACGACGAGATCACGGCGGTGCTCGAGGACTCGGTGGCCAAGCACATGCGCGCCGACGTCACCGTCGGGGCGTTCCTGTCCGGGGGCATCGATTCCACCGCCATCGCGGCGCTGGCCATCCGGCACAACCCCAACCTGATCACCTTCACCACCGGTTTCGAACGGGAGGGGTTTTCCGAGATCGACGTCGCGATCGCCTCGGCCGAGGCGATCGGCGCCCGGCACATCGCCAAGGTGGTCCATCCGGGCGAGTTCGTCGCCGCCCTGCCCGAGATCGTCTGGTACCTGGACGAACCGGTGGCCGACCCCGCCCTGGTGCCGCTGTTCTTCGTCGCCCGGGAGGCTCGCAAGCACGTCAAGGTGGTGCTGTCCGGGGAGGGCGCCGACGAGCTCTTCGGCGGCTACACGATCTACCGGGAACCGTTGTCGCTCAAGCCTTTCAACTATTTGCCGCGGCCGCTGCGGCGCTCGATGGGCAAGGTGTCCAAGCCGCTGCCGGAGGGGATGCGGGGCAAGAGCCTGCTGCACCGCGGCTCGCTGACGCTCGAGGAGCGCTACTACGGCAACGCCCGCAGCTTCTCCGACGCCCAGCTGCGCGACGTGCTGCCGGGCTTTCGCGAGGAATGGACCCACACCGACGTCACCGCCTCCGTGTACGCCCAGTCAGCCGGCTGGGACCCGGTGGCCCGCATGCAGCACATCGACCTGTTCACCTGGCTGCGCGGCGACATCCTGGTCAAGGCGGACAAGATGACGATGGCCAACTCGCTGGAGCTGCGGGTGCCGTTCCTCGATCCCGAGGTGTTCGCCGTCGCCTCCCGGCTGCCCGTCGAGGCCAAGATCACCCGCACCACCACCAAGTACGCGCTGCGGCGGGCCCTCGAGCCGATCGTTCCGTCGCACGTGCTGCACCGGCCCAAGCTCGGGTTCCCGGTGCCGATCCGGCACTGGCTGCGCGCGGGCGAACTGCTGGACTGGGCCTACGGGTTGGCGGCGTCCTCGCAGGCCGGTCACCTCGTCGACCTGGCCGCCGTCCGGCGGATGCTCGACGAGCACCGCAACGGCGTCAGCGATCACAGCCGCCGGCTGTGGACGCTGCTGATCTTCATGCTCTGGCACGCGATCTTCGTCGAGCGCAGCGTGGTGCCGCAGATCAGCGAGCCGGTGTATCCCGTGCAGCTGTAAGCCGGGCTCGCGAGCTTCGAGTGTGAACCCTGGGCGGAGATTTTCGGCGTGTCGCCGCCCTCAGCTCACGCCGGATGCCGTCAGGCCAGCACCGCGGCGATCTCGTGGGCCGCGTCGTCGCCGTAGGCGCCGGACAACCGGCTCACCGCGGTCTCGCGGTCCCAGTCCCAGTTCTGGGTACCGGTCGATTCCAGCACCAGCACCGCCACCAGGGAGCCCAGCTGCGCGGAGCGTTCCAGGTTCAGGCCGGCGCTGCGCCCGGTGAGGAAACCGGCCCGAAACGCGTCGCCGACGCCGGTGGGGTCGGTCTGGCTGGTCTCGGGCACCACGCCCACGTGGGTCGTGGTGCCATCCGACTCCACGATGTCCACGCCCTTGGGGCCCAGCGTGGTCACCCGCAGGCCGACCTTGCCTTGCACGTCGGACTCCGACCAGCCGGTCTTGTTGAGCAGCAGCTCCCACTCGTAGTCGTTGGTGAACAGGTAGGCGGCGCCGTCGACGAGCTTGTTGATCTCTTGGCCGGAGAGGCGGGGCAGCTGCTGAGAAGGGTCTGCGGCGAAGGGCAGGCCCAGCTTGCGGCACTCCTCGGTGTGCACCACCATCGCGTCGGGGTCGTTGGCACCGATGATCACCAGGTCCGGCTCACCGATGGACGACACCACGTCGGCGAGCTTGATGTTGCGGGCCTCCGACATGGCGCCCGGGTAGAACGAGGCGATCTGGGCCATGTCGACGTCGGTGGTGCAGGTGAATCGGGCCGTGTGCGCCGTCTCCGAGATCAGCACGTTGTCGCAGTTGACGCCGTGCGACTGCAGCCACTGCCGGTAGTCGTCGAAGTCGTCGCCGGCCGCGCCGACCAGGGCCACGTCACCGCCGAGCACGCCGATGGCGAAGGCGATGTTGCCCGCCACGCCGCCGCGGTGGATCACCAGGTCGTCGACCAGAAAACTGAGCGATACCTTCTGCAAGTGTTCAGCCAGCAGGTGCTCGGAAAACTTGCCGGGGAACCGCATCAAATTATCGGTCGCAATCGAACCTGTCACCGCGATCGTCACGAATGTCTCCGCCCTTCGTTAGTAAGGTTATCTAGCTTACGCACGCGTCCGGACCGTCGCTGTGTCCACGGTCGGTGCGAAGCGGTGCGCTAGCCTCCCTAGGGAACTCGCTCAAGTCGCCGGGACCACGATGCTCGATCGGGGTATCCCGCACCCAGCCCCGGTACAGGTCCCGTCTACCACCGTAGGAGAACCAGGATGGCAGGTCCGCACTCGCCGAACCACACCGTCGGCGGCAGCGGACCCAGCGGACCCGAGCGCTCGGCCGAATCTCAGCCGCTTGAGTTCCCCGACGACCCGCGGGCCGGCGGCCCGACAAGGGCCAATTATGCCGGGCCGCCTCCCCCACCGATGCCCTACCCGCCGCGACGCTCCAAGCGCCGGCTGTTCATCGGCATGCTGCTGGCCATCGCGGTGGTGGCCGCGCTGACCGTGGCGATCGTCTACGGCGTCCGCACCAACGGGGCCAACACCGGGACCACGTTCTCGGAGGGCGCCGCCAAGACGGCCATCCAGGGGTACCTGGACGCGCTCGACCACCGCGACACCGAGGAGATCGAACGCAACGCGCTGTGCGGGATGTACGACGCCGTCCGCGACAAACGGTCTGACCAGGCGTTGGCCAAGCTGAGCAGCGACGCGTTCCGCAAGCAGTTCTCCCAGGTCGAGGTCACCTCGATCGACAAGATCGTCTACCTGTCGCAGTACCAGGCCCAGGCGCTGTTCACCATGCGGGCGTCGCCGGCCACCGGCGGCCCGATGCGCGGTCAATTGCAGGGCATCGCCCAGCTGCTGTTCCAGCGCGGTCAGATCATGGTGTGCTCGTACGTGCTCCGCACCGGGGGCTCGTACTGAGTTAGGGGCCCTACCCGGTCAGTTGAACGAGTCGCCGCAGGCGCACGAGCCGGTGGCGTTCGGGTTGTCGATCGTGAAGCCCTGCTTCTCGATGGTGTCGACGAAATCGATGGACGCGCCCTCCACGTAGGGCGCGCTCATCCGGTCCACGGTCAGCGTCACACCGCCGAAGTCCGCGGTCAGGTCGCCATCCAGCGTCCGGTCGTCGAAGAAAAGGTTGTAGCGCAGGCCCGCGCACCCGCCCGGCTGGACCGCGATACGCAGGGCCAGGTCATCCCGGCCCTCCTGGTCGAGCAGGGACTTTGCCTTGGTGGCGGCGGCCTCGGTCAGGATCACGCCGTGCGTCTTGGCGGTCGACTCGTTTTGCACCGTCATTGCTTCTCCTACATGCCTCATCGTTGGGTGGGTCCGTTCAGGTTCGAGCCCCTGGACTCGCGTTAAGCGGCCAGATCCGCCCGGAAAAAGCCCACTTGATCAACGGTACCTTGCAGGACCGCTATTCCCGAGTCGCGCCGCCACTACAGATGCCAGACCCATGAGCTGATTGGCCGCGTCGGCCTGTGCCAGCCGCGCCGATCCGGCGTGCTCGGCGATCGACAGGGCGGACATGATGCCCGCCGAGCGCACCGTGGCGTTGTCCAGGTCGACCTGCCCGGCCAGCACGATCACCGGCACTCCCCGCGGCCGCGCCGCGTCCGCGAGATAGCCCACCACTTTGCCGTGCAGGGACTGCTCGTCGAAGCGGCCTTCACCGGTGACGATGAGCTCCGCCATGTCCAGATCGTCGGCCAAACGGGTGTGATGGGCGATGATGGCCGCGCCCGACTCGCAGCGGCCGCCGAGCGCCAGCAGCCCGGCGCCGATCCCGCCGGCGGCGGCCGCGCCCGGTTCGGCGCTCACGTCGCGTCCGGCCACCGCTTCCAGGATCAGCGCCCACGCCTGGAGGCGGACTTCCAGGGCCGCGACGGTGACCGTGTCCGCACCCTTCTGCGGCCCGAACACCCTGGCAGCCCCCCACGGCCCGAGCAGGGGGTATTCGGTGTCCGAGGCGGCGATGAGCTCCACGTTGCCCAGCTGGCGGCGGGCGGAGTCCAGGCCGCCGAGCTCGGCGATCATCCCCTGCCCGCCGTCGGTGCAGGCGCTGCCGCCGAGGCCGACCACGATCCGCGTCGCCCCGGCCCGCATCGCCTCGGCGATCAGCTGCCCCACTCCCCTGCTGTGGGCCGCCATCGCGGTCTCCGGGGTGGGCGGACCGCCCAGCAGGGCCAGGCCGCACGCCTGCGCGCATTCCAGGTATGCGGTGGTCGTGGTGGGGTCGAACACCCATTTGGCCTCGACCATGGTGGAAAGCGGCCCGGATACCCGCAGCCGCCGCGTCTTGCCCAGCCGGCTGGCGAGCACCTCGACGAAGCCGGGGCCGCCGTCGGACTGCGGGGCGACGATGAACCGATCGCCCGGACGGCACCGGGTCCAGCCGGTCGCGATGGCCGCGGCCGCCTCGACGGCCGTCATGCTGTCGCCGTAGCAATCCGGAGCCACCAGGACGAGCATGGCGGGCAGCTGCAGACGCCCGGGAGCGAGGCCAGAGGCAGCATCATCCGAGGCCATTGACCCGTCGTCCATCACAGGCAGCCGTTCATCACTGGTAAGAGTAGGGCCAAGGGAGGTGCTGACGCAGGTCTAATAGCAAGGCATTCCAAGCCAATTCCGGGACGAGCCATGCGCGAAGTAACCTGGCCTCTGTGAAGCTGATGGGCCGCAAGAAGGGCCAGGACGAGGACCTTGACGAGGGCACGGCCGCAGTGAATGCCGCCGGCGCCCCCGAGACGACCTCCCGCGGGTCGCGCGGGACGAGCCCCAAGGGCCGGCCCACGCCCAAGCGCAGCCAGACGCGGCGCAAGGGGCCGGTGGCGCCCGCGCCGATGACCGCGTCGGAGGCGCGGGCCCGGCGCAAGACGCTGGCCGGTCCCAAGCTCAGCCGCGAGGAGCGCAAGGCCGACCGGGCCGCCAGCCGCGCCCGGATGACGGATCGCCGGCAGCGCATGATGGCCGGCGAAGAGGCGTACCTGCTGCCACGTGACCAGGGCCCGGTACGGCGCTACGCGCGCGACGTGGTGGACGCTCGGCGCAACCTGCTCGGCCTGTTCATGCCGGCGACGCTGTTCCTGATGTTCGCCATGTTCACCACGCCACAGCTGCAGCTCTGGGTCTCCCCGGCGATGCTGGTGCTGATGGCCGTGATGGGTATCGACGGGGTGCTGCTGGGCCGCAAGGTGAGCAAGCTGGTGGACGCGAAGTTCCCGGACAACACCGAAAGCCGCTGGAAGCTGGGCCTGTACGCGGCCGGCCGGGCCTCGCAGATGCGACGGATGCGCACACCGCGGCCCCAGGTCGAGCGCGGCAGCGATGTCGGTTAGACGCGGGAAAGCCGCCTGAGCACGGTGCGCACTTTGGTGCTCGGCGGGATCCGGTCGGGCAAATCCCGGTGGGCGGAAGACGCCATCGCCGAGGCGCTGCCGGCCGGCCAGCCGGTCCGTTACCTGGCCCCCGGGCCCGCCGGTGCGGGCGACACGGCCTGGGCGCACCGGGTCGCCGAGCACCGCAGCCGTCGGCCGGCGCATTGGTCGACGGTCGAATCCGACGACGTCGCAAGCCAATTGCGCGGCTCCCCGGACACCCCGACGCTCGTCGACGATCTGGGCACTTGGCTGACCGGCACGCTGGATCGCCACGGCGGTTGGGACGGTGGATCGGTGGCGGCCCCGGTCGATGAGATGCTCGGGGCGGTCGGCGCATTCGGCTCCACGCTCGTGCTGGTCAGCCCGGAGGTGGGGCTGGCCGTCGTCCCGGCCACCGCGTCCGGGCGCCGGTTCGCCGACGAACTGGGCAGCCTCAACCAGCGCGTCGCCGAGCTGTGCGACCGGGTGGTGCTGGTGGTGGCCGGGCAAGCGGTGCCGATCAAGTCGCCGGGGGCCTGATGGAATTCGCCCCGGTATCGCCGCCCGATGCGGGCGTCGCCGCGGCCGCCCGCGCCCGCCAAGACACGCTGACCAAGCCGCGGGGCGCCCTGGGCCGCCTCGAGGACCTGTCGGTGTGGGTCGCCTCGTGCCAAGGGCACTGCCCGCCAAGGCAATTCGAGCGCGCCCGGGTGGTGGTGTTCGCCGGCGACCATGGCGTCGCGCGCGCCGGAGTGTCGGCCTACCCGCCGGAGGTGACCGCTCAGATGGTCGCCAACTTCGATGCCGGCGGGGCGGCGATCAATGTGCTGGCCGATCTCGCCGGCGCGACGGTGCGGGTCGCGGACCTGGCGGTGGCGGGCGATGCGGCGGCCGACCGAATCGGCGGCCACAAGGTGCGGCGCGGCAGCGGCGACATCACCGTTGAGGACGCGCTGACCGACGACGAGACTGCCGCCGCGATCGCGGCGGGCCGGGCCATCGCCGACGAAGAGGTCGACGCCGGCGCCGACCTGCTCATCGCCGGCGACATGGGGATCGGAAACACCACCCCGGCCGCGGTGTTGGTGGCAGCGCTGACCAACGCCGAACCGGTCGCGGTGGTGGGCTTCGGCACCGGGATCGACGACGCCGGTTGGGCGCGCAAGACGGCCGCGGTGCGCGATGCCCTGTTCCGGACGCGGCGCGTGCTCCCCGACCCGGTCGCGCTGCTGCGCAGCGGCGGCGGCGCCGACCTGGCCGCGATCGCGGGCTTTTGCGCGCAGGCCGCGGTGCGGCGCACCCCGCTGCTGCTCGACGGGATGGCGGTGACGGCCGCCGCGTTGGTCGCCGAGCGGCTCGCGCCCGGCGCCCGGCTGTGGTGGCAGGCCGGTCATCGGTCCACCGAGCCCGGTCATGCCCTGGCGCTGACCGAGCTCGGCCTGGAGCCGATCCTGGACCTGCGGATGCGGCTGGGCGAGGGAAGCGGCGCCGCGCTGGCGCTCCCGGTCCTGCGCGCCGCGGTGGCGACGCTGTCGTCGATGGCCACATTCACGCAGGCCGGTGTGTCCGACCAGGCCTCTCCCCCACTGTGATGCGTTCGCTGGCAACGGCTTTCGCGTTCGGCACGGCGCTTCCCGTCCCGCGTTCACAGCACGCGCCGATGGGCCGCGGGGCCATGACGGCGCTGCCGGTGGTCGGCGCCGCCCTGGGCGCGCTGGCCGCGGCCGTAACGAGGGGCGGGGCGTGGGCCTTCGGCGCGTCCAGCGCGCTGTCCGGCCTCCTCGCGGTGGCGGTGCTGCTGTTGGCCACCCGCGGCCTGCACCTCGATGGTGTCGCCGACACGGCCGACGGGCTGGGCTGTTACGGGCCCCCGGAGCGCGCGCTGGCGGTGATGCGCGACGGGTCGACCGGCCCGTTCGGCGCGGCGGCCGTCGTCTTGGTGATCGCGCTGCAGGGGCTGGCCTTCGCGGCGCTCGGGGCGGCGGGCAAGCCGGGGCTGATCGGCATTGCCGTAGCCGTCGCCGCCGGCCGGGTCGCCGCGGTGCTGGCGAGTCGGCGGTCGGTGCCGGCGGCCGCGGGCAGCGCCTTGGGCGCGCGGGTCGCCGGCAGCCAGCCGGCGATGGTGGCGGCGGCCTGGGTCGCGGTGCTGCTCGTCGTTGCGCTGGCGGCGGGACCGCGGCCGTGGCAGGGGCCGGTCGCAGTGCTGGCGGCGCTGTGCTGCGGCGCGGTGTTGGTACGGCACTGCGTGCGCCGATTCGGCGGCATCACCGGCGACGTGCTGGGCGCCGCGATCGAGCTGACCACGACGGTGAGCGCCGTCGCGCTCGCCGCACTGGTGCGGTTCTAACGCGGTTCCAGCCGCGAGTAGTTATCTTCACGCTCGCGGCCGAACGTGAAACTAACCTCACGTTCGACAGCCGGGCCGCTCAGCCCAGGCGCGCCATCCAGCCGTGGGTGTCGGCGAAGGTGCCGCGCTGGATCCCGGTCAGCGTGTCGCGCAGCGCCATCGTCACTTCGCCGGGCTGGCCGTCGGCGACGGTGAAGTCGGTGTCGCCGTACTTGATGTGCGACACCGGGGTGATGACGGCGGCGGTGCCGCAGGCGAACACCTCGGTGATCTCGCCGGCGGCGGCCTTCTTCTGCCACTCGTCGATGTCGATCTTGCGTTCCTCGACCGAGAATCCGGCGTCAATTGCCAATTGCAGCAACGAATCCCGGGTGATACCGGGCAACAGCGAACCGGACAGCTCCGGGGTGACCAGGCGCGCCGACCCGCCGCTGCCGAACACGAAGAAGATGTTCATGCCGCCCATCTCCTCGACGAAGCGCCGTTCGACGGCGTCCAGCCACACCACCTGGTCGCACTCGTGCGCGGCGGCCTCGGCCTGCGCCAGCAGGGAGGCGGCGTAATTGCCGCCGAACTTGGCCGCGCCGGTGCCACCCGGGCTGGCCCGCACGTACTCCGTCGACACCCACACGGTGACGGGGCTGACGCCGCCCTTGAAATACGCCCCGGCCGGTGAGGCGATCAGCAGATACCGGTACCGCTTGGACGGCCGAACGCCCAATCCGGGCTCGGTGGCGATGATGAACGGCCGCAGATAGAGCGCCTCTTCGCCGCCGGCGGCGGGCACCCAGGGCTTGTCGACGGCGATGAGCTGACACAGCGAGCGCATGAACAGCTCGTCCGGCAGTTCGGGCATCGCGAGCCGCCGCGCCGACGACCGCAACCGCGCGGCGTTGGCCTCGGCGCGAAACGACACGACCGAGTCGTCCGCCCAGCGGTAGGCCTTGAGCCCTTCGAAGATCTCCTGCGCGTAGTGCAGCACGATCGCGGACGGGTCCAGCTCGATCGGGCCGTACGGGATGACGCGCGCGTTGTGCCAACCCCGTCCGTCGTCGTAGTCGATCGACACCATGTGGTCGGTGAAGTACTTGCCGAAACCCGGCTCGGCCAGGATGGATTCACGTTCGGCGTCGGTCGCGGGGTTGGTCGAACGGGAAACCGTGAACTCGAGGGAGCCGCTGGTCATGCGGCTGATTGTATATCCGCCTGCGACCGGGCTTTTCATCTGAACCGGCGGCACTAACGGGTTTTCGCTTCGACGAAGGGCGGCCGCACGACTTCGCACTCGGCGGCGCGCCCGCGGATGTCGACGGTGATTCGCTGCCCGTCCTCGACGCCGGCGTCGGCGTCGATCAGCGCCAGCCCGATGCCGACTTGCAGCGTCGGGGAGAAAGTCCCCGACGTGGTGACCCCCACCGGGGTCTCGCCGGCGAGCACCGTCAGGCCGGGACGCAGCACGCCGCGGCCGACCAGCCGCAGGCCGCGTAGCAGTCGTCGGGGCCCCGTCGCCTTCTCCGCCAGCAGCGCGTCGCGGCCGAAGAACGCGTCCTTCTTCCAGCCGATAGCCCAGCCGCATCGGGCCTGCAGCGGCGAAATGTCCAGCGCCAGTTCGTGCCCGTGCAGCGGGTAACCCATCTCGGTGCGCAGCGTGTCGCGGGCGCCCAGGCCGGCGGGCTCGCCGCCGGCGGCGCGGACCGCCGCCGCGAGCGCATCGAACACCACACCCGCGGATTCCCACGGCGGTAGCAGTTCGTAGCCGTGCTCTCCGGTGTATCCGGTCCGGCACACCCGCACCGGCACCCCCGAGTACGAGGCGTCGGCGTAGCCCATGTAATCCATGCCGGTCGGCAGGCCCAGCTCGCCCAGCACCTCCGCCGAGCGCGGGCCCTGCGCCGCCAGCACCGCGTAGGAACGATGCTCGTTGGTGATGGTCAGGCTCGCCGGGGCGGCCGCCCGCAGCGCCTCGACCACCGCCGCGGTGTTGGCCGCGTTGGGCACCAGAAAGATCTCGTCGTCGGCGACGTAGTAGGCGATCAAATCGTCGATGACGCCGCCGGATTCGGTGCAGCACAGAGTGTATTGAGCTTTGCCCGGCCCGACACGGCTCAGGTCGTTGGTGAGCGTCGAGTTGACGAATTCGGCGGCACCCGGCCCACGGATCAACGCCTTGCCCAGGTGGCTGACGTCGAACAGGCCGACCGCGTTTCGGGTGGCGTTGTGCTCGCTGACGGTGCCCGCGTAAGACACCGGCATCAGCCAGCCGCTGAACTCGGCGAAACTGGCCCCCAGGTCGCGGTGGCGGTCTTCCAACGGGCCGTGCTGTAGTTCATCGGTCACGACGGTTCACCCTAATCGCGGCTGCTGGCACACTTGGGTGGGTGGTCGATTCCCCGGACTTCGAAGCGCTTGAGGCCGCCGGAATCGCACGTCCGCGCGAGCGGGCCGACCTGATCAAGTACCTCGACGAACTCGGCTTCACCGTGGACGAAATGGTGGAGGCCGAACGGCGCGGGCGGCTGTTCGGGCTTGCCGGTGACGTCCTGCAATGGTCGGGCCGCCCGACCCACACGATGGCGACGGCCGCCGAGCAGCTCGGTTTGTCGCCCGAGGAAGTCACCCATGCGTGGGGTTTGCTGGGCCTGACCGTCGCCGGCCCGGACGTTCCGGCGCTGAGCCAGGCCGACGTCGACGCGCTGGCGACCTGGGTTGCCCTGAAGACGGTGGTCGGCGAGGACGGCGCCTTCGGGCTGCTGCGGGTGCTCGGCGCCGCGATGGCCCGGCTCGCGGAGGCCGAGTCGACCGCGATCCGGGCCGGAACACCGGACATCCAGATGACCTACACCAACGACGAGCTCGCCACGGCGCAGGCGTATCGGGCGGTCGCGGAGTTCGTCCCCCGGATTTCGGCGCTGATCGACGTCGTACACCGCCACCATCTGACCGGCGCCCGAACCCACTTCGAAGGCGTTCTTCGCGACGCCTCGGCAAGCGTGGTGTGCGGCATCGGTTTTGCGGATCTGTCCGGCTTCACGGTGCTCACCCGCGCGCTGACACCCGCGCAGCTTTCGGATCTGCTCAACGAGTTCGCCGGGACCGTCGCGGACGTGGTGCACCGCGACGGCGGCCGGGTGATCAAGTTCATCGGCGACGAGGTGATGTGGGTGAGCGCGTCGCCCGAACGCCTGGCCAGGGCGGCGGTCGATCTCGTCGACCACCCGCGGGCGCGCGAGGAGGGTCTGCAGGTCCGCGCCGGCCTTGCGTACGGCAGCGTCCTGGCGATCAACGGGGACTACTTCGGCAGCCCGGTCAACCTGGCGGCGCGCCTGGTCGGGGCCGCGGCCCCGTGCCAGATCCTGGCCGATTCGGCCCTGCGCGAGCAATTGCCGGACTGGCCGGCGACGGCGCGTGGACCCTTTGATCTCAAGGGTTTTGACGCGCCGGTCGTCGCCTTCGAGCTGCACGGTGGGGGCGCCGCCGAGCTCGGCGCGCGCTCCGGCGATTAGGGTAAATGCCTGTGAGCACCGAATTGAGCTATGCAAGCCCATCCGTCAACGTCGCCACATCGCTGCCGAAACGCGGGGCGGGCTCTTCGGTATTGATCGTGCCGGTCGTCTCGACCGGCGACGAGGACAGGCCGGGCGCGGCGGTTGCGCAGGGCGAGTCGCCGCTGGCCGCGGACGCGGTCGCCGAAATCGAATCCGGCCTGCGGGCACTCGATGCCACGGGTGGCTGTGAGCAGGTTCACCGCCTGGTGGTGCCGTCACTGCCCGTATCGAGCGTGCTGACGATCGGCCTGGGTAAACCGCGACCCGAGTGGCCGGCCGACACGGTCCGGCGCGCCGCGGGTGTGGCGGCGCGGTCGCTGGGCACCGCCGAGGCGGTGATCCTCACGCTGCCCGGCGACTTCAGCGCCGACGTGTGCTCGGCGGCCGTCGAAGGGCTCATCCTGGGCAGCTACCGGTTCAGCGAATTCCGCAGCGGCAAGACCGCGCCGAAAGACAAAGGGCTGCGCAAGATCACCGTGCTGTCCGCCTCCAAGGACGCCAAAGGGGCCAGCGCGCACGGCACTGCCGTGGCGACCGCGGTGGCCACCGCTCGCGACTTCGTCAACACGCCCCCAAGTCACCTCTTCCCCGCCGAATTCGCGCGGCGCGCAAGGGCTTTGGGTGAATCGGTCGGTCTCGAGGTGGAGGTGCTCGACGAGAAGGCGCTGCAGAAGGGCGGCTACGGCGGCGTGATCGGTGTCGGCCAGGGCTCGTCGCGGCCGCCGCGGCTGGTGCGGCTCAGCCACCGAGGTGCGAAGCTGGCCAAGAAGCCGAAGCAGGCGAAGAAGGTGGCGCTGGTCGGCAAGGGCATCACGTTCGACACCGGCGGCATCTCGATCAAGCCGGCCGCGTCGATGCACTACATGACCTCCGACATGGGCGGCGCGGCCGCGGTCATCGCCACTGTGGCGCTGGCCGCGCAGCTGCGGTTGCCGATCGACGTGATCGCCACCGTGCCGATGGCCGAGAACATGCCGTCGGGCACGGCGCAGCGTCCGGGCGACGTGCTGACGCAATACGGCGGCATCACGGTCGAGGTGCAGAACACCGACGCCGAGGGCCGGCTCATCCTGGCCGACGCGATCGTGCGGGCGTGCGAGGACAACCCGGACTACCTGATCGAGACGTCCACGTTGACCGGCGCGCAAACGGTGGCGCTGGGCGCCCGGATCCCCGGGGTGATGGGCAGCGACGAGTTCCGCGACCGGGTCGCCGCGATTTCGCAGCGGGTGGGCGAGAACGGTTGGCCGATGCCGCTGCCCGACGAACTCAAGGACGACCTGAAGTCGACGGTGGCCGACCTGTCCAACATCAGCGGCCAGCGCTACGCCGGCATGCTGGTGGCCGGGGTGTTCCTGCGCGAATTCGTCGCCGACGGCGTGGGTTGGGCGCATATCGATGTGGCCGGCCCGGCGTACAACACCGGCAGCCCGTGGGGCTACACGCCCAAGGGCGGCACGGGTGTGCCGACCCGCACCATGTTCGCGGTGCTCGAGGACATCGCCGAAAACGGCTAGCGCACGGCTGACGCGCCGGGCTGGGGGCACCGCCCGCTCGCGAACGTCACGCCAGCGTGGCGGTGGGCGTCGAGCGTCTCACTTCGTCAGCAGCGAGAAGACGGCCCGCTTCACCTGGCGGCGGGGCCAGCCGGTCGCGCCGTCGGCGGCCAACGCGGCGTTGGCCGCGTTGCGCCCACAGGCACCGTGCACGGACCCCCCCGGGGTCGCCGAGGCGCTGCCCAAATACAGCCCCTGCACCGGGGTTTCGGCCCGGCCCATGCCGGGCGCCGGGCGAAAGATCAGCATCTGCTGCAGTTGCGCGGTGCCGCCGTTGAGCGCCCCCATGTGCAGGTTGGCGTCGCTGGCCTCCAGGTCCGACGGCCGCTGCACGAATCGGTCGATGACCGCCGAACCGAAGCCCGGCGCGTGTTCCTCGATGACCCGGTCCATCCCTTCGGCGAGCCGGTCGGCCGACGCGTCGTCGGCGACATCACGCGGCAAATGCGTATAGGCCCAAACACTTTCGGTGCCGGCCGGAGATCTGCTCGCATCCGCGGTGGTGGTCTGCCCGAACAGCATGAACGGATGCTCGGGCACCACCCGGGTGTTCAGGTCGGCCATCCAACGGACCAGCCCGTCGCCGTCGGCCCCCAGATGGACGGTGCCGACGCCGTGCAGGTTCTTGGCCCGCCAGGGAACCGGCCCGCCAAGCGCGTAATTGACCTTCACCACCGGTGGGTCCCACATGAAGTGCTCGAGGTCGCGCAGCAGCTTGGGCGGCAGCGCATCCGCGGGCAGCATGTCGCGGAACAGGCGCGGTGCCGTCACGTCGGCGACGATCGCGCGCCGGGCCTGGACGGTGCGGCCCTCGGCGGTCGTCACGCCCACCGCGCGCCCGTCCCGCACGTGGATGCGAGAAACGTTCTGGTTGCATTCGATTCGCGCGCCCGCGGAGCGGGCACGGTTGACCAGGGCGGCCGTCAGCTGACCGGAACCCCCGACGGGCACGGGCCAGCCGCCGTCCTGGGCCAGCATCGTCATCAGGAACCCCATGGCGCCGCTGATGGGCGCGTCGGGCGGGACGTCGGCGTGCATCGCGTTGCCCAGCAACAACACTCGAGGCGCCTCGCCGGCGAACAGCTCGCTCGCCATGGTGTTGGCCGGCTGCACCAGCAGGCGGGCCACCCGAATCGCCTCGGCCGTGCCGAGTTTGGTGAGCAGTCGCAGCATTGGGCGCACGGGCGGGAAGGGCGCCAGCATGGCGTCGAGCAGCGGAGCCTTGATCCGCTGCCACAAGTCCACCAGTCGCCACCAGTTATCGCCGTCGGCGGGTTCTCGCCGTGCGAATTCCGTTGCGGTGCGGGCAGGGTCGCGGTAGACGACGGGCGGGTCGTCATCGGCGGAGCTGCGCGGATGCCCGACCACCGCCGGCGCGTGCGACCACCGCAGCCCGTGGTCTTCGAGCTGCAGCGCCGCCATCGCCGGTGAGGCCACCGTCATCGGGTAATAGGAGCTGAACAGGTCGGTGATGTAGCCCGGCGTCAACTCCGCGCTGCGGACCGCGCCGCCCGGTTCCGGCTGGGCTTCGAGCACCAGCACGTCCCATCCGGCGTCGGCCAGCATCGAGGCGGCAACCAGCCCGTGGTGTCCGGCCCCGATGACGACGGCGTCCGCGGTGTCCCGCACGATCACTTCACCTGGCTCGGCTCCTTGCGCTCCGCCAGAGCCCCCAGGCGCCACAGGCATTCCTTGTTGCGCGGGTAGGCCGCGGCCAACGCGAGAGAGTTCGGCACGGCCGCCATCGGGCCCTCGACGGGCACTTCGATCATCTCCACCCGGCACCCCGTCGGGGTCTCGTGCAGCAGCATCGTGATCCGCGCGGCGCCCAGCGGCCCCAGGCGGGCGCACAGCACCAGCTTGTGCGGGGGTTCGGACTCCTCGACCAGGGTCGCGTCGTTGATCACCAGCGGCCAGATCCCGATCGAGTGCCTGATCGAGGAGCCGGGCTCCGGCCAGTTCGGATCGACGGCCCGCATGCGGCTGTTGCCCACCACCCACTGGGTGTAGGTCCACCCCTGGGCCAGCACTTCCCACACCCGCTCGCAAGGCGCGGCCACGTCCCGCGTCGCACTCAGCACCACAACCAATTCCCCTTTCGGCTCCCGCGGCGGAATACCCACGTAGCGGGCGTCTTACCGGCCAAATTCGGGTTTACCCGGCCCCAACAGTGGTTAGTCTTGTAGCGGTCAAAATCCGGACGGCGAAAGGCGAGATCGTGACGGTGCGACGATTGATCCTGGGTGTGGGCGCGGTGCTTTTGCTGGCCGGTGTGATCGGGCTATTGGCGCCGGTGTCGATCTCCGACGGCAACGGCCATTCGATCGGGTGCGGGAACGCCGTCGCCACGGACCTGTCGGCGGCGAGGAGCGCGAACAACAACAGCGTGGCGAACATCCCGATCCTGAATCAGGTCGTTCCGCACACCGACTATGTGGCGCAGTGCCAGTCGTCGGTGGGCAGCCGGCGCATGTGGTCCATTCCGCTCGCGGTCATCGGGCTGCTCGCAGTTGGCGGGGTGTTGCTGACGGGCCGCCAGGGCGCGGCACGCACGGGCATCTAAACGGCGCCTCAGATCACGCGCATCCGCGCGAAGTTGCGCAGGCCTTGCGGCGCCAGGCGCGAAAGGCCATACAGCGCATAGGCTTCCGGCGCGACCGGTCGGATCGGCTTCTTCTTCTCGACCGACGACAGGATGGCGTTGGCGACCTTGTCGGGGCCGTAGTGCCGCAGCGCGAACATCTTCCCCAGCTGTCCGCGCCGGCCGTCGACCTGTTCGCCCTTTTTGGCGGGCGCGTCGAAGCGGGTGGTGTTGATGATATTGGTGTCGATGACGCCGGGGCAGATGGTGGTGAGCCCCACCCCGGCGGCGTCGAGTTCGGCGCGCAGGCAGTCGGAGAACATGTAGGTCGCCGCCTTCGACGTGCAGTAGGCGTTGAGCGACTGCAGCGGGGCGTAGGCGGCCATGGACGACACGTTGACGATGTAACCGCCGGTGCCACGCTCGACCAGCCGCCGCGCGAAGGAGCGGCACCCGTTGACCACGCCGCCCAGGTTGACGTCGAGCACCCGGTCGAACTGCTCGGCCGGGGTGTCCAAAAATCCACCGGCCTGCCCGATGCCCGCATTGTTGACGACGATGTCGGGCACGCCGTGCTCGGCGCTGACCCGCTCGGCGAACGCCTCCACGGCTCGGGCATCGGACACGTCCAGCACGTAGGCGTGCGCGACGCCGCCGCGGGTGGCGATCTCGGCGGCCGTGGCCTTCACGGCCGCTTCGTCGATGTCGCTGATGACCAGCTCGGCGCCCTCACGCGCGAACGCGAACGCCGTCTCGCGGCCGATTCCGCTGCCGGCGCCGGTGACCGACACCAGGGTGTCGCCGAAGGACCCGCGGGGACGCCCGACCTGCGCGCGCAGCAGCGCCCGGCTGGGCGGCTTGCCCTCGGCCAGATCGGCGAATTCGTGCACCGCCGCGGCCATCACCTGCGGGTGGGACATCGGCGAGAAGTGGCCGGCCTTGATGTCGCGCCGCCACAGCCGCGGCACGAAGCGTGGCGTGTGGTCGTAGCCGTACGGCCGCACATACTTGTCCTTGGTGTTGACGATCAACTGCACCGGCACGTCGACGACGTGGACGCCCTGCCCCCGACCGGAGAACGAGCGAAAGTAGTTGGCCGGATAGGTTTTCACCGAACGGGCGGCGTCGCGGGCCAGCTGGGGCGAGTGGTGGATCTGCTCGACCGGGATGTTGTCCACCGCGTTGCGCCGAAGCGCCGGGATCGACAGCGTCAGCCGGAGTAACAGCGGCGCGAGCACCGGGATCGAGAAGAAGATCAGGTAGGTCAGCCGCAACGCCTGGCTGATCGCCCTGACGAAGGTGCGCGGGCGCCAGGGGCGCCGCAGGCCGCTGAAGATGTAGTCGACCAGTTGGTCCTGGCTGGGGCCGGACACCGACGTGAAGGTGGCGACGCGGTCGTCGGCGCCCGGCCGCTTCAGGTAGTGCCATACGCCCACCGAGCCCCAGTCGTGGGCGAGCACGTGCACGGGCCGGCCGGGGCTCAGTTCGCCGGTCACCGCGGCGAAGTCGTCGGCGAACCGGTCCATGCTGTACGCCGACACCGGCTTGGGCGCCGAGGACGCACCGACGCCACGGTTGTCGTACCGAAGAATGCGGAACCGGTCGGCCAGCAGCGGCACCACGCCGTCCCACAGCACATGCGAGTCGGGGAAGCCGTGCACCAGCACGACGGTGGGCCCCTCGGGGTTGCCCTCTTCGTAGACGGCGATTCGCGCGCCGTCGGCGCTGTCGACGAAATGCTGAGCTAGCTGTTGTGTTGCCGGCATCTCCGACCTCCCCGCTTCGACTGCAGTGGCCACACCGTAGCAAGGGTGTTCGGGCCGTCCCGGCAACCGCGCGCGATCCGCCCTGGATGTGTTCCGGTGCGGACGCAGTGACAGGATAGTTTTGGATAGCTACTTTTCAACGGCTAGCGACATGTTCGACCCACCCCGACCCACGAGCGATCGAGGAGTCAAAAACGATGGCCTTCTCCGTCCAGATGCCGGCACTCGGTGAGAGCGTCACCGAAGGGACGGTCACCCGCTGGCTCAAGCAGGAAGGCGACACGGTCGAACTCGACGAGCCCCTCGTCGAGGTGTCGACCGACAAGGTCGACACCGAAATCCCGTCGCCCGCCGCTGGTGTGCTGACCAAGATCGTCGCCCAGGAGGACGACACCGTCGAGGTGGGCGGCGAACTCGCCGTGATCGGCGACTCGTCCGAGGGCGGCGGTTCGGCGGCGCCCCCGCAGGCTGCCCCGCAGGCACCCAGCCAGCCCGAGCCGCAGGCCGAATCCGCGCCGCAGGCCCAGCCGGAACCCGGGCCCGAGGCGCAGCCGGAGCCCAAGCCCGAGCCCGCCCCGCAGAGCTCCGGTGGCGGGGACGCGACCCCGGTGCTGATGCCCGAGCTCGGCGAGTCGGTGGCCGAGGGCACGGTGACGCGGTGGCTGAAGAAGGTCGGCGATTCCGTCCAGGTTGACGAGGCGCTGGTGGAGGTTTCGACGGACAAGGTGGACACCGAGATCCCGTCACCCGTGGCCGGCGTCCTGGTCAGCATCACCGCCGACGAGGACGCCACCGTGCCGGTCGGTGGCGAGCTGGCGCGCATCGGCAGCGGTTCGGAGGCCGCTTCCGCTCCCACGCCGCCGCCCGCTCCCAAACCGGAACCCAAGCCCGAGCCGGCCCCCGAACCGCCCAAGGCGGCCAAGCCCGAACCGCAGCCGGTTTCGCAGCCCGAGCCGGCGCCGAAAGCCCAACCGGCGCAGGCGCAACCGGAGCCCCAGCCCGGCGGCTCGAGTCCGAACGGCGCGCCGTACGTGACGCCGCTGGTGCGCAAGCTGGCCACCGAGCACAACATCGATCTGGCCGAGATCGCGGGAACCGGCGTCGGCGGCCGCATCCGCAAGCAAGACGTGCTCGCCGCGGCGGAAAAGAAACAACAGGCCCAGAAGGCGCCCGCACCGTCGCAGGCACCCACCGCCGCGCCGGCCGCGGACGGCAAGGCGGCGCCGGCGGCCGCCCCCACCCCGGCGCCGGCGCTGGCGCACCTGCGCGGCACCACGCAGAAGGCCAGCCGCATCCGTCAGCTCACCGCGAACAAGACGCGGGAATCCCTGCAGGCCACCGCCCAGCTCACCCAGACGCACGAGGTCGACATGACCAGGATCGTCGGGTTGCGGGCCCGGGCGAAGTCCGCGTTCGCCGAACGCGAGGGGGTGAACCTGACCTACCTGCCGTTCATCGCCAGGGCGGTGATCGACGCGTTGAAGATCCACCCCAACATCAACGCGAGCTACAACGAGCAGACCAAGGAGATCACCTACTACGACGCCGAGCATCTCGGGTTCGCCGTCGACACCGAACAGGGACTGCTCTCGCCCGTCATCCACAACGCCGGCGACCTCTCCCTGGCCGGACTGGCCCGGGCCATCGCCGACATCGCCGCGCGCGCCCGCTCGGGCGACCTCAAACCCGACGAGCTGTCCGGTGGGACCTTCACCATCACCAACATCGGCAGCCAGGGCGCGTTGTTCGACACCCCCATCCTGGTCCCGCCGCAGGCCGCCATGCTGGGCACCGGCGCCATCGTGAAGCGGCCCCGGGTGATCGTCGACGAATTCGGCAACGAGTCCATCGGCGTCCGCTCCGTCTGCTATCTCCCGCTCACCTATGACCATCGGCTCATCGACGGCGCTGATGCCGGACGCTTCCTCACCACGATCAAGAACCGCCTGGAAGAGGGAGCGTTCGAGGCCGACTTGGGTCTATAGGGGGCTGGCGAACCGTGGTCAAGAGCGTCATCGCCATAGCGGGTTCGTCCGGCTTGATCGGATCCGCTTTGACTGCGGCGCTGCGTGCGGCCGACCACCGGGTGTTGCGCATCGTGCGCCGGGCACCGTCGAATTCCGACGAATTGCACTGGAACCCCGAGAGCGGCGAAATCGACGTCGACGCGATCAGCGATGTCGACGCCGTCGTCAACCTGTGTGGTGTCAACGTCGGCCAGCGCCGCTGGTCGGGCTCCTTCAAGCAGGGCCTGCGGGACAGCCGCATCGCTCCCACCGAAGTCTTGGCGCATGCCGTGGCCGAGGCCGGGGTTGGCACCCTGGTCAATGCCAGCGCGGTGGGCTACTACGGGAACACCAAAGACCGCGTGGTCGACGAAAACGACCGGGCGGGAAAGGGTTTCCTCGCCCAGCTGTGCGAAGACTGGGAGGCCGCCACGCTGCCGGCCCAATACGGTGGCGCCCGGGTGGTGCTCGCCCGCACGGGGCTGGTGTTCGCCCCCGCGGGCGGCGCGTTGGGGCGCTTGCGGCCGTTGTTCCGGACGGGCCTCGGGGCCCGGCTTGGCAGCGGCCGTCAATACATGTCCTGGATCACGCTGGAAGACGAGGTGCGGGCGCTGCTGTTCGCGATCTCCAACACCGCGCTGTCCGGGCCGGTCAATATGACCGGGCCCGCGCCGGTCACCAACGCCGAATTCACCACCGCGTTCGGCCGGGCGCTCAACCGGCCGACGCCGTTGATGATGCCGGGTTTCGCGGTGCGGGCCGCGCTCGGCGAGTTCGCCGACGAGGGCGTGCTGATCGGCCAGCGGGCCATCCCGTCCGCGCTGGAGCGGGCCGGATTCCAGTTCCACCACAACACGATTGGCGAGGCACTCGGCTACGCCACCGCGCGGCGCGACCACGACTAGCGGGTACGGGCCAGTACGGCCGGTGAGTGTCACGCCAGCGTGGCTGTCGCCGCCGAACGTCACGCCAGCGTGACGCCGCATCGCGAGGTGCCTGCCCGGCGAGTACCGTCGCCAACGTGATGGATTCCATCCGGTCCAGCCGGGCCGCGATCGACGTCCGCCAGCTCGGAACCGTCGACTACCGCACCGCCTGGCAGCTGCAACGCGAGCTGGCCGACGCTCGGGTCGCCGGCGGACCCGACACGCTACTGCTGCTGGAGCACCCACCCGTCTACACCGCGGGGCGGCGCACGGAGGCGCACGAACGGCCGGTTGATGGCACCCCCGTCGTCGACACCGACCGCGGCGGCAAGATCACCTGGCACGGCCCGGGGCAACTGGTCGGCTATCCGATCATCGGCCTGGCCGAGCCGCTCGACGTGGTGAACTACGTCCGGCGCCTGGAGGAGGCGCTGATCAAGGTCTGCGGCGACCTGGGCCTGGAGGCCTGCCGGGTGCACGGCCGGTCCGGGGTGTGGGTGGCCGGCGACCGATCCGCCCAAGGCCGGCCCGACCGCAAGGTGGCCGCCATCGGCGTCCGGGTGTCGCGCGCGACCACCCTGCACGGGTTCGCGCTCAACTGCGACTGCAACCTCGGCGCGTTCGGCACGATCGTGCCGTGCGGCATCAGCGACGCCGGCGTGACGTCGTTGTCCGCCGAGCTGGGCCGTCCGGTGGTCGTCGACGACGTGCGTGCGGCCGTCGCCGCCACCGTCTGCGACGCCCTCGACGGCGCCCTGCCGGTCCGGGAACACCCGGGTACGCGCGTAGCATCGGCGATGTGACTGTCGCACCAAGGCCTGATGTCGCCGCTGGCGCGGCTCCGCCAGGCAGGCGACTGCTGCGCCTCGAGGTCCGCAACGCGCAAACCCCGATCGAACGCAAGCCGCCGTGGATCAAGGTCCGGGCCCGGATGGGGCCCGAATACACCCAATTGAAGGGCCTGGTCCGCCGCGAGGGGTTGCACACGGTCTGCGAAGAGGCCGGCTGCCCCAACATCTTCGAGTGCTGGGAGGACCGGGAAGCCACCTTCTTGATCGGTGGTGACCAATGCACCCGGCGCTGCGACTTCTGCCAGATCGACACCGGAAAGCCGGCCGCCCTGGACCGCGACGAGCCCAGTCGCGTCGCCGACAGCGTGCGGACCATGGGGCTGCGCTACGCCACCATCACCGGGGTGGCCCGCGACGACCTGCCCGACGGCGGGGCGTGGCTCTACGCCGAGACGGTGCGCGCCATCAAGGAACTCAACCCGTCGACCGGCGTCGAGCTGTTGATCCCCGACTTCAACGGCGAGCCCGCCCGGCTTGCCGAGGTGTTCGAACCCCGCCCGGAAGTGTTGGCGCACAACGTCGAAACCGTGCCGCGCATCTTCAAGCGGATCCGGCCCGCCTTCAGCTATCAGCGCAGCCTCGACGTCATCACCGCGGCGCGCGACGCCGGGCTGGTCACCAAGAGCAATCTCATACTCGGGCTGGGCGAAACCCCCGACGAGGTGCGCACCGCCCTGGCCGACCTGCGGGGCGCCGGCTGCGACATCGTCACCATCACCCAATACCTGCGTCCGTCGGCGCGGCACCACCCGGTCGAGCGCTGGGTGCATCCCGACGAGTTCGTCGAGTTCGCCCGGCACGCCGAGGCGCTGGGCTTCGCCGGGGTCCTGGCCGGGCCGCTGGTGCGGTCGTCCTACCGGGCGGGCCGGCTCTACGAGCAGGCCGCACGCACCCGCACCTGAAGGTGCCGCGGCGCGGTGGCCAGCGGCGCCGGTACGTATTCTTTGACTATGGCTAAACCCCGCACCGCCGCTCAGAACAAGGCCGCCCGGGCGCAGGCGCAGGCCGCGCGCAAGGCCGCCGCGAAGGAGCGGCGCGCCCAGCTGTTGCAGGCGTTCAACCTGCAGCGCCGCGAGGACAAGCGGCTGCTGCCCTACATGATCGGCGCCTTCGTGCTGATCGTCGCCGTCTCCGTGGCGGTCGGTGTGTGGGCCGGCGGGCTGACAATGATCACCTTGATCCCGCTGGGTGTGGTGCTGGGCGGGCTGGTCGCCTTCATCATCTTCGGCCGCCGCGCCCAGAAGAGCGTCTACAGCAAGGCCGAGGGCCAAACCGGCGCGGCCGCATGGGCTTTGGACAACCTGCGCGGCAAGTGGCGGGTGACGCCGGGGGTGGCCGCGACCGGCCACCTCGACGCGGTGCACCGGGTCATCGGCCGGCCCGGGGTCATCTTGGTCGGCGAAGGGTCGTCGGGCCGGGTCCGGCCGCTGCTGGCCCAGGAGAAGAAGCGCACCGCGCGGCTGATCGGCGACGTGCCGATCTACGACATCATCGTCGGCAACGCCGACGACGAGGTTCCGCTGTCCAAGCTGGAGCGCCACCTCAACCGCCTGCCGGCCAACATCACCGCCAAGCAGATGGACACGCTGGAATCCCGGTTGGCCGCGCTGGGAACGCGGGCCGGCGCCGCCGTCCTGCCGAAGGGGCCGCTGCCCAACGCCGGCAAGATGCGCGGTGTGCAGCGCACCGTGCGCCGGAAGTAACGCGGCGATCGCAAGCGCGGCGAAGCCGGCCGCTGCGGGTCGCCGCCATCGGGCTTCGCGGTTACCGCCGCCGAATCACGGCCGTCCCGGTCACGCGATCCTGCAAGCCACGCCCGTCGGCGTCGGTGAACAAGGCGGGAAGCACGATTCCGACGAGTACGGCACGCACCACCGCACGGCCGAGGCCGACCACGGGACGCCCGTCCAGCGCCGCCACGCCGATGCCCGCGCACAACTGACCCGGCGTCATACCGAACAGCCGCACCGCCACGATGCCCATCCCAAGCCACGTCGCATACTGTGCCTCGTGCAACCGGTTCGGCGGGACCAGACCGCTGCGCACGGCCAGAAACGCAATTCCCAACGCGATCAGCCAGTCGATCATCAGTGCGCCCAGCCGGCGCCCCATCGGGGCCAGGGACCCCGGTCCGGTTTCCGGCAGGCCCAGCCTTTCGCCGGGGTATGCGGATCGCGATTCCGGCATCATCGGCCGAAACCGGCGTTCGGCTCCCTGACCTGCACGGCTCGGGACCCAGAGCGAACGCTGCGCTTGCGCGCCGGACCAGATACGATCTTGCGATCCATGGCCCCACAATAGAACCCGCCGCCGACGCCGCCTCTTTTGTGGATGACATGGGTCGCGTAACGTGCGCGCAACACGGGGTTGACTGGCGGGAAACATCTGCTCCATAGCGTCAGGCCGCGGATCTCACCAAGTAAAGGAGCATTTCTGTGACGGAAACGACGCCCGACGACGTCTTCAAACTCGTCAAGGACGAGAACGTCGAGTTTGTCGACGTCCGGTTCTGTGACCTGCCAGGCATCATGCAGCACTTCACGATTCCGGTTTCGTTCTTCGATGAGAGCGTCTTCGAGGACGGCCTGGCCTTCGACGGCTCGTCGATTCGCGGATTCCAGTCCATCCACGAATCCGACATGCTGCTCCTGCCCGACCCCGCGACGGCGCAGATCGACCTGTTCACGGAACACAAGACGCTGAACCTGAACTTCTTCGTGCACGACCCGTTCACCCTCGAGCCGTACTCGCGCGACCCGCGCAACATCGCTCGCAAGGCGGAGAACTACCTGATCAGCACCGGCGTCGCCGACACCGCCTACTTCGGCGCCGAGGCCGAGTTCTACATCTTCGACTCGGTGAGCTTCGACTCGCGCACCAACGGGTCCTTCTACGAGGTCGACGCGATCTCGGGGTGGTGGAACACCGGCGAGCCGACGGAGAACGACGGCAGCCCCAACCGCGGCTACAAGGTCCGCCCGAAAGGTGGGTACTTCCCGGTGGCTCCCGTCGACCACTACGTCGACCTGCGCGCCGACATGCTGTCGAACCTCATCAAGGCCGGCTTCAGCCTGGAGAAGGGGCACCACGAGGTGGGCAGCGGCGGGCAGGCCGAGATCAACTACAAGTTCAACACCCTGCTGCACGCGGCCGACGACATGCAGCTCTACAAGTACATCGTCAAGAACACGGCCTGGCAGGCCGGCAAGACCGTCACGTTCATGCCCAAGCCGCTGTTCGGTGACAACGGCTCCGGCATGCACACCCACCAGTCGCTGTGGAAGGACGGCAGCCCGCTGATGTACGACGAGACCGGCTATGCCGGGCTGTCGGACACCGCGCGGCACTACATCGGCGGCCTGCTGCACCACGCCCCGTCGCTGCTGGCCTTCACCAACCCGACCGTCAACTCCTACAAGCGACTGGTTCCCGGTTACGAGGCGCCGATCAACCTGGTCTACAGCCAGCGCAACCGCTCGGCCTGTGTCCGCATCCCGATCACCGGCAGCAACCCCAAGGCCAAGCGGCTCGAGTTCCGTTGCCCCGACTCGTCGGGCAACCCGTACCTGGCGTTCTCGGCCATGCTGATGGCCGGGCTCGACGGCATCAAGAACAAGATCGAGCCGCAGGCCCCGGTCGACAAGGACCTGTACGAACTGCCGCCGGAGGAGGCCGCCAACATCCCGCAGGCGCCCACACAGCTGTCCGCGGTGATCGACCGGCTGGAAGAGGACCACGAATACCTCACGGAGGGCGGCGTTTTCACGCCCGACCTGATCGAGACGTGGATCAGCTTCAAGCGCGAGAACGAGATCCTGCCGGTGCAGATCCGGCCGCACCCGTACGAGTTCGCGCTCTACTACGACGTCTAAGTCGGCAGTAGCTCCGAGAAGAGTCCACCCGCTCCGCGATCCGTGCATCGATTGCCGAGCGGGTGGGCTCTCTCTTTCCATGGCCCGGGGTCGGGTATGTGGCGAAAAGTTCAGATTTAAAGTCTTGCGGCGGCAACGAATACGGCGTTAGCTTCTGGGCCATGACTATCAGCACCGCACAGGTAATGGTTGGGCGCGGCAGCGGCCGCATCGGTGGCGGAGCCGGCGGAGGCTTCGTGGGTGGCGGTGCCGGCGGAGGCTTCGTGGGTGGCGGTGCCGGCGGGGGCCGTTAACCGATCACACGATCGGGCCGGGCGGCTCGCCGGGGTCGGCTGTGCCGCCCAGGTCGAGCTGCATCCACGCGACGTCGTGCCAGCGGCCGTGCTTCCATTCGACGCGCCGATACAGGCCGGCGTCCTGGAACCCGAATGATCGGTGAAAACCGTTGCTGGCCTCGTTCGGTTGGGTGATGCCGGCGAAGGCTCTCCGGTAGCCGCGCTCCGTGAGCCGACGCAGCAGTCGCGTGTAGAGCTGTCGACCGCCGCCGGTGCGGTGATGGTCGCGGTCGACGTAGATTCCGGTCTCGACCGACCATTGGAAGCTGGGCAGGCGCAGCAGCGCGTGTCCGTAAGCGAAGCCGATGGCCCGAGCGTCGCGTTCGAGGACGAGCCAGTCGTGGGCGTCGCGGATGCGGGTGGCCATCTCCCCCACGCTCGGAACCTCGATCTCCCAACTGATCGTCGTGTCCTCGACATACGGGCGGTAGATCGCAACGCACGCCACGGCATCCGCTGCGGACGCCGGACGCACCCGGCCGATGTTCGCTGGCATGTCCGGCATTCTTTCAGGCTTGCAACGGCTTACCACGGGCCGCCCGAACGCGATCGGACCCGCGAGACATAAACCACGGCGGGCTTTTACGGGGCGTATCTTCGCCATAGGTTATGTGTCGTGGCCGAAAGAGGCCGAAAGTGCCAAGGAGGCGAGACCTAGCCGTCAAGCACCAGATCCTTGCGGAAGCGCTGCATGCCGTCGATCTTGTCGGTCAACGACGCGTCCGGACCGGCGTAGAACATCCACGGCATGGTGATGATGCCCGTGATGCCGGCGTCGGCGGCGCGTTGGTAGTCGGCGATGGTGAAGGCGTCGGTCAGCGGCGTCAGGATGGTGAAATCATCCATGGACAAACCGTTTTCGGCCCGCAATTCGCGCAGGCGGCCCACGGCCTCGATGGCGCGTTCGGTCTTGATCAGATCGCCGATCCAGCCGTCGTTGCGGGCGGCGCGGCGCAGCGCGATGTCGCTGAGCCCGCCGACGTACACCGGTATCGGCGGCGGCGTCGGCTCCATTTCCAGTCGCGGTGTGCGGTAGAACGTGCCCTCGAATTCCGTCCAGCCCGGCCGCCACAGCGCGCGCATCAGGTCGATGATCTCGTCGGTCCGTTTTCCGCGGGCCTCGAACCGCTCGCCCATCAACGCGAATTCCTCGCGGCACCAGCCGACACCGATGCCGAGCTCCACCCGGCCCGACGCCAGAACCGCCGCGGTGCCAATGGCTTTGGCGGCCGAATAGGGGTTGCGCATGGCCGGGATGTAGACGGTGGTGACGAACCGCAGGCGCGTGGTGACCTGGGCCAGCGCGCCGACGAGGACCCACGGGTCGGGCCAGTCGGTGAACGGCTGCCAGCGCCGTTCCCCGTCCTTGGTGTACGGGTACGGGGTGTCGAGGGTCTCCAGGTTGACGACGTGATCGGGAATCCCGATGCCGTCGTAGCCGAGTTCGTCGGCCGCCTTGGCGAGCTGAATGATCTCGCGGGTGTTCAGGAAGGCGCTGCTGATGTAGAACTTCATTCGGCTTCCCGGGCCCACGCCGGCTCGATGAAGACGCCCTCTGCCTCGACCGTGACCCCCGCCGCGTCCGAAATCGTGCTGCGCGCAAAGACTTTGCGGCCCTCCTTGCCGTCGACCCAAGCCTCGCAACGAAGCGGCCCGAGCGGGGTGCCGCGCAGGTACTTCACGGTGATGGTTCCGGTGAAGCGCGCCTTGGACAGCCCCTCGCTGGCCGCCTCGCCGAGCATGTGGTCGAGCACCAGGGCGCTGACGCCGCCGTGCACCAGTTTGGGTGGACCCTCGTAGGCCGAGCCGAGGACGAACTCGCTCCAGCAGCGACCACCGCCGTCGTGGTGGACGACGATCGGCGGCGCGATCGGGTTGCACACGCCGATCGCGGCGTTGCCCAGCGGCAGCGGTCGGCCGTTGACGCGGTAACTCACCCCGACCGGCCGGGTCCGTTGCCGCAGCGACTCGGTGACGGCCTCGATCGCGGACCGCGCCCGGGCGACGACGTCGTCGTCGACCTCGGTGCGGATGGTCGCGTCGACTAGTTCGCGCACGGCGTCGGCCAACGGGGCGTAGAGCGCAGTCACTCGTTCAGCCTCCGCCGCGTCGAGCACCTCGAATATGGCGTCCAACGCGCCGGCCTCCTGACTCAACTGCCAAACACCTTCCGTACCACGGCTTTTGCCCGCCGCGTCACCCGCAGATAGTTGTCCAAGAACTCCCCGCCGTCGTCGGTCGGCCAGCCCGCGGCCACCGCGACCGCGTTGAGCTGGCGTCCCGGCCCCGGCAGCTGATCGGTCGGCTTTCCGCGGACCAGCACCAGCGCGTTGCGGGCCCGGGTGGCGGTCAACCACGCCTGCCGCAGCAGATCCACCTCTTCGGCGGGCACCAGGCCGGCCGCGGCGATAGCGTCCAAGCACTCCAGCGTCGAGGTGTTGTGCAGGGCGGGAATCTCGTGCGCGTGCCGCAGCTGCATCAGCTGCACGGTCCATTCGATGTCGGCCAGTCCCCCCCGGCCCAGCTTGGTGTGCGTGTTGGGGTCGGCGCCGCGCGGCAGCCGTTCGGACTCGACGCGGGCCTTGATGCGGCGGATCTCCCGCACCGCCTCCGCGGACACCCCGTCGGGCGGATAGCGCGTCTGGTCGGCAATCAATAAGAACCGCTCGCCCAGGTCCCTGTCGCCGGCCACGGCGTGCGCCCGCAGCAGGGCCTGAATCTCCCACGGCTGCGCCCACTGCTGGTAGTAGGCGGCGTAGGAACCCAGCGTGCGCACCAGCGGGCCCTGACGGCCCTCGGGCCGCAGGTTGGCGTCGACCTCCAGCGGCGGGTCGACGCTGGGCGTGCCCAGCAGCGTGCGCACCTGCTCGGCCACCGTCGTCGACCACCGGATCGCCACCGAGTCCTCGACGCCTGCGGCCGCCTCGCACACGAACATCACGTCGGCATCGGACCCGTAGCCCAGCTCCATGCCGCCCAGCCGGCCCATGCCGATCACCGCGATAACCGCGGGTGCCTTGCCGTCCTTGGGGAGGTTGGCACGCATGATCGCGTCGAGCGCGGCCTGCAGCACGGCCACCCACACCGAGGTCAGCCCCCGGCACACGTCGGTGACCTCGAGGAAGCCGAGCAGATCGGCCGAGCCGATGCGGGCCAGTTCGCGGCGGCGCAGCGTGCGGGCGGCCGCGATCGCGCGCGCCGCGTCGGGGTGGCGGCTGGCCGAGGCGATCAGTGCCCGGGCCACCGAGACGGGGTCCGTCTCGAGCAGCTTGGGGCCGGCCGCACCGTCGCTGTAGTCCTCGATCACCCGGGGCGCGCGCATCAGCAGGTCCGGCACATACGCGGAGGTGCCCAGCACGTGCATCAGCCGCTTGGCCACCGCGGGCTTGTCGCGCAGCGTGGACAGATACCAGGTCTCCGCGGCCAGCGCCTCGGACAGGCGGCGGTAGGCCAACAGCCCGCCGTCGGGATCGGGGGCGTACGACATCCAGTTCAGCAGCCTGGGCAACAGCACCGACTGCACGCGGCCACGCCGGCCGCTCTGATTGACCAGCGCCGACATGTGTTTCAGCGCGGTCTGCGGCCCCTCGTAGCCGAGCGCGGCGAGCTGGCGTTCGGCGGCCTCCGCCGTCATGCCGTGCCCGATCTCCAGGCCGGCCGGGCCGATCGACTCCAGCAGCGGTTGGTAGAAGAGCTTGGCGTGCAGCTGCGACACCCGCAGGTTCTGGTGCCGCAGCTCCTCGCGCAGCACGCCGGCGGCGTCGTGCCGTCCGTCGGGCCGGATGTGCGCGGCGCGGGCCAGCCAGCGCACGGCCTCCTCGTCCTCGGCCTCGGGCAACAGGTGGGTGCGTTTGAGCCGCTGAAGCTGGAGCCGGTGCTCGAGGAGCCGCAGGAATTCGTAGGAAGCGGTCAGGTTCGCCGAGTCCTCGCGTCCGATGTAGCCCCCCTGGCCCAACGCGTCGAGCGCGTCCACCGTGGACGCGACGTGCAGCGAATCGTCGCTGCGGCCGTGCACCAACTGGAGCAGCTGCACCGCGAACTCCACGTCGCGCAGCCCACCGCTGCCGAGTTTGATCTCGCGGCCGCGCACGTCGGCAGGCACCAGCTGCTCGACCCGGCGGCGCATGGCCTGCACCTCGGCGACGAAGTCCTCGCGCTCGCAGGCGACCCACACCATCGGCGTCAACGCGGTCAGGTAGCGCTCGGCGAGCTCCTGATCACCCACGGCCCCGCGGGCTTTCAGCAACGCCTGGAATTCCCAGGTCTTCGCCCAGCGCTGGTAATAGGCGACGTGCGATTCGACGGTGCGGACCAGCTCGCCGCTGCGGCCTTCCGGCCGCAGCCCGGCATCGACCTGGAAGAAGGCCTCCGAGGCGACCCGCATCATCTCGCCGGCCAGCCGGGTGGTGAGCGCGTCGGCGCGTTCACCGACGAAAATGACGTCGACGTCGCTGACGTAGTTCAGTTCGCGGGCACCGCATTTGCCCATCGCGATGACGGCCAGCCGTGGTGGCGTGCGGTCGCCGCACACGCTGGCCTCGGCCGCCCGCAGCGCGGCGGCCAGCGCCGCGTCCGCCAAGTCCGACAGCTGGGAACCCACCACGGTGAACGGCAGCACCGGCTCGTCCTCCACCGTCGCGGCCAGATCCAGCGCGGCGAGCACCAGCAGCTGGTCGCGGTACAAGGTCTGCAGGCGTGGCACGATCGAACCCGGCGCGTCGGACGCTCGGTCGACACACTCGACGAACACCGCACGCAGCTCGTCGTGCGTGGGCAGTTTGGCCTTGCCCCGCAGCAGTTTCCACGACTCGGGATGCGCGGCCAGGTGATCCCCGAGGGCCAACGACGCGCCGAGCACCGCGAACAGCCGCCCGCGCAAGGGCCGTTCGGTGAGCAGCGCGGCGTTCAGCTCGTCCCAGTCGGTGTCGGGGTGCTCCGCCAGCCGGATCAGGGCGCGCAGCGCGGCGTCGGGATCGGGCGCGCGCGACAGCGACCACAACAGGTCGACGTGGGCTTGGTCGTCGTGGTCGTACCAACCCAGCTGCGCCAGGCGATCGCCCGCGCGAGGATCGACCAGACCAAGGCGGCCCACGCTGGGCAACCGGGGGCGCTGCGTCGCGGGTTTGGTCACGCCACGACGGTATCGCAACCCCCTGCGCTGCAGGGGTGGTAAGGCGGCCGCCCCGCTGAGCGACGCGGGCTACAGCGACAGGTAGGTGCTCAGCTCGTACTGCGTCACATGGCTGCGGTAGTTCGCCCACTCCGTGCGCTTGTTCCGCAGGAAGAAGTCAAAAACGTGCTCCCCCAAGGTTTCTGCGACCAACTCCGAGGACTCCATGGCGCGCAGCGCGCTGTCCAGGCTGCTCGGCAGCTCGCGGTAGCCCATCGCGATCCGCTCCTCGGGCGTCAGGTCCCACACGTTGTCCTCGGCCTGCGGCCCCAGCACGTAGCCCTTCTCCACCCCACGCAGCCCGGCGGCCAGCAACACGGCGAACGTCAGGTACGGGTTGCAGGCCGAATCAGGGCTGCGCACCTCGATGCGCCGCGACGACGTCTTGTGCGGGGTGTACATCGGCACCCGCACCAGCGCCGACCGGTTGGCCGCACCCCACGACGCCGCGGTCGGCGCCTCACCGCCCTGCACCAGGCGCTTGTAGGAGTTGACCCACTGATTGGTGACCGCGCTGATCTCGGAGGCGTGCTCCAAGATGCCGGCGATGAAGGACTTGCCCACATCGGACAGCTGCAGCGGGTCGTCGGGGCTGTGGAACGCGTTGACGTCACCCTCGAACAGGCTCATGTGGGTGTGCATCGCCGAGCCGGGGTGTTGCCCGAACGGCTTGGGCATGAACGACGCCCGGGCGCCGTTCTCGATCGCGACCTCCTTGATGACGTAGCGGAACGTCATCACGTTGTCGGCCATCGACAGCGCGTCGGCGAAACGCAGGTCGATCTCCTGCTGGCCGGGCGCGCCCTCGTGGTGGCTGAACTCCACCGAGATGCCCATGAATTCCAGCGACTCGATCGCGTGGCGGCGGAAGTTGGAGGCGGAGTCGTGCACCGCTTGGTCGAAGTAGCCGGCGTTGTCGACCGGGACGGGCACCGACCCGTCGTCCGGGCCCGGCTTGAGCAGGAAGAACTCGATCTCGGGGTGGACGTAGCAGGAGAACCCCAGGTCGTTGGCCTTCTGCAGCTGGCGGCGCAGCACGTGCCGCGGGTCCGCCCACGACGGCGAGCCGTCGGGCATGGTGATGTCGCAGAACATCCGCGCCGAGTGGTGGTGGCCGCCGGAGGCCCAGGGCAGCACCTGGAAGGTCGACGGGTCCGGGTTGGCCACGGTGTCGGATTCCGAGACCCGCGAGAAGCCCTCGATCGAGGATCCGTCGAAGCCGATGCCCTCTTCGAAGGCGCCTTCGAGTTCGGCTGGGGCGATGGCGACCGACTTGAGGAAACCGAGCACATCGGTGAACCACAGCCGAACAAAGCGGATATCCCGTTCCTCCAGGGTGCGGAGGACGAATTCCTTCTGGCGATCCATAACCGAAACAGTAGGCAACAGCTGTTAATTCTGTGTTACCGAGCCGCTACCGGTGTGCGCTGACCAGGCACTACCGGGAGACACGCGAGCGGGATTTCGGGAACCCTATCCCCCACCTGTTCTATCGCTGTCCGCGTTTAGCCGGATGCCGAGCGGGTAGGCGTCTCCCGCGTGAAGCGCCTGTTGCAGCAGGACCCACATCGGCTGGCGAGGAAACCAACGACACGGAGGGCGCGATGACCACCGAAGTCGAGCGGGCCAAAGAACCGGTCAGCGCCGTGTTGGCCGGGCCCTACGGGCATCCCTTCCATCCGATCCTGGTGACCGTGCCGATCGGCGCCTGGGTCAGCAGCCTGGTGTTCGACATCGCCTCACGCATCGTGGCAAGCCCCGGCTTCTTGGCCCAGGGCTCGGAATGGCTGATCGCGATCGGTGTCGTTGGCGCGCTGCTGGCGGCGATGATCGGGTTGCTGGATCTGCTGGCCATCCCCACCGGCACCCGGGCGTTCCGGGTCGCGCTGCTGCACATGACGCTCAACATCGCCATCGTCGTCGCCTACGCCGTGAACTTCGTCTGGCGCCACAGCAGCTCCGGCCACCCCGCCGCCGTCGGGCTGGGCCCGCTGGTGCTGTCGGCGGTCAGCCTTGCCCTGCTGATGGTGTCGGGATCCTTGGGCGGCATGTTGTCCTACCGCTACGGGGTCCGCGTCGCGCGCGAGGCCGACCAAACCGAAGCTTTCCGTTCCTGATTCACACACAGGAAGTAACGATCATGGGTATCGCAGCACTCGTTTTATGGATCCTGACCGCCGGCGGCGGCTTCTACCTACTGGCCCAGTGGGTCGGCGGCGGCGGGCATCGGCGCGCCAGCGCCACCAGGTTTCCGCCCGTACTCATCTTCGGGCATTTCCTGCTGGCGGCGGCCGGGCTGGTGCTCTGGATCATCTACCTGGCGGTAGCCAACCGCCCCGTCGGCTGGGTGGCCTTGATCTTGCTGGCATTGGCCGCGGTGGGCGGCTTGACCATGTTTGCGCGATGGGTGCCCGGCTACCGCACGCGACAGGCCGCAGCCGTCAATAGCCAACAGGCGGCCGTCGGCTCCGGTGACAACCCGCCCGAGCGTTCCTTCCCGGTCGCCGTCGTGGGCGCCCACGGGGTGCTGGCGGTGACCACCCTCGTCCTCGTCGTGCTCACCATGGTCGGTATCGGAGCCGACTAGGGGCGCAGGCGGTCACGACTTGCACCGGTAGGACGCGGGCGGCAACGTGCCCGCAACGAGATAGCGCATCACGGCCGCGTCCACACACTGGTCGCCGTTGAACACCGCGGTGTGCTGCGTCCCGTCGTAGGTGATCAACGGGCCGCCCAGCTGGCGCGCCAGGTTCACCCCGGCCTGATACGGGGTCGCCGGGTCGTGCGTGGTGGAGACCACCACCACCTTGCCCGGCGCCGCGGGCGACGCGGCGTGCGGCGTCGACGTCGCCGGGACCGGCCACAGCGCGCACAGATCGCGGGGCGCGCTTCCGGTGAACTGCCCGTAGCTGAGGAAGGGGGCCGCTTGGCGGATGCGCTGATCGGCGGAAACCCAGCTCGCCGAATCCCTCGGCGCGGGCGCGTCGACGCACCGGATCGCGTTGAAGGCGTCCTGATCGTTGGTGTAGTGCCCGCTGCGGTCCCGGCCCTCGTAGTCGTCGGCGAGCAGCAACAGGTCGCCCGCGTCGGTGCCGCGCTGCAGCCCGAGCAGCCCGCTGGTCAGGTACTTCCAGTGCGCCGGGGTGTACAGCGCGTTGATGGTGCCGGTGGTGGCGTCGGCGTAGCTCAGGCCGCGGGGGTCCGACGTGCGGCCCGGCTTGGCGACCAACGGGTCGACCAGCGCGTGGTAGCGGTTGATGAACTGGGCCGGGTCGGTGCCCAACGGGCAGCCCGCCGAGCGGGCGCAGTCGGCGGCGTAATCGTTGAAAGCGGTTTGGAATCCCGCCATCTGCTGGACGTTTTCGTCGACCGGGCCGACGGTCGGGTCGATCGCGCCGTCGAGCACCATCGTCCGGACGTGGGCACCGAACTTCTCCAGGTACGCCGTGCCCAGTTCGGTGCCGTAGCTGTAACCGAGGTAGTTGATCTGATCATCGCCCAGCGCCTGACGGACCATGTCCATGTCGCGCGCCACGGATGCCGTGCCGACGTTGGCCAGAAACCCGCTCCCCATCCGGGAGACACACTGCTGGGCCAACTGCTGATAGAGCTGTTCGATGTGGGCCACTCCGGCCGGGCTGTAGTCGACCATCGGCTCGCGCCGGTAGGCGTCGAACTCGGCGTCGTTGCGGCAGCGCAGCGTTGGGGTCGAGTGGCCCACCCCTCGCGGGTCAAAGCCGACCAGGTCGAAGTTCTGCCTTATGGGCGTGCCGTCCAGATCCGAGGCCATCCCGATCACCATGTCCACCGCGGACCCGCCGGGTCCACCCGGATTGACCAGCAGCGCGCCGATCCGTTGGCCGGTCGCCGGCACGCGGATCACCGCCAGCTTCGCTTGGCCGGCCCCCGGGTTGTCGTAGTCGACCGGGACCGAGACTGCGGTGCACTGCGCGGTAGTGACATCCTTTGTGTCCGTAGCGAATTGACCGCAGCTACCCCACGCCTGTGGCGTCGCGGCCGACGGCTTCGGCGCGGGGGTCTGCCCCGCACCGGCTTCCGGGGTGGCGCCGGCCGCCGGCAGTCCCAACGCCGATTGCCCGACCAACAGCCCGAATGACAGCAGCGCCGAGCTCAATGATCTCAGGCGCGACATGGCTGTCATCGTGTCAGCCCCGGGTACCCGAAGCGGCGCGAAACGGTCACGCCTTGGTCTCGTCTGGCGTGCCTCTGACGTGCGGCCGGCGTCAGACCTGTACGCGCACTAGCACTTCGCGCCGCTGGGCGGCGTGGCGCCGCCGACCAGATACGCCGTGACGTAGTTGTCGATGCAACCGTCGCCCTGGAACACCACCGTGTGCTGGGTTCCGTCGTAGGTCAGCAGCGAACTGCGCAGCTGGTTGGCCAGATCGACCCCGGCCTTGTACGGCGTCGCGGGATCATGGGTGGTCGACACGACCACGGTCGGCGCCAGGCCGGGCGCGGAGATGGTGTGCGGCTTGCTCGTTGGCGGCACCGGCCAGAACGCACAGGTGCCCAGGGGCGCGTCGCCGGTGAACGTGCCGTAGCTCATGAACGGCGCGATCTCGCGCGAGCGACGGTCTTCGTCAATCACCTTGGCCCGGTCGGTGATTGGTGGCTGGTCGACGCAGTTGATCGCCACCCGCGCGTCGGTGGCATTGGTGTAGTGACCGTGCGCGTCGCGGCGCATGTACATGTCGGCCAGGGCCAGCAGGGTGTCGCCGCGATGGTTGACCAGTTCGCTCAGCCCGTCGGTCAGGTGGTGCCACAACGTCGGCGAGTACAGCGCCATGATCGTCCCGACGATGGCGTCGCTATAGCTCAGTCCGCGTGGGTCGTTCGTGGGCGCGGGCCTGCCGACCATCGGGTTGTTGGGGTCGACCAGCGGGTCGACCAGGCTGTGGTAGACGTCGACGGCCTTGGCCGGGTCGGTGCCCAACGGGCAGCTCGATTGCTTCGCGCAATCGGTGGCGAAGTCGTTGAACGCGTCCTGAAAGCCCTTGGCTTGACGCAGGTCTGACTCGATGGGATCCGCGTTGGGGTCGACCGCGCCGTCGAGGATCATCGCCCGCACCTTGTCGGGATAGGCCTCGGCGTAGGCGGAGCCGATCCGGGTGCCGTAGGAATAGCCGAGGTACGTCAGCTTGTCGTCGCCCAGCGCCGCGCGGATCGCGTCCAGGTCCCTGGCGACGTTGACCGTGCCGACGTTGGCCAGAAAGTTCTTGCCCATCTTGTCGACGCAGCGGCCGACGAATTCCTTGGTTTCGTTCTCGATGTGGGCCACACCGGCCGGGCTGTAGTCGACGTTCGGCTCCGTGCGCAGCCGGTCGTTGTCGGCGTCCGAGTTGCACCAGATGGACGGCCGCGACGATCCCACCCCGCGGGGGTCGAAGCCGACCAGGTCGAACCGTTCGCGGACCCGCTTCGGCAGCGATTGAACGACACCCAGGGCGGCCTCCATACCGGACTCGCCCGGACCGCCGGGGTTGATCACCAACGAACCGATCTTGTCCCCCGTCGCGGGAAACCGGATCATCGCCAGCGTCGCCACGTCACCGTCGAGGTGGTCGTAGTCGACCGGAACCGCGAGCTTGCCGCACAGTGCTCCGGCGGGAATCTTGACCTTTGGGTTCGCCGTCCGACAGGGGGTCCACTCCACGGCCTGCCCGAGCTTCGGCTCCGCCAGGAGGGCGCGGCCGTCGACGACGCGCACACAGCCCGCGAGAAGGAGCGCCACGGCAGCGACCGTTGTCCAAACCAGCAGCGTGCGCGCGATCTTGTCGCGGCGAGACAGACCCATGCCAACATATGCTGCCAGAGGAAACCTGAGATCCTCATGAGCGGCACCACCGGCGGTCACCGGGTGACAGCGAACAGTTCCTCCATTCCCACCGCGAACTCGTCGGCCACCTCCCACAGGTCCGAGCACGAGGGCAGCCCATGCCGGTATGCAGGCTGGAGAACACGGCCGACATTTGGTTGCGGCCGGGGCCGGTCGGATTTGTCATGCCCGGAAACCCGCACCGACGCCACCAACGGCGAATCCGGCAAAGCAATTCGATCGGCCAGGAATTGGCGCAGCACAGCGGAAACCAACGCCATCACCACGTCTTCGACTTTGACCCCGAAACGGTTCTTCACCCTTTTGATGTCGGCGAGATTCAATTCTGCCTACGCGATGTTTCGGCGTTCGGTGATCCGGGCGTTGAACACGGTGGCCGGCGCGGCGAACGGCCGGGCCATCGCTTGGCCCTCGCGCCCCCGCCGCAGTGTGGCGGCCGTCACATGGACGGTGCAACCGAAGAAAAGAAATGGCAGAATGGCACCGTCAGACGAACCCGGGGACCCGCCCAGGATTTTCCCAAACCTGAGGGCCACGAGGATCGACCCGACCATCCATAGGGACAATGATGTCTGAGCAAAACCTCTACGGCGCAGGCACGTCTGAGCACGCGCAGCCACTCACCAAAATCCGCACGCACCACCTGCAGAAAATGAAGGCCGAAGGGCACAAGTGGGCGATGCTCACGGCCTACGACTATTCGACCGCCCGGATCTTCGACGAGGCGGGCATTCCGGTCCTGCTGGTCGGCGACTCGGCCGCCAACGTCGTGTACGGCTACGACACCACGGTGCCGGTCTCGATCGACGAGATGATCCCGCTGGTGCGCGGCGTCGTGCGGGGCGCCCGTCACGCCCTGGTCGTCGCGGACCTGCCGTTCGGCAGCTACGAGGCGGGGCCTTCCGCGGCCCTGGCGTCGGCCACCCGATTCATGAAGGAGGGCGGCGCGCACGCCGTCAAGCTCGAGGGCGGCGAGCGGGTAGCCGAGCAGGTCGCCTGCCTGACCGCGGCGGGCATCCCCGTGATGGCGCACATCGGGTTCACGCCCCAAAGCGTGAACAGCTTGGGCGGCTTCCGGGTGCAGGGCCGCGGCGACGCCGCGGAACAGACCGTCGCCGACGCGATCGCCGTCGCCGAAGCCGGCGCCTTCTCGGTCGTCATGGAGATGGTGCCGGCCGACCTGGCCACCCAGATCACCGGCAAGCTCACCATCCCGACCATCGGCATCGGGGCCGGCCCGAACTGCGACGGCCAGGTGCTGGTGTGGCAGGACATGGCCGGCGTCAGCAGTGGCAAGACCGCCCGCTTCGTCAAGCGGTTCGGCGACATCGGCGGGGAATTGCGCCGGGCCGCAATCCAATATGCGCAAGAAGTGGCCGAAGGGGTCTTCCCGGCCGACGAGCACTGCTTCTGACGGACGCGACCAGAGGTTTCCGCCCACCACAACCCCACGAATCCTGTCAATTCCGAAACTCCTTGTGTGGCAGGCAGGTACGATCACTCTTGGATAAAGTCTCTACTCCGAGAGCAAGGGTGAACACATCGACCGGGGGATTTGCGGTGACTTCGTGCACCGTCGAACGGTGCTCAAGATTCCACTTCTACTGGCAGGAGGCGCTGCGCTGAGCCGAGCACCTCGCGCGGCCGCGCAACCCGCGCCTGGCACCTCGCCGCAGGGCAGCCGCTGGTCCCCCGAGCGCGCGAACCGTTGGTATCAGGCGCAGGGGTGGTTGGTCGGCGCGAACTACATCACATCGAACGCGGTCAACCAACTCGAGATGTTTCAGGCCGACACGTTCGACCCCCGACGGATCGACACCGAGCTGGGCTGGGCCCACACCAACGGCCTCAACGCGGTGCGCGTCTTCCTGCACGACCTGCTGTGGGAGCAGGGCCCTCGAGAGTTCCAAGTCCGCCTCGCCCAGTTCGTCGACATCGCGGCGCGCCACGACATCAAGCCGCTGTTCGTCTTGTTCGACTCCTGCTGGGATCCTCACCCCCAATCCGGTCCGCAGCGCCCGCCGCGGCCCGGCGTGCACAACTCGGGCTGGGTGCAGAGCCCGGGTGCGCAACGCCTGGGTGAACCCACCTACATCCCGACCCTGCGCGGCTACGTAACCGGGGTGCTGACTCAGTTCCGCACCGACGACCGCGTTTTGGGCTGGGACCTGTGGAACGAGCCCGACAACCCGTCGAAGTACTACCGCTCGGTCGAGCGGGCCGACAAGCTCGACCTGGTCGCCGACCTGCTGCCGCAGGTGTTCGGCTGGGCTCGTTCGGTCGATCCATCCCAACCGCTGACGAGCGCCGTCTGGGACGGCGAGTGGGCGGACCCCGCCCGCCGCAGCACCATCACCGGCATTCAGCTGGACAACTCCGACGTGATCACCTTCCACTCCTATGACCCGCCCGCGCAGTTCGAGAGCCGCATCGCCGAGCTCACACCCCTGGGGCGCCCGATCCTGTGCACCGAATACATGGCCCGGCCATTGGGCAGCACCGTCCAGGGTGTGCTGCCCATCGCGAAGCGCTACAACGTCGGCGCGTTCAACTGGGGGCTGGTCGCCGGGAAAACGCAGACCTTCTTTCCCTGGGATTCCTGGGAGCACCCCTACCCGGCTATGCCGGCTGAGTGGTTCCACGACCTGCTCGCGCCCGACGGGCGGCCGTTCCGCGATTCCGAGATGCAGACCATCCGCGAGCTGGGCGGCCTGGCGATGCACCTCCGCGAAGATCCGCCACCGCCCCCGCCGTAGCGCCGTAGGCCGGCGACAGCGCGCGGCCATCGCCGCCATCCGCGTCGCCGCGGTATGGCAGGCTATGAGAACCCAGCACACCGTCCACGACGTTCGAGGCCGCGGCGACGCGCCGCAACGGAGCCGAAAATGCCTGCAAAAGCGCCGCAACCCTCACGCCATCGAGAGGTGGAGCGCAAGTTCGACGTCGGCGATTCCACCGTGTCACCTTCGTTCGAGGGCATCGCCGCGGTGTCGCACGTCGACAAGTCGCCGACTCAGACACTGGACGCGACGTACTTCGACACCCCCGGGCAGGACCTCGCCCGCAACAAGATCACGCTGCGCCGCCGTACCGGCGGCTCGGATGCGGGGTGGCACCTCAAGCTGCCGACCGGTCCCGAGGCCCGCACCGAGGTCCGGGTGCCGCTGGACGCATCCGGCGCCGACACCGTGCCGGAGGAGTTGGTGGACGTCGTGCTGGCGATCGTCCGCGACCGCCCCCTCGTACCGGTCGCGCGGATCACCACCCAACGCGAAAGCCAGGTGCTCTACGCCGCCGACGGCGCGCCGCTGGCGGAGTTCAGCAATGACCACGTCACCGCGTGGTCGGCCCGTACTTCCGAGGACGCCGACCTGGAGCCCACCCAGCAGGAATGGCGCGAGTGGGAACTCGAACTCGCCGAGAAGAACGGGGCCCCGGATACCGAGCTGTTGAACCGCTTGGGTAACCGCCTGCTCGACGCCGGCGCCGCGCCCGCCGGTCATGCCTCCAAGCTGGCACGCGTGCTGGGCACCACGCCGCAGCCCGACGGCGCGCAGCCCGCCGAGCACCCGCTGCAGCGCGCGGTGGCCGAGCAGATTCGCGAACTGTTGGTGTGGGATCGCGCCGTGCGGGCCGATGCCTTCGATTCCATTCACCAGATGCGGGTCACCACCCGCAAGCTGCGCAGCCTGCTGCGCGACTACCAGGAATCGTTCGGACTGCCCGACGAGGGCTGGGTTCTCGACGAGCTGCGCGAGCTGGCGGGCATCCTCGGCGTCGCGCGCGACGCCGAGGTCCTTGCGGAGCGCTACGAACGTGAATTAGACGGGCTGACACCGGATTTGGTGCGCGGGCCGGTGCACGAGCGGCTGGTCGGGGGCGCCCAGCGCCGCTACCAGACCGGACTGCGCCGGTCGCTGATGGCCATGCGTTCGCAGCGCTATTTCCGGTTGCTGGACGCCCTGGACGCGATAGCGGCGCAGTCCCCCGGCAGCGCCTCGGACGAGGAGCACGCGCCGGTCACCATCGACGCCGCGTACAAGAAGGTCCGGAAGGCCGCCAAGGCCGCCGCTCAGGTTGACCGGGACCACCCGGACGACCAACACGAGCGCGACGCGGCGATCCACCGGATCCGCAAGCGGGCCAAGCGACTTCGCTACACCGCGGCGGCCACCGGCGAGGACAGGGTTTCCGAGCAGTCGAAGGCCGTCCAGTCGCTGCTGGGCGACCACCAGGACAGCGTGGTCAGCCGCGAACACCTGCGCCACGAATCCGAAGCCGCGCACGCCGCCGGCGAGGACACCTTCACCTACGGCCTGCTGTACCAGCAGGAGGCGGACCTGGCCGAGCGGTGCGAGCAGCAGCTCGACGACGCGTTGCGCAAACTCGCCAAGGCGGTGCACAAGGCCCGACACTGAGCAGGGCGGACGAGTCGGCCTGTAAGCCGGATTCTGTTCTGCACACCTCCGGTAGCGAAGATGCACAGTGGCGGCCATCCATCTGGACACACCGTCACCGGGTGCCTCAAGCGGCCTACCCGCAGGCTCGGGCGAGCAACCCTCGGACGCCTGCGCGGCCGCACCCTTCGGTGCGGCCTTCTTGGCCTTGCTTCGGGTGGGGTTTGCCTAGCCACCCCGGTCACCCGGGATGCTGGTGCGCTCTTACCGCACCGTTTCACCCTTACCACCGCGAAGGTGGCGGTCTGTTTTCTGTGGCACTGTCCCGCGAGTCACCTCGGATTGCCGTTAGCAATCACCCTGCTCTGTGAAGTCCGGACTTTCCTCGAACCGCCTTGCGACGGTCCGCGGCCGCCCGGCCAACTCGTCCGCGACGATCCACGGTACTACCTGCGCGATGCCGGGGCCAGCAACTATCGAAGGATCGGGGCGGCTCTATCGTGGACCGCGCAGACAGCCCACACGGAAGGACGCGAATGTCGCGGTGGAAGAAGCGCGTCGACTCCGGCGACTGGGACGCCGTCGCCACCGCGGTCGGCGAGTACGGCGGGGCGCTGCTGCCGCGGCTGGTCACCACCAGCGAGGCGGCCCGGCTCCGCAAGCTCTACGGCGACGACGCGCTGTTCCGCTCGACCATCGACATGGCGCCCAGGCGGTACGGCGCCGGGCAGTACCGGTACTTCGACACGCCGTATCCCGACCCGATCGAGGAGCTCAAACAGGCGCTGTATCCCCGCCTGTTGCCGATCGCCCGCGACTGGTGGGCAAGGCTGGGCCGCGATGCCCCCTGGCCGGACAGCCTCGACGACTGGCTGGCCACCTGCCATGCGGCCGGCCAGACCAGGTCCACCGCGCTGATGCTCAAGTACGGTCCGGGCGACTGGAACGCCCTGCACCGAGACCTCTACGGCGACTTGGTTTTTCCGCTCCAGGTGGTGATCAACCTGAGCGAACCCGACACCGACTACACCGGCGGCGAATTCCTGCTCGTCGAACAGCGGCCGCGCGCGCAATCCCGCGGCACGGCAACGCAACTGCCGCAGGGCCACGGCTTCGCGTTCACCACGCGGGAGCGGCCGGTGCCCTCGAGCCGCGGCTGGTCCGCGGCGCCCGTACGGCACGGGGTGTCGGTCGTACGCTCCGGTGAGCGCTACGCCATGGGGCTGATCTTTCACGACGCCGCCTGAGGGTAGTCGGGCCGGGCTGGGCGACCGCTTAGCATTGACCATTGCCCAGCGGGGATGTTGGTGCCAGTCTGACCAGATGACAGATACGGAAGGGTTCGTTGACCAGACGGTGACGGGTCTCGCGGAGCCACAACCGATGTACAAGGCGCTGCGCGAAACGACGCCCGTGTTCCGCTCCCCGCAGGCGGTGGTCCTCAGCCGCCTCGCCGACATCGAGATGGCGCTCAAACACACCGAGCTGTTCTCGTCGAACATGGACGCCGTCGACCTCGGCAACATTCGGCCGCTGATCCCCCTGCAGATCGACCCGCCCGAGCACGCGAAGTACCGCCGCATCCTCGACCCGCTGTTCACCCCGCGAGAGATGGCCCGGCGCGAACCCCGCGTCACCGAGCTGGTGAACGAGATGATCGACCGCTTCGCCGACCGGGGCGAATGCGACTTCCACGCCGAGTTCGCGGTTCCCCTTCCCTGCACCGTCTTTCTGCAATTGCTCGGGTTGCCGCTGGACGACCTCGACAAGTTTCTGAAATGGAAGGACGGAGTGATCCGCCCCGAGGGCGACTCCGGGTTCGACCGCCGCCACGAAAGCTCCGCAGCGGTGGCGCAACAGATTTACGACTACTTCGACCGCGCCATCGACGACCACATCGCCAGCCCGCGAGATGATGTGCTTTCCGCGATGATCGCGGCCACCATCGAGGGCCAGCCGCTGTCGCGCGAGGAGCTGCTCGACATCTGCTTCCTGTTCCTCATCGCGGGGCTGGACACGGTGACCGACTCGCTGGACTGCTTTTTCGTGTACCTGGCCCGCCATCCCGACCACCGCCGCCATCTCGTCGAGCAGCCCGACGTGCTGCCGAGCGCCATCGAGGAGCTGTTGCGCTGGGAGACGCCGGTGCCCGGGGTCGCCCGGGTCGCCATGCACGACACCGAGGTGGGCGGCTGCCCCATCAGCAAGGGCGAACGGGTCAGCCCGCTGCTCGGCGCGGCCAACACCGACCCGGCCGAGTTCGCCGACCCGGAGCTGGTGGACTTCACCCGCAACCCGAACCGGCACCGCGCGTTCGGCGGTGGCCCCCACCGTTGCCTCGGCTCCCACCTCGCCCGCATGGAGCTGCGGGTGGCGTTGCGCGAATTCCACCGGCGCATACCGGATTACGAGATCAAGCCCGGCACCCAGCTGAGCTACACCGCCGCGCTGCGGTCGGTGGAGTCGCTACCACTGGTCTTTTCGGCGCCATGACTCGCGTCGCCGTCGACCCCGACCGCTGCACCGGCCACGGGCGCTGCTACACCCTGGCGCCCGACGTCTTCGATGCCGACGAGGTGGGTCATTGCGTCGTGCTCGTGGAGGACGTCTCGGGTGACCTCGAGGCGCAGGCCGTCGCCGGCGAGCAGAACTGCCCGGAGCAGGCGATCACGCTGTCGCGCTGAGGACCCCGTCGGTGCTGTCAGGTGCCGGGAGCCGCGATCAGGGCGTCGATAACAAGCCCAAGCCGATGCACCCGCGACTGGTACAGGACCTGCCAGTCGTGGCCCAGCAATGCGCTTGCCGTGATGGGCCGGCACCCGCCCATCAGCTGAGGCGCCACCCGCCACAGCCCCATCCAGGTTCGCGAGACGGCCCGTTCAAACGGCCGGTCTCCGGATGTGAGGCTGGCGATGCAGAGCCGACCGTCCGGACGGAGAATCCTCCGCAGATCGTCGACTACAGCCCGCGCGTAGTCGGGATCGAGCAAGTCAAAGACGAACGTGGAGAACACCCGATCGGCGAACCCGTCGTTGGCCGGCAGTGGGAGCGAGCCGTCCACCAACACGACCCGGGCGCGCGCGGGCCACGCGGCGAGCCGACGGGTGGCTAGGTCGATCATCACAGGGCTGATGTCCACGCCGAGGTAGGTGGTGCTAGAAGGCAGCGACTCCAGCAGGCGTGCGGCCAATCGGCCTGTGCCGCAACCGAACTCGAAGATCTTCTGCTCGCCTGCCAGTGCCGCGTTTGCCACGAGAAGGTCCGTCGCCGCGTCCTCATAGAAGGCCTGCCAATCCTGGACGCGGCCGATGCGGTTATAGACCCGACGAGCCTGGCTGAGGCTTAGCGCCATACAAGCGTCCTCCTTACGGCGTTCGCGACAACTGCCGCGCGGCGCACGTTCAGGCGAAGCAGACCACGCTGCGCGCTCCCCGGCCTGCGGTCATGTCGCTGAACGCGGTCTCGACGTCGTCGATGCCGATCCGCCGGGTGACCAACGCCTCGAGGTCCAGCCTGCCGCGTCGGGCGAGTTCGGCGAGCACCGGGATGTCGCGCGCCGGGTCGCTGGCGCCGTAGACGCTGCCCTGCACCGTCTTGCCGTCGGCCATCAACGACAGCGCGGGGAACGTCACCTCCTCGGCGATCCCGGCGGCGCCCACCAGGGTGACCTTGCCGCCGCGGCGGGTCGCCTCGAAGGCCAGGCGCATCGTGGCGGGCTTGCCCACCACCTCGATCCCGTGGTCGACGCCGGCGCCCCCGGTCACATCACGCACCGCAGCGACGAGGTCGGCCTCGCCGGCGTCGATGGTGTCGGTCGCCCCGTTGGCCGAAGCGGCGGGAAGCTGGCCGGCCACCCGGTCGGCGGCGATGATGCGCGCGGCGCCGGCCAGCCGCGCGCCCTGGATGGCGGCCAAACCCACGCCGCCGCAGCCGATCACGAGCACGCTGTCCCCCGGTCGCACGGCCGCCGTCCGCATCACCGCGCCGACGCCGGTGGTGACGCCGCAGCCCAGCAGGGCGGCGTGCTCGAGCGGCAGCGACTCGTCGACCGGGACCACCGCCGCGGCCGGCAGCAGCGTCTCCTCGGCCAGCGACCCGACCCCCATGCCGGGCCAAACCGGGCCGCCGGCGCTTTCCGCATACGGACCGCCGTAGGCGTGGTCATAGCCGTGCACGCACAGCTGGGCCTCGCCGCGCAGGCAATGCGGGCAGGACCGGCATGGCACGTTCCACGTCAACACGACGTGGTCACCCGGGCCGACCGTGGTGACGCCGTCGCCCACCTCGGCGACGATCCCGGCGCCCTCGTGGCCGAGCGTGGACGGCAGCAGCGTCGGTATCGACCCGTCGCGCAGCGACAGATCGCTGTGGCACACGCCGCTGGCGCGCAGTTGCACCCGTACCTCGGTGGCGCCGAGGGGCCGCAGCGCGAGCTCCTCCACCGCGGTGGGCTGCCCGACCTCGCGCAGCACGATGGCTTTCATAAGGTCCACACTGTGATGCAGGTCATAGCGACCTACGATGGCTGGACAACCGCACGGGGTCAAGGGAGACGGTCATGACGGGATCAACGACGATCGCGCGCGGCAGCCAAACGGCGGGTGACGAGCCGGTTTTGACGATCGGCGGCCAACCGCAGGCCGGCGCCGCCGGAAGCTACGCGGTGCGCAACCCCGCGCGGCCGAGCGAAGTCGTCGACCATGCCCCCGCCGCCGACCGCGCCCAGCTCGACGCCGCCGTGGCGGCGGCACGGCGGGCGGTGCCCGGGTGGCGGGCGCTGGGCGTCGCCGAGCGGGTCGCCGCCCTGACGGCCGCGGCGGCCACCGCCGCCGAACAGCTGACAGCTGCCGGCGGCGCGCGGCTGTACACCCGCGAGCACGGAAAGGTGCTGAGCGAGGCCAACTTCGAGATCAGCACCGCCCCCGGCCTGGCCGCGCTGATCGGGTCGATGGCCGCGGCCGCGGTGGCGCCCGAGCAGGTCGACCCGAACGCCCCCTACCCGCGCCTGCACCGGGAGCCGTTCGGCGTGGCCGCGCTGGTGCTGCCGTTCAACTGGCCGCTCGCGCTGACGATGACGAAGCTGGCGTCGGCGCTGAGCGCGGGCAATACCGCCGTCGTCAAGGTGCCACCGAGTTGCCCGCTGGCGACGCTGCGGCTGGCCGGGGCGCTGGCCGCGGCGCTGCCGCCGGGCGTGGTCAACGTGCTGGCCGGGCCCGGCAGCGAGCTCGCCCAGGCGCTGGTCACCCACCCGGGTATCGACCTCATCTCTCTGACCGGCGGCGTCGCCACCGGGCGCGCGGTCATGGCGGCGGCCGCCGCGCGCCTCACCCCGGTGCTGCTCGAACTCGGGGGCAACGACGCCGCGATCATCGCCTCCGACATCGAGGTCACTGAAGAGCTGGTCGAGCGGTTGGTGACCGCGACCTACACCACCGGCGGCCAGGTCTGCATGGCGATCAAGCGGCTGTATGCGCCCGCGGAGCGGGTCGGCGAGCTGGCCGAGGCGGTGCTGGCCCGCTGCGAACGCGAGGTGATCGGCGACGGCCTCGCCGACGAGACCACGCTCGGCCCGCTGCACACGGCCGCCGGCCGCGACCGGGTCGCGGCGCTCGTCGGTGAGGCCGAGGCGCGGGGCGCGACGGTGCGCACCGGCGGACGGATTCGCGAAGAGGACGCCGCCTCGGGTGGGTATTTCGCGCTGCCGACCGTGGTCACCGGCCTGGCGCCGGATTCCCGGCTGGCCACCGAGGAGCAGTTCGGTCCGGTGCTGCCCCTTTTCGGGTACGACGCCATCGAGGACGCCGTAACCGCTGCCAACGCAACGGAATTCGGCCTCACCGCGTCGGTCTGGACCGGCGACGACGAGCTGGCAGATCGGATCACCGGGCAGCTCGTCGCGGGCACGGTCAGCGTCAACTGCCACGGTCTGGCCGCCCAGGACCCGCGGCTGCCGTTCGGCGGCTGCGGCCAGTCCGGCCTCGGCCGCGAACTCGGCGTTGACGGTATCCGCGCGTTCACCCAGCCGCGGACGTTCGTGCGGCATCCCGCCCCCGGCTAGGGCGCGTTCGATCGTGCGCTGGCGGCTGTCGGTGGCTCACACTGAAAGTACAGAACGCACACCCGATGACGAGCCAACCTCAGCAAGAACAAGTAATGCGTTGCGGAGACGGCCAAATCCGAAGTCCTTGGGCCGCATGGGTTAAGGGCCGGCGATATCGCCGACGACGGTCATCTTGTCGCCGTTCCACGCGCCCACTTCGCTGTTGCCAAGCAAACAAATGCTAATCACTTTCGACGGTGACGCGTCGCGAATCGTCAATCCAGTTTGCCGCGTCGCTACGGGCCGCGGCCCTTGACGCGGCCGGAGGGCGGTGGGACAACTGGCGGTATGGCTCGCATCGTCGACTCGGACCAGCACCTCTACGAGAGCCGTTCGCTGTGGAGCGAATACATCGACCCGGCCGTGCGCGCCGACGCGTTGAACCTGGTCGACGACGAGCTGGGCTACACCTGGCTGAGCTGGCACGGCGCTCACCTCGCGCTCGCCGACGTTCACCTGCCAGGCAATACCGCATCCTGCGGGGAGCACCGCATCCGTCGCCGGGCCGGCGAACCGGCCGCCTATCGGTACGACGAAGCGTTGCCTGCCGCCTACTGGGAGCCCGCGTCGCGGCTTCGCTGGCTCGACGACGCGGGACTCGACGAGGCGGTCCTGTTTCCCAATTTCGGCCTCCTGTGGGAGCGCCGCTTGTCGCCGTCCCTTCCGGCGATGACCGCCAACATGGCGGCGTGGAACCGGTGGTGCGCCCACGTGCGAGCGGATGGTGGCGCGCGGCTGCATCCGGTGGCACATCTGACGCTGCGCGATCCGGAGTGGCTCGAGGCCCAGCTCGATATGTTGGCGCGCTCCGGCATCACGCTGGCCATGGTCGGCGCGGGGCCGGTGGACGGGCGGGAACTCTCGCACCCCGAGCACGACCGGATCTGGTCCGCATTCGTCGATCACGCGGTCACGCCGGTGTTCCACGTCGCGGATCAGGTGCGCGTCTTGGACGATTGCTGGTACCACGACGATCCGGCGCAGGACCTGGTGCCCGCCACCGAAGCCGTATTTCTTTGGGTGCCACCGGCGTTGGCGTTGTCCGACCTGATCCTGCACGGCGTCTTCGACCGTCATCCTGGTCTGCGCTTCGGGGTGGTCGAGCTCAGCTCCGCCTGGGTCCCGCAGTTTCTGCTGATGTTGGACGGTGCGTTTGACTTCACCACCAAGCTCAACGGCAAGCCCACGACGAACCTGTCGCGGCGACCGAGCCAATACTTCCTCGACCACGTTCGGGTGTCCTCCTTCTCGTACGAGAACCCCAAGCAGCTGGCCGAACTGACCGGCGACGTATTCATGTTCTGCAGCGACTATCCGCACTCCGAAGGCACGGCTACGCCGCTGAACGACTACCGGAAGATGGACTGCCAGGAACCGGAAATGCCCGGCCTCTTTCACGCCAACATTGACTTGTTGCTCAACCGATAACCGCCCGGCCTGATCGACCGTCGCCCCAAAGCGGCCTCCACCTGGGCAGACAATGGTTAAACGGCGGCGACGTGGTTACTCTCGCTGCTGTCATGTCGGAATCACCGACCACGACCTCCGCAGCCGCCGTCACCACCGTGCCGGCCACCGGCACCGGCACCCGGGAACCGGCGCCCACCAACCTCACGCGCATGACCGCCGACGGCATTTCGTGCGTGAAATGACAAGTCGCACAATACAGTTCGGTCGCTGACTGGCGTTCGGTCTTGGTGCTTCCCCACTAAGCCGAGCTGCTCGGGCGCGCTTGGAGCGCGGCGACGAGTGCCAGGCGAACTTGTTCCACGATCGCGGCAGGGCTCCGGGCGGAGAGCTGGGCCTCGGCCGCAGCGAGTTCGGCGGCGAGCGGACCGTCATGGAAGACACCGGTGACCCAATGGGAGAAGTCGCGCCGCGGACAGTGGTGGCGGAACACCCCGCGCTCGCAACGGATGAGCTCGTCTTCGAGTTCGCCGAGGTTGGCCGCAACCGCCCCGGTGAGCGTGTCGTTGTCGGTCCGGAAGAAGAACCGGTGGTCGCGATCGACGCCGGAAAATTCGTACTTGTGCTCGTGACGCAGATGCGGGGTGCTCCGGGCTCCCAGGGTGAACGCCACGGCTTGGTGGGCGAGCGCTCGCCAGGCCAGGACCGCTCGGCCAGTTGGCCCGTCCAGCATGCGGGCGATCTGTGCGCGCGGCATGTCCGCCACCGCGGCCGTGAGGTCGACGAGGTGCTTGGACGGCTGTGGTGAGCACAGCGCAATGACGGCGTCCAGGGCCGCCGGGACCTGATTGGCGAATTCCTCAGGCCGCCAGGTGACGAGCAAGTAACCCTTTGCGGCGGGGTTGAACACATTCAACGAGGACCCCGCCCGCCCCAACGGGGCGTGGGCCTCGTCGACGACAACCCATTGGGGTAGGCCGGTCGCGGCCCGCTGGGCTTCGATCTCGGCGGGTAAGCCCGCCAAGTACTTACCCTGGTGGGCAGGGTCCAGGTGAGACAGGTCGACGACCACCGTCACGTTCCGCAACAGGTGAACGATTTCGCCGGGCCCGGCGAGGCGGCGGTCCCGCCCTCCGGTCACAAGGACGTTGTGTAAGTCGCCCAGGCCGATATGGTCGCCTTCTGGATCGATGACGACCACGCCGTAGCCGTAGCGGACCAGTTGTTCACACATCAGACCGGTCAGGTAGGACTTGCCCGTCCCGGTGCCACCGCACACGGCGATGTTGAGTTGGGAGGCGGGGACGGTCACCGCATCGCCGTTGTCGTCGATGCCCAGCGTGATTTGCCAGCGGCGCGGATGGACGTGGGTGCGCCCGGCGAGGATAGGGCCGCGGAGCAGGTCGACCACCCCTTGTCCATCGGGCAGGTCGAGCGTCACGTCGGCGTGGGCGCGGATGGCCTCGACGGCGTTGGCGACGGCGACGCCGACCTCGCACACCTCCATCAGGCTGTGATCGTTTTCGGCATCGCCGATTCCCAACGTGTTGTGTTGGGAAAGGCCCAAATCGGCGAGCGCCTCCAGCAAGCCGGTGCCCTTGGTCACCCCCGCCGGCAGGATCATCAGCTGATCCCGGTTCCGTACCAGGCGGCAGTCGTGGCCCAAGCCTCGGACTACCTCCAGCGCGACCGGCTCGTCAGCAGCGCTACACGCGATCAAAACTTGTCCTCTGCGGTGGACCACATTGCGGGCGGCGAGCTCCCAGCTCACAGCCCGATCGACGGGCGCGGCCAACCGGCGGACACCGAGCGAGGTCACCAATACCGCGCCGTTCTCGGCCACTAGCGCATCGACGTGATCCTCGACATCCGCGAACGCCGTCCGCAACTCCTGCACGATCCGACCCGTGACCAGGATTATCCGGATCCCCCGGGCGCGCGCGTCGGTTAGCGCGGCCAAGGTTTCGGACGCGACAGCGCCGTCGGCGAGTGTGCCATCGAAATCGACCGCCACCGCCCGGAAGTAGCCGAGTGCCCCCGCGGCCGTGACCCCAACCAGCTGATGGGGCCGCCCCGCGGGGCTGAGCGCGAACAACTCGTCGCCGCTACCGATGTCGATGACCAGGGCGTCGAATGCCCCCGACCGGATCGCGCGCAAGGTCTCTTGTGCCTCCTCGAGTTCTCGGCGCAATTCCTCCGGATCCTCGGGCGTTGGCGTCACTGGAACGTCCTCACTGGGAAGGGCGTCGCGCCGGTCACGTAGCTCCGTCGATTCGTCGAAGCTGTAGGCCGGCGAGCAGCCGGTCGGTGTCCGAGAGATCGCCCACGACCTTGCGGACGGGCTCGGGGAGCCTGCGAACAAGCGTGGGCACAGCCAGGATCTGGTCGTCGGCCGCTCTTCGCGGATCCTTTTGCAGGTCAACGACTTCGAGTTGATAGCGCCCCGCCAGGTATTTCTCGCAGGCGTCCTCCAGGTTCGCGAGCGCCAGCAGGCAGTTCGGCGATCGATCGGCGACGTAGAGGCGCAACTCCCAGATCTCAGCACCGGCCGCGCGAGGTGAGGCCATCGTGACCCTCATTCCTCGGGAAGGCCCGGATCGGCCCAGCGCCATGCCGCTAGGGCCGATTCGTCCGCCGCGGCGTCGGTTACCTGTTTCTTTTCGCGCACATCAAGCCGCTCCAGCTCGGCCCGGTCGGCAGACATCTCGTCTTGCAGCAGGCCAAGCTGCGCCTCGCGCTCAACGACGCGCCGCTGTAGCTCGCGCCGGTGACGCTGCAACTCTTCCAATTGCTGCCGGGCCGCGAGGCGCTGTTCGGCCTCTTGCACGAGCCGAGCCGAGCCGGTCAGAATGCCCGCCGAGCCTACGTAAACGTCGACGAGTTCGACGCCGTGGTCGGTCAGCACGAACTCGCGCACCTGGTTGGAGTGCGGGCTGCCCCGCGACTTCAGCACGGACAGCAGCCGATTTCGCTCGCCATTGGACTCGACGTTGCGCAGCAGCAGCCAGGTATCGACCAGCGACGAGACGCTCACGGTGCTCGTATCTTCCTCACGGGCCAGCGTCGTCGCCAGTGCGGTGATACCCCGGCTCTTCAGCAGGTCGATCTCACGGGCCACCATCGAGGTCACCTCCGAACTGGAAGCCCCGTGCATGAGCCCGGCCATCCCGTCAAGAACGGCCACGGACGGCGCCACCTCCTCGACCAAGCTGGCCAAGATCGCCAGATGGGCCTCAAGGCCGTAGGCGGCCGGGCGCGCCGCCCAGATGCGCAGCACGCCGGCATCAACCCAGCGCCGCAGCTCAAGGCCCACCGACCGCATGTTGCGGATGTACTGGTCGGGCGACTCCTCGAACAGGACCAGAAGCGCCCGCTCACCGCGCGTGCACGCCGCGTCGATCAGGTGCGCTCCGAGGGTGGTCTTGCCCGTTCCCGCCGCCCCGCTGACGAGAATGGTCGATCCCCTGTACGGACCGCCGCCCAGCATGTGATCGAGTCGCGGCACCCCCGTCGACACGCGCTCCTCAGAAACGCTGTAGGCCAGACCGACCGACGTGCTCGGCAGCACCACGAAACCACGGGCCGAGATCAAGAAGGGGTACTCGTTGGTTTCGTGCGCCGACCCGCGGTACTTGACGATCCTGAGAATGCGGGTGGAGATCTCATCCCGCACCCGCTGATCGAGAACGATCACGCAGTCCGAGACGTACTCCTCTATCCCGTGGCGCGTGAGCCCCTGGGCGTCCCGCTCCCCGGTCACGATCGCGGTGACAGAGCGCTCCTCGAGCCAATTGAACAGCCGACGGAGCTCCGCCCGCACGATCGCCTGCTTTTCAAAGGCGCCGAACAGCAGCTCGATCGTGTCCAGGACGACACGCTTAGCCCCGATCCGCTCAATCGAGTCGGCGAGCAGGATGAACAACGGCTCCAAATCAAACTCCCCCGCCTCGCTGAAATCGGAAGGATCCACCCGGAAGGAGTCCGCAACGAGCAGCTGATCCCGCTGCAGCCCATCGAGGTCGAAGCCCAGTGAGGCGACATTGGCGGTGACCTTCGCCGTCGACTCCTCAAATGTCAGTAGCACGCCCGGCTCCCCGTAGTCCCGAGCACCCGCAACGAGGAACTGCAAGGCGAGCAGCGTCTTTCCCGTTCCCGTCCCCCCGGTCACCAGCGTTGTCCTACCCCGCGGCAATCCGCCTTTGGTGATCTCGTCGAGTCCCCGGATTCCGGTCGGAGCTTTCGGCAAAACCGGGCCGACGGGAGCCTCGGGCGTGCCTGACACCAGGTCCGTTACGCCATGTTCTGACATCACGTCGCCTTCCGAGAGCGCTTCTGCAACAAATGGATTCAGCTAGGTCCGGGCCGGGATCGAGGATTGGCCGTCGGCGCCACCGTGCAAGCTCGACCGCGCGTCGCGCGCCAGAGTCCGATGTGCAGGGACATGCGGCTCTATCGGATCTTTTGCATGAGCCATGACTGGGGAGAATAAGCGCTGTGCGGGGTGGGAACGAGTGCCTAACGCCCCGCGGCGCGGAGCCTTAAGTCCCTGGTCTTTGCCACGGCTGGCACCACGCGGTCATCGGGTATGCGATGACCTCCGAAGGACCCGGACCGCGGGGCGACGACAGTCACGCCGGTTCGCCTGCACGGCAAGGCGTTTGCGGTCGTTCTTAAGGGCGCGCGAGTACAGTGGTTCGATGACCGCCGCCCCGTTGAATGCGTGGATGATCGCCGGCATCGCGGCGGCGTCCGTTTCGCTCGGGGTGGCCGAGCTGGTGGGCATCCCGTTCGACGCTCGCGCCAAAGCGCGCAATGCCGTCTCCGCCGTGGTCGTCGACCTGACACCGGCGCCCGTCAAAGAGTGGGCGATTCAGACGCTGGGCTCCTTGGACAAACCCTTTCTTGCGGTCGTCGTACTCGTGGTCATCGCCACCATCGCCGCCATCGCCGGGACCCTGGAAACCCGGCGCCGCCCGCTGGGCAGCGCCGTGATCGCCGCGGCGGGCGTCCTCGGATGCCTCGCAGTGCTGTCGCGGCCGGGCGCGGCCGCGCTCGACACGATCCCCACCGTCACGGGTGCGACCTGCGGCATAGCGGCCCTGCGCTTGCTCACACATCGGCTCTGGTCCGACCCGAACGAAGCCGAGCGAGACGAGCCGGACGCCGGCAGGCGCAGGTTGCTCGGCTACGGACTCCTTGGCTTCGGCGTGGTGAGCGGCGTTGCGGGTGCGGTCATCACGCGATTGGTCCACTCGGTGGCCACCGACCGCACCACCTTCGCGCTGCCCCGGCCGCGCACGCCCGCGACGCCGATACCTGCCGACGTGCAACCGAACGGCGTTGCGCTACCGAGCTTCGTCACCCCCAGCGCCGACTTTTACCGGGTGGACACCGCACTGGTTGTTCCCCAACTCAGCCGCAGCGACTGGCGGCTGCGCATTCACGGCATGGTGGACCACGAGACCACCTACAGCTTCGACGATCTCGCCCACTTCGACGTCGTCGAAACAGTGACCACGTTGACCTGCGTATCGAATCCCGTTGGGGGCGATCTGATTTCGACCGGCGTCTGGACGGGCTACCGGGTCGCCGATCTGCTGGCGGCGGCCAGGGTCCACGCGGACGCCGACATGGTGCTGTCGACGTCGATCGACGGGTTCACCGCCGGCACGCCGGTGCGGGCGGTCACCGATGGCCGCGCCGCGCTCCTGGCCGTCGGCCTCAACGATCAACCGCTGCCGATCGAGCACGGGTACCCGGCCCGGCTGGTGGTGCCCGGGCTGTACGGGTACGTGTCGGCCACCAAGTGGGTCGTCGAGCTGGAGCTGACCCGCTTCGACCGAGCGAAGGCGTACTGGACTCGGCAGGGCTGGGCGCCGCGCGCACCCATCAAGACCGAGTCCCGGATCGACGTACCGAAGAGCGGCCAGAGGGTGCCGATGGGGCCCGTGGTATTCGGCGGTGTCGCGTGGGCCCAGAATCGGGGCGTGCGCGCGGTGGAGGTCCTCATCGACGACGGCGGCTGGCAGCCCGCGCAACAGGGCGCGAGCTATTCCAACGACACGTGGCGCTTGTGGAGGTTTCCCTGGCAGGCGAAAACCCCGGGAAGACACACCATCACCGTGCGCGCCACCGACAACACCGGAGCCATCCAAACCGCGGATCAGGTTGGCAGCGTCCCGGACGGCGCGACCGGCTGGCACTCGGTGGAGTTCACCGTCGCGTAGGCCCGAAGCGCTACTTCGACGAGAGTTTCCGCCAGCTGACTACCGCGATCACCAGGCCGATCAGCACCGTGATCGGCCCGATGACGGACCAGGTCGTGGTGTTGCTCATCGGGCTGCCTTGAAGTACGCCGAATCCCTGGAGCGCCCAGATCAGGCCGAACAGCGCAACGAGCAACCCCAGCGCCAACGTGACGACGAAAGTCCTTCTCATACGGGGATGCTAAGCGCCGCGGGTCGCGGCGACTATCGCGCGGTGCGGATGACGAAGGCGTCCGTGCTCTCGTCGTAGCCGACGTCTCTCATATAACCGCGCCGTCTCGACAAATATTCAGACGCCGTCATGGCATCGCCTCGGCACATTTGATGTGCCCCTCGAAGCCAAGCGAGGTCGCCGTCGCGCGGTAGCGGTCGCGATAGTCGCGGTAGGCAGCGTCGTCAGCGTGAGCCCGCGCCAGCAGCGCGCGTAGGCGCAACAGCGGCAGCTCATGCAGTACGAATCCCGTGTCGACCGGGCAGGCGGCCAGCGTGTCGATGACTGTCTGCGCTTCCTGCAGGTCTTGCGCGGTTCCGCGGAGCAGCAGTGATTCCACCAGCACGGTCGTCGCCGGACCCCGGAAGATCACACCACCGCCGTCGAAGAGGTGCGCCACTGTTGCGCGGGCGATCTCGATCGCCGTGTCAACATCTCCGCCGTGCGCCTTGCATTCCGCGATCTGGATATCGGCCATGGTCCCCGTAAGCAGGTCGCCTTGCCGGTGTGCTTGCTCACGACCCTTCGCCAGGATGGCCAAGCCGGCGGCCGGGTCACTATTATGCAGACGAATTAGCATGATGCCGTAAGTGATTCGGGACCACGCCAGCGAAACGTCATCGCCGGACCGTTCGGCGGTGCGCAGGGCATCGGCCGAGTACCCCAAAGCCGTCGCATCCGGCACCAGGGCGCCGTTCAGGATGGCCACGCCGTAGCCATAGGTGGTGACGGCGGCCTGCGTCATGCCCTGAACCTCGTGAGCCATCGCGAGCCCGGCCCGCAGATCGTCACGCCAGCCCGAACACCCCAGGCTGCAGCGGGCGCGACCCCGGAGGACGAGCGCCCACGCCAGCGGCGATTCGAAGAAGAAATTGCCCATGGTCGTGTCGCCATCGGCTAACTCGATCACCCGCTCCAACAGCGGCAGTGCGTCGGCGACTTCACCTAGTTCTAACTTGGCGAGGGTCGCCGTGTTCAGTAGCCCGACGATCAGCGAACGGTCACCAATCGACTCGAGCAGGCGAACGCATTCGGATGCAAGCGACCGTAATTCATAAAGTCGATGGTTAAGAGTCATCGATGTAAGCACTCCGGATGTGCCCATCACCAACGACACCTGATCGCCAGCGGCACCGCAGAGTTCGCGTAGCTCTTCAAAGCCGGTGTCGGCAACACCGGCGCCGCCGGCGCGCCAGACGTAGCCGCACAGCAACGTGCGCGGAGCGATGCGCATCGACGTGCGATCGGGATCGTCTTCCGGCAATCGGTCGGAGAGCTCTCGGGCGCGCTGCCAACTCACTCGTGCCGCGCGGATGTCGCGACTCGTCAGCCACGCTGCGGCACGCATGTGCCAGCCGAACGCCGCACGCAGATCCCCGGCGGCCTCGAGATGGCTGGCTATCAGCGCCGCATTCTCCTCCACGGCCGAGGGATCGCGTTCTTGGATTGCCGCTGCTACTCGTTGGTGCAGCAGCGAGCGGTCCGATCTCAGTTGCGACTCATAGGCCACCGCCCGGATCAAGGGGTGGCGGAAGGCATATTCCGCCCGCACTGACACCGGATCGAGGAGTTCGGCATCGACCAGTTCCGCAAGCGCGGCGTCCTCGTCGACGCAGGCGAGCAGGTCGGCGTCGAAGCGGGAGCCGACTACCGCCGCCGCGTTCAACGTGCGCTTGGCCGCCGCACCAAGGCGGTCGATGCGCGCGGCGATGGTGGCCTGCACGGTGGCGGGCACACTGATGTCCGCGGAGCGCGCGCTGCACACGTAGGCGCCGGGGGTTCCGCTGAGGACGGCACGTTCGACGAGGTCTCGCACGATCTCCTCCGCAAAAAACGGGTTCCCGGCGGCCCGCTCCGCCACCTGCGCAGAAAGGTCTACCACCGACGGGTCTTTACCCAGCAGCGCCCTAGTCAGCAATGAGGCGTTTGAAACATCAAGTGGCGCAAGCGTAATCGTCTGCGCGCTCGGTATCCGCACCAGCGCGCCATGGTATTCGGGACGATAGGTCAGCAACCCAAGCGATTGTGTCCGCGGAAGAATGGAGAAAAGATCTGCGAGCATCGAGTCACTCGCTTCGTCGAGCCAGTGGGCGTCCTCGATGACGTAGAGCGTCGGGGTTATGCGCGCCAACGCGGCCGACCTGACCAATCGGGTCAGCCTCCGGCGACGGGCATCTGGGTCGATCTCCATCGGGCCCGCGTCGGACCCGGCGATACCGAGCAGATCGTCAAGCAGCGCCAAATCGTCCGGCGCGGCGCGGGGCAGCCGGTCGCGCACCCGCTCGCGTGCGGTGTCGGGGGCGGCGCCCGAGATATCGAAAATCGCCTGCAGTAACCGTGCCGCGGCGTGAAATGCGATGTCGCGGGTGTGGGACTGACAGAACGTCGAAAACACCGCGACGCCACAACTGTCGGCGATCGCCGCCGTTTCGCGAACGAGCCGGCTCTTGCCAATGCCGGCTGCCCCGACGATCCCCACGACGCCGCCGGCGCCGTCAATCGCGCCACTGAGCATGTCGCTCAGCGCGCTCATCTCCGCTTGGCGCCCAACCAACGTGACTTCCTGGCGGTGGCCCCAGCCGGGTTGCGCGCTGATCCTCCGCAGCCGACGAGCTGGAATCGCATCCCGGCCGCCCTTGACGTGTACCAGCTCCGGCTCGTCCAGCACAAAGGCGTGTTGCACGAGTCGCGCGGTTGACTGGCTGAGCATCACCCCGCCGGGCGCAGCCACTGACTCCATCCGCTGTGCCATCCCCACCTGCTCACCCATGGCCGTATAACCGAATGGCCCCGAGCCGAGCTGACCGGCTATTACCTCACCGGAATTCAAGCCGATCCGCACCTGCAGCTCGATGTCGTCGCGTCGCTTCACCTCAACCGCGAGAACCTTTGCTTCTTCCTGGATGGCCAGCGCCGAGAGGCAGGCGCGAACGGCATGGTCTTCTAGCGCATGCGGGGCCCCAAAGACCGCCATGATGCCGTCGCCGGTGAACTTGTCCACCGTGCCGCCATAGCGCCCGACAACCGCGGCACAACGGTCGGCGACGCCGGACATGATCTCCCGCAGCCGCTCCGCCCCGACGGCGGCGGCGATGCCCATCGAGTGGACCACGTCGGTGAACAGGACCGTGACCTGCTTGTACTCCGCGCGGTTAGCGGGTTCGTCGATCGGTGAACCACAGCCGTGGCAAAACCGCGCGAGTTCCAGAGGCTCGGTGCCACACGTCCGGCATGCCGCTACGGTCGTCATCCGACCCTCCGCCTATCCAGGCCCCCGGCAATTGCAGTGGTCCTCAGAGGATAGGCCGGTGCGCGAGCCCCGAGAGGTCGTTGCGCTCAAACGCGCGCAACTTTGCATTGATTGCATAGATAGCATTGACACGGCCGGAAAACCGACGATAGTCGAAAGGTATGGCGCTGCTGCCAGACCCCGATCCCCGGCGGCGACAGCACATCGTGATCTCGGTCGACGACCACGTCATCGAGCCGCCCGACATGTTCGTCGGGCGGCTTCCCGTCGCGCTGGCCGAACGCGCACCGACGGTCGTCGAGACCGACGACGGGCGCCAAGTGTGGCGCTACGAGAACCGCGAGTACCCGAACATCGGCCTCAACGCGGTGATCGGCCGGCCGCGCGAGGAATGGAGCATGGACGCTGCGCGGTTCGACGAGATGCGCCCTGGCTGTTGGGATATCAAAGCCCGGATCCACGATATGGACCTGGCCGGCATCTGGGCGTCGCTGAACTTCCCGTCGCTGATCGCCGGGTTCGCGGGCACGGTCTTCTGGAAAAGTGACGACCCCGAGCTGGGGCTGGCCACGCTACGGGCATGGAACGACTGGCATCTCGAAACATGGGCCGGCAGCTACCCCGAACGGATCATCCCCCTGCAACTGCCGTGGCTGGCCGACCCGCAGCTGGCACCCGAGGAGGTCCGCCGTAACGCCGCGCGCGGCTTCAAGGCGGTGAGCTTCCCGGAACTGCCCGCTCAATGCGGGATCCCGAGCCTGCACACCGGGGTCTGGGACCCGTTTTTCGCCGCCTGCGAGGAGACGGACACCGTGGTGTGCCTGCACACCGGTTCCGCACAGTGGGCGCCAATCCCCGCGCCCGACACACCATTCGAGACCATCACCACGCTGTTCCCGGTCAACGCGCTGGTCGCCTGCGCGGACATGCTTTGGTCGGGCATCCCGGTGCGGTTCCCGCGGCTGAACATCACGCTGGCCGAGGGCGGTCTCGGCTGGGCGGCCATGCTCGGCGACCGAGCCGACTACGTCCTGGCGCACTCCGCTTCGGGCCACGAGGGCGGGTCGTGGCAAGGCGACCTGCTGCCGAGCGAGGTACTGCGACGCAACTTCTGGTTCTGCTCGATCGACGACCCGCACGCGTTCGGGGCGCTGGACGCGATCGGGGCCGAGCACATCCTGGTCGAAAGCGACTACCCGCACGCCGATTCGACCTGGCCTGACACCCAGCAGGTGGTGGCGCGCAACGTCGCCGGCCTGCCGGCGGAGGATGCGGCCCGGATCACCCACCGCAACGCTGCTCAGCTGTTCCGCCACCCGCTTCCGGACGACGGGTGGCTGGCCACTTCGGCCCCAGCGTAGGAGGCTTGCCATGCTGGACCTTCTCATCCGCGACGCCGAGATCATCGACGGCACCGGCGCGCCCGCCCGCCATGGCGACGTCGGCATCAGCAACGGAAGGATCGTCGCGGTCGGTGACGTCGAGGAGCCGGCTGCGAAAACCGTTGACGCCCAAGGGCAGACGCTTGCGCCGGGTTTCGTCGACCTGCACACCCACTATGACGCGCAGTTGTTCTGGGACCCGACCGCGAGCCCATCGGTGCAACACGGAGTCACCACGGTCTTCGGCGGCAACTGCGGGTTCACGCTGGCCCCCGCGACCGCCGACCAGCAGGACTACCTCACCCGGATGCTGGCCCGCGTCGAAGGCATGCCGCTCGACGCGCTCAGGGCCGGGCTGGACTGGGAGTGGTCGTCGTTCGGCGACTGGCTGAACCGGTTCGACGGCCGCATCGCCGTCAACGCCGGCTTCCTGGTTGGCCACTCGGCGCTTCGGCTGGCGGCGATGGGCAGCGATGCCCTTGGCCAGGAAGCGACGCCGGAACAGGTCGAGAGGATGGTCGCGCTGCTGCACGACGCGCTGGGCGACGGCGCGCTCGGGCTGTCGACATCTCAGTCGCCGACCCACAACGATGGTTCCGGCCGGCCGGTGCCGTCGCGCGGCGCGTCGCGCTCCGAATTGGTGGCGCTGGCGGCCGGTGTGCGCGACCATCCGGGCACCACGCTCGAGGCGATCATTCCCGGCTGCATATCGGGCTTCACCGACGAGGACATCTCCCTGCTCACGGACATGTCCGTTGCCGCCGACCGGCCGCTGAACTGGAACCTGCTGGGTGTCTCGGCGGCGAATCCCGTTGGGCACGAACGACAATTACGCGCCTGGGACGTCTCCGCCGACCGCGGGGGCCGAGTCGTGGCGCTCACCTTGCCGCAAGCGATGAAGATCCGGCTCTCATTCTTGTCCGGCTTCGTGCTCGACGGGCTGCCGGGCTGGCGCGACACGATGCATCTGGCGGTGCCGGAGCGCCTGGCCGCACTCGCCGACCCGCACGTGCGTCGGCGCCTCGCCGAGGGTGCCTCCTCGAAGGAGGCGGGCATGCTGCGCGGCCTGGCGCAGTGGGACCGGCTGGTCATCGTCGAGACGTTCGCCGCCGAGAACGCCGACGCGACCGGCCGCAGCGTCGGCGAAGTCGCCGCCGCGCGTGGTGGCGAGCCGTTCGACACGCTGTGCGACATCGTGATCGCCGACGAGCTGCGCACCGGGCTGGCCCCGCCGCTGACCGGTGACGACGCCGCCGACTGGAGGATGCGCGCACAGGTGTGGCACCACCCGGGTGCGGTGATCGGCGGCTCGGATGCCGGAGCCCACCTCGACATGATGTGCGGCGCCATCTATACGACGGCGCTGCTCGGCCACGGCGTCCGCGAGCATCAGGTGGTGACGCTCGAGGAGGCCGTCCGGCTGATCACCGACGTGCCGGCCCGGTTCTACGGGCTGGTCGAACGCGGCCGGATCACGCCCGGATGGCACGCCGACCTGGTGTTGTTCGACCCGGCGACCATCGACTACGGCCCCGAGCGCACCCGCTACGACCTTCCCGCGGGCGCACCCCGGTTGGTCGCCGACGCCTACGGGATCACTTCGGTGCTGGTCGGTGGTGTCGAGGTATGCCGCGACGGGGCCGCCACCGGTGCGCTGCCCGGCACCGTGCTGCGGTCGGGACGCGATACCCAGACGGTCTCGGCTCATGGCTGACCTTGCCGCCGACCAGTTCGACCCGGCCGAGTTGCAGGGCGGTCTGCTCATGCAGGTGCAAAACGTGCATGAGCGGCTGCGGGAGGCACGCGAGCGGCACCGGGTGATGGCGGGCAATCCGTTCACCGAGACCGCCGGACGGGGTCTGGATGTCGCGGGCGTGATGGTGCTCGGCTACGACGAGTGCCAGACGGTGCTCACCCATCCGGATACGTTTTCCTCGTCGATCTACGAGCAGATCATGGGACCGGTCATGGGCCGCACCCTGCTCGAACTGGAAGGGGCCGAGCATCGGGCCAGCCGGGCGCTGGTGTCGCCGTCGTTCCGGTCCGCGCTGTTGCGGCGGTGGCGCAGTGAGCTGGTGGAGCTCGTGGTGCACGAGCTCATCGACCGGTTCGCGCCGCTCGGGCGGGCCGAGTTGGCGCGGGAATTCACCTTCGCATTTCCGGTGCAGGTAATCGCGCGGATCATGGGCCTGCCGCGCCAGGATTACCTGCGGTTCCAACGGCTCTCGATCGAGCTGCTCAATGTGGTGTACGACTGGGATTGCGGGATCGCCGCCTCGGCGACGCTCAAGGCCTACTTCACGAAGATCCTCGCCCAGCGCCGGCGTAACCCGCAGGACGACCTGATCAGCACGCTGGCGGAGTCGGAGATCGACGGCGCGCGGCTGACTGACGACGAAATCTTCGCGTTCCTACTGCTGATCCTGCCCGCAGGTGTCGAGACGACCTATCGCGCCTCGGGCAACCTCCTGGTTGCGCTGTTGACCCAGCCGGCGTTGCTGGACGCGCTGCGCACGGATCGGAGCATGCTCCGCGGCGCCGTGGAGGAGGCGTTGCGCTGGGAGCCCCCGATCACCACCGTGGTGCGGCGGGCGGTGCGCGACTGCGAAGTCGGCGGCGTCGCGATTCCGGCGGGAACGAACGTCAGCGTCAGTGTCGCGGCGGCCAACCGGGACCCGGCGCGCTACCCGGACCCGGATCGCTTCGATCCCACTCGAAAGAACATCACGCACCTGACCTTCGGCGGCGGTCCCCACCTGTGCCTGGGCATGCATTTAGCGCGCATGGAGGCAGGGGTGGCAATCGGCGCGCTGCTGGACCGGTTGCCGAATCTGCGGCTTGACCCCACCGCCGCCGCGCCGCAAGTCATGGGTATGGCATTCCGCTCGCCCGCGGCGATCCCCGTCGAGTTCACCGCGACTTGACCGTTAACCGGGTGAGGCGGATCGGTTTACAGGTAGCCCGTCTGGTTCACCAACCGCACCGAAGACGCTCCGTCGGAATAGAACTCCGCGATGCTCAGCGACGCCAGGTCGAGGTGCAGCCGGTACAGGATGCCCGGCCCGGCCTCCAGCGCGAGCCGCAGCAGCATCTTTATCGGCGTCACGTGGGACACCACCAGCACCGTCGTGCCCTGGTGCGCGGCGATGATGCGTTCGCGGGCCTTCAGGACCCGATCGAGCACGTCGTCGAAGCTTTCACCGCCCGGCGGGGTGGTGCCGGTGTCGCGCAGCCAGCGCCCGTGCAGTTCCGGGTCGCGCTCGGCGGCCTCGGCGAACGTCAACCCCTCCCAGGCGCCGAAGTCCGTCTCGATCAAGTCGTCGTCGACGGTCACGTCCAGGCCGAGCGCCTTGGCGGCCCTGGCCGCGGTGTCGTAGGCCCGCTGCAGCGGCGAGGCGAAGACGGCCGAAATTCCGCCGCGGTGCGCCAGGTAACGCGCCGCGGCGTCGGCTTGCCGACGTCCCACGTCGGTGAGGGCCGGGTTGCCGCGGCCCGAATAGCGGCGCTGCGCCGACAGCTCGGTCTGGCCGTGTCGCAGCAACAGCAGCCTGGTCGGCGTGCCGCGCGCACCGGTCCAGCCGGGCGCGTGCGGGGATTGCGGGGATTGCGAGGGTTGCGCCGCAGCGGTTTTCGCGGGCTCGGCCGCGGGCCGCTCGGATTCTTCCGCCAAGTCGTTGGCGGCGGCAGCGGCGTCCATCGCCTCGTTGGCCAGCCGATCGGCGTACAAATTGCGGTCCCGCGGAATCCAGGTGTAGCTGATCCGATCGAACCGCGCCGCCAGCTTTCGGGCCTGGGCGTGCAGCTCGATCAGGTCGGGGTGCTTGACCTTCCACCGCCCCGACATCTGCTCCACCAGCAGCTTGGAATCCAGGAAGACCGCGGCCTCGATGGCACCGACACGCAGGGCGTCTTCCAAACCGGCGACCAGACCACGATATTCGGCCACGTTGTTGGTCGCCCGGCCGATAGCCTGCTTGGTTTCCGCCAGCACCGTGGCGCGGTCGTGCGTCCACACCACGGCGCCGTATCCGGCCGGGCCGGGGTTGCCGCGCGACCCCCCATCGGCCTCGATGAGCACTTTCACTGGTCGAACCCCTTGACCCGCAACAGGATCGCGCCACACTCCGGGCATCGCACCACGTCGTCGTCGGCGGCAGCCGAGATGCGCGACATTTCGCCGCGGTCGATCTCGAGGCGGCAGGCGCCGCACCGGCGCCCGAGCAACGGCCCGGCGCCCGGGCCTCCCCCGGCGCGCTGGCGCTCGTACAGCGCGGACAGGGCGGGGTCCAGTGCCGCGCTCAGCGCTTCGCGGCGCGACGAATGAGCCTGCCGGGTCTCGCTGATTTCGGCGAGCGCGGCGTCGAGAGCCTGCTGGGCCTCGGCCAACTCGGCCTCCAGCGCTTCGACCCTGCTCTGGCCGTCGTCGAGCTGGGACTGCAGCTCCTCGCGGCGTTCCATCACATCGAGCAGCGAATCTTCCAGGCTGGCCTGGCGGCGCGTCAGGGTCTCCAGCTCGTGCTGTAGATCCGACAGTTGCTTGGCGTCGGTGGCACCGGACTGCAGCAACGACCGGTCGCGGTCCTCGCGCTGCCGGACCGCCTCGATTTCGGACTCGAACCGCGATACCTGAACGTCGATGTCCTCCAACGCGATCCGGATGGCGCCCACGCGGTCGCCGGCGGCGGTGAGTTCCTCCTGCAGCCGCTCGCAGGCCTGTTGCTCCGCCAGATGGCTGGCCCGGTGCGTGATCCGGGACAGCTCGGCGTCCAGCTTCGACAGCTCGAGCAGCGAACGCTGCTGAGCGACGTCGGCCTTCATCAGTGGTCACCCTCCATATGCCCCATGTTCCATGGGTCGGTGCGAATGGTGCACACCCGCACCGGCAGCGCGGCGCCGAAACGGGACCGCAGCAAGTCGGCGGCCTGGTCGCACCAGGGGAACTCACTCGCCCAGTGCGCCACGTCGACCAGCGCCACGCCGGAGGCCCGGCGATGCTCGTCGGCCGGATGGTGCCGCAGGTCGGCCGTGACGTACGCCTGCACACCCGCGCCGGCCGCGGCTGCCAGTAGCGAGTCCCCGGCGCCGCCGCAAACGGCGACCCGGTGCACGGGCAGGTCGGGGTCGCCCGCCGCGCGGACGCCCCACGCCGTCCGCGGCAGGGCGGCGTCGACGCGGGACAGGAAGTCGCGCAGCGGTTCGGGCCGCGGCAGGGCGCCGACACGGCCCAACCCGGCGTCACCGGGTGGCGGCAGCAACGCGAAGACGTCGAACGCGGGCTCCTCGTAGGGATGGGCGGCGCGCATGGCCGCCAGCACCTCGGCCCGAATCCGGGCGGGCGCCACGACCTCAAACCGGTCCTCGGCCACCTTCTCGACCGCTCCGACGCTGCCCACCGCGGGCGACGCCCCTTCGTGAGGCAGGAACTGCCCGATGCCGCTGACGCTCCAGCTGCAGCGCGAATAGTCGCCGATGTGCCCGGCGCCCGCCTCGAACACGGCCGCCTGCACCGCTTCCGCGTTCTCGCGCGGCACGTAGATGACCCACTTGTCCAGGTCGGGCGCGGCCGTTCGCGGCTCCAGGGCCGCTTCGACGGTGAGACCCAGGGCCTGGGCCAACGCGTCGGACACGCCCGGCGAGGCCGAGTCGGCGTTGGTGTGCGCGGTGAACAGCGAACGCCCCGTTCGGATCAGACGGTGCACCAGCGCGCCCTTGGGCGTGCTGGCCGCCACGGTGTCGACCCCCCGCAGCAGCAACGGGTGGTGGGCCAGCAGCAGGCCACCCTCGGGAACCTCGTCGACGACCGAGGCCGTCGCGTCGACGGCGACGGTCACCGACTCGATCGCATCGTCGGGGTCGCCGCACACCAGGCCCACCGAGTCCCACGATTCGGCGAGCCGCGGCGGGTAGGCCTCGTCCAGCACGTCGATGACGTCGGCCAGCCGCACGCTCACCGGTGCACCTCCGCAATGGCCTGGACCAGCAGCGGCCACTCCCGGCGGACCGTGGCCCGCAGGTAGCGCTCGTCCAAGCCGACGAAGGTGTCACAGCGACGGATGGCAATCCCCCTGTCCTGCAAGCTCTCTCGAATCCGGGCAGCGTCCGGCCTGCGAAACAGCACGAACGGGGCGCGGCCGTCGACCACCTCGGCGCCCACCGACGTCAGACCGGCCACCATCTCGGCGCGCAACTCCGCCAGGCGCACGGCGCCGGCCGCCGCCTCGGCGACGGCCTGCCGCCCGCAGCACGCCGCGACGGCAGCCAGTTGCAGCGTCCCCACCGGCCAATGGGCACGCTGAGAGGTCAACCGCGCCAACATGTCCGGGGAGCCCAGGGCGTAGCCCACCCGCAATCCCGCCAGCGCCCACGTCTTGGTCAGGCTGCGCAGCACCAGCACATCGGGCAGCGAGTCGGCGGCCAGCGACTCCGGTTCGCCCGGGATCGAGTCGGCGAACGCCTCGTCGACCACCAGGATCCGGCCGGGCCGGCGCAACGCGAGGAGTTGCTCGCGGGTGTGCAGCACCGAGGTGGGGTTGGTCGGGTTGCCCACCACGACCAGGTCCGCGTCGTCGGGAACGGCCGCCGCATCCAGGCGGAAGGGCGGCTCGAGCGCCATGTGGTGCACGGGCACCCCGGCCGCGGTCAGCGCGTCCGCCGGCTCGGTGAACGCCGGCGCGACGATCGCCGCCCGCGCCGGACGCAGGTTGCTCAGCAACGCGAACCCCTCCGCGGCCCCGGCCAACGGCAGCACCTCGTCGCGCCGTCGGCCGTGCCGCTCCGCGACCGCGTCCTGCGCCGAGCGCACGTCTTGGGCGCTCGGGTAGCGCCCCAGGTCCGGCAGCCGCGCGGCCAGCCGCCGCACCAGCCACTCCGGCGGTTGCGCGTGACGGACGTTGACGGCGAAATCCAGCATCCCGGGTGCAACGGCCTGATCACCGTGATAGCGCGTCGCAGGCGGGCTCAAGTTCAGACTCGCCATCCGAGAAACACTAGTGGGCCGCTTGGGCTAGTGGCAGCGACACCGTCACACGCGGCCGCGACCATCGAGGACAATGGTGAGGTGACCAGCACAACCTCCACCGAGCGCCCCTCGCCGCGCCTCACCACCGAGCTGGTGATCTTCGACCTCGACGGCACCCTCACCGACTCCGCGGAGGGCATCGTGGCCAGCTTCCTGCATGCGCTCGAGCACGTCGGCGTCGCGGTGCCCGACGGCGACCTGGTGGCGCAGATCGTCGGCCCGCCGATGGACGACACCTTCCGGTCCATGCTGGGCGAGGACGCCGAGCGGGCGATCACCGCCTTCCGCGCCGAATACGGCAGCCGGGGCTGGGCGATGAACACGCTGTTCGACGGCATCGAGCCGCTGCTCGCCGATCTGAGCGCCGCAGGTGTCCGGCTGGCCGTGGCCACCTCGAAGCTCGAACCGACGGCGCGGCGCATCCTCGCCCATTTCGGGCTCGATCGGTATTTCGAGGTGATCGCCGGGGCGAGCCCCGAGGGCTCCCGCAAGACCAAGGTCGACGTGCTGGCGCACGCACTGGAGCAGCTGCGGCCGCTGCCCGAGCGGGTGCTGATGGTCGGCGACCGCAGCCACGACGTGCACGGCGCGGCCGCCCACGGCATCGACACCGTGGTGGTGGGCTGGGGCTACGGGCGCGACGACTTCGCCGACGGGTTCACCGTCACCGGCGTGACGCACGCCGCGACGACCGACGAGCTGCGGGCGGCGCTCGGTGTCTGAGCCGCTGCACGTCACCTTCGTCTGCACGGGGAACATCTGCCGTTCGGTGATGGCCGAGAAGATGTTCGCCGACCAGCTGCGCCGCCGCGGCCTGGCCGACGCCGTTCGGGTGAGCAGCGCGGGCACCGGCAACTGGCATGTCGGCCAGTGCGCCGACGACCGGGCAACCGATGTGCTGCGCGCCCACGGCTACTCCACCGAGCACCGCGCCGCTCAGGTCGACGCCGACCATCTGGCGGCCGATCTGGTGGTGGCGCTGGGCCGCAACCATC
>NZ_LZJZ01000104.1 GCF_001667585.1 Mycobacterium sp. E2733
CGCCGCCCGCCAGGCGCCCTCCTCTGCCCCGGTCGTGTTGCGGTGACCGAACAGGGTTTGCGGCGCGAAGATCGCGGCGGCCGCCGCCCACGCCAGGTAGCCCTCGAACCCGACCCCGGCGGTCGATGTGTTCTGCGCGATGCCGTGGAACGCGTCGATGTCCCGCCCCAGAGGCAGGACCCACACCAGGATTCCGGCGGCCAGGGTCGACGTGCCGAGCGCGACGGTGGCCAACCGCGCGGCCCTGGTGCTGCGCAGCAACCACCTGGCCGCGACCAGGACGGCCACCAGCGCCACCACGCCGTACACCACCGCCGTCACGATGACGGCGACGTTCTGCTTGCCGAACGCGGCTTCCCCGCCGGCGCTCTGCAGCGCGTAGCGCACCCGCCAGTACAGGTTGAAGCCAAAGCTGAGCACCGCCAACGCCATCGATGCGTAGCCGATGAGCCTGGCCCACCTCAGCCACCCGGTGTGCTCGTCGCCCTCGGGAACCGGTCCCGTGCGAGCCCCGGCGGCCACCGCTTGCGCGCTCAGCATGCAGCCGGCGATTCCCACCCACGCGCCCGGCCCCACCCCGCCCGGCACGTGCACCGTGCCACCGAACCGGACGGTCTCGACCGCGTCGAAGACCACGAACACCAGCACCAGCAGCGCGTAGGGGACGTTGAGCCCCAGGCGAAGTCGGCCCGACCAAGCGGGGTTGAACCGCGCGCCGGAGGACCTCCAGGAACCCGCCACGGCGACGGCGATGACGGACAGCGCGGTCACGGCGAGCAGCACCGCGAACAGGGCCGGGCGGCTGTCGGGAATCCCGACGCCGAAGTACAGATTCCACGGCAGGAACAGCGCGGCGACGAGCAGCGCGACGGCGGTCAGGTCGCTGACGATGTGCAAGCGCCGCGTCGCATCCCCCGCCGGCGGAGCGCCGGGGGCCGGCCGGATGATGCGAGCGGTCTGCTGCGCCTGCCCGGGATCGATCGGGCCGGTAGGCGCGTCGTCACTGCTCTGGATCACCATGCCCCCCGGAATTCACGCGGCGGGTGAATACCCTGCCGGGTCGACCGCACCGCTCGCTTGCGAACATATTCTCCGGCGACCGTCCTGTCGTTCGAGAAGCTGGTTACGCTGCGCTAGTAAGCAAACCTTGTCGCCCGAATAACGGATACTGCCAACGGTATCGCAAGTGTAATGATGCCGGGACATTGCTGGTCGTGGGGTAGCCAGCCGAAGGAGAACCGGGATGGACGTCGTGTTGGGGGTCGCGGTCACTGGCCCCGTTGCCCGCTTGGCGCTTGTCGGGCCGGGCGCGGACGTGATCGACCAATCCGTCGTCGACCTGGGGGAGAACCCGGTCGGGAAACTCACCGAGACGGTGGTCGGCACCAATCGGCTTCTGGCGGACGAGAACCACCGGCTGGTCGGCACCCGGGTGTGCTGGAGCGACGATCCGCGGGCCGGTCAGCTGCGGCAAGCGCTGGAGAACTCCGGCGTCCCCAACGTCGCGGTGCTCTCCGAGTCGCAGGCGGTGACCGCCCTGATGCGCGCGGCCGGCCGGCCCGGCGCCGCGCTGGTGATGAACGACGCGACGGCGACGCTGTCGGTGCCGGCTTCGGCCGATGACCAGAACGCACCGCCGACCGTGCTGGCACAGGAGCCACTCGCCGGGGGCGACGCGACGGCGACGTTCAACACGATGATGGCCGAACTCAGCTCCCGGCCCAACGCCCCGAGCGAGGTGTACCTGGTGGGCGCTTCGCCCGAGGTGGCCCAGGTCGCCGACCAGTTTCACGATGCGTCGACGATGCGGGTGCAGGTCGCCGACGACCCCTCCTTTGCGCTCGCCCGTGGCGCGGCGATCGCGGCCGCGGCGACGGCATTGGCGGCCGGGGATGCCACCGCGATGGCGCCGGCCGTGGGGCTCACCGGGGACGAGACCGCGATGGCCCCCGTCGGGCTCACCGGGGACGAGACGACCATGGTGCCCCCGCCAAATGCGGAGCAGCCGCAGCTGGCGTACTCGATGACCGAGGACGGTGAGCCGCTCCCCGACCTCGATGAGTATGGGGACGAATACGACGACTTCGACGAGACCGCGGTCATCCCCTCGCGGCTCAGCCGCCGGTCCTTATTGGTGGGCAACGCCGTGATCGCCTTCGCGGTCATCGGTTTCGCCTCGCTAGCCGCCGCCGTGGCCATTGCGGTCCGTCCCACCGCGAGTCAACAGCCGGTGGTGGGACACCAGAATGCCGCCCCGGGAAAGTTCATGCCGTTGTTGCCCACCCAGCAGCAGGCACCGGTGCCACCACCTCCGGTTGATCAGCCCAACGCCGGTTTCCAGGGCGGCGTCGTCCCGGACGCCAACGGTCTCCTTCCGGCGCAGGGTGGTGGCGGGCCGGCCGTCCCCGCCGCGCCGGTGTCGCCCGGCACTCCCGGCCTCGTGCCCAACCCGAATCCCGCTGTGCCCCTTCCGGTCCCGATCATCGTTCCGGTTCCGGTGTATCCGCCGTACACCCCGCCGACGTTCACGACGCCGACAACCACGACCACGACCACGACAACGCCGACGGGTCCGTCCACCACGACACCGACAACGACGACGCCCACCACGACGGAGCCGTCCACCACGACACCGACAACGACGACGCCGACGACCACGACGTCACCGCACGTGATAACGACGACCCCACCGACGAGCACGAAGGCGCCGTTCACCTCGACGCAGGCGCCGACAACTCAGGCCCTACCCCCCAGCACGCAACAGACGGTGGCCCCGCCGCACACGCAGACCCCGCAAACGCTCGCCCCGCAGCAGCCACGCACCCATCGCGGGTTCTGAGGCGTCCATGCCCGACGCCGTGACGGTGGTGCTGCCCTGTCTCAACGAAGAGGAGTCGCTGCCCGCCGTGCTGGCGGCGATCCCGGCCGGATACCGGGCGCTGGTCGTTGACAACAACAGCACCGACGACACCGCCGGGGTCGCCCGGCGGCACGGTGCCCGGGTCGTGGTCGAGGCGCGCGCCGGCTACGGCTCGGCGGTGCACGCCGGCGTGGTGGCCGCGACCACTCCGATCGTTGCGGTCATCGACGCCGACGGTTCGATGGACGCCGGTGACCTGCCCCGGCTGGTCGCCGCGCTCGAACAGGGTGCCGATCTGGTGATCGGGCGGCGCCGGCCGGTGGCCGGTCTGCATTGGCCGTGGGTGGCCCGAGTCGGCACCGTGGTGATGAGCTGGCGGCTGCGCACCCGGCACGGATTACCGGTGCACGACATCGCGCCGATGCGGGTGGCCCGGCGCGATGCGCTGTTGAAACTCGGTGTCGCCGACCGACGTTCGGGTTACCCGCTGGAGCTGTTGGTGCGCGCCGCGGCCGCCGGCTGGCGCGTGGTCGAACTCGATGTCAGCTACGGACCGCGGACCGGCGGCAAGTCGAAGGTGAGCGGTTCGTTGCGGGGGAGCATCACCGCGATCCTCGACTTCTGGAAGGTGATCTCGTGAGCGTCGCGCCGGTGACGCTGCTGGTGGTCGCCAAGGCGCCCGAGCCGGGCCGGGCCAAGACCCGGCTGGCCACGACGGTCGGGGACCTCGTCGCCGCCGAAATCGCCGCGGCCGCACTGCTGGACACACTGGACGCGGTGGCCGCCGCACCGGCGGCGAGGCGGGTGGTGGCCATGACCGGCGACCTGAGCGCCGCCGCCGGTGCCGGCGACATCCGGGAACGGCTGCGGTCCTTCACGGTGATTCCCCAACGCGGTGACGACTTCGCCGACCGCCTGGCCAACGCCCATGCCGACGCTTCTGACGGCTATCCGGTCGTGCAGATCGGCATGGACACCCCCCAGGTGACCGCCGACCTGCTGACCGACTGTGCGCGCCTGCTGCAGGAGGCGCCGGCCGTGCTCGGGCCGGCCGTTGATGGCGGTTGGTGGGTGCTTGGTTTACGGAGCCCCGCAGCGGCCGAATGCCTGCGCACCGTCCCGATGTCCCAGCCCGATACCGGATTGCTGACGTACCGGGCGTTGCACGACTTGGGAATTGGGGTGTACCCGGCGCCGCAGCTGGCCGACTTCGACGTCGCCGACGACGTCGCCGCGGTGCGCGAAGCGTGCGGGCCCGCCAGCCGCTTCGCGAAGGTGACCCGCGCGGCCGGGCTGTAGCCGCGACTACCAGTTCGTGACGATGACGGTGTTGAGCGCCACGGCGCCGGCGGCGTTGAGCGCCAGCCACATCCGGTGCGACCGTACGGGCAGCAGCGCGGGCGCCGCGGTGAGCCAGATGGTGAAGGGCAGCCAGATCCGCTCGACCTCGGCCTTGCTGAGCATGCTCAGATCCGCGCAGGCGATGGCGGCCAGCACCGCGAGCAGCAGCAGGTGGAATCCGGAGCGGCGGCGGATGGCCGCCACGTCGAAGACCCGGCTGACGCCGGCGACGCTGCCCACCCCGATCGCGCACACCACGGACGCCAGGTTGGCCCAACTCCAGTACTGAAACGGGCGGTTTTTGGCGATGCCCTGCCAATAGCGTTGCTGCACAAGGGTATAGCCGTCGAACCAGTAGAACCCCGCGACCGCGAAGGTTGAGGCCACCGCCACCGCGGCCAGTGTCGCCGGGCCCAGCGCCCGCAGCACCGCGCGCCAGTCGGCGGCCGATGCCAGCACCGCCAGGGCCGGAAGCCCCATCAACATCAGGCCGTAGTTACAGAACACGCCCCAGCCCAGCAGCAGGCCCGCGGCGGCGGCCACCAACGCGGGGAGCCGGACCGGTCGGTGCACCGCCACGGCCAACAGCGCGATGCCCCATGCCGCGACTCCGGCGAAGTAGCCGTCGGCGGAGACCGCGACCCAGATTGCGGTCGGCGCCACGGCCACGAACGGCGCCGCCCGCCGCGCGGTCTGCTCGTCGGCCAGCGCGCGAACGGCGATCAGCACCGCGGCCGACGCGCTGGAGCCGACCAGCAGGCACAGCAGCCCCGCCCACGCGCCCCCGTGCAGGCCGACGCGGTCCAGCCAGACGAACGTCAGCAGCGCGCCGGGCGGATGCCCGGAGACGTGAGTGGTCCAGGAGTTCGGTTGGTAGTCGACGATCCGGCTCGCGAACGTGCGCACCGTGGCCGGGATGTCGGTGATGCCCGGCACCTGTGACAGATACTCGTCCCGGGTCGTCAGGCGGCCGGCGAAGCCGCGCTGCCACCCGTCGATCATCGCCAGCGCGAACGCCCAGCCGCAGGCGGTGACCCAGGTGCTCACCGTCAGGATCCGCCACGAAAGACGTTGCGCCAGAATCGGTCCCCACGCCACCGCGGCAACCGCGAGCGCGATGGCCGGCCCGGTGCCCCAACTGGCGTGGATTTCCCAGGCGCCGAAAATCGGCGCTGCCCCCGCGTGCGTGCCGAACCGCTCCTGGCCCACATCGGTCCGCGGCCGTATGCCCCAGTGCAGTCGCGGCAGGACGAACGCCGCCAACACCAGCACCACTCCGACCGCGACGGTCGCTAGCTCCCGACGTGCCACCCTCACGGTCGACCAGCCTATTGATCGTCCGAACCGCCGAAGCGGCGCGCCAACGCCGCCCGGTCCACCTTGCCGATGCCGCGCCGCGGCAGCGTGTCGACGAGGTGGACCTCGCGCGGGGCGGCGGTGGCGTCGAGGGTGCGCGTCACGTGGGCGCGCAGTGCGTCCAGCGTCGGCGCCGCGCAACCCTCGGCGACCACGATCGCGGCGCCCACCCGTTGGCCCAGCCGGTCGTCGGCAACGCCGAAGACCGCGCAGTCCGCCACGGCGGGATGGGTGCCCAGCGCGGACTCGACCAGCTGCGGCAGCACGGTCAACCCGCCCGTGCTGATCGCGTCGTCGGCACGACCCAGCACGGTCAGGACGCCGGCCTCGTCGACAACGCCGAGATCGTCGGTGCGGAACCAGCCCGGCTCGGCGAACGGGTCGGGGTCCACGGGGTTGCGGTAGCCCTTGGCCAGGGTCGCGCCCCCGAGGACGATGCGACCGTCGTCGGCCACCCGGACCGATACGCCGCCCAGCGGTACGCCGTCGTAGACGCAGCCGCCGGCGGTTTCGCTCATCCCGTAGGTGCGGACCACGGCGATGCCGGCGGCCGCCGCGGCGTCGAGCACGCCCCGCGGGGCCGGGCCGCCGCCGAGCAACACGGCGTCGAGTTCGGCGAGCGCGGCCGCGGCCGCCGGGTCGGTCAGCGCCTTGGCCAACTGCGTGGCGACCAGCGACGCGTAGCGCCGGCCCGACCCCAATCGCCGTATCGCGCCGGGCAATTCGGCGACCTCGAAGCCTTCGGAGACGTCCATCTCGACGGGCGTCGAGCCGGCGAGCGCGCTGCGCACCAGCATCTGCAGCCCGGCGATGTGATACGGCGGCAGTGCGAGCAGCCAGCTGCCCGGCCCACCGAGGCGGTCATGCGTGGCCGCCGCGCTGGCCGTCAGCGCGGCCGCCGTCAGCAGGGCGCCCTTGGGGGCACCTGTCGTTCCCGACGTCGTCACCACCAGGGCCACGTCGTCGTCGATGTCTTCCCCGACCCGAAGGGCCGCCGAAAGCGCATCCGAGGAAGGGCCGAGAACGACCAGTGCGGACTCCCGGCCGTCCAGCACACGTTGCAGAGCGGGTAACAACGACGAGACGGCCGAACCCGGCGAGACGGTCTGGGCGCGCAGTACGGCTATGCGGGGTCCTCGATCTGGTCCGCGTCATCGAACGGCCAGCCCTGCGCCTGCAGCCGGACCCGCACCCGCTCGACGTCGTCGGGTGTGGGCAACTCATCGGTGATCTGCGTGATCAACACGCCGATGTCGACGTCGTCGAACTCGCCGCGCCGGATCAGCTCGTTGGCCACTTCCTTGACCTCGTCGTTGGACATCCGGCGGGCCAGCAGCGCCAGCACCGGGAAGGTGTCCGTCGGCGGGACGCCTTCCGGGTATCCCGCGCGCAGCCACGAGACAATCGAATTCAGAAATCCGTTCACGCTGGTACAGCTCCCCCCGGTGTCCGGCTCGGTAACGCGGTGGGCATCGCTCGATGCTACTTGGGTTTGGCTCCAAGGAAAGCGACGCCGGTGTGATGGGCGATGAAATCCCGGGAGATGTACGCCAGAGCAAAGGCGATGACCAGGAGTACGACCGCATAGATCGCCCATGCGAGGGCCAGCAGCACCGGGTTCTTCGGTGATGAGCTCCCGTTGGCGCTTGCCTGCCCGGCTCCCACCGCGTGGAATCGGAGCCCCAGGGCGAACAGCGCCGGCAACGCGGCTCCGGCCAGCATGGCGAAGAGCAGGATCTTGAGGGAGGCCTGATAGTTGAACCAGTCGCTGAAGTGACTCATCAAACGTGCGCCTTCATCGTGGGGTCGTCGGAGTCGTACCGGGGCTTGGGGCCCACCTTGGGGGCACCGTCCGCCGGCGGCAGGTGATCGTCGGCGGCTTCGAGTCCGGTGGTCAGGTCGCCCTTCCATTCGGCGTTGACATTCTTGTGGTCGACCTTGACCTTGCGCGACCGGATGTAGATGGTGGCCGAAACCGCGACCAGCAGCGCGAAGCCGACGATCGCGCCGGGGTAGCCACCGATGTAGTGCACGATCCAGTAGGTGATCGCACCGACCAGCCCGGCCAGCGGCAGCGTCACCAGCCAGGCGACACCCATGCGACCGGCGACGCCCCAGCGGACCTCGCCGCCTGGCTTGCCGAGCCCACTGCCCAGCACCGAACCCGTGCACACCTGGGTGGTCGACAGCGCGTAGCCGAAGTGGGCGGAGAGCAAAATCACCGCGGCGGAGGAGGACTCGGCCGCCATGCCCTGCGGCGACTGAATCTCGACCAGTCCCTTGCCCAGGGTCCGGATGATGCGCCAGCCACCCAGGTAGGTGCCCAACGCCATCGACACCGCGCAGCCGACGATGACCCACAGCGGCGGCATGGCGGCGTTCTTGCTGACCGAGCCGTAGGACATCAGCGCCAGGAAGATGATGCCCATCGTCTTCTGGGCGTCGTTGGTGCCGTGCGCCAGCGAGACCAGCGATGCCGAGCCCCACTGGCCGTACCGGAAGCCGGCCTCGGTGCGCTTGGTCGGGATGCCGCGGGTGATCCGGTAGACCAGCCAGGTCGCCACGGCCCCGACCAAGATGGCCAGGATCGCCGAAACGACGGCCGGGATGATCGCCTTGGACACCACGCCTTTCCAGATCACCCCGTGCGCGCCGACCGCCGCGATGGTGGCGCCGACGATGCCGCCGATCAGGGCATGCGAAGAACTCGAGGGGATACCGAGGAGCCAGGTCAGCAGGTTCCACACGATGCCGCCGACCAGGCCGGCGAAGACCAACTCCAGCGTCACGATGTGCCCGTCGATCAGGCCCTTGGCGATGGTGGCGGCGACCGCGGTGGACATGAACGCGCCCACCAGATTCAGCACCGCGGAGAGCGCGACCGCCGCCTTGGGCTTGAGCGCGCCGCTGGCGATGGAGGTCGCCATCGCGTTGCCGGTGTCGTGGAAGCCGTTCGTGAAATCGAAAGCCAGTGCCGTGATTACGACAATGATCAAAAGGAACAACTGGATGTTCACAGCGCCCGATTCTGGTGGTAGGGGGATTCCATTGTCGAATGCAGGAAGACCCGAATCGCGGATGTATTTGGAGTCGTCGCCAGATGTTACCTCTCAGTTAACCAGAATTTCCCTGCGGTTTACCTCGGGTGTCGCGGCGCAGCGGGTGGTCAGGCGGGATTTGAACGAAGATCAGCGTGATCCCGTCCGGGTCCGTCACGTGCATCTCGTATAGGCCCCACGGTTCTTGACGCGCCTCACGTGCGATCGGCACGCCCCGGCTTTGCAACTCGGCCTGGGTCGCCTCGATGTCGCGGACCTGCAGCCACAGCGCGCCGGGAAAGGGGCCCCGGGAGTGGTCCGGGGAGCCGTAGCCCGCCAGCTCCAGCAACGACTGGCCGGCGAAAAAGACTGTGCCCGCGCCGTATTCACGGGCTATCGCGAGCCCGATCTGGTCCCGGTAAAAGGCCAACGACTGCTGATAGTCCGCCGGCCGGAAGAGCATCCGGCTGGCCAGGATCTCCATAGCGTCGTGTCTATCACATACGCCGGTTCAGCTGCCGTTTTCGCGGTTGGGCTGAATCCTTTGTCGTTGCATGAGCGTGTTGACCAGCCGCGGGCCGAAGGTGTCGATGGCCTTGGCGGCGATCGCCATCCGCGGGGCGATGCGCACCGGCCGGGTGCGGGCGGCGGTCAGCATCCATTCGGCGGCCTCCTCCGACGTGAGCGCCGGCATGCCCTCGTAGGCCTTCGTCGGCGCGATCATCGGCGTGGCGACCAGCGGGTAGTACAGCGTCGTCGAATGCACACCCCTCTGACCCCACTCGGTCTCCACCACGCGGCTGACCGCCGAGAGCGCCGCCTTCGATGCGTTGTAGACCGCGAACAGCGGCGACGCCTCCGACAGCACCCCCCAGGTGGACACGTTGATGATGTGACCGTCGCCGCGCTCGAGCATCCCGGGCGCCAGCCCGCGGATCAGCCGCAGCGGCGCGTAGTAGTTGAGCGCGATCGTCCGCTCGACGTCGTGCCAGCGCTGCAGCGACTCGGCCAGCGGCCGGCGGATGGACCGGCCGGCGTTGTTGATCAGGATGTCCACCCCGCCGAGACGCTTTTCGACGTCGGCGACCAGAGCGTCGACGGCGTCCATGTCGGAGACGTCGCACGGCAGGGCCAGCGCGGTGCCGCCCGACGTGGTGATCCGTTCCGCGAGCGTGTCGAGCAGTTCCTGCCGACGGGCCACGACGGCCACCGTCGCGCCCTGGCGGGCCAGCAGTTCGGCCGCGGCCTCGCCGATGCCCGACGACGCCCCGGTGAGCAGGATGCGCTTGCCGTTGAGGTCGACCGGCTTGATGGCGGGCCGGTTGACCAGCACCTGCGGGGCCATCGGGGGTCGCATGGTGGCCAGGACGAGCTGATCGGTGATCCGGCGCAGGGGACTCTTGCTCACGTGGGGAGTGTAGGGGCGGCCTTCTCGGCACCGAGCGTCACGCCTGCGTGACGTTAGCCGCCGAGCGTCACGCCAGCCTGACCCGTTAGAAGTAGCGGGGGAACCGGCTCCAGTCCGGCGGCCGCTTCTCCAGGAAGGCGTCGCGACCCTCGACGGCCTCGTCGGTCATGTAGGCCAGCCGGGTAGCCTCCCCGGCGAACAGCTGCTGACCCACCAGCCCGTCGTCGAGCAGGTTGAAGGCGAACTTGAGCATGCGTTGCGCCTGAGGGGATTTGGCGTTGATCTCGGAGGCCCACTCGATGCCCGTCTTCTCCAGGTCGACGTGGTCGACGACTGCGTTGACCGCGCCCATGTGGCACATCTGCTCGGCGGTGTACGCGCGGCCCAGGAAGAAGATCTCGCGGGCGAACTTCTGGCCCACCTGACGCGCCAGATAGGCGCTGCCATAGCCGCCGTCGAAGCTGCCGACGTCGGCGTCGGTCTGCTTGAAGCGGGCGTGCTCGCGGCTGGCCAGGGTGAGGTCGCAGACCACGTGCAGGCTGTGGCCGCCGCCGGCCGCCCAGCCGTTGACCAGGCAGATGACCACCTTGGGCATGAACCGGATCAGCCGCTGCACCTCGAGGATGTGCAGCCGGCCGGCGCGGGCGGGGTCGACGGTCTCGGCGGTGTCCCCGGAGGCGTACTGGTAGCCGCTGCGGCCGCGGATGCGCTGATCGCCGCCGGAGCAGAACGCCCAGCCGCCGTCTTTCGGTGACGGGCCGTTGCCGGTCAGCAGCACCACGCCCACGTCGGGGGACATCCGGGCGTGGTCGAGCACGCGGTAGAGCTCGTCGACGGTGTGCGGCCGAAATGCGTTGCGCACCTCGGGCCGGTCGAACGCCACCCGCGCCGTCGCGTCGGCGACGTGGCGGTGGTAGGTGATGTCGGTCAGGTCGTCGAACCCGGCCACGGGCCGCCAGGCCTGCGGGTCAAATGGATTGACTGTCAAGGTTTTTCGAACTCCTATGCCGGGTCCAAGCGGAACACTGCGCAGCGGCCGGCCAGGGCTTCGAACTCGTCGGGACGCCCTTCGGTGACGAGCCCCGCCCGCTTCATGAAGCCGACGCCCGTCGGCACCTCGGTGGGGAACAGCCGCAGGATCGGCCGCGCGTCGTCGGCCGACAGCTCGGCCATCCGTACCTTCTGCGCATGGCGGCCGCGCGCGATCGTGGCCTCGCCGGCGGCCCGCACGTTGGCCACCCAGTCGGCGCCCGGGAACCCGGCGACGACGTACTGCCTGCCGTCGACGGTCATGGGAGTCACCGGTGTCGAGCGTTGCGCGCCCGACTTGCGGCCGGCCACCGTCAACACGACGGGGCTCTCGCCGCCGAAACTCATTCCCAGCCGCGACATCTGGATGAAGACCTTGTTGGCCGGCTTCAGCCACCACGGCGGCTTGATCGATTTGCCGCTTCCCATAGGCAGCGACGTTACCTCTCGCCCGGTCGGCCGCCGAACGTGAAGTTAGTTTCACCCTCGCGACCGAGCGTGAAACTGACTTCACGCTCGGCACCAGGAGGACTCAGCCGACGGCGCGGTCGGCGCCCTCCCAGAACTGCGCACGCACGGCTTTCTTGTCGGGCTTGCCCAACGCGGTCACCGGCACCGACTCGACGACGATCACCTGCTTGGGCGACTGCACCGAACCCTTGCGCTCCTTGACCGCGGACTGGATCTCGACGGTCACCCGCGCGACCGACTCCTCGTCGGAGGGATGGTCGGGTCGCAGCACGATCACCGCGGTGACGGCTTCGCCCCACTTCTCGTCCGGCGTGCCGATCACGCACACCTGCGCGACGGCCGGGTGCTCGGCGACGACGTCCTCCACTTCCCGCGGGAACACGTTGAATCCACCGGTGACGATCATGTCCTTGACCCGGTCGACGATGAACCAGAAGCCGTCCTCGTCCTCGCGGGCCATATCACCGGTGTGCAGCCAGCCGTCTTTGAAGGTCTCGGCCGTCGCCTCCGGCAAATTCCAGTACCCGCCGCTCAGCAGCGGCCCGGACACGCATATCTCGCCGACCTCGCCCTGCGGCACGGGCTGGCCGTCGGGGTCCAGCAGCGCGGTGCGGGCGAACAGGGTGGGCCGCCCGCAGGAGGTGAGCCGCTTCTCGTCGTGGTCCTTCTTGGCCAGGTAGGAGATCACCATCGGGGCTTCGGACTGCCCGTAGTACTGGGCGAAGATCGGCCCGAAGCGACGGATGGCCTCCGCCAGCCGCACCGGGTTCATCGCCGAGGCGCCGTAGTAGACCGTCTCCAGCGAGGACAGGTCGCGGGTGTGCGAATCCGGGTGGTCCATCAGCGCGTAGATCATCGACGGCACCAGCATGGTTGCGGTGATCTTCTGCTCCTCGATCACCCGCAGCACCTCGGCCGGATCGAACTTGGTCAGCACGACCAGTTCGCCGCCCTTGATGATCGTCGGGACGAAGAACGCCGCCCCGGCATGCGACAGCGGGGTGCACATCAGGAAGCGGGGGTTCTCCGGCCACTCCCACTCGGCGAGCTGGATCGTGGTCATCGTGGTGATCGACTGCGCGGTGCCCAGCACGCCCTTGGGCTTGCCGGTGGTGCCGCCGGTGTAGGCCATCCCGCCGATGTGATCGGGCGGCAGGTCGGCCGCCACCAACGGCTGCGGCGGATACTTCGCGGCTTCGGCCACCAGGTCCACCGCGGAATCGCCCAGCGCTTCGGGGACCGGGCCGATGGTCAGGACCTGCTTGAGGCCGGGCACCTTCTCCAGCAGGCCCAGCGCGCGCTCGACGAACATCGGGTTGGGATCGATGATCAGCGACGTCACGCCGGCGTCGCTCAGCACGTAGGCGTGATCGTCCAGGGAGCCCAAGGGATGCAGCGCCACGCGCCGGTAACCCTGCGTCTGGCCGGCGCCGATGATCATCAGCACCTCGGGCCGATTCAGCGACAGCAGCCCGACGGTCGCGCCGGTGCCCGCGCCGAGCGCCTCGAACGCCTGGATGTACTGGCTGATGCGCTCGGCGAGCTGTCCACCGGTCAGCGTGGTGTCGCCGAGATGCAGCACCGGCTTGTCCTTGTTGCGCTTGAGCGCACCGACCGTCAGGTGTCCGGAATGAATGGGATGGCGCAGCAGCTCGTCACCCATGGCGTCGCTCCTCCTCATCGCTTCGTCCCCCGCAAGCGGGCGGTACCCCCACTGCATCGTCGCCGGCGCGACTCATGTGGCAAGACTAGAACGTGTTGCAATTCCGGTCAGCCACCCCCTCGGAGCACTAGCATCCGTGCACATGGCGCAGGCAGATCTCGTCGTCACCGGAACCGTTCTCACCGTCGACGAGAAGCGGCCCACCGCCGAGGCGCTCGCCGTCGCCGACGGGCGCATCGTCGCCGTCGGCAGCCGCTCCGATGTGGCCGAGCTGACCGGCGCCGACACGCAGACCATCGACTTCGGCGACGGCTGCATCATGCCGGGATTCATTGAGGCGCACGGTCATCCGCTGATGGAGGCCCTGGCGCTCTCGGACCGCATCGTCGACGTCCGGCCCGTCACCATAAGCGAAGCCGACGACGTCGTCGCCGCGGTCCACCGCGAGGTCGCCACCAGGGGAGCGGCCGGCGCCTACCTCAACGGCTGGGATCCGCTGCTGCAATCCGGGTTGCCCCAGCCGACGCTGGCCTGGCTCGACGAGATCGCGCCGGACGGGCCGCTGATCATCATCCACAACTCCGGGCACAAGACCTACTTCAATTCACACGCCGCACAGCGCGCCGGCCTGACCCGTGACACCCCCGATCCCAAGGGCGCCCGGTTCGGCCGCGACGCGCACGGCGAACTGGATGGCACCGCCGAGGAAACCGGCGCGGTGTTCCCGCTGCTGGCCGGCGCCATCGCGCCCGGCGACTACCCGGCGATGCTGCGTGCCGAATGCGCCCGCCTCAACCGCGCCGGCCTGACCACCTGCTCGGAGATGGCCTTCGACCCGGCTTTCGGTCCGCTCGTGGAGCAGCTGCGCGACGAGCTGACCGTCCGGCTGCGCACCTACGAGATCTCCAATCCGCAGATGCACACCGACGCCACCCCCGGCCAAGGCGACGACATGCTGCGCCAGGTCGGCATCAAGATCTGGGTGGACGGCTCCCCGTGGGTCGGCAACATCGCCCTGTCCTTCCCGTACCTGGACACCGACGCGACCCGCGCCATCGGGGTGCCGCCCGGCTCCTGCGGGCACGCCAACTACACCCGCGAGCAGCTGAGCGAAATCGTGGGCGCCTACTTTCCGCTGGGCTGGCCGATGGCCTGCCACGTGCAGGGCGACGCCGGCGTGGACACCATCCTCGATGTCTACGAAGAAGCATTGCGGCGCCACCCGCGTGACGACCACCGGCTGCGCCTCGAGCACGTCGGTGCCATCCGGCCCGAGCAGCTGCAGCGCGCCGCCGCCCTCGGGGTCACCTGCAGCATCTTCGTCGACCAGATCCACTACTGGGGGGACATCATCGTCGACGGCCTGTTCGGGCCCGAACGCGGATCCCGTTGGATGCCAGCGGGTTCCGCGGTGGCCACCGGTATGCGCATCTCGCTGCACAACGACCCCCCGGTCACGCCCGAGGAGCCGCTGCGCAACATCAGCGTCGCCGTGACCCGGACGGCGCCCAGCGGCCGGGTGCTGGCGCCCGAGGAGCGGCTGACGGTCGAGCAGGCCATCCGCGCGCAGACCATCGACGCGGCCTGGCAGTTGTTTTCCGACGACGTGATCGGCTCGCTGGAGGTCGGCAAGTACGCCGACCTGGTGGTGCTGTCGGCCGATCCGAGAACCGTCGCGCCCGAGCGGATCGCCGACCTCGAGGTGCGCGCGACGTATCTGGCCGGCCGCCAGGTCTACGGCGCGTGACGCCAACGGTCCAGGACCTGCTCGACCGCCTGCATGTGGTGGCACTGCCGATGCGGGTGCGCTTCCGCGGCATCACCACCCGCGAGGTCGCGCTCATCGAGGGCCCGGCGGGCTGGGGCGAGTTCGGGGCCTTCCTGGAATACGCGCCGCCCGCGGCCGCGCACTGGCTGGCCGCCGGAATCGAGGCCGCCTACCGCCCCCCGCCGGCGCCCCGGCGCGACCGCATCCCGATCAACGCCACCGTGCCGGCCGTCGACGCCGGCCGGGTGGCCGAGGTACTGGCCCGGTTTCCCGGCGCCCGCACGGCCAAGGTGAAGGTCGCCGAGCCCGGCCAGACGCTGGCCGACGACGTCGACCGGGTCAACGCCGTGCGCGAACTCGTGCCAACGGTGCGAGTGGACGCCAACGGCGGCTGGACCGTCGAACAGGCGGTGCGTGCGGCCACCGCTCTGACCGCCGACGGACCCCTGGAATACCTCGAACAACCGTGTGCGACGGTTGACGAACTCGCGGCGCTGCGCCGGCGCGCGGACATGCCACGCGTGCCGATCGCCGCCGACGAAAGCATCCGCAAGGCCGACGACCCGCTCGCCGTGGTCCGCGCCGGGGCAGCCGACATCGCGGTGCTCAAGGTCGCCCCGCTGGGCGGCGTTTGGGCCGTGGTTGCGATCGCGGCTCAGATCGACATCCCGGTCGTGGTCTCCAGCGCGCTCGATTCGGCGGTCGGGATCAGCCACGGGCTGGCCGCCGCGGCGGCCCTGCCGGTGCTGAACCATGCGTGCGGGCTGGGCACCGGCAGGCTGTTCATCGAGGACGTGGCCGACGTCGCCTCCCCTGTCGACGGCGCCCTGGCGGTCGGGCCGGTCACGCCCGACCCGGCGCGGCTACGGGCCCTCGCTGCGCCCGCGGAGCGGCGGGAGTGGTGGATCGACCGGGTCAAGGCCTGCCACGCGCTCCTTGTACCGTCGTCGGAGTGATCAACCTGGCTTACGACGACCGCGGCTCCGGTGAGCCGGTGGTGTTCATCAGCGGCCACGGCGGGGCGGGTCGGACCTGGCAGCCGTATCAGGTTCCCGCGTTCCTGGCGGCCGGATACCGCGTCATCACCTTCGACAATCGGGGCATCGGCGCCACCGAGAACGCGCAGGGTTTCACGACCCAGACCATGGTCGCCGACACGGCGGCGCTGATCGAGGGACTGAACGCCGCTCCGGCCCGCATCGTGGGGATGTCGATGGGTGCGTTCATCGCCCAGGAGCTCATGCTCGCCCGGCCCGAACTGGTCACCTCCGCGGTATTGATGGGCACCCGGGGCCGCATGGACAAAACGCGCGAATTCTTCCGCGACGCCGAGGCCGAGCTGGCCGACGCCGGTATCGAGGTGCCGAGCTCGTACGAGGCGAAAATCCGCCTGCTGGAAAATTTTTCACACAAGACACTCAACGACGACGTCGCGGTCGCGGACTGGATCGCCATGTTCAGCATGTGGCCCGTCAAGTCCACCCCCGGAACGCGTTGCCAGCTGGACATCGCCCCGCACACCAACCGGTTGCCGGCCTACCGCAGCATCGCGACGCCGGTGCTGGTGATCGGCTTCTCCGACGACGTGTTGACGCCGCCCTACCTGGGGCGCGAGGTCGCCGACGCGCTGCCCAACGGCCGGTATGTGCAGATCCCCGACGCCGGTCACCTCGGGTTCTTCGAGCGCCCGGACGCCGTCAACGAGGCGGCGCTGAAGTTCTTCGCCGGCAACTAAGCCGGAGCTTTGCCGACCGTCGTGTCGGTCACACGGGTTCGAAATGGTTGATGAGCCAGGTTCCGTTTACCTTGGCCAGGCCCACTCGCACCGAGCTCGAACTTATGGTCGGTGATGGCTGGTCCTTTGAGGTCGTCGTTTGGTTGACGAACACCAGAATCGCCGCCGCGTCGACGGTCAACGACTCCACCCCGGCCCGCGGAACGGTGGCGGTGGTTTTGACGCTCTTCTGTTGCGCCGCGGGCCGGACGACCTGCCTGGTGAAATTGTCGTAGTACTGCAGAAACTCACCCGTGAGCATGGCCTTGGCCGCGCCGAAGTCCTGGTCGAGGGTGTCCGGCGAATAGCTCAACACTTTGACGGTTCCGGTGCGAGCGGCCTGTATCGCCGCCTGGCGGGCGGCGGGTTGATCGGCGACCGGCGGCAGGTGGCGATTCTTGACCAGCGCCTGCGAGGCGCCCACCGACGCCGCGGCCAGCGTCCCGATGGCCAGCATCACTACCAGCAACCACCACGCCAAAAGCCGTCCGGTTCCGGTGGTCATGGCACGAACTCCACTTTGGACACCTTGTAGGTGTCGCCGACCTTCTCCACGTCGAGGGCCAATCGCCAGTTTCGTGGGTCCTGTGATGCGCCCGTGTTATTCGTGACTTTCGACGTGGCGGCGACCAGGACATGTGCCGTCGAGCCGTCGATCGAGTCCAGGGCCGCGCTGTTCACGGCTCCTTGACTCGTAACATTCGACTGCACGACCACCTTCCTGAAATCCGAGCCCTGTTTGGCAAAGTCATCGTGAAAGGCCCCGGTCGATCCATCGATGATTCGCTGCACGTCGCTGTCGGCGGACTGTGGGCTCAGGCTGGTCAGCCAGACGGCGAACTGTTTCCCGTAGTCGACATACGGCTGCCATTGCGGCGCCGCGGTGGAGGGCCTTGGATCCGGTCGTAGGACCTGCGCGGCGGCGAAGCCGGCGGCGCCCAGCAGCAGCACCGCCATGATCAACGGCACCACAATCGCCGGCCACTTGCGAGTGGTGCGCTCCTGCACCGGGTGGTGGTACATCGGCGGCCATGGCGTGTTCGCCTGGGTTGCCGGTTCACCGGGCGCCGGTGGCCAGGCGGGGGCGGTCAGGGTCTGATGCTGGTGAACCTCCGAGGCGGCGTCTGCGAGCGCGGCCGCGAAGTCAGTGCACCGTGGATAGCGTTGCGCAGGGTCCTTCGCCAGCGCCTTCGACAACACCGGATCCAGCCGCGCCAACTCCGGGCGGTGGTCCGCGAGCAGCGGCGCCGGGGCGTTGAGATGCTTGCTGATTACGACCGCCGCGTTGGAATGCTGAAACGGGGGCGCGCCGGTCAGCAAGTGAAAAGCCGTTACCGCCAAGGCATATTGATCCGCTCGTCCATCCATCGCCTCGCCCATCAGCTGTTCGGGCGCCGCATAAGCAAGAGATCCGACCGTCACGTTGGTAGCGGTCAAACCGCTGATATCGTCGCTCCGTCGGGCAATGCCGAAGTCTGCCAATAGAATTCGACGCCGATCCGATTCGGATGTCGTCAGCAGGATATTGGCCGGTTTGACGTCACGATGCAGCAGGTTGCGCTGGTGGGCGTAGTCGAGGGCGTCCGCGACGGCCGCGACGATCTCAAGCACCTCCCACAGTGGCAAGCCGTTGTCGCGCATGCGCAGCGCGCGAGCGGCGTCGGTGCCATCGACGTAATCCATGGTGATCCACAGCTGGCCGTCGAATTCACCGCGATCGTGTAGGCCGATGATGTTCGGATGCCACAGTGCGGCCGCCAGGTCTGCTTCCCGGTTGAAGCGCTGCCGGAAGTCCGCATCGTCAGTTAACGAGGCGGGCAGGATTTTCAAAGCGTCCAAACGCGGTAACCGTGGGTGCTGGGCCAGGTAAACCTCGCCCATTCCACCGGACCCGAGCAGGCGCTGAATGGTGTAACCAGCGAAGACAGCACCGTTGTCAAGCGGCATGCAATAGATCCTAATGACCGTGGCGTCGACGACCCCGCCGCTCCACGCCCCCGGTTCCCGGGTTGTGACAGGCTGTACTGGTGAACCCCTCGACGACACAGGCGCGGGTCGTCGTTGACGAGCTGATCCGCGGCGGCGTCCGCGACGTGGTGCTGTGCCCCGGGTCGCGCAATGCGCCGCTGGCGTTCGCGCTGCAGGACGCCGACCGATCCGGCCGGATCCGGCTGCACGTCCGCATCGACGAGCGCACCGCCGGCTACCTGGCCATCGGGCTGGCGATCGCCGCCGGCGCCCCGGTGTGTGTCGCGATGACGTCGGGCACCGCGGTGGCCAACCTCGGGCCGGCCGTGGTGGAGGCCAACTACGCGCGGGTGCCGCTAATCGTGCTGTCGGCCAACCGGCCCTACGAAATGCTGGGCACCGGGGCCAACCAGACCATGGAGCAGCTGGGCTACTTCGGCACCCAGGTCCGCGCCGCCATCAGCTTGGGCCTGGCCGAGGACGCGCCCGAACGGCTGGACGCGCTGAACGCCACCTGGCGATCGGCCACTTGCCGCGTCTTGACCGCCGCCACGGGATCGCGCACGGCCAACGCCGGCCCGGTGCAGTTCGACATCCCGCTGCGCGAACCTTTGGTGCCGGACCCCGAGCCGCACGGCGCCGCGATCCCGCAGGGACGCCCCGGCGGACGCCCGTGGACCTACACGCCGCCGGTCACGTTCGACCAGCCGCTCGACATCGACCTGACGCCCGACACGATCGTGATCGCAGGCCACGGCGCGGGCGTGCACCCCAACCTGGCGGAGTTGCCGACCGTCGCCGAGCCGACGGCACCGGCCCCGGCCAACTCCCTGCACCCGCTGACCCTGCCGCTGCTGCGCCCCAAGCAGGTGATCATGCTCGGCCGCCCGACGTTGCACCGGCCGGTCTCGGCGCTGCTGGCCGACCCGAAGGTGCCGGTGTATGCGCTGACCACCGGGCCGCGGTGGCCGGACGTCTCGGGCAACTCACAGGCCACCGGCACGCGGGCGGTGACCAGCGGGACGCCGAATCCGGCCTGGCTGAAGCGCTGCGCGGAGGTCAACAGGCACGCGAACGAAGCGGTGCGCGGCCAACTCGAGGCGCACCCGCTCACCACCGGCCTGCACGTCGCGGCGGCGGTGGCCGACGCGCTGCGGCCGGAAGACCAGCTGGTGCTCGGCGCGTCCAACCCGGTCCGCGACGCGGCGCTGGTCGGCCTGGACACCCACGGCATCCAGGTCCGCTCCAACCGCGGGGTCGCCGGCATCGACGGCACCGTGTCCACCGCGATCGGGGCCGCGCTCGCCTACGAGGGACGCACCGTCGCGCTGATCGGCGACCTGACGTTCGTCCACGACAGCTCCGGCCTGCTGATCGGCCCCACCGAGCCGACACCGCGCCGGTTGACGATCGTGGTCTCCAATGACAACGGCGGCGGCATCTTCGAACTGCTCGAGCAAGGCGACCCGCGGTTCTCCGACGTGTCGTCGCGAATCTTCGGAACGCCGCACGACGTCGACGTGGGCGCGCTGTGCCGGGCCTATCACGTCGAGAGCCGCCAGATCGAGGTCGACCAGCTCGGCGCGGCCCTCGACGAACCCGCCGCCGGGATGCGGGTACTGGAGGTCAAGGCCGACCGGTCCTCGCTGCGACAGCTGCATGCGGCCATCAAGGCGGCCCTGTGAGAATTTCGTGAACTACCCGAAAAGGTTGCTGCACATACTGATTCACGGCCGCAGCGAAAAGCCGCCGAGCACCCCGTCGAGAATTGCGTTGCGCTGGGCCCGCATCGCGGTGCTCATCGTGACCGGCTTGGTGACCTTGCAATCAGTCCTCCTCGTCGCGGGCGCCTGGCGCAACGACCTTGCGATCCAACACAACATGGGGGTGGCGCAGGCCGAGGTGCTCAGTGCCGGGCCGCGCCGCTCCACCATCGAATTCGTCACACCCGAGCGGGTCACGTACCGTCCCGAGTTGGGCGTGCTGTACCCGTCGCATCTGGCCACGGGCATGCGGATCTACGTCGAGTACAACAAGAACGATCCGAATCTGGTTCGCGTGCAGCACCGCAATGCCGGGCTGGCCATCATCCCGGCGGGGTCCATCGCGGTCGTGTGCTGGCTGGCGGCGACGGTCCTCCTGCTGGGGCTGGCGCTGCTGGACAAGCTGCTGGATCGTCGCACTGAGGCGGAAGTCACACCCGTCTAGCGGGGTTGAAAGCCTTCCGACCAGCAGATTTCGCGCGACGTATGCCCGCAGGCAACCTTCGCGACAAGCGACGCTGACACCGTAGTGGTGTGCGCGTTGCCATCGTCGCCGAATCGTTCCTGCCGGAAGTCAACGGTGTCAGCAACTCGGTGCTCCGGGTGCTCGAGCACCTGCGCCGGACCGGTCACGAAGCCCTCGTCATCGCCCCGGACACCCCACCCGGGGAAACCCCGGCGGATCGCATTCACGACGGGATCCGGGTGCATCGGGTGCCCTCGCGGATGTTTCCGAAGGTGACCACGCTGCCGCTCGGTGTGCCGATGCCCCGGATGGTGAGCGTGTTACGCGGATTCGACCCGCACGTCGTGCATTTGGCCTCGCCGGCGCTATTGGGATACGGCGGGGTGAAGGCGGCCCGGTGGCTGGGAGTGCCGACGGTCGCCGTGTATCAAACGGACGTGCCGGGTTTCGCGGCCAGCTATGGCATCCCCATGACGGCGCGGGCGGCGTGGGCCTGGTTCCGTCATCTGCACAGCCTTGCCGACCGCACCCTGGCGCCGTCCAGTGTGACCATGGAATCACTTGTGGCGCAACGCTTCCCGCGGGTACACCACTGGGCGCGCGGGGTCGACGTCTTGCGGTTCGCCCCCTCGGCGCGCGACGAAGCGCTCAGGCGGCGATGGTCGCCGCAAGACAAGCCGATCGTGGGCTTCGTGGGCCGGTTGGCACCCGAGAAACACGTCGAGCGGCTGATACCGCTGGCGGCCCGCGACAACGTGCAACTCGTCATCGTCGGTGACGGCGTCGACCGGAGCAAGTTGCAAAAGGCAATGCCGACAGCGGTTTTCACCGGCGCGTTGTATGGCGAAGAACTCGCCGCGGCGTACGCCAGCATGGATGTCTTCGTGCATCCCGGCGAGCACGAGACGTTTTGCCAAGTCGTGCAGGAAGCGCTGGCGTCGGGGTTGCCGGTGATCGCTCCCGACGCCGGCGGCCCACGTGACCTCGTCACGCCGTGGCGCACCGGTCTGTTACTGGGCGTCGGCGAGTTCGAGACGAAGTTGCCCGCGGCCGTCACCCATTTGATCGACGAACGCCAGCGTTATGCACTCGCCGCCCGGCGCAGCGTGCTCGGCCGCAGTTGGCCGGTGATCTGCGACGAGCTGCTCGGCCACTACGAGGCCGTCCTCTCGCCGTTTGCCCGCAGGCGGATGTTCGCCAAGCGGTACGCGCAGGGCGGTTGAGCCGGCGGTCGGCCCAGCGCCGGCCCACGCGGACGAAGATTTGCTCGTCAGCTCGGCTGAATGCTTCTCGCGGCCGTGTGTTGGGCTTAACATCCAAGTCTGGTGCCGGATCGGCGGGGCAAGGACAAGGGGCAGAATTGGCCTGATAGGAGGGGTCAGTATGTCTTCCCACTTAGAGGTTTGGAAACCGTCAGGGCGAGAGCTGGTCGCGCTGAGCGGTGAACGGGTGACCCTCGGCAAGTCCTTGACCAACGCGGTGTCGTTCGAGCACGACCCGACCGTGTCCCGCGTACACGCCGTCTTGGAGAACTTCGGTCAAGCGTGGTCGGTGCGGGACCTAGGTAGCCGCAACGGCACCTTTGTCAACGGAGAAAAGATCACTGCAGAACGGATTCTGCGGTCTGGCGACGAATTGCGGCTCGGCAGTTCACGGTTGGTCTTCTGGATGACCAGGGGCGCTGGCGAGGCGCCGGCCGATCAAGAAACCGAAACCGGCAAGTCCATCCTGCGACCGCCGCGGATGACCCAGCGCGAACTCGACGTCCTCAAAGTTTTGTGTCGCCCCTTTGTATCCGATGACCCGTTTCCCGAGCCTGCATCGGTTCGTCGGATGGCCCAGGAGCTATTCGTCACGGAAGCGGCCGTCAAGCAACATCTGCAACACCTGTACGACAAGTTCGGCATCAACACCGATGGAGATCGCCGGGTAAGGCTGGCCAACGCGGCCATCCGGCTCGGTGCCGTCAACCGCTCCATGCTGCGTGACCGTCGTACGCAAACGTGAGCGGCCGGGTGACTAGGAGACCTTGTCGAGCACCCCGCCGCCGAGCATGGCGACGGCATTGAGGGCACTGCGACGGTATTCGTCACATGTGGGGCACGACTCGATATGGCGGGCAATGCGTTTCCGCATCAGGACGGTGAACTGCCCGTCCCAGCCCGACAGCTCCGCGGCGAGCCGGGGGCAGCCGTTCCGCGGGGCGCGCCTTGCCACCAATAGCGCACCCAGGGAGCGTTCGATGGTGTCGCGCAGCCGCTGCAGGAGCTTCTTGCTGGAGTCATAGCTGATGCCCAGCGCTTGCGCGAGTTCGGTTCCGGTTACGCCGTGGCGGTAGGCGAGCTCCAGCACCTGGCGGTCGCGCTCGGACAATCCGCCGGCGGCCTGGGCGATCAGTTGGCGGAGCTCGTTCTGGGCCGTCAGCGTAAACGGCCCCGGACCCGTCGCCACATCATCGGGCAGCTCGTCACAGGCGGCCTCACGGCGACGTTCGGACAGGGCCCGCAGGGCGCGGCGACGGGCGATGGCGTACAGCCACGGCCTCAGCTTGTCCGTATCACGCAGCTTCGGCAACTCTGTCGTCGCGATGCAGAAGACCTCTTGCACGCAGTCGGAGGCCGCGTGGCGGTCACGCAGCATGCCGACGCAGTAGGCGTGAAGTGGGCCTGCATAGCGGTTGTAGATAGCGGCCAACGCCGCGCGGTCGCCGGTCGCCGCGGCGCGGGCGAGGTCGGTGTCGCTGATGATGCGGTTCTTCGGCACCGTGGTCATGGAAGTCATGACTGAAATGCTCGGGGTTGGCGGGTGATTTCGTAATTACCGCGGAAGCCAGTTTCATCTTCCGCAAGGGAAGGGTTTCCTACCCGTTTGGTAAGGGTCGGTACCTGGAGCACGCGTACGACCACCGCCCCATAACCGTGGGCGCGCCGGTGCCGTTTCCGGTGCCGCCGTGGGCGATGCGCAGCTCGCGGCCGTGATAGCCGAGCGCCACGGCAAGTGCGGCGGCACCGCAGTCGGCCATCTCAGCCTGAGCGATATACGGGATCGACCGCCCTTTCATCGCAGCCTCGGCAGCAACACGCTGATCAGCCGCTGCCGGCCCTTCGGAACAACAAGTTCACCGGCCGGCGCCGCAACGGGCCGTTCCAACCTGGCTCTCACCTCGGTAGCGGTCACTTCGACGACGACCGCGCCCTGCGTTGTGCCGGAAGGATCCCGGAATTGCGCGGCAGCGCCTTGGGCGGGCGGTGTCCCGTCGGCACGAATCGCGGTCACCGACATGCCTTCCGCGACTGCGGGCAGCGTCTCGGTCTGGGCAATGCTGATCGTGCAGACGGTCACGACGCCCGCCGTCGACAGCACAGAGAGTGCGAAAAGTCCCGCGTCGACCCACCCCTGCTGCCGGATCACCTCACCGGGGCGGGTTGCCGCGGATTGTCGGTCGCGCCACCGCTGACGAAAGACGGACTCATGCCGGATTTCGCGGTCATCGCTGTTTCGGTCAATTTTCATTCGTCGCTCCTAGGTCGCGGTGGGTCCCGGAAAGGCCACTCTCACGGATAGGAGCTTCAGCCACGCGAAACGGTGACACATTGTGGGGATGCTCGCCGGCGCCGGTCAGTAGCAAATCAAGTATTGCCGTACTCAAGACAACGGGTCAGCGCAGCGTGATGATCAGATGATGACGACCGATGCAGCCAGGACGGACCCATTGAGGCCGGACGTCGACGTCGTCGTGGTGGGCGCAGGTATCGCGGGCCTGTACCTCGCCCACCGGCTGAGCCGCGGCGGATACCGATTTCGTGTGTTCGAAGCGGGCGACGACCTCGGCGGCACGTGGTACTGGAATCGGTATCCGGGTGCCCGGGTCGACATACCCAGCTTCGACTACATGTACAGCTTCGATCCGGACTGGCAGCAGGATTGGCAATGGTCCGAGAAGTACGCCACCCAGCCGGAGATCCTGCGCTATCTGCATCATGTCGCCGACAAGCACGACCTGCGGCGTCACATCACCTTCTCAACTCGAGTCCGCCAGGCACGCTGGGACGACGAATCATCGCTGTGGCATGTGACCACCGACCGCGATGGGGAGGTCACCTCCCGTTTCGTCGTGATGGCCACGGGCTGTCTGTCCGTGCCCAAACACGCCGAGATCGACGGACTCGAGCGGTTCGCCGGCGAGGTCTACTTCACCAGCAGCTGGCCGCGCGAGCCAGTCGATTTCCGGGACAAGCGGGTGGGGGTCATCGGTACGGGTTCTTCTGGGGTGCAGTCGATTCCGGTGATCGCCCAGGAAGCCGAACAAGTGGTGGTGTTTCAGCGCACCCCGACCTTCTGCATCCCGGCCCGTAACGGACCCTTGACATCCGAGATGTTAGCGGTCCTTGCAGACGAGGCGGAATACCGTGCGGCGGCGAGGGTGTCGCGCGGTGGCGTCCCGATGGAGCGCAGCGTCACCCCGACTTTCAGCGTCCCGGAGGCTGAACGTCAACAGCGCTACGAGCGCGTATGGGAGTTGGGTCTACTGTTGGAGTCCATCAACGTCTTCGCCGACGTGATGAGCAATCCCGCGGCCAACCACGAGTTCGCCGAGTTCTTCCGCACCAAAATCCGCTCCCTCGTTGATGATCCACAGACGGCGCTCGATCTTTGCCCGACGGAATACCCCATCGGCTCTAAGAGGCCATGCCTCGACACGGACTATTACGCCACCTACAACCTGCCGCACGTGCGCCTCGTCAACATCAGGAAGGATCCGATCCGGCAAGTCACACAAACGGGCATCGATACCCTCGATGAGTCGTTCGCGCTCGATGCGATCGTTTTCGCAACAGGTTTCGACGCCGTGACCGGCGCGATAATGGCCGTCGACATCCGTGGGCGTAATGGGTTGGCGCTGAAGGAGAAGTGGGCGTACGGACCGCAGACTTACCTCGGGTTGACGACGGTCGGCTTTCCGAACCTGTTTCTCATCACCGGCCCGGGAAGTCCGTCGGTGTTGTCGAACATGACCGTGTCGATCGAACAGCATGTGGATTGGGTGCTCGACTGCCTCGGTCATTTGGACGCCAACGGCTTCGAAGTCATCGAGCCAACACAAACCGCCGAGGCCGGGTGGATGCAGCACGTCAACGACTGTGCCGACATCACCCTCTTCCCAACGGCGAACTCCTGGTATATGGGCGCCAATGTGCCCGGCAAGCCGCGGGTATTCATGCCCTACTGTGGGGGCGTCGACTTCTACCGCGTCAGCTGCGACGAGGTGGTCTCCCGCGATTACCTGGGCTTCGAGAGGTCAGGCCCCAACGGCTCGCGTTGCAACGACGGTGTGGTGCGCCGGTTGCAGCCGGACGTCGAGATGGTCCTCAACGAGGTGGCGGCGATGAACCTGCCGCCGATGGAATCGATGGCGGTCGAGGACGCCCGCGTGGTCTACGCGCAGATGTCGACGGCTCGACCGCCGGGACCGGATGTCGGCGAGATCGTCGACGATGTCCTGCCCGGCGCCGCCGGCGATTTGGCGTACCGGCTTTACCGGCCCCCCACCCCGGGCCCGCACCCGATCGTCGTGTATTTCCACGGGGGCGGTTACGTTTTCGGTGACGCTATCTCGGATGATCCGCTGTCCCGGGACCTATGTGTGCACAGCGACGCCGTGGTGGTCTCAGCCGACTACCGCCATGCGCCCGAGCATCGCTTCCCTGCGGCGGTCGACGACGCGATGGCCGCGGTCCGGTGGGTCGCCGACAACGCCCGGGAGCTGGGGGGCATACCGGGGCGGCTCGCGGTGTGCGGCTGGAGTGCGGGCGGGGGGCTCGCGGCGGTGGTGTGCCGGCTGGCGCGGGACATGGGCGGCCCGGTCATCATGGGGCAGGCGTTGTTGGCGCCGTGCACGGCCGGCGACGTGACACGCGCATCGTTCGCCGAAAACGCGGACGGCTACGGTCTCACGACGCCGCTGGTCGAATGGTTCTACGACCACTACATCGACGCGGCGGATCGAAGCGATCCCCGCTTCGCGCCCTTGTATGCCGCCGACCTGTCCGGGCTGCCGCCGGCGATCGTGGTGACGGCCGAGTTCGATCCCGTGCGCGACGACGGCGCGGCCTACGCCGCCGCGCTCGAGGCGGCCGGTGTCCCGACGGAGTATCTGTGCGCCCGCGGTCACACCCACCAATCGCTGGCGATGGTCGACGTGGTCATCTCGGGTGCACCGGTACGTGCCCGCATGGCGGATTCGCTGCGCCAATTCTTCATGGAGGCAAGGGTTTCGCAGCCCACACTCTGACGGCCCGGCAGCGCAGAAAGGACTCGCAACGATGATCACGACTCGTGCGGAGGCATCGCAATACGTCAAGGACGCCAAAGGCTTGAAGCTTGTCGTATTCGGAGCCGATGGGCACGAGGTCGCCGCGATGTTCGTGCAGGGATCCGTGACGTACAACCCGGAGGAAGCGACCTTCATCGCCGTCGCCGAGGACGGTCATCCGGTGGGCGAACTGTTCGTCGATGAATCGGTCGGCTATGACGAGAACATCGATGCCTTCGTCATCCGCACCGCGCGATAGTCACGGTGTTCATCGATATCGGGTCGAATTCGATTGGCAGCGTGGTCGGTCCGCTCAGCCCGGTGAGGGGCTTCCACGGCGCGGGGCCGGTGCGGCGGGCGTTGGGCATGCGCTGTGCCATGGTCGCCAGGGCTTCGGCGAGCTCGAGGCGGGCCAGGTTGGCGCCCAGGCAGTAGTGCATGCCGGCGCCGAACGTCTGCATTGCGGGGGCTCCCACGCGGGTGATGTCGAGTCGGTCGGGATCGTCGTAGACGGCGGGATCGCGGTTGGCTGCGGCGGTGTTCGCGATGACCAGGGTGCCCGCAGGGATTACCACGCCGGCGATTTCGACGTCCTCGAGCGCGATGCGCAAGGTGGCGGCCGCGATGGGGGAATGCCGCATCGTCTCTTCGACCGCGCTGTTCGCGAGATCGGGATGCGCTGCCAGCAACTCCCACTGGTCGGGACGGTCGCACAGCGCGTGCACGGAGGCGGCCAGCTGGTTGCGGGTGGTGTCGGTGCCGGCCACCAGCAGGCCCGCTGCCAGCATTCGTAGCTCGTCGGCGTTGAGGTGATCGCCGTCGTCTTCGGCGCGAATCAGGTCGGAGACGAGGTCGTCGGTCAGGCGGTGGCGTCGCTGCGCGACCATGTCGTCGATGTAGGCGTCGAGTTCTTCCCAGGCGGACAAGATGGTTCGCTGGTGGGCGGCGGCCTCCCAGCTGAAGGCCTTGAAGATGTCGTCTGTCCATTCCGAGAACAGCTTCCAGTCCTCGGCCGGGGCGCCCAAGAGCGCACAGATGATCGGGATTGGGTATTGACGGGCGATGTCGGCGACGACCTCGCAGCGCCCAATGGCGGCGTGGTGGTCCAACAGCTCGGTGATCACCTCGACGATCGTCGTGCGCAACCGGGCGGTGGCTCGCGGTGTGAAGGCTTTGGACACCAGTCGGCGCAGCCGGTGGTGCTCTGCACCGTCGAGGCTGATCAGGTTGGTCGCGACGCGCTCCCACAGTGGGCCGGTCGTGATCCCTTGGGAGGCAAGGAACATGCCCTGGGGTAAGCGGAATCGCGGGTCGCGCAGCACGCTTCGGACTAGTTCGTAGGTCAGCACCTCCGGCCCGTGTGGGCCGATCGCGATGGGCGCTCGGCGTCGCGCCTCGTGCAGAATCAGGTGCGCCTCATCGGGGCTCTGGCAATGTTCGTAATCGATCGTCGGAAGGCCGGCATCGAAGACGCTCGGGCAAGTCGAGGCGTCAACCGTGGTGATCATGGTGGTGCTCCCGAGGGGCGTCGGTTGAGTACTTCCGCCATCAACTCTCGTTGGTGCGAGAGCACCCCACACGCGTAGTCGACTACCTGTCTGCGGTATCACTACTCTCGCAAAGCGCCTGGGCTCATCGGGCCGGCGGATGAAAACGATGGCGCCGGGAGCAACGAGAAATTAGCGTATTGAGTCGGACGCTTGAACGTGGGTGCCGGGATTGGCGGAGGGTCGGATGACGACCAAAGCAGCGTGCCGAAGGTGCGGCACCGAGTTTCTAGAGAACGCACGATTCTGCCACGGTTGCGGCGCACCGGTCCGGGACCCCGATAGCCGCGCCGAGTACAAGCAAGTCACGGTCCTCTTCGCCGATGTTGTTCATTCGATGGACATCGCGTCGACGGTGGGGGCGGAGCGGCTCCGCGAGATGATGATGAGCCTGGTAGACCGTGCCACCGCGGTGGTGCAGCGGTTCGGCGGCACGGTGGACACGTTCACCGGCGACGGGATCATGGCCGTATACGGAGCCCCGGTCGCGTTGGAGGACCACGCTATTCGCGCTTGCCTTGCGGCGCTGGGCATCCAAGAGGAGACCGCCCGGCTTGCCGCTGAGGTGAGAGCCCGCGACGGTGTCGAACTCGCCTTGCGGATAGGGCTCAATTCCGGTCAGGTCATCGCCGGGGAAGTCGGCTCAACGGCGTTGCGCTACACCACCATCGGGGAGCAGGTCGGTATGGCGCAGCGGATGGAATCGGTGGCGCCGCCGGGCGGGGTGATGCTCAGCGTCTCCACCGCACGACTGGTCGACGGCGCGGCGACACTGGGTGAACCGGAGACGGTCCACATCAAGGGCACCCACGAACCGGTCACCGCGTACCGCCTGCTGGGCATCGGAGACCGGCATCGCGCCACCGAGCGCGCTGAACCGAATCTGGTCGGTCGCGGGTGGGAAATGTCCGCCGTCGAGGGCTTGTTGGACCACGCACTCGGCGGACATGGCGCTGTGGTTGAGGTGGTGGGCGAACCCGGGATCGGGAAGAGCCGTCTGGTGCGCGAGGTCGCCGCGCTGGCGGCGTTGCGGGGCGTGCAGGTGTTCAGCGCCTTCTGTGAGTCACACACCAGCCAGATTTCGTTTCATGCCGTGGCGCGTCTGTTGCGGGCGGCCATCGGCGTCGACGGTCTTGACGGGCAGGCGGCCCGTGCCCGGGTGCGAGAGCAAATCCCAGGCGCAGGCCCAGAGGATGCGCTGCTGCTCGATGACCTGCTCGGCATCGCCGACCCGGGCACTGCCATACCGGCGATCGATCCCGATGCGCGCCGGCGGCGGTTGGCCTCGCTGGTCAACTCCGCCACGTTGTCCCGCCAAAGCCCGGCGGTCTATGTGATCGAGGACGCCCACTGGATCGATGAGGTCAGCGAGTCGATGGTGACCGATTTCCTTGGGGTGATTCCGCAGACGCCCTCGCTGGTGTTGGTCACCTACCGACCCGAATACCGCGGGGCATTGGGTCGCGTCGCCGGTGCTCGCACGGTAACCCTTGCGCCGCTGAGTGATTCGGAAACCGCAACGCTGGTCGCGCATCTCCTCGGCTCCGACCCGTCGGTCATTGCGCTGGGCCGGAGAGTGGCCGAGCGGGCCGCCGGCAACCCGTTCTTCGCCGAGGAGTTGGTGCGCGAACTCGCCGAGCGTGGTGTGCTGCGTGGGGAGCCTGGTGCCTATACCTCGGCGGCGGAGGACGGGGAGGTGAGCGTGCCGGCCACGTTGCAGGCAACCATTGCCGCGCGCATCGACCGGCTCCATCCGAAAGCCAAGCGCGCGTTGAGCGCAGCGGCGGTCATCGGCTCGCGGTTCGGCCTCGACCTACTCACGGCGCTCGGTGTCGAGCCGGTCATTGACGAGCTGGTTGCGGCCCAGGTCATCGACCGGGTCAGCCTTGCCCGGAAACCGGAGTACGTGTTCCACCATCCGCTCATTCATTCGGTCGCCTACGAAGCACAGTTGAAATCGGATCGCTCCGATTTGCACCGACGGGTGGCGGCCGCGATCGAAGCCCGCGACCCGGAATCGGGCGACGAAAACGCGGCGTTGATCGCACAACATCTTCAGGCCGCCGGTGATCTGCACGCCGCCTACGGCTGGCACATGCGCGCCGCAACCTGGGCGACCAACCGCGACATCAGCGCGGCGCGACTGAGTTGGGAGCGAGCGGCGGAGATCGCCGACGCCCTGCCAGCCAACCATCAGCAACGAGCGGCCATGCGTATCGCCCCGCGCACCATGTTGTGCGGGACCGGTTGGCGAGTCCATGCCGGCGTTGCCGGTGACCGCTTCGACGAGCTGCGGGAGCTGTGCAGCGCCGCCGGCGACAAAGCGTCACTGGGCATCGCGACGGCGGGGTTGGTCGTCGGCTACGCGCATCAGGACCGGCTCCGCGAGGCGTCGCAGCTGGGATCGGAAGCCTGGGCCCTCGCCGAATCGCTCGGAGACGCGACCTTGACGGTTGGGCTGTCCTTCCCGGTGATCTACGGCAAGATCGAGAGCGCCGAATGGTGTGACGTGTTGCGATTGTCACAGGCCGTTGTCGACCTGGCCGACGGTGATCCGTCGAAAGGCAACTTTCTCGTCGGGTGTCCGTTGGCGCTCGCCTTGGCGTCGCGGGGCATGGCTCGTTATTTTCTGGGCCGGCCCGGATGGTCGGAAGACCTGCGGCACGGCGTCGCGATGGCCCGCCGCGCTGACCCGGCGTCCTACGCCGGGGCCGTCGGCTATGTCTACTTGCTGGGCGTGCCGTTTGGGGTGCTGATGCCAGACGCTCCTGCGCTGCGCGAGGTCGAGAACGCGCTACAAGTCGCGGAGCGATCCAGCGATGACGTCGTGGTGGGCTTCATCCGGGCGACGTTGGGCGTTGCGCTGGTGCACCGCAACACGATTGGGGAGCGCGGCCGCGGGCAGCAACTGTTGGCCGAGGTCGGGGAGGTGTTCCTGAGCCGACGACACAACCTGAGCGATCTCCCGATCGTCCAGGTCTACTCGGCACGCGAGACGGCGAGGCGCGGAGATCCCGATGCCGCCATACCGGTGATGCGCGCCGCCGCCGACCATCTGTTCGGCCACGGACGTATGCCGCTGTGGGGCATTCCGGCGACGGCTGTGCTAGTGGAGACGTTGCTCGATCGGGGAGCCGACGGCGACGTGGCCGAAGTGGAGGCCGCGATTGACCGACTGGCGGTCGCGCCGGCCGACGAAGGTCTGGTGATGCGCGACATCTGGTTGCTGCGGCTGCGGGCGCTGCTCGGCCGGGCCCGCGGCGATGCGGCCGCCTACCGCGGCGGTCGGGATCGCTACCGTGAGATGGCGAAAGCGCTTGGCTACAAAGGGCATATCGCGTGGTGCGAGGCCATGCCATGACGGCGGCCATTCGCGGGCATGCGCACCGTGTCTTGCGTTAGCCAGTTTCTTCAAGCACGTCGCGCAGGCGGTTGAGCGACGTGACAAATTCTCGTTTGGTGCGGGCACGCAACATTAACAACGGGGCGATCGCCCCCACCTCGAACGTCATCTCACGGCTTATCTCTGTTCTCTGTTCACCGACTGGTGCGCACCGGTAGGTGATGGACCCGATCTCGCGCCGCCACAGCCGCCCGACCTGTCTCCAACCGCGGATGCGCCAAAGATTCGGCGGTTCGTCGGCAACGACGATCCAGGCGATCGGGTCCAGGAACCACGCGAGGCCTTGGGTGCGCTCGACGAACTGGTCCCCGTAGGTAGCGTGGCGATCGACAGGCTCGCCCTCGAGGTCGCGCGTGATCCGAAAGTAGCGCTGCCAGTTACGAGGCGTGCTGACGAACCTGTACGCCACTTCAGGGTCGACGGCCACGGTAACTTGAGTGAGCCATCGACCCGGGGTCGAGAGCACTGCGCGCGCGGTCGTATCAGTCACGGCAAAACGTTGATCGTTCGAGCTGTCCACGACTTCTCCTCTCATTGCGTGCGGGAAAATCGTGCGCCACCAGACGATGACTCTTGCCCCATTGCCCCGACCGGGGTAGGGCCTCCGTGCCATTGGGCAAGGGTCGAAGGTCCTCGTTTTCTAACCTGAATCTGTGGATGGCCGTATTGGTTGGTCGGCCGTGATCTGAAATGCGCAATCGTACTGACTGCATATACGTTCGCGAGGAATCCAGGTCGTCTCGAGATGGACGACACAAGAGGGTCTCGAAACTTCGTTTCGGTCGTCTCACCAGTTGGCGGCAGACCTGCGGAGATCTTTTGTCCGTCGAACGGACGCTAACACCGGTTAGGCCATCGGCTAAGTCACGATTTCAACGAGAGGGCTACAGCCTCTGTCAACCGTTCGGCGGATGGTGAGCTGGCAAGCGTCGGCTTACAGTGACGCCTGGGGGAAAGTCACTCGTCGCGTCCGCAAGCGGATGTTCATTGAGTGCACCGCAATCAATCAATAAAGAAGTGGGGGGACTCCATGCACAAATCATCAATTCTGCTTACCCTTCGTCGGCCACGGCTTTTGATCGGACTGGTGGCCGTCGTTTCAGCAGCGGCGACCATCGCCATGCTGGTAACTGCCGGTTATCCGGACTCCGCACCCCGTTTGATGTGGATTTTCACCGCCGTCACTGCCGTGATGACGGCGATCGCAACCCTGTTGGCCATCGTCACCCAGACCCGAAACGACGGGAAAAAGTGACATGAAGAAGAGCCTCGTCGGCGGCATCGCCGCCGCAGCCGTCGCGGGCGGTCTCGCCCTCGCGGCACCAGCCGGATCAGCACACGCGGACGGCTATTTCGATGTCTGTGGGCCGGGCTACGGCGTCGAGGGCGGCTCCACGTCCTGCGCGTTCGCCTACAACGTCTACCAAGCGGCGAATGGCCAGAACCCGGTCTACGCCTACAGCCCGTTGACCAACGAGGTCTATCAGATGGAGTGCGGCCCCACCCGGCTAACTGGCCCCACTATGTACGGTCCCGCCGCGCGCTGCGTCGGCGGCAATAACGCTGTCGTCATCGTCTGGTGAGGCCATGAGAAAGACATTGCACGGCGAGATGAGCCGCCGCAGGGCGGCTTGGCTCGTCTTCGACACCATCGGGTTGCTGGTGTACCTGGTCGCCTGCTGTGCTTGGCTGGTCCCCTTGGAGCGGCCCGCGCCCCCCACGCCGGTCCCACTCACGGTCCAGCAGGCGATGAGAATGAACGGGCCGTCAGCATCCGACGGCCCATCCTCTGACCGCAGTGTGGTCGACATCGTCGACCCCCAATCCGATTCCGCATTGGAGCGCCTCTAACTGGCGTCGCCCGGTGCAACGAGCGATCACCATCCCGGCCAGCAGAGACGCCCCCTATGAACAACGAAAGGAGGGAATCGATCCCAATGCTGAAGAAGGCAATCTTCGCCGGATGGGCGGTGACGGCTTTCGCGGTCACGCTCGCATTCGCGGCCCCCGCCCACGCGGCGATGAGCCGCATCGTGTCGGAGGTGTACTGGTCAGGACCGGCCTGCATCCCGGTGCGCTCGCCTCACTACCCCGACGGCAGCTACACCCAGACATCGATGGTCTGCGGCGGGCATTCGACGGCCACCTATTACGCGTTCCCCGGCGAATTCATCGGGGCCGACCCGCAGCCCGAAGACGCGACCGTCACGCTGGGCTGCTCGCTGTACGTCGACGGGAATTCGGCCTACCAGGACTACGCGCGCGACGGTGACCACCACGACGTCAACTGTCTGCGGGTACTGCCCGCGCCGTACAGCTACGACGGCCCGGCCCAGAACCGGATGTAGGCGAGGAATGACCAATTTCGTCTATCGCTCCGCGACCAATGAAGCTGAACACCGTCACCGTCCGCTTGGCCGACTGCGAGAGCTGGACCGCCGTGGTGATCCGATGAGGTCGGCGGTCGTGAGGGCTTCTGGCGTCTCCAGTACGCCGCTCCACGTGGTCGTCGCGTCCACGCCGACCCATTACCGAAAGCCGATGCGCGCCAACGGGTTGGCCGCTGCCGCTCTGACCCGCGCCCCTGAGGCGGGCGACGCCGCCAAGCACGACACCGTCGGTGTCGCACATTATGTGAGGAGCTTCTAATGAGCACCGATTTCGTTGTCCACTCGGACGGCACCATCGACCCGCCGATTGAGGACTACTCGAACACCGACTGGTCCACCATGTCGGCGGAGGAGTTCGCGAACGCAGACACACAGCGGGCATGGTCTGTACCGCCCCAGTCGCAGCGGTACTACGACGAGTCGCCTTATCGAGAGGCGCCCCAACAGGATTGGGCGGGCGTGGTCAAGCTGGTCGGCGGCATCGTGGCTGCCGGGGTGGTGATCGTCGCCGTCATCGTGCTGGTGATCTCGCTGACCAAGCCGACACCGACGAATCCGACGGGTTATGCGACGGCGACGCAGACGGTCACTGCTAGTGCCCTCCCGACAACGGCGACGCAGACCCTCACGGCGATGCCAGCCCCACCACCACCCGTGATCGTCGCTCCACCGCCCATGACCGTCACCCAAGCCCCTGCACCGCTTAGCCCTGCGCCAGTGCCAGCACTGCCGCCCGGCGATTTGGGGTTACCTACGCCGATGAGTTATCCGACCTGCAACGGCCGGGGGATCGTGGTATTGGGAAATGTCACCACGCCGGGTAGGTATGCCGCTGGCGTAAAAAATCTGCTTAACGCCAACCCCGGCGCGTCCTACCTGCGCACCGATCAAGCGTGCCCATCGCTGCGCCAAGAGTCTGAAGAGGGCAATCCGATCTATGCCGTATTCAAATTCGCCGGTACAACTCGACGAGAGGTTTGTACGGCTGTCTATGCGGCCGGCAGCGGGGCCTATGGAAAGTGGCTGGATCGCTCAACTGACCCTGCGTACGTCATTCCCTGCTGATGTCCTTCGCAAGCAAACGCCGACAGAGCCTCGATGGCGAGTCAGAGCGATCAATCGAATCTCATCGGTGTGATCGCGGGGAGCGACCACCAGCACACAACAAAGGAGGAACAGTCAGTATGAACAACACAGCCGGCCGAAGGCTGGTGTTCGCGTGAACGCGGGATGGTTCCCGGACCCGAGCGGTCAACCGGGACAACGTTACTTCGACGGCCAGCGGTGGACGCAACACTTTGTCCCCACGCCGCCGCCGTTCCCCCAGCCGCCCGCTCCGGCGGTGGCGGTAGCGGTGTCGACCGGCAGTGGGACCAACCACGCGCTGCACGCCGTGCTGACACTTCTGACCTGCGGACTGTGGCTGCCGATCTGGATTCTGGCCGCCATTTTTGGTGGGTCGTCGAAATCGTCGGTTGCCGTCGGTGGCGCTGGCGGTGCGATCGCGAGCACTCGGTCCAACCACCGGACCTTGTTGATCGGGGCCGGTGTGTTTCTCGGGCTGGTGATGCTCGGCATCATCACCGAGCACCCTTGGTTGCTCATTGTGTTGGTTCCCATTGTCGGCGCCGGCGGATTTTTCTTTTGGAAGCAGAAGTCCGCTCGCGATCGCCGTGACCAGGAGCTCCGTGAGGAGTATCGCCGCGATGTGCTTTCGAACCGCGCCGAGTACGAGGACCGGCTGTACTGCAAGGGTGATCCGCGTGGCACCTATGGCCGGTATATGCCGCCCCCGCCGTTCGACCAAGCCGAGTCAACGTGACGCACTGAGCCACTTCGTACAACCAGGCTAAGGGGGCGGCGACCGTTGGCTTGAGCTCGAGAGCTAGGCCTGGCGCCGGGTAGGCGCTACGCGCTCAGTGGCCCGCAACGGATTTCGAATCGCTCCCGCACCGTGTCGAGAACATGTCGCTCGTGCTCGCGTTCGCGGCGGTGCCCGAGCATGAACCGTGCCAGGCCCGGCAAGCGGCGCGGTAGCGGGTACCACTTGTCGAAATCGAGGCCGTTGTCGGCGAACACGCGACTCGGGACGTTGTCGTAGATCAGGCTGATGTTGTGCTGGACGAGCGCGAAGAGCACGTACGGGAATGCCAACGGCGCCTTGCGCCGCAGTTCTTGCCAGTCGACTTCGTAGAGCGGGATCTCCCCGAGTCTGCCCAGGAACATCAAGTGGCCCAGGAAGTACCCCATGAAGGCGGGTAGGTGCAGAATGGCCGACCGCACGTTGATGGAAACGACTGCGCCACTGGGCGAAACGTACGGCTCGTACGGGTACTCGTCGGGGAACTTGACGTATCCGGTGCAGTTGACGACCCAGCTGCCCGGTTCGATCGTCTTCGTCGATCCGCTCCGGAACACCAACTCGGTCGTGCCATTGCGGTCAACCGCATCCTCGAAGTAGTCCATCACCAGATCGTTCAGCCCGGCGGAGATCGTCCGGTTCTCGGCTTCGGACAACACCCCCAACACGTAGTTGTCCGCCTGCGGGGTCAACAATGTGCCATAGGTGGCTCGAAACCAATCTTGCACTTCCGACTCGTTGGTGCCGTCGTACCGGTGACTCATCTGTGCGGCGACGGTGCTCAGCGGTGTGCCCTTCCACCACCGCTTGACGCCGCTCGGTAACAGACTGTCGCGGCAGGAGAAGAACGTTCCTCGGCCGGCGACGAGGTTTACCTGGCGGCCGGGGTATGCCGTGATCAGTGCGTGCGCGGTGTCCATCGCGGTCTTTCCGCCGCCGATGATCCACACCGGCGCATCGCTTTCCCTGATGTCGCCGGCCCGCACGTCGCAGTAGTCGGGCGACACCGAATGGACGCGCTTGCTGGAGATGTCCAGCGCTTCGTTCGGCCTGACTCCCAAGCCATAGGCTTTGATCAAGCGTTTCGCCTCGACGACGAGCGCACGGCCGTCGGCGGCCCTACAGGTGACCCGCACGATTCCGTTCGCTTCTTCTTCCGACTCGAAGTCCCAGCCGAGATACTCGTCCACCTGCACGCGCTCGCGTATCACGTCGACGCAGTGCTGAAAATGGTCGAGCACCTCACCCTTGGTCGCCAAGTAACTGCGGTCCTTGCCGAGGGTCCACTCGATGTTGCCCGCCGTGAACATGGGGTGCGGCTGGTGCAGGCGGACATAGGGGTAGACGTCGACCCACATGCCGCCGACGCGTGCCCGGCGGTCGATCAGGATCACCTTCTGATCGCGGGATAGGTATCGGCTGGCGGCGAACAGGGCGTTCAACCCGGCGATGCCGGCGCCGACGATGCACACGTCGCAGGTTTCCACGGGACCGGACTCGAGTGCGGACATCGGACCGCCTTTCCTCGCAGATGCCCACAATTATGTGTCCGCACCGTGCCACCGGAATGAGTAATCGACTACTTCATCCGGTGACTACTGACGTCCGCGGCGGCCTGTCGGGTGTTATGGCGTTCGAGCTTGTTCTGCGCCCAGTGACGCGGCATGCGGCGATGTTTGCAGATTATTCGAAACGGGAATTTTCGCAAACTGTAGTGCGGCTCGCTCAGCAGGGGTTTTGGTGAGGTGTCTGGGGCAGGTGGGGTTCGGCCGGAGGTTTCGCTAGCCATTATCGACGGCCAGCATGTCGTTCATATCGGTATCGAGGCATGGGTACGCGGGGCCGAGCCGCCCATCAAGATCGTCGGGAATTACTCGAATCCGTCGGAGTTCCTATCCCTTGACTCGGCGGCAAACAGCGATGTGGACGTCGTCCTGTTTGCACTGCAATACGACGACGGTCCTGAGTTCGGCGCCCTTCGGCAGCTCTGCCAGGCCGGCAATCGAGTCGTCGTCTACTCGTACCTCGCCAGCGACGAAATCATTCTGACGAGTCTCGACGCCGGAGCCGTGAGCTACGTGGCAAAGTCGGAGAGCGGCGTTCATTTGTGCGAGGCGATCTGGGCGGCGTGCACAGATACGCCCTACGTTGCACCGAGGATGGCCAGAGCGCTGCTGAGCGACCGGACCGCGGGTCGGCCCCGTCTGAGCGAGCGGGAACGTGAAGTTCTCGTCGCGTGGTTTCAGACCGAGAACAAAGAGCAGGTGGCCAAGAGGCTCTTTATCGAGCCATCAACGGTCCGTACGCATTTGCAGCGAGCCCGGGCGAAATACGCGGCGGTCGGTAGGCCGGCGCCGACCAAGTCGGCACTGATTGCCCGAGCGATCCAGGACGGCATCCTCAGCGTCAACGATCTGTGATCTAGGGCGTGATCAGCTGCAGGCTGGTCTGCCGAGCCAAGCATTCGGATCGGGCTACAGGTTGTCGCTCCGGTTAGCCCTGAGCCAGCTCAGCGACGGGCTGCCATTCCGCCCAGGTGCGCAGCCGGCTCTCGTAGTCGGCCTTGGCCGTTTCCAGCGGCGATGCGCCGAAAAAGACTCGCAGCGGCGGGTTTTCGGCGTCGACCACCTTCAGCAAGGCGGCGGCCGAAGCCTCCGGATTGCCCGGGCTGGCCCAGCGCTTGCTGCGCTCGGCCTGGACGGCGGCGCGGACGTCGTCGTACGCCGGCAGCGGCTCGGCATGCTTGGCCGAGTCGCCGGCCCAGTCGGTGTCGAAGCCGCCAGGCTCGATCAACGTGACGTGCACGCCGAACGGGGCGACCTCTTGGGCCAGCGCCTGCGAGAAGCCTTCCAGCGCCCACTTCGACGCGTGGTACATGGCTACCAACGGGAACGCGGTGATGCCCCCGATCGAGGAAACCTGGACGATGTGGCCGCTGCGCTGGTCGCGCAGGTACGGCAACGCGGCCTGGGTGATCCACAGCGCCCCAAAGACGTTCGTCTCGATCTGATCGCGCGCCTCTTGCTCGGAAAGCTCCTCGACGAACCCGAACTGCCCGTAGCCGGCGTTGTTGACGACGATGTCCAGGCGCCCGAAATGGTCGTGTGCCTGCTTGACCGCGGCGAAGTCCGCGTCCCGGTCGGTGACGTCGAGGCGAATCGGCAACAGCGCGTCGCCGTACTTCTCGACCAGGTCGTCCAGCGACGCCGTGTCGCGTGCCGTGGCGGCGACCTTGTCGCCCCGCTCCAGCGCCGCTATCGCCCACGCCCGTCCGAAACCCCGCGATGTACCGGTGATAAACCAAACTTTTTCAGCCACGCAGCGGTACAACGCCGATGTCGCCACCTAATTCCCGGCGGGTAGCGTCTTCATCGTGAATCGCGCGGCCTTGGACAAGGACCCACGGGCTGTCGCGTCGATGTTCGACGGCGTCGCGCGCCGCTACGACCTGACCAACACCGTGCTATCGCTGGGGCAGGACCGCTACTGGCGGAAAGCCACCCGGTCGGCGTTGGCGATCGGTCTCGGCCAGAAGGTGCTCGATTTGGCCGCGGGCACCGCGGTGTCAACGGTCGAGCTGAGGAAGTCGGGGGCGTGGTGTGTGGCTGCCGATTTCTCGGTCGGGATGCTGGCGGCGGGTGCCGTGCGCAACGTGCCCAAGGTCGCCGCCGACGCCACGAGGCTGCCGTTCGGCAACGCCGTATTCGACGCTGTGACAATCAGTTTCGGGTTACGTAACGTCGTAGACCCCCAGGCGGCGCTGCGCGAGATGGCGCGCGTCACCCGGCCCGGTGGGCGATTGGTGGTGTGCGAATTCTCCACCCCGACCAACGGGCTGTTCGCCACCGCCTACAAGGAGTATCTGATGCGGGCGCTGCCGCGGGTGGCGCGCGCGGTGTCCAGCAACCCCGACGCCTACGTCTACCTCGCGGAGTCGATCAGGGCGTGGCCCGACCAGGCGAGCCTGGCGCGCGACATTTCCCGGGCGGGATGGGCGGGGGTGCGGTGGCGCAACCTCACCGGCGGCATCGTGGCCTTACACGCGGGCTACAAGCCGCTGCGGTGACTTACTGATCAGTGAGCGCCGGCGCGCTGCACGAAGGGGATCTGGTCGGGGCAGTAGTGGTCGACCGCGGCGCCCAGAAACTGGAACGCCTGACCCTGGGTGGTGCCCCGGGGCAAATTGTGCTGAATGAAATTGGCCGACTTGTAGGGGTCGCCGTCCACGCCCCGGCCGATCCGGTCGCAGGTGATCTTGCCCAGCCACGCGAGCTGGTCCTGCGGCTGGTAGATGCCGAAGCCGTTGACGGTGTTCTTGAACGGGGCGTCGTAGTCATTCGACGGCGGCGGCGAGGCCAGCGCCGGCGCGGCCAGCGCGATGGCGGCGGCGGCCAGGCCGCCGATAGTAGCCAGCTTCGTTCCCTTCATTAGCCGGACTATACACCGCTCGCCTGAAGCGCGCGGAAAATTGTCAACTGCCCCAACCAGGCGCAAAGGCTCTTCCCGCACGTCAACGGCTCAGCTGAACGGCACTCGGCGATCAATGAACCGGGACAGCCGTCCGCCGGCCCGCCAGGCCCGCGCCACCCAGTCGGCGTCGTCGTCGGTGACCAGGTTGGCCATCACCCGCACGGCGATCGTCATCAGCTTCGGGGAGCGCATCGCGATCGGTCCCGTCGCGGGCAGGAACCGCTGAAAGGTCAACAGCAACGCCAGCCGGCGCGCGACCGAGAACCCCCGGCCGTAGTGCTGCTGCAGCAGCGACGGCCACACCTGGGACAGGTCTTGAGACAGGCCACAGCAGTCCAGCAGTTCGGCGGCCAGCCGCCCCGTTTCCAGCCCGTAGTCGATGCCCTCGCCGTTCAGGGGGTTGACGCAGGCGGCCGCGTCGCCGATCAGCATCCAGTTCGGTCCGGCCACCCCGGACACCGCGCCGCCCATCGGCAGCAGTGCCGACACCACGGCCCGCGGCGGCCCGGTGAAGCCCCACTCGTCGCGGCGCAGGTCGGTGTAGTAGTTGATCAGCGGTCGCAGCGCCAGGTCGGCCGGCCGTTTCACCGTCGACAACGCGCCGACGCCGATGTTCACCTCGCCGTTGCCCAGCGGGAAGATCCAGCCGTAGCCGGGCAGCACTTTGTCCTTGGAGCCGTCGGGTCCGCGCAGCTCCAGATGCGACGTCAGCCAGGGGTCGTCGGCGCGCGGAGTGGCCAGATACCCGCGGGCCGCGACGCCATACACCGTCTCCTGATGCCAACGCCGGCCCAGCTTGCGGCCCAGCGAAGACCGGGCCCCGTCGGCCACGATCAACTGCCGGCAACCCACCTCCGTGCCGTCGGCCAACGTCAGCGACACCACTCGCCTGGACGAGTCATGATGCACCGCAACGGCTTTCGTCCCCAACATCATCCGCGCGCCGGAGTCCTCGGCGACCTTGCGGATCCGGTCGTCCAACTCGAGTCGGGCCACCGCGCTGCCGGTCGAGGGAAACGACGGGCCCGGCCAGTCGACTTCCACCTCGCCGCCGAACCCGCTCATCCGCAACCCGCGATGCCGGATGCGGGTGTCCAGCCAGTCGCCCAGCCCGAGGCGCTCGCACTCGGCGACCGCGCGCGGGGTCAGCCCGTCACCGCACGCCTTGTCGCGGGGGAAGCTTGCGGAGTCGATGACCAGCACGTCGTTGCCCGCCCGCGCCGCCCACGCGGCCGCCGCCGAACCGGCGGGTCCGGCGCCCACGACCACCACGTCGGCTTTGGTCTCCACGCTCACCAGTATGTTGGTCGGGTGAGTACTCCGGCGACGGTGGTGGCGGGCGTTGACTTCGGTGACCCCGCGTTCGCCGCGACGGTGCGCGACGGCGTCGGGCGTATCGAGCAGCTCATGGACACCGAGCTGCGCGGCGCCGACGAGGTGATGACCGACTCGCTGACGCACCTATTCAAGGCCGGCGGCAAGCGATTCCGGCCGCTGTTCACGGTGCTGTCCGCCCAGATCGGGCCGGACCCCGACGCACACGAGGTGACCATCGCCGGCGCGGTCATCGAACTGGTGCACCTCGCCACGCTTTACCACGACGACGTGATGGACGAGGCGGAGGTGCGCCGCGGCGCGCCCACCGCGAACGTCCGCTGGGGGAACAACGTCGCGATCCTGGCCGGCGATTACCTGTTTGCCACGGCGTCGCGGCTGGTCTCGCGGCTGGGGCCCGAGGCGGTGCGACTGATCGCCGAGACGTTCGCCCAGCTGGTGACGGGGCAGATGCGCGAGACGCGCGGCCTGACGGGACCGGCCGAAGGGGCCGACCCGATCGAGCACTACCTGAAGGTGGTCTACGAGAAGACCGCCTGCCTGATCGCCGCGGCGGGCCGTTTCGGCGCCATGTTCTCGGGCGCCGAGGCCGAGCAGGTCGAGCGGCTCAGCCGGCTCGGCGGCATCGTGGGCACCGCATTCCAGATCTCCGACGACATCATCGACATCGACAGCGACTCGCGCGAGTCCGGCAAGCAACCCGGAACCGACGTCCGCGAGGGTGTGCACACCCTGCCGATGGTCTACGCGCTGCGCGAACCCGGGCCCGACGCGGCGCGGCTGGGCGAACTGCTGGCCGGGCCCATCGACGACGACGACGCGCTGGTTGAGGCGCTCGCGCTGTTGCGGGCGTCGCCGGGCATGGCGAAGGCCAAGCGCACGTTGGCGGAATACGCGGCCCAGGCGCGCGACGAGCTGGCCCTTTTGCCCGACGTTCCCGGCCGTCGCGCGCTGCAGACGCTGATCGACTACACGATCAGCCGGCACGGATAGCGCGTCGGCGGAACCCGGAAGGTCCTCTCGGGCGTTCAATTGACAGCGGTCAAGCAATGAACGGGCTCTCGTAGGAGGACACCGATGACCTGGCATCCCCATGCCAACAGGGCCAAGACCTTCGTCCTGCTGGTCGGTATGTCCGCGTTGATCGTGTTTGTCGGATCGCTGTTCGGCAGGACGGCCATGTTCTTCGCGGTGCTGTTCGCAGTCGGGATGAACATCTACACGTACTACAACAGCGACAAGCTCGCGCTGCGGGCGATGCATGCGCAACCGGTGTCCGAACTGCAGGCGCCGGTGATGTACCGAATCGTGCGCGAGCTCGCCACCGCCGCGCACCAGCCGATGCCCCGGCTGTACATCAGCGACACCAACGCGCCCAACGCGTTCGCGACCGGCCGCAACCCGCGCAACGCCGCCGTATGCTGCACCACCGGCATTTTGGACATTCTCAACGAGCGCGAGCTGCGCGCAGTGCTGGGCCATGAGCTGTCCCACGTCTACAACCGCGACATCCTCATCTCCTGCGTCGCCGGCGCGATGGCGTCGGTTATCACCGCCCTGGCCAACATGGCCATGTGGGCCGGCATGTTCGGCGGCAACCGGGACGGCGAGAATCCCTTTGCGCTGCTGCTGGTTTCGTTACTGGGTCCGATCGCCGCCACCGTGGTGCGGCTGGCGGTGTCCCGGTCGCGCGAGTACGAGGCGGACGAATCGGGGGCGGTGTTGACGGGCGACCCGCTGGCGTTGGCGTCGGCACTGCGCAAGATCTCGGGCGGTGTTCAGGCCGCCCCGCTGCCGCCGGAGCCACAACTGGCCAGCCAGGCGCACTTGATGATCGCGAACCCGTTCCGCGCTGGCGAGCGCATCGGGTCGCTGTTCTCGACGCACCCGCCGATCGAGGACCGCATCCGGCGGCTGGAGGCGATGGCGCGGGGTTAGATATCGCCCGCGCTATCAAATCCGTGGCGATTCACATGCTTGGGGAGCCGGGGCTTCCCGGAGGATGTGTGGGTCGCCGTTTTTGATAGCGCCCGCGCTATCAAATCCGTGGAGAGTCACATGCCTGGGGCGCCGCGTCCCCCTGGGGATGAGTGACTCCCGATTTTGATAGCGCCCGTGCTATCAAAACCCGCGTGGACCGCTACACCTACCGCGCTCAGTGGTTGCCCGACTACAACGAGTATCTGGGCGTGTGCATCGAATTGCCCTACATGAGGCGCGAAGCGCCGACCGCGCCACAGGCCGTGGCCGCCATCGAAGAGGCGGTGAAGGAGCATGTGGAGGCCCTGCGGGCCACCGGCGAGCGGATCCCCACCCCGCTTTCCGAACTCCGCTACAGCGGGAAATTCCTCGTCAGAACGTCACCGCAGCTGCATGCCCGCCTGGCGCTAGAAGCCACCGAACAGGGCGTGCCGATGAACCAGTGGATAGTCCAGAAACTCAGCGGGCGGACGCCGAGCAGCACCTTTGGCCTGTCCGGCTTCGATTAACCGGAATCAGGCAGCCGCCTCGGGCCTTTCGGGTCCGATGGCCTCACTTGCCTCCTTGCGAACGGAATGCCCGGTCTCGAGCCGGCCCCTGATGTGGACCGTGCCGCCGGTGGCCTCATGCTGGCGCTGCCAGTCGCTGATCGCCTGGTGTGCCGCGTGATCTAGGTAGTGCACCGAAACCTCCACGGTGGCAATGGATCCGCTGGGAATGGAAGCCAGCACCCGCGTCAGCCGGGGGAGCGCAAGAAACGTGCACGCCGCACCCTCGATGAGTATCTGCCACTCGCCGTCGACGGCCTTGGCATCGACCTTCGCCCGGATCACCCGCCAACCGGTCAACGCGATGGCCAGCGCGAGCCCGATCAGAACCCCGTGCAGCAGGTTGAGGAAGACGACGCTGACGGCGGTCACGACGTAAACGGCGAGATCGCCGTGCTTCATCGCGGTTTCGATGTGGGCCGGCTTGAGCAGCTGAACGCCGATGACGATGAGCAGCCCGGCGAGCGCCGCGGTCGGGATCTCTTCGACCAACTCCGCGAAGGGAACGGTGAACAGGAGGATCCACACGCCGTGCATCAAGGCCGAGGCGCGCGATTTGGCGCCCGCGATGACATTGGTCGAGCTGCGGACGATCACGCCGGTGACCGGCAGCCCACCAATGGCCCCCGAAACGATGTTGGCGGCACCCTGTCCCACCAACTCGCGGTTGAAGTCGGTGCGCGGCCCGTTGTGCATGCGGTCGACCGACACCGCTGACAGCAGGCTCTCTACGCTGGCGATCAGCGCGACGGTGATCACCCCGATCGCAACGGCGCCCCAGTTACCGTGCGGGATGTCGGGCAGCTGCAAGGCGTCCAGCGGCGACCCGTCGAGGTCGATCCGGCGCACATGGAACGGAAATACGACCGACACCACCGTCACGGCCACGATGGCGACCAACGGTCCCGGTACCCGGCGCACCTGGGCCGGAACCCACCGCCAGGCGACCAGGATGACGATCACCAGTACGCCCAGGATGACGCCGGGCCGATGCGCGCCGATGATCTGGCCCGGCAGGCCGATGAGGTTGTGCCAGGCCGTGCTCTTGGACTTCCCGCCGAGCAACACGTGCGCCTGCTGCAGGGCGATCGTGATGCCGATGCCGGCCAGCATCGCGTGCACGACCACGGGCGAGATGGCCAGCGCCGCCCGTGCGACGCGGCTGAGGCCCAACAGCACCTGCAGGGCGCCCGCGGCGACGGTGATCAAACAGGTTACGCCCCAGCCGAAGTCGGATACCAGGTCGGCGACCACGACGGTCAAACCCGCGGCGGGACCGCTGACTTGCAGCGGCGACCCGCCGATGGCGCCGACCACGATGCCCCCGACGATCGCGGCGATGAGGCCGGCGAGCACCGGGGCGTTGGAAGCGATCGCGATGCCCAGGGACAAGGGGAGCGCGACGAGGAAAACGACAAGTGACGAAGGAAGGTCGTGCCGGATGATCGATCGGACCCGGTCTTTGCGTGAGTCCTTGGCCTGGTCGAGAGGTTTATTGCCGAGCTGTTCGATGTTTTGCATCGGTCTCGTCCCTCGTTAGGAGTTAGCGGGGGAAGTTCCGATATCCGCCCCGTGTTGCGTTGTATTACGTCGGCGTAACACCTTGGCGCACAGACGGTTACGACCCGCCCGGACCCACAGGATCGCGGCCGGGCACCCCTGGCTGCGTTAGAGACGGTATTTTGCTGGCAAACCCGGGGTCAAGCGGACGAGCCCAGCCCATATAGAACGCAAAGATTTAAATTCCGCATCAGCTGACTGCCGCGTCAGAACCCCGAACCGTACACCTCGTGGCCCGGGACCTCGGCGATCAGACCGCGATAGGCTTCTTCGACGGTCGACCCATGGTTGATCACCGCGTCCACTTCGCGGGCGATCGGCATGTTCAGCCCGAACTCGTTGGCGAACTCCATGATCACGCTGGCGGCCTTGACACCCTCGGCGACCTGGTTCATCGAGGAGATGATCTCGTCGATCGGCTTGCCGGCACCCAGTTGCTCGCCGACGTGGCGGTTGCGGCTGCGCTGGCTGGTGCAGGTCACGATGAGGTCGCCCAGGCCGGCCAACCCGGGGAAGGTCTCGGGATTGCCGCCCATGGCCACACCGAGCTTGGTCATCTCGCGCAGCGCGCGGGCGATCACCAGCGCTCGGGTGTTTTCCCCGATGCCCAGCGAGTAGCCCATGCCGACCGAGATGGCGTAGACGTTCTTCAGCGCCCCGGCCATCTCGACGCCGATCACGTCGTCGGTGGTGTACACGCGGAAACGCCGGGTGCGGAACAGCCCGGACAGCCGGGTCGCCAGATGCTGGTCGGGCATGGCCAGCACCGCAGCGGCGGCGTAGCCCTCACCGACCTCGCGCGCGATGTTCGGCCCCGCCAGGATGCCCGCGGGATGACCCGGCAGTACCTCCTCGATGATCTGCGACATCCGCATGTTGGTGCCCTGCTCGAGCCCCTTGACCAGTGACACCACCGGCACCCACGGACGCAGTTCCTTGGCCAGTTCGGCCAGCACGCCGCGGAAGCCGTGGGAGGGCACGCCCATCACCACGACGTCGGCGGAGTTCGCCGCCTCGGCGAAGTCGGTGGTGGCGCGCAAGGTGTCGCTCAACACCACGTCATTGCCGAGATAGCGACTGTTGCGGTGCTTCTCGTTGATGTCGCCTGCGGTCTCCTCCGAACGCACCCACTGCAGCGTCGGCCCGCGGCGCGCGCAGATGGACGCCACCGTGGTTCCCCAGGAACCACCACCAAGGACAACGACTTTGGGTTCGCGCTTCTCAGCTGCCATGGCGATCAGCGTATTGCCGACACCTCACATTTAGTAGCAGTTCAGGTCGCAGGAGTTGACCCTGGCGCAGCCCCGTGGGTCGCGGCGAAGCGTCCGGTCGGCTTCGACCTGTTCCATGCGGAATCCATAGATGCGCCTGACGAGCCTGTGTATTGAATGTGTCTGCGGAGCACTTTCCCGGCACTAAACACAGTTGAATATTGGAAACGCATAACCAATTCAAAGATGTTCCCACTGCGCGCGGGGAAAGCTGGCCCGATTCATGTCGAACCCACAAATTGTGCGGAAACCGTTGGCGCTCAGCGGGTCCGAAGCGGCTGCGCAGGTGGCTGCAAGGCAGAGCGGCGGCGACGAGATTAAAAATCAGTCTGAGCGTTCTCGAAATCGCGAGTTCACGGCCGCTCAATTGCATTCATCGGTTTGATCCGCCTGATCGGTGTTTATAGCGTTTCGCGGCAATCGTCCGATTCGCCGAAAGGGAATGCCGCGTGTCCTATGTCAGTGTCGATCCCGAAAAACTGTCGGCGGCAGCCGGCGATCTTCAGTCCATCACCGCCGCGTTGAGCGCCGGCAATGCGGCGGCGGCCGGCCCGACTACCGCGGTGGTTCCGGCCGCCGCCGACGAGGTGTCCGCGCTGACCGCGGCGCGCTTCGCCGTCCACGCACAGCGATATCAGGCGCTAAGCGCCAGGGCCGTCGCCATCCACGAGCTGTTGGCGGCCACGTTGGCGTCGGGTGCGGGTTCCTACGCGGCTACTGAGGCTGCGAACGCCGCGGCATCGGCGCTTTAGAACGAGCGGAGACACCGACGTGGACTACGCGTTATTGCCGCCGGAGATCAACTCGGAGCGGATGTACACCGGCCCCGGGGTCGGTTCGTTGTTGGCGGCCGCGGCTGCCTGGAGCGAGCTGGCCGTTCAAGTGCACGCCAGCGCGGCGTCGTACCGGTCGGTGATCTCCGCGGTGACCGGCGGCCCGTGGCTGGGTCCGGCCTCGCTGGCGCTGGCGTCGGCCGCTGCCGCCAACGCGGCGTGGCTGCAAGGGACCGCCGAAAGCGCCGAGCTGACTTTCGAGCGGGCCGCGGCGGCCGCGGCCGCGTACGAGACGGCGTTCGCGCTCACGGTTCCCCCGCCGGTGATCGCGGCCAACCGCGCCGTGCTCGCGTCGCTGATCGCGACGAACGTCTTGGGACAAAACAGCGCCGCCATTGCGGCCCTGGAGGCGGAGTACTTCGAAATGTGGGCTCAAGACGCGTCGGCGATGTACGGCTATGCGGCAGCGTCCGCCACGGCTAGCCAGTTGACCGATTTCGCCGAGCCCGAGGAAGTGACCCACCCGGCCGCTCCGGCCCAGCAGGCCGCCGCTGTCGCGAACGCGGAGGCATCCACCACCCAGCAGAACCCCGCGCCGACCTTCGGCAACCTCAAGCCGATCGACGATTGGATCTCGGCGAACACGCCGTTCGACGACATGGCCGCGATGTACTCGAAATATGTTGTCCCGTATGTGTCTTCCGGCCAAGTGGGCGTTCAGACGGCGCAGTCCTTCGGCCAGATCAGCAACGGCATCACGGCCATGACGACGTTCGGGAAGGGTCTGCTTCCGGCGGCCTCTTCGGCGGCTCAGGCCGCCGGGGGTGGGGCTAACGCGCTCGGCGCCGCCGGGGCCGGCATCGGTAATGCCGGGTCGGTCGCTGCGGGCGTGGGGCGCGCGCTTCCGATGAGCGCCTTGTCGGTTCCGCCCAGTTGGGCTCCGGTAACCGCCGTGACGAATCCTGGGGTGGCAACGCTGCCGAGCGCGGCGGCGGCCCCGGCCGCGGCGGATGGGCTGCACCCCTTCCCGATGACGCCGTTGGGGCCGACGGCCGGGCACGCGGGCTGGCGTCAGACTCCGACATACGGATTCAAGCCATCGGTGATGGCCAAACCGCCGGCGGCCGGATAGCGCTCAGCCCGCCAGGGGTTCCCGGTCGGCTGCCCGGCCGAACACCATCGCCTCCTCGATGCGGTCGAAGCGGTAGTCGATGGCATCGGCGAGGTAATTCTGCCGCACGTTCCAGGGCCGCTTGGTTCCCGATTTCGGCAGCGCGTGAACTGAGCGCAGCACGTAGCCGGCGTTGATGTCCCACGACGGCTTCTCGGCCATCGGCTCGTTGCCACGATGCGGGTAGGCGTGGGTGTAGCCGTGAGAGGTCATGTGCGCCAGCAACTTTGCCGTGGCCCGGGCGGTGATGTCGGCGCGCAGCGTCCATGAAGCGTTGGTGTAGCCGACGCACCAGAACAGGTTGGGCACATCCTCGAGCATGTGGGCCTTGTAGACGAAGCGGTCGTTGGTCTTGATCTCGTTGCCGTCCAGGCTGATCGAGGTGCCGCCCAACGCCTGCAGCTGCAGGCCGGTGGCGGTGATGACGATGTCGGCGTCGAGGTGTCCGCCGGATTTCAGCGCGATACCGGTCGCGTCGAAATGGTCGATGTGATCGGTGACCACGTCGGCGCGCCCGGCGGTGATGGCGTTATACAGGTCCGCGTCGGGGATCAGGCACATCCGCTGGTCCCACGGGTTGTAGCGCGGTTTGAAGTGGGTGTCGACGTCGTAGCCGGCGGGCAGACTGCTGATCGCCTTGCGCCGCAACAGCCATCGCACCAACCCCGGCGCCTTGCGGGACAGAGCGAAGAACACCGCCTCGGTCAGCGCGCTGTACATCCGGACGGCGAGATGAGCCACGTTGCGGGGCAACACTTTCCGCGCGACGGCGGCGACCGTGCCGTACTTCGACGCCGAGATGAGATAGGTCGGCGAGCGTTGCAGCATGGTCACTTTGGCGGCCCGGTCCGACAGCGAGGGAAGCAACGTGACGGCGGTGGCCCCGCTGCCGATCACCACGATCTTCTTGCCGCTGTAGTCCAGGTCTTCCGGCCAGTGCTGAGGATGCACCACGACGCCGCCGAAGGTTTCGATGCCCGGAAAGTCGGGGGTGTACCCCTCGTCGTAGTTGTAGTAACCGCTGCCGAAGAACAGGAATCGGCCGCGGTAAAGCTTCCGCGCGCCCTCCTGTTCGAGGGTGACGGTCCAGGTGTCGGTGGACGAATCCCAGTCGGCCGAGCGGACATAACTGTTGAACCGGATGTGGCGATCGATGCCGTACTTACGCGCGGTGGCGACCAGGTACTCGCGGATGTGTACGCCGTCGGCGACGCCTTCCTTCCGGGTCCACGGCTCGAACGGGAAGGACAGCGTGAAGATGCTGCTGTCCGAGCGCACCCCGGGGTAGCGGAACAGGTCCCACGTGCCGCCGATCTGCGCGCGCCGCTCCAGGATGGTGTAGGTCAGCCGGGGGTTGCGCTCGCTGATCCGGTAAGCCGCGTCTATGCCGGAGATGCCGGCGCCGACGATGATGACGTCGGAGTAGGCGGCCTCGGTCGGTGTCTGGTCGGCGGCTTCCTGGGGAGTCACGGTCATCGTGAACCTCGCTCACTTTGTGGGACTGGTCACTAGAGTAGGCACCCACCGGTTGGCCGGGCCAGTGATCGTCATAACGGCTCCATGAGCACGTCGACGTGGAGCGGCGCGCACCGGTCGATCAGCCAGATCTGGTCGGCGGGGCTGGCGAAGATGCGCGCGTGGGACGGGTCCTGAGCGAAGGCCTCTGCGCACCTGTCGCCGAAGAAGACGTAGGCCTTGGTGTCGTTGCATTGCCGCGACATCCACACCAGCCCGTCCAGGCCGGCGCCGTGCGCGGCTTCGGCCCAGTGCACCGTGGTGTCGTAGCTCGACGCCGGGCTCGCTGTGAGCTCGTTGGCGGCGACCTTGAGGCGTCGCAGCCCGGTGCCGTGCAGCACGCACAGGCGCATGGGCCGCGTCACTTTCAGCCGGACGAGCACTTTGTCCGCGTATTGGTCGTAGGGCAGGAGGCCGCCCTCGACGGGAATGTCGTGCAGCAGCGTCTCGGCAATGGCCGCGTCCTCGGTGTCGGCCGCGTACATGATCGGCACGATCGGGTCGCCGAAGAAACCGAAGCGGGTGCGCGCGCCGATGCCGGGGTTGAAGTCGGTGGCGGTTCGCGTCGCCGACAGCACCCGGTAGAGCGGGTGTCCCGCCGGCAGGGTAGCGGTGGCCGGGTCGAACGGGTCCGGTGGTCGTTTCACCACGAAACGGCCAGGGCCTCCGCTGCGACCGCGACGACGCGGTCCGGATCGGTGGCGAGGCGGTCCACAGGCCGCTGCCCGTCCAGGTAGGTGGTGGGCGAGCACAGCCACTGCACCAGGCCGGCCTCCGACCAGCCGTGGTCCTCCGCGATCTCGCGGAGCCGGGCGATGACCGCCAGCGGTTTCCCGTCCGGGCCGAACTGGAACCCGGGGTAGGCGAGGTAGTTGCCGCGTCGCACGGCGACCAGCGCCTTGTTGCGGTGGGACGTGGTGGCGAGGTTGCGCGGCGCGCTGGACCGCGACCCCATCCGTTTGCCCGCGTCGGTGCTGCTGAGCATCCCGAACTCGGCCTCGATGCGGGCGTAGAGGTTGTGCTCGGCCTGCACCGCCCGCGCGACTGCGGGTTCGGTGTACACGGCGACCGACGACAACGCCACGCCCACGGCGTGGGCGCTCTCGCGTAGCCGCTCGTGCGCGGTGGCCAGCTCGGCGACGGTGGTCATGGGATCACTCCAGAGTTCGGTTAGTGCAGTTCATTCTACTGCACGAACCGAACGCATGCGGCCCGTGGAGCGCGAGCGTAGCCCCGCTGCGAAATAACCAGCGCGATTTCGCAGTGCCATTACGCTCGGCCGGCGGTTACCGATAGTTGACGAACTGCAGCGCGACGTCGAGGTCGGCCTGCTTGAGCATCGAGATGACGGCCTGCAGGTCGTCGCGCTTCTTGCTGCTGACCCGGATCTCGTCGCCCTGGATCTGCGTCTTGACGCCCTTGGGACCGTCGTCGCGGATCAGCTTGGTGATCTTCTTGGCGTGCTCGCTGTCGATGCCCTGCTTGAGGGTGCCGCTGACCTTGTATGTCTTCCCCGACGCCTGCGGTTCGCCAGCGTCGAAGGCCTTCATCGAGATGTCGCGGCGGATCAGCTTTTCCTTGAAGACGTCGACGGCCGCCTTGACGCGTTCCTCGGTGGACGACGTCAGCTCGATAGCCTCGTCGCCCTTCCACGCGATCGTGGTGTCGGTGCCGCGGAAGTCGAAGCGGGTGGCCAGCTCCTTAGCGGCCTGGTTGAGTGCGTTGTCGACCTCTTGGCGCTCGACTTTGCTGACAATGTCGAACGATGAGTCCGCCATTCGATCCGTCCCTTCATCCGGTGATGGCCGTTTGTGCTTTGTCTACCCCCTCGTTGTAACCTGTCTGGCGGCAGGTTGCCCGAGCGGCCAATGGGAGCGGACTGTAAATCCGTCGCGAAAGCTTCACAGGTTCGAATCCTGTACCTGCCACCAAGGTTTGCAGCTCAAAGCGCGTTTTAGATTCCGGCCAGGATGCCCGCGTCCGTGTCGCATCCTATCGCCTGGCGGTTGCTCGGCTTGGCCAGGCCGCCCGAAACTCGTCGACGGATTGGTCGGTGTCGCTCACTGTCCGCCCGTGCCGCCCCAACAGACTGCAGAGGTGAGGCAAGTTCGTGACCTCGCGACTCACGGAGACCGTTTAGTCACCGAGACCAGGTCTACTAGCCCAGGATTATCCGGTCAGGAAGACTAGCCGGAACTTACCGATTTGCACTCGATCGTTATTGGCCAGCGCTGTTGAGTCCACCGGGTGACGGTTGACGTAGGTGCCGTTGAGGCTGCCGACGTCTGCGACGGTCCAGGCGCCGTCTTCGCCGAGGCGAAACTCGGCGTGGCGGCGGCTGACGGTGATGTCGTCGAGCAAAATATCGCTGTCGGGATGGCGTCCCGCCGAGGTGACTGGCTGATCGAGCAAGAATCGAGAACCGGCGTTGGGGCCACGCGTAACAATCAGCAGCGCCGATCCGCTCGGTAACGCTTCGGCGGTTTCCGCGTCGGTGATAGCGGTCGAACCGTTATCCACCTCGCCAAGAAAGTCCGTGCCATGGTCAGCGGTGGTCTCCCCCACTGCTTCAGTGAGATTTCGGTCGTCCTCGTCGCGGTTCACGTGTCGGTTCCACTGCCCGGTGCTCGGCTTTATCGAAATACCCAAGTTCCGGTGCCGTTATGCCGCCAGACCCACCTAACCGAGAGATTTCTCAGTCGGTGGTGTGGACGAGCAGCACATCGGTCTTGGCCCTGCGCAAGACGTTTCCGGGCACCGACCCAAGCCACTTGTCGCTGCGCGTGTTGAGTCCCACGTTGCCAACCACCAACAGATCGGCCTTCGCCTCCTTGGCGAGGTGGAACAGCGCGTGTACCGGATCACCTCGGATCGGCCGCGCCTCGATGTCCCTCGCCCCGGCCGCTCTGGCCCGGTCGCTGGCCTCCCGCAGGACCGCATAGATGGGGGCCATCCCGTGCACCTTGTAGTCGCCCTCGTTCCCGAGCGCGACCTCGGCGCGGCCATCAAGCACACGATCTGGCCGGGCTTGCCTTCCCCAGCCGCCCTTGTCTCCCTTGTCCATAAACGACAAGTAGGCCATCGCGATGATCAACTTCGCGTTGTTCCGGGCGGCGAACGCGGCTGCGTGGTCCACGGCGCGCAACGACGTGTCCGAGCCATCAGTGCCGACCACCAGGGTCTGGTAGGCGCTTATTTCGTTCCGAGTCATGCGGGCTTGCCTGGTTGGTGCTTAGCGGCCTCTTCTCGTGCGTACTGGACCATCCGCTCGCTCAGGCGGACGAGTGGGTCTTCGTGCCCGCCAGGCATGGTGTAGGCCAGCTGGCGCAACTCGGTAGCGAAGCCGTACAGATCCCGGCTTAGAGACGCATCACTCATGAGACGACTTCTCGCACTTGTGAAATATGGATTTGGAACTTGCCCGACGGCGAGTAAGCGCCCACGAGGATCTTCCCGACAGACCGCCACCGGATATGCGCTTACGCGCCCGATATACCCGCTCTCCGGTAGATGGCAAACGCAATCTTCACAATTCCCGATGTGGGTACCTGAGCAAGCGCATTCGCTCCCTTCGACAGATCGGGCAACGTCACGGAGCAGGACGGCACCAAACGGGCTGAGTGGGCATCAGCTGGCGGCGCCGGGCGCCAACGGGGACAGGGCTGTTCGGGAAGAACCAAAACCCGGGCGTCGGATTTTGGACCTAGAAGTCACCCGCAGATTTGGCCTAGCTGTCCGTCAATGGGACTCGCGCCCTCGCAATCGCCCAGTTGGTATCTGCGCATGGGGTTATCGCGCGGGAGGTTGTCGATGCAAGCCTGATGGGCGGCGGCACCGGTGATGCCGGCACAGGGATTGTCGGCTCGTGCCTGTCCTGCTGGCATCCAGAGGAGCCCCAATGCTGCGGCTATTGCCGCCGCCACGCCTATTACTGCCGTCCTCATTGGTCTATCCCTTCCCGACCCCGATGGCCACTGATTATCGGGTAGATCGGGGCGGACGGCGACTCGAGCGACATGCGGTAGGCGCACGAACCCTAACCGCTGTCCACGAACCTTGATGGCTCAAAGTAAGTGCATTGCAGCACAACGTATTTGAGTAAGATTGGATGACACCTGTGCGCGGGCGAACCCGGCATGGTGCGCCTTCATCTCATCCGCCTGACGGAGGTCGCCGCATGATGCTGCCGAAGATCGGCGGTCCGTAGCCTTTCTCGTCGGGCTTGTCCCGCTGGGCTTTACGTGCCCCCGGTGGCATCGGCGGGATGAACATCGGGGTGAGTGGCGCGCCCTCGGCTGTCGTTGCCAGCAATGGGCCCTGCGCGGCGGACAGCTGGATCGGGGAGGTGACCGCCGAAGGCGGGACCACAAGATTGCCAACGTACATGCCCTTGCCCAGAGAAGCGGTGGCGGAACTCTCTACCGCACTGGCCGTAGCGGCGGGCGGGGCAAAGTAATTGGGGGCCCCGCCCACGGCCTCGGGACCGGTGAGGTTGTAGGCAATGGCCAGGTTGCGGGGTGTGGGGGCCAGGACGTCTGGGAACTGACCGGGGAAGTAATCGTGGCCGCTGGTAATCAAGCCGATGAAGGACTGCGGGTTGAAGACGCCGCTGCTGATCAGGTTTTGCCCATAACCGTTGAGGGTCTGAACAAGCGGATTGGCGAAGAATTGCGTCGGGTCGGGTGCTGCGAGCGGGGCGGCCGCCAGTGGGGCGGCTGCAGCCGCCCTGCCCACCGCAGCCGTTTGAACCGTAGTGGCCGTCGGAGTGGTCATCGGCGACGGCGGGTTGAACGTCGGCATCGCCATGGTCTGCAGGCTGCTGGCGTGATAGCCGAGCATGGCCGTCGTGTTACCCGCCCACATCTGAAGGTATTGGGCCTCGTTGACAGCGATGGCGGGGAAGTTGATGCCGAAAACGTTTGTCGCGATCAGATGAGCCAGCTGCGCGCGGTTGGCGGCGACCACACTCGGGTGCACCACGGCCGCCTGGGTGGCGGCGAACGAGCTGGCCATCGTGTCAGCCGCCATCGCCATATGAGCGGCCTGGAGCGAGGTGGTTTGTAGCCAGGCGACATAGGGCAGGGTGGATGCGGTCATCGCCGTCGCTGATGGCCCCTGCCAGGGAATCTCCGCCACGACGGAGGCGTAGCTCGCGGCGGTCTGTCCCAGCTCGATTGCCAGCTGGCGCCAGGCCTCGGCAGCGGTGAGCCACGATCCGGGCCCCGGCCCTGAATGAATCAGCGCCGATGTGATCTCGGGAGGAGCCCAGAAGTCCATCGCCGACCCCCCGTCAAAGCTTGGAGGCGATAATTCTGATACCGCGCATGCGGGCCTGCGCGGCCAGGCGTCCACCAAGGGACCGATTTTCACACCCCACGTGCTGTCCCTTTCGGTGACGTTCCTGTTCGGTACGTGGCCCGATTCGTCAATTGACAGCGTATGCGGCGGCGTGGTCACTCACTTCGGGAATCGTGAGATTCGAGTGGTCACGCTCATTCAGCAGGGCACCGCGACGTCTATCGATTCGTCACCAGCGCCGAAATCCGGAACCTCGCGCGAAGGGAGAGAGGGCGCCCGTGCGTGGTCAGGCCGCCAGGGTCGGAATCGGTCCAAACTCCTACGTGGAAGTGAAAGTTGACGCAAGAGAGTGGCCCGTCGTCGCCGCTCTTCCCGTCACAGGGTCGGCAACTCACCGGGCGCATCCCCGGCGGTGATCCTCTCCGGTGGGCCCCACCCTGCAGGGTTTAGCGCAGACTTTCGAATCCAGGCGTTCCGGCACATTTGGCCCACTTGTCCGTAGTCGGGGCTGGCCTGGCAATTGCCCATTCGGGGGCCCTGCATCGTGCCATCGGTCGGGGATCTGTCGATGCAAGCCTGGTAGGCCGTGGGATCGGTGATGCCGGCACAGGGGTCGTCGGCGTGCGCTTGTGCTGCTGGAATGCAGAGGGGTGCCAGTGCTATGAGTGCCGCCACCGGCGCCCCCATTGCCCTCCTCATCATTTCTTCCTCTCCTGACCCCCCTATGGCCGCCGTGTTGTCGCCACCTATCCAGTGTCGCACCTTCTGATGCGGGCAGTCGAGCATCGTGCATCCTTGCGCGGGCTCGCAGAGTTCGGGCCACCGACGTTCGTTCCGAGCGGCAGCTTCAGCCGCTCAAGCGTTGCGGCGAGGTCACATTCGACTCGTCGACGGTCCTGACGTCGCGGCCGGCGCCCGCGGACACGGTCGCGGCCTCGCCGCGAGCCAGCCCCACCGTTGCGACGATCACCAACACCGCCGCAACCGCCAGCACAATCCAATCAAAGCCGTGGGCGTCCAGCGTCTCGCCGAGCACGGTGATCCCAAGGATCGCGCCCACAATGGGTTTCGCGGCGATGATCGTCGGCAACGACGCCGTCAAAGCGCCTGCCCGGTAAGCCGATTGATGGAAAATCATCCCGGCCGCCCCGCAGAACACCCAGCCGTACAGCTCGGGTCTGGTCCACAACTGTTCGGGGTTGTGTTCGAGGATGTCCACGACGCCCTTCATCAGAACCGCGAACACCGCCAGCAACGAACCGGCGACAGCCCCCAGCAACATCGCGGCCACCGGGCGGTCCGACCAGATCCGGGCGCCCAGTAATCCCAGGAGCAGCGGTGGGCTCATCGCGATGGCGACGATCAGCCACACGTGGGGCGCTGCACGCTGCTGGCCGCCGGTCGGATCACCGACCGCGATGACGACCACCAACGCCGCGGTCAGCAACACCGCCCAAAACCACTCCGCGCGGGTGACCGGGTGGCGGCTCATCCGCGCGTAGATCGGCAGCGCGAACAGCAACGCCGTCACCTGCAGTGACATCACCAAGAGCACCGAACCCTTATCCAGGGCCGCGGCCAGCAAGACGTAGCTGGCGATGTCCCCGAGGCCGCCCATCCACCACCGCGTATCGCGCAACAACATGCCGAAGAGCGCCAGGTGGCCGACCGGTTTGTCGGTAACCTCCTGGGCGGATCGCTGACGGACCACGTTGCCAATCGCCGACGCCAGCGCGGCGCACAGGGCGAGAATCGCCGCCAGATCAGCCCTCGACATGCCACCAATCTAGTCGGGCCCCGGCAAACCGCTCGCCGAGTGCGCTTCAGAGCGGGAACGCGGTGCCCGTGAGCTGTTCGGAAAGGCCCCACAGCGCCGCGGCGGTGCCGGCCCGCTTGGCCGGCCAGTTACGCCAGGTCGGCTGGGTGCGGCCGTACAGACCGAAGCGCGGGCCGACGAAGGTGTCGCCCGGCAGATCCTGCGACACGGCGTACAGCGTCTGGCGGGCGCCGAAGTCGGCGTCGGTGGACACAATGCGGTCGACCGCCAACACCGCCGCGTCGCCCAGCTTTCGTCCGGAGTTGCCTTGCAGGTTCGTGTGCGACCAGCCGGGGTGGGCGGCCAGCGCGCGCAGCGAAGAACCGGCGCTGTCCAGACGCCGCTGCAGTTCGCTGGTGAACAGCAGGTTGGCGAGCTTGGACTGGCTGTAGGCCAGCCACGCCGAATACGGGCGGGACTGCCAGTTCAGATCTTTGAGGCTGACGTAGCCGAAGTGGTGCATCAGCGAGGACACCGTCACCACCCGGTCGGTGACCTTGGGCAGCAGCAGGTTGGTCAGCGCGAAGTGGCCGAGGTGATTGGTGCCGATCTGACCCTCGAAGCCGTCCGCGGTCACCGCGTGTTTGGTGGCCATGATGCCGGCATTGTTGACCAGCACGTCGACCGTGGCCAACTCGTCGGCGAAGTGCCGCACCGAGCCCAGGTCCTGCAGGTCGAGTTGTCGGACCTCGACGTCACCGGTCATCCGCTCGGCGGCCGCCTCGCCCTTCTCCGTGTTGCGCACCGCCAGAACGACATGGGCCCCGACCCGCGCCAATTCGCGGGCGGTGACCTCGCCCAGACCGGCGTTGGCCCCGGTGATCACGACGATGCGTCCGGCGAACGAGGGCAGGTCTGCTGCGGTCCAACCAGGCATGCAGCCACCCTAACCACGTGATCTCACCCATCGGGGCGCCGCAGGTATCGTGCGTGGGATGGCCGGCGGAAACTCTCCTGGACGCCACGGATGTATCTAGGGGTCATCGTCAATCCGCTCGCGCGCAGGAATCGCCGCGGGTGTGGCGACCGCGTCGCCGAGCTGCGCCGCATCGTCGGGCCGTGGGGCGAGGTGCACGAAACCGCCTCGATCGAGGACCTCGGCAAAACCCTGGACCGGCTTCATCCCCGGGTGACGCACCTGGTCGGAGACGGTGGCGACGGTGCGCTGCACTGGCTGATCAACGAGATCGAGCGCTGCGAGAGCGACCCGGAACGCTGGCCGACGTTCGTGCCCAGCAACGGCGGCAGCGTCAACGCCGTCGCCCGCAAGGCACGAGTGCGTGGGCGGCCCGATGCGATCATCCGCGCGCTGGCGGCCGCCGCCCAACGCGACCGGCCCCCTCCCGAGTTGCGCCTCGACACCTTGCGACTCGACGGCGAGACCGCCGACGGCGCCGCGTTCCATCGCCTCTGCTTCGGGCTGGCCGCCGGGGGCGTCGGAAACCGGTTCTACGACATGTATTACGGGAAACCCGATCACGGCCGAGGGGAAGTCGTGCGGGTGATCGGGCACTCGTTCCGCGACTACCTCGCTACCAAAGTCGGCCGCTCGCAGAGCTCCAATTACGCCTCCGTGCTGTTCGCCCCGACGCGCGCCAGGGTCGTCATCGACGGCGAGGAGGTACCGACGCGGACGCACCGCCTGCTGCATGCCGGCGCCATCGACTTGCGGATCGGCGGCCCGTTCCGGCTTTTCCCGAAGGCCGAAAAACCCGGCGCGCTGCATTTCCAGGCCGGCGAGGTAAGACCCTCACGGATCGTCGCGCGGCTTCCCGCATTGCTCACCAACGGCACGGTCCACGGTCGTCGGGTCCGCGACGTCAACGGCCGCGAGATGATCATCGAAGCCGAGGGGGAGCCGCTATCGCCGATCATCGACGGCGAACGCTTCGTCGGTATCACCAGGCTGGTGGCCCGTGCCGGCCCGCTCATCCGCGTCGCCCGGACCGGCTGACTCCGTAACTCAGTAGATCAGCAACGCTGAGCGCTGAGACTCGTGGCGGAAATCACTCGCCGGGTGTCATCGGGAGGCTCGAGGTTTTGATTCGCTTGGGCGCTTTTACGCCGTTTGCGTTGGTGACACGAAATTGCGAGAGAATGGCACACGTTTGCAAACACAAGAATTCAGGATTAGCGCAAATCCGTATCTCAGTAACTGCGCGCTTACGGAAGGGGGTGACACTAAAAACAGCTGGTGAGGATGATAACTGAAATACTGAAGTCCGTAGTTGCGGACGCGCCGCCCGGCAATTCGTGACGGTGGGAGAGCCTATCCTGTGAGATTAGTGTGCAGCGCCGAAAAAGACTCTATACGCTTTGCCTGGCATCCATTAGAGGCGTTACATTGGCTTTATCGATTGATCCGAATGTCCTTATCGCTCACAGTGAACCCGGAAGGGGGTGGCTCCTGCGATGGAGACGCTCATTGATCACCTGCACATGCAGGAAGCGCTGACCCCGGACAAGACCCTCTTCCGGTTCGTCGACGACGAAGGCCGCGAGCAGGAGCACTACACGTACCAGAGTTTCGCCGAGCGGACGCGTGAGCTGGCCGCCTACCTTTCGGCAGAGGCCGGGCTGCGCCCGGGAGACCGCGCGCTGCTGGTCTACCCGCCCGGCCTGGAGATGGTCGCGGCGTTCTATGCGTGTGCCCGCCTCGGGGTGATCGCCGTGCCGGTCAGCCCGCCGCTGCCGATGTCGTTCGAGTCGGGGCTGGCCAAACTCAGCTTCATCGCCCGCGACTGCCAGGCCAAGGCGGTGCTGTCCACCAAGCAGTTCGAGTACGACTACCGCCTGCTGCTCAACCACCTCGACGACGGATCGCCCTGGCCGGACGCCCAGCGGCCCCCGGAACTGCCCTGGTTCGGAACCGACGGCACGCAGGACTTCGGTGGCACGCCCGTGCCCGACACGCCCGGATCCGTGCTCTTCCTGCAGTACACGTCGGGCTCCACCAGCGACCCCAAAGGCGTGGTCGTCAGCCACGCCAACGTCATCGCCAACGCGTCGGCCTTTTCGCACGGCGAGGTGGCGGCCAGCTGGCTCCCGCAGCACCACGACATGGGCTTGATCTCCGCCTACCTGTTCATCCCGCTGATAGGTGGAACCACGCACGCTATGTCGCCGCTGGACTTCCTCAAGCGGCCGTCGGCCTGGCTGCGGCTCATCAGCGACGCGCGCGCCACCCACACGCCGGTGCCCAACTTCGCCCTCGAGTTGTGCCTGCGCGAGGACAAGCTGCCCACGTCCGAGCTCGCCGGGCTCGACCTCAGCTGCCTGGAGAGCATCGTCGTGGGCGCGGAACCGCTGCGCGCCAGCACGTTCGAGCGCTTCCGGCAGCGTTTCGCCCCCTACGGGCTGGAGCCCGGCGCGCTCACCGGCGCGTACGGCATGGCCGAAAACACGCTGATCGTGTCGCTGCGCGGGCGCCAGACCCTGGCGCTCAACAAGCGCGCGCTGGAGAAGAACCTCGCGCGGGTCGAGAAGGCTCAGCCGCAGAACAGCAACCAGGCCCCGGTGGTGAGCTGCGGGAAGCCGATCGACGGCAACGTGGTCCGCATCGTCGATCCGGAGTCCGGGCAGGCGCTCGGGGAGGGTCGGGTCGGCGAGGTCTGGGTGGACGGGCCTTCCAAGGGCGGCGGCTACTGGAACCGCCCCGAGCTGAGCGCGGAAGCCTTCGCGGCCCGCATTCCCTGCGATGCCGAGCACGCCTACCTGCGAACCGGCGACCTCGGCTTCCTGTACGAGGGCGAGCTGTTCGTCTGCGGCCGCAGCAAGGACCTGATCATCGTGCGCGGTGTGAACTGCTATCCCTCCGATATCGAGGGCATCGTGGAGCGGTCGGCCCCGGAGGTGCGCGGCGGCTGCGTCGCCGCCTTCTCGGTGGAGCAGGACGATCAGGAAGTGCTGACCGTGGTGGCCGAGGTCCGCAGCGATGGCGCGCTACCGGATGGCAAGGCCTTGGCGCGGGCCATCCGCCGGCACGGCCACATCGACCCGCACACCATCGCGTTCGTGCCGCCGCACAGCATTCCCAAGACCACGTCTGGGAAGATCAGGCGGGCGGAGACGCGCCAGCTCTGGCTGGACGGCAAGCTGCCCGTGCTGTCGAGCTACACGCATCAAACCAATGACAGGTCGGACGTAGCCGCGGGCCCGCTGGACCGGTTCCGCAATCTGATCGAGAGCTACGACCTCACCGGCGAGGAGGACTGCTCGTTCGCAGACCTCGGCATCGACTCGCTGGCGCTCGCCGAGCTCCGCGCCGACCTGCAGGCTCTGCTCGAAGAGCACGGCGCGGGGGAGCTGGCCGAGGAGGTCAACACCCGGCTGCTGCAGCGGCTGACCGTGGCCGAGTTCTTCCGGCTCATGCGGCAGTTCGGTGAGGGGTCCGGGCAGCCGCTGGACGCGCTGCGTCAGGCGCTGGAACAGATCTCCGCCGAGTACGAGGAGTACGAGACCGCGCGGATGCGTGCCGATGCACAGCTTCCGCTGCCGGCCCTGCCGCCGGCGCGGTCGGGCGCGCCCAGCGACGTCTTGCTGACCGGCGCGACCGGATTCCTCGGGCCGTTCCTGGTGAGCAGCCTGCTCGGCCGGACGTCGCTCACCGTCCACGCGCTGATCCGCGCCACGGACGAGGCGCACGGCCTGGACCGGATCGTCGCGTCGTTGCGCAAGGCCCGGTTGTGGTCCCCGGCCCTCGAGGCGGAGGTCCGCAAGCGGGTGCGCGTGGTATGCGGTGACCTCGCCGCGCCGCAGCTGGGCATCGGCGAGGCGGGTTTCCGGCAACTGGCCGAGAGCGTCGACGCCATCGTCCACAACGGCGCCCTCGTCAACTACGTCAGGACCTACGACGCCCTGCGGCCGGCCAATGTGATCGGGACGCACGAGCTGCTGCGCCTGGCCATGACCGCGCACCGCAAGACTTTCCACCTGGTCTCCAGCACCTTCATCTACGGCTGGAGCGTCAAGCCGGTGGTCGGGGAGTCCGACGCGAACCTGGAGATGAACGCCCTGGACTTCGGCTACTCGCAGACCAAGTGGGTCGCCGAGCAGCTGGCTTTCGCCGCCCAGCGGCAAGGGCTCGACGTGCGCATCTTCCGGCCCTCGCTGATCTCACCGACCAGCGCGGGCTTCGGCAGTCAGGACGACATCCTGGTGCGCACCATGGCGTTCATGATCGAGCACGGCGTTGCCGCCAACGCGCTCAACCAGCTGAGCCTGCTGCCGGCGGACCTGATCGCCGACCACATCGTCGCGCTCATGGAACTGCCGGCCGAAGCCGGCACGGTGTTCAACATGACCGCGGACGATTACTACAACATGACCGACATCACCCGCGTCTTGTCCGAGCGCTACGGCTACCGGTTCGACTACCACGACATCGGATCGTTCGCCGCCGAGATGAACCGTCGGTGCACGCCGCGGGACCCGATCTACCCGCTGGTGGATTTCCTCACCCGCTCGGCGGACAAGATCGCGGCGATGCGGGACAAGCGCTACGGCAACAGCCAGTACCAACGTGCGCGGGCGCAGGCCGCGGTCCGCCTGCGTGAGCCGGCGCTGACGGAGACGGTCGAGAATCTCGTCCGGTTCTTGCGCAGTGAGCGCCTGATCACCGAGGCTGAGGCCGAGGCGCAACGCAGCGCCTAACCCGCGCGACAACAAGCAAGGGGGTGCACCATGTTCACCGTCGACGACCAGGCGACGGGGCCGCATGACGCGTCGCTCGATCACGAGCGGATCGTTCTGCAGGCGCGTGACGTCGACTTCGACTGGGCGACGCTGCCGTTCTACTACGTGCCCAACGAGCCCTTCACCACGCACTTCTGCAACGTGCTGCACCTGCTGCTGCCCGCAGGCGAGGAGTTCATCGTCGACGCGTTCAAGAACACGCTGCCGATGATCAAGGACGATCAGCTGCGGCTGGACGTGCAGGGTTTCATCAGCCAGGAGGCCATGCACTCCCAGGCGCATTCGGGGGTGCTGGACCACTTTGCGGCCAACGGCATCGACGTCACGCCGTTCACCGACCAGATGGCCTGGCTGTTCGGCAAGCTCATCGGGGACCGGCCGGCGTGGGGCCGGCGGCGACGCCAGAGCTGGCTGCTCGAGCGGGTGTCCATGGTGGCGGCCCTCGAGCACTACACCGCCATCCTGGGCGAATGGATCCTCGACACCCCGCAACACGACGCCTTCGGCACCGACCCGGTGATGCTGGACCTGCTGCGCTGGCACGGCGCGGAGGAGGTAGAGCACAAGGCGGTCGCGTTCGACACGATGAAGCACCTGCGCGGCGGCTACTGGCGCCAGGTGCGCACCCAGCTGCTGGTGACGCCCGCGCTGCTGTGGTTGTTCATTCGCGGTGTGCGGTTCATGTACTCGGTCGACCCGTACCTGCCGCCGGGCACCAAACCGCGCTGGCGCGACTACTTCACCGCGGCTCGGCGGGGTCTGGTGCCCGGCCCCTTCCAGTTCCTGCGGGTCATCGGCGCCTACTACACGCCGAGCTTCCACCCGTCCAAACTCGGCGGGGTCGGGCGCGCGGTCGACTACCTGGCCCGGTCACCAGCCGCCCGCGCGGCGCACTGAGTGTCCCGGAGTTGGCACCAATGACTCAACGCAGCAACGTAATTGCGTCCGACGGCGTATCCCTCGCGGTCCACGCCCGCTCGGAGATCGACCGAGGGCGCCCGACCATTTTGGCGATCCACGGTTACCCGGATAACCACCACGTGTGGGACGGCGTCGCCGAAGAGCTCAGCGAGCGCTACAACTTCGTGGCTTTCGACGTACGCGGCGTCGGTGCATCGTCCAAGCCGGCGAGGCGCTCGGGATATCTTCTGCCGCAACTGGTTTCCGATATCGGCGCGGTGATCGACAGCCTCGGCGTGGACCAGGTGCATCTGGTGGCCCACGACTGGGGTTCCATCCAGGCCTGGGCGGCGGTCACCGACGACGCGGTGATGGGCAAAATCGCCTCCTTCACGTCGATCTCGGGCCCGCACCTGAACTATGCGGGCAAGTTCCTGCGGTCCGCTCGCTCACCCCGGGGCGTGTTCGACGTCCTCAGGCAGGCGCTGGCCTCCACGTACATCTGGTTCTTCCTGTGCCCGGGGGCGCCGGAGTTGGCGATCTGGTCCCGGGCGACCGTGGTGGTCTTCGCCGCGGTTGAACTGATCGGCCGTCCCCGCCGCGCCGGCCGGCAGCGCGCGGCGACCACCCGGTCGGTCCGCGACTACGTCAACGGGCTCAACCTGTACCGCGCCAACATGCCCGGGCCGTTCCTGGCGCCCGGGAAGGAGCTGCCGCAGACCAAGGTCCCCGTGCAGGTGCTGGTGGCGCGCAAGGACTATTTCGTGTCGCCGCCCCTCCAGCGGTTCACCGGCTCGATACCGACTCGCGGCAGGGTGATCCCGATCGAGGGCGGGCACTGGGTGGTGTCCTCCCATCCGGAGGTCATCGCCCGGCTCACGGCCGAATGGGTCGACCAGGTCATCGGCATCCGACAGGCATAGGAAATTCCCTGTGGCACAGGCGATTTGGAGTAGCAGACCCGCCGACCTGTACGGTCGCCGCAAGCGGGATCGCCTCTACACGGCGTTGTGGGGAGTCGGCACCCTCTTCGGCGGGTTGGCGTCGGCGTCGCGGTGGGACCCGTCGCGGGTCGTGCCGGTGTCGCGGGTCAACACCGCGGTGGTCAGCAAGCGCGAGCTTCTCGCGCCCGACGTGGTCGCGTTGACGCTCGCCGACCCGCAAGGGGGATTGCTGCCGTCCTGGACGCCCGGCGCGCACATCGATATCCGGTTGGCCTCGGGCCGCCGCCGCCAGTACTCACTGTGCGGTCCGCCGGGACGGCGCACCGACTACCGCATCGCGGTGCGCCGGATCGCCGACGGCGGCGGTGGATCCATCGAAATGCACGACACCTTCGCCGTGGGCGACACCGTCGAGTTCGAAGGCCCCCGCAACGCGTTCTATCTCGTCACCGATGAGCGCGAGGTGTTGTTCGTGATCGGCGGCATCGGGATCACCCCCATCCTGCCCATGGTCCGGGTCGCCCAGCAGCGCGGAATCGATTGGCGCGCCGTGTATGCGGGGCGCAGCCGTGAGTACATGCCGCTGCTCGACGAGCTTATGGCGGTGGCGCCCGACCGGGTCACCGTTTGGGCAGACGACGAGCTCGGCCGCATGCCCGCCGCCTCGGAACTGCTCGTCGATGCCGGGCCGACGACGGCCGTCTACGTGTGCGGCCCGACCGCCATGCTCGAATCGGTGCGCGCGGAGCGTGACCAGCACGCCGACGCGCCGCTACATTACGAACGCTTCGGCCCGCCGCCCGTCGTCGACGGCGTCCCGTTCGAGCTGGAACTCGCCCGCTCGCAGCGCGTGCTCAGCGTGCCGGCCAACCGGTCGGCGCTGGACGTCATGCTGGACAGCGACCCGTCGACCGCGTACTCCTGCCAACAAGGCTTCTGCGGCACCTGCAAGGTGAAAGTGCTTGCGGGGCAAGTTGATCGCCGCGGGCGCACCGTAGAGGACGACGGCGAAATGCTGGTCTGCGTCTCCCGGGCCGAGGGCGATCGCCTGGTGATCGACGCCTGACCCCGGTTGATCCCCGCAGCGGATTCGTCCCTCTCGCCTGCGCCGATAACGTACTCTCGCATTTGGAGAGGATCAATCTCACTTTAGAGAATGACACTCTTCACCAAACTGCAGCGGTTAGGTGAGCCTTAGTTATCATCGGCAGGTCGGGCCGCGTCAACGCAGTCGTGTGAAGGAATGAGGCAAGGGTGACCGATACCACCACATCAGTGGCGGAAGAATTCGACGGTCGGCCGTCGGTATCGCTGCGGGTCCGCGGCCGATGGCTGCGTTGGGGGCTGCTCGCGGTCTGGGGTCCCGGTCTGGTGGTGATGTTGGCGGACACCGATGCGGGGTCGTTGATCACCGCGTCGCAGTCCGGCGCCCAATGGGGCTACCGGATGGTGCTGCCGCAGCTGATGTTGATGCCGATCCTCTACGTCGTGCAGGAGATGACGGTGCGACTGGGCATCGTCACCAAACGCGGTCATGGCGCCCTGATTCGGGAACGGTTCGGCCGCGGCTGGGCCTGGCTGTCGGCCTTCACGTTGTTCGCCTCCGCGATCGGCGCGCTGCTGACGGAGTTCGCCGGCGTCGCCGGGGTAGGGGAACTTTTCGGTGTCTCACGGTGGGTCAGTATCCCGGTCGCAACGGCCGCGCTGCTGGCGTTGGCGTTCACCGGCAGCTACCGGCGCGTCGAACGCATCGGTCTCATCATCGGCGCGGCCGAGCTGGCGTTCCTGGTCGCCATGGTTTTGGCACGGCCGCGGCTCGACGCGCTGCTGGACGGCTTGTCCTCGATGCCGCTGGGCAACTCGTCGTATCTGCTCTTGGTCGCGGCCAACGTCGGCGCGGTCATCATGCCGTGGATGGTGTTCTATCAGCAGGGCGCCGTGGTGGATAAGCGGTTGTCGGAGGCCACGATTCGGCAGGCCCGCTACGACACCGCCACCGGCGCGGTCCTGACCCAGGTGATCATGATCGCGGTGGTCGTCACGGTGGCCTCGACGGTGGGCGCGCACGACGGCGGGGTGTCCCTGAACACCGTCGGCGAGATCGCCAATTCGCTCACCCCCTACCTGGGCCGCACGGGTGGGACGGTCCTGTTCGGTCTGGGGATGCTGGGCGCGGCGCTGGTCGCCGCGATCGTGGCCTCCCTCGCCGGGGCATGGGGGCTCGCGGAGGTCTTCGGGTGGCGCCACACGCTCAACGAGCGGCCCAACCGCGAGACCGCCAAGTTCTACATCACCTACGGGCTCGCGCACATCGTCGGCGCGGTGCTCGTCCTGGCCAGCGTCGACCTGGTCAACCTGGCCGTGGATGTCGAAGTGATGAACGCCCTGCTCCTACCGATCGTGCTGGGTCTGCTGCTGGCGTTGGAAACCAAGGCGTTGCCCGCGCAGTGGCGCATGCGCGGGCTGCACAAATACATCACCTGGGCCCTGTGTCTGGTCGTCATGGGCTTCGGGCTGTACATGGTCCCCCAGGCGCTGGGCTGGGCTTAAAACGGCCTATTGCTTAGGGTGCGCCGGGTAGGCGTGGACGAGTGCGCTGTTGAGCCTGGGCACCGCGTGAGTGAGTTGGTGTTCGGCGTCGTGAGCGATGCGGTGGGCATCCTCGAGGCTGGTACCGGGATCGATGTCGAGTTCCGCGTCGGCGTGCAGCTGGTGACCGATCCACCGCATCCGGATGCTGCGCACGCTGCAGACGCCAGGCCGCGCGCCAAGGCATGCTTCGGCGGTGTCGACGAGCCTGGGGTCCACCGCATCCATGAGCCGACGGAAGATGTCGCGCGCGGCGCGGTACAGCACCGCCACGATCGCCACCGTGATGATCATGCCGATGACCGGGTCGGCAACCGGGTGGCCCAGAGCAACACCGATCGCTCCGAAAAGCACTGCCAGCGAGGTGAATCCGTCGGTTCGCGCGTGTAGGCCGTCGGCAACGAGGGCGGCCGAGCCGATCCGGCGGCCGATCCGGATACGGTAGCTTGCGACCCCCTCGTTGCCCAGGAAGCCCACGATGCCGGCCGCCGCGACCCAGGCGACGTGATGGACAGCGACGGGGTGGATGAGCCGCAGGACGGCTTCGTAGCCGGCGATGATCGCCGACAGGGCGATCATGCCGATGACGAACAGGCCCGCGATGTCTTCGGCGCGCCCATAGCCGTAGGTGTATCGCCGGGTGGCCGCGCGACGGCCCAAGGAAAACGCGATCCAGAGGGGGACCGAGGTCAGTGCATCGGAGAAATTGTGAATGGTGTCGGCGGCCAGCGCGATCGATCCCGAGACGGCGGCGACGATCACCTGTATGCCGGCGGTCGCGGCCAGGCCGATGAGGCTGATCTTGACGGCCCGGATGCCGGTGGCGCTGGATTTCAGAGCGGTGTCGACACTGTCGGCGACGTCGTGGCTATGCGGGACGAAAATTTGGCTGACGATGCCGCGGACCCGGTGGGCATGTTCGTGGCCAGGCCCATGGTGGTGCTCGTGATCGTGCCCGCTATACGCGTTCACCGCCGCGCTCCCCGATTACCTGCATGCATACGCAGATAATAAGTCACTCAACCATTGCTCGCGAGCGCTCGCCGGCGGCGGCAGAACAGCTCGACCAACGCTTAGGCGCAATTGGAAAACCTAGACGCCCGGTCATGACAAGGACGATGATCGTGACTGACGGCTAAGGAGTCGATCATGTTGCTCAACAGATTTGCCGCCTGGACCGGGTGGCTGTCCACGCTGCTCGCGTTCGCGGCGCTCCCGATGGCGCTCTTCGCAGCCGGTACCGGCCACCTGGGCTGGGCGATGGTGGCGGCCGCCGCGCTGCTGTCTTGTGTCGTCGTCGGGGCCGGCGTCGTCGCGGGGGTCGTACACTACGACCACCGACATCACCGAAGCACTCCCCACCTCTTCTAGCTGCTCGACGCGTCATCGCCCGAATGGGTTCGGGCGCAACCCATCTCTGTCCGCATTCGCGCCTCGACGGCGCGCTCCACGCCTAACAATTGATATGAGGAATACAACCGGTGTCACCACCGGGACCGTTGAAATCCCTAGTGGGCTGACTGGGGTGGATGTCGGGGTTGCGATCGATGTGGTTGTGTTGCTGAGCAATTGGCTGCCGCCAAGGCCTGGCACCAAAGTCAGCGCCGTTGCACCGCTGAACAGCGCGATCGCCGTCATCGCTCGAGATTTCATGAGAATCTCCATTCTCGATTGTGCATACGGCCAAATGTGGCGCGCCTATACCCCCCGGGGTAGGAACTAAAGTCCGTTGCATTTGCGGTGGCGCTGCCCCATTCCGGCACCGAGGACAATCCCGATACTGATGACGAGCCTCGTAATTATTTGGAAATTAACCACTTACGGCCTGCCGCCGGGCGTGCTATCGGCGTCACCACCACGCGTGCAGTCGGTGGGTCCGCAGCAGCAAGACCCCGCTGCTTCCATTGGGCAACCATACCCCGGTAGGGTAAAAGCGTCGACGTCATCGTCGCTGAAGGTGTCTGGTCGTTACGGGCGCAGGCGGAGCCACCACAGCCGGGAATCGGAAAGCAGGTCAGCGGCTTCGAAAGCCGTCGGAGGGCGTCTCTCGGCGCCCGACTCTTCCCAGCGTCCGCGCCGCGCCCGCGGCGAGCAGCGCCTGCCGCGTACCGCGGAGCTCCGCGGCGAGGTCGTGTTCGAGCGCCGGGACCCCTAATCCCCGACGGTGCAATTGTCGATCCAGCGCGGCGATGAACAAGCCCTCGCCGGTGCGCCGGCACCCGAGAACGGCGCGCTCGTTCATCACATCCCGAGTGAGGGCGGCGGCCGGGCAGGCCGCGACCACCTCCAGCGAGGCCCGCATGTCCAGCGTCGTGGTCACCCCACACGATGGTGAGGCGCCGATCCCGACGATGCCGGCCACCGTGATGCCGGAACGCTGGTAGTCGGCGACGTCGCGGGCGACCTGCCGCGCCAAGCGCCGATAGACGAGGCGCGTCCAAAGCACGAACGCGCCCAGCAATGGGCCGCGCAGCCGGTACAGCAATCCGCCCTTGGAGTGGTACAGGTGCAGGCTGTGTGGCTTCAATACCCCACCCCAGGCTTGCCGCTCCGGACACGGCAGCTGGTGAATTCCGTAACCCGCGTTCGTCAGCTCTTCGACCACCTCCCGCACCGCACCGGGTCGGGTGGCGCCGCCCGCGTAACGCGTGTTCTCGTTCAGCAGACAGTGCGAGACGAGCACAACCCGCAGACCGCGCTCGTCGCGCAGCTGGTCGAGCAGTAGCCGGGCTCGCGGCGGCGTCGGTCTGCCGCGCATGCTCGATACGGTATCTCGGCTCGGACGGCCGCGGAGCGGCTTTTCGTCGCTGCTCGCGGCCGACAGGTGGCGCCGCCCAGGCGCGAAGCCGTGCTGGTCGAGCGATGGTACGGGACTTCCGCCCCTAGGTCTGCCATGGTGCCGACCACTACCGTCGGCGCTACAGCGCGACGTTCGATACATCAAATGCGGGGTTGACCATGTATCAGGCCAGATGGTTGATGGTTGTGGCCGGCATGGCCGCACTGCTGATGGCGGCATGCTCCAGTCACCCGGCGCCGCCGGCATCGTCGACCTCCCCGCTGGCCGATTCGACCCGATCAAACGCGTTGTCAGCCATGCACGGTGAGGCGCTCGCCCATGCGAAGTATCTGGCGTATGCCACCCAGGCGCAGCAGGTCGGGCGGACCCAGGCCGCGCAGGACTTCACCAATGCCGCGCAGACCGAGCACATGGATCACTTTGCGCGCGAGGCCGATCTGGTCGGGCTGGGCAGCGACATCGCGGCCAACCTGCGCGACGCGATCAACGGCGAGACGAATGAGGCCAGCGTCATGTACCCGGGTTTCGCGAAGCAGGCCGCCGCTGAAAACGACCAGGCCGCGGCATCGGCTTTCCGCGAGATCGGCGCCGACGAGGCAACCCACCTCAAGCACTTCCAAGCGGCACTCGACGTGGTGGGCAACCCTGGCGGCGGCGCTTCGCTACCGGCCGGTGTAGCGCCGACGCCGGTGGCCATCACGCCCGGGCCCCCGCGGTCCTCCGGGGCCACGCTGGCGAACCTGCGCACCGCCATGCAGGGCGAGGCCTTCGCCTACGCCAAATACATGCGCTACGCCGATCAGGCGCGGCGAGAGGGTAACTCGGCTGTAGCGCAGCTCTTCACCAACACCGCAAACATCGAGTTGAACGAGCATTTCGCGACGCTGGCCACGCTGGCCGGGTTGGTGGGGACCGACACCAACGCCAACTTGCAAGACGCGATCAACGGCGAGCAGCACGAGGCCGACGTCATGTACCCCGACTACGCCCGCCAAGCCGACCGGGCAGGAAACCCTCAGGCCGCCAACCTGTTCCGGGAAATCGCCGGTGACGAGAAGACCCACCAGCAGACGTTTCAGAGGGCACTGGCTGCGTCATGACCACATGGCGGAGGCGGGAACCGGGCGGCAGGGCCGCCGGCACGTCGGGGTGCCATAGCTAGTGCTTCATGAAGTGTCCTTCGAGTCCGGCGGGGTGCCTTGCGCGGCCGATCTCTACCGGCCCGCAAAGGCGGGAAAAGGCCTCGCGTGCGTGGTGATGGGACACGGCGGCAGCGCCACCAAGCGCCTCGGGCTGCCGGCGTACGCAGCGAAATTCACCGCGGCGGGCCTCGCGGTGCTGGCGTTCGACTACCGGCATTTCGGAGCCAGCGGCGGCGAACCTAGGCAAGTGATCGACGTCGCCGAACAACGAGACGACTACCGGGCGGCGGTGCGATACGTGCGAGGTCGCGAAGATATCGATCCGCATCGGGTCGCTTTGTGGGGGACCTCGCTCAGCGGCAGCCACGTGCTGGCGGTCGCCGCGACGGATCCGGAAATCGCCGCCGTGGTGCTGCAGGTACCGCTGATCGACGGTTGGCACCGTGGGCGCAGGCTCCGCGAGCGTCTCAGTTGGGATGTGACGTGGCGGACGCTGCAATTCACCGTCGCCGCGTTGTGCGACGTGATTGGCGCGAAGTTGGGTCGGCCGCCGTATCTGGTTCCCGTGGTAGCCGATCCCGGCGAGATTGCGGTATTCACTGAGCCCGAAGCGAAATCCGCGTTCGAGGCGCTGGGCGGCGAAGCCGTCGGCTGGCGCAATGCGTTGGCTCCGCGCATGCTGTTCGCCCTGCCGCGCTACCACGAAGGCACCGCGGAGAAGTTGCGCATGCCGGTCCTGATGTGCGTGGGCGACCGGGACCTGCAAGCGTCGCCCAGATTCGCGGTGCGCATCGCGTCAGGGATGAATAACGTTGAACTGCACCGCTATCCGGTGGGGCACTTCGACGTCTACACTGGCGCGCTGTTCGAGGAGATCAGCGCCGTGGAGACGGAATTCCTACGCCGGCACTTGATACGGGATGGCTGACGGGTTCAGGTCCAGGGGCCCGGGAAGTGGCCGTCCTGGTCTTGCACCATCACGATGTCCTTGCAGTCCCCGTTCAAGGCCGCGGCATTCTCACCGCGGCATACCAGCGTCCAGCCCGATATTCGCGCGAAGGGCCGAACTGACCAAGTGGTCGCAATCGGATCGGTGGCGGGCAGGGCGAGGACGGCAAACGTATTGCCGACGTTGGTGATGTAGAGGTGGTCTTCGAAAAACGCCACCTTGGCAATCGACATCTTCTTCGCGTCATCCCGCGTCTTCAGGAAATCCCACTGCTGGCTACGCAGGTTCCACACCCCGAAGCCGAACGAGGAGGTATCCGAATCATGGCCGTCGACAAACAATTTCCCGTCCGACAACGTCGCGGACAGCCCGCCGCCGGGAATGCGATCGGAATCGCCGATCTTGATGACGGCCTTGGCGTTCAGGTCATAGAACATCGTCGACAACGCCGGGGGATTGTGGGAATCCCAGTGCGTGACTTGCACCAGTTTGTTTGGACCATAGGTCAATTCGGCGTCTACGCTGCGAATGTCGTTGTCCTGGTAAATCACCTCTCCGCTGGGCCGGCGCAGCTCTGCGCCCGACGTCTTGCCCGGGTCGGTGTTGCGCTGAAACGCAAGGACGTCCTGCCAGGCGCGCCCGGATTGTGGGTCGCTCCACGGCGTCGACAGGTCGGTGGCGGAAAGGATGACGGTCCGGGGCGGCGACGTGGGGGCGTGTCCGTCGGTGAAGGCGTTGGTCCAGGCCACGCCCGTCGCGGTCGAGGCGAGCCCCCAGTCCTTCGCCGCGGTGAACTTGAGGTTCGGGGTGGGCGGCTGCAGTTCCTTCGTCGCCAACGGTTGACCCGCCTTGAAGTCGTAGGCGTATGCGGTCGTTTTCGTGACGGCGGGTTGTTGCGCTTGGGCGGGTTTGACGGTCGTGACGATGTAGACGACCCTCATGTCCTCCGCACTGCCCGTCAGCGCGCAGATGGCGCCGGTGAGATTCTCGCCGGCGGCGACCGCCGGAACGGCCGGCGCGATGTATCGACCGGTTTTGGGATCAAAGATTTTCGGGCGGATGTCCTCGAGCGCGGATTTGCTCGACGAAGATTTGTCCGGGCAACCGAAGTACGCCGTTCCGCCGTAGCTTTTCCAATCCTTCTCCAACGGACCCGTTATCGCCGCTGGTGACGGAGCCGCGCTGGTGGCGGTTTTCGACGGAGAAGTCGAGGTGGTCGGGGTCGCCGCGGGCGGGGACGCGGTTTCCGAACAGGACGCGACGGCCAGGCAGGCGACCGACGCGACGAGGGCAAGCCCGAATTTGGGCACAGTTTGCCCCGTGAACGGCCGCATCGGAAAACCCCCGTTAAGTTCGTGTAACCAATGAGCGTAAGGCGGGCGGGGACGAACCGCGACTTGTATCCCGCGGTATTCGTCACACCGGGCCCGCCGACCGGCTAGCGGTCGAACTCGATGGGCAGGCTCTTCGGGCCGCTGAGGCTCACCATGGGTTTCCAGGGAACCGGTCCCGCGGTGCGCGGGTTCAGCAGGCGGCTGACCACCACCTCGGCACCTTCCGCCATACAAATAGGAAGGTATGTATGGTGGCCGTGCGCCGAGGTCTACCCGCGTCGTATGCCGCCGACCAGTTGGCCGCCGATCAGCCCGACCGCGAACACGCCGCCGATGACTCCCGAAATGAGCAGCGGCAGTTGACCGTTCGCACCCCAGAGGAAGCCGGCCCACAACCCCGCGACCAGGACAGCCAGCCCGATGCCGCCCTGGAACACGCCCTGCGCGCTGGCCTGATGTTCCCGGTCGACCAACCCCGAGATCCAGGCCTTCCCGACGCCGTCGGTGCAGCCGGTGAACAATCCGTAGGCGCCGATCAGCAGCCACGCCGTCACGGTGTCGGTGGTGAGCCCCAGCCCGATGTAGCCAACCGCGAAGAATGTGAGGCCGAGGCCGAACAGCGCCGGTCTGCCGATGCGGTCGGCGAGCGAACCGGCCGGGTAGCTGGCCAGGGCATAGACCGCGTTGTATCCGACGTACGCCAGAATCACCCCAACCACCGAGAAGCCAATTTCATTGAGCCGCAACAACAACAAGGCGTCCGGGAAATTGACCACGCTGAAGAGCACCAGCAGCGCGGTGACCCGCCAATAGGGCTGCGGCAAAGCCCGCACACCGGCCCACATGGACTGCCGCTGCGCTGGTGGGCCGCGATGGGCGCGCTCGCGCACCAGAAAGACGAGCGCCACGCTGAGCACGGCGGGCACGATGGCGACATACAGCAATGGCGCGATCCGATGGTCCAGCACCTCATACCCCACCAACCCGAGCAGCGGACCGAACACGGCGCCAAAGGTGTCCATCGCGCGGTGGAAGCCGAAAACCCGGCCGCGCAGGGCCTCGTCCACATCGTCGACCAGCAGCGCGTCCCGCGGTGCGCCGCGGACGCCCTTGCCGAGCCGGTCAACGACGCGACCGGCGAGCACTCCCGGCCACGCCGCCGCCACCGCGATGATGATTTTTCCGAGCGCCGCCATTCCGTACCCGGTGGCGATCAACGGGCGTCGCTGAAACCTGTCGCCGAGCGGCCCCGCCGCGAGTTTCGTCAGCGACGCCGCGCCCTCGGCCGCACCCTCGACGGCCCCGACCACCGACGGGGGCGCACCGAGCACCGCCGTCAGGTAGATCGGCAACAGCGGATACAACAGCTCGCTGGCGGTGTCCTGCAGGAACGAGACCCCGGAGAGCACCCGAACGTTGCGGGTCAGCCAGCGGGGCCCTGACCGGGTTTCACTCTGCGGCACGAAGTCGCACCATCCGCGTCGTCGACGTCTCGTCCAACTCAACGACATCGGACCGCGAACGCAGGAAATCGCTGAATGACCGGAATCCCAGAGACCTTTCGCTGAACGACGGGTCCATCCGCTTCATCTGTGCCTTCACCGCCGAATTGTGCAGCCAGTCGACGTCGTCCTTCTCCAGGCCGATCTGCAGCGCGCGCGTCAGCAGCGCCGTCGCGGCCGCCTGCGGATCGGGTGGCTCCGGCTCGTCGGGCTGCGCCGGCTTGGCGCGCCCGTCCCGTCGCTTCGACGGCTTCGCCTCGGCCTCGGCGTCCGCGGCCGCGGGCTCGGGTTCGAGCGCCGGAACCCCCGGCAGCGAGTCGTAGATGACGAACTCGTCGCAGGCCGCCGCGAGCGCCCGGCTCGACGCACCGGCCACCCCGATGCCCACGACGTACCGGCCGAGCCTCTTGCAACGCTGGGCCAACGGGATGTAGTCCGAGTCACCGGCCACGACCACCACGTGGGTAAGGTCGGGCAGGCGGAACATGTCCTCGACGGCGTCGACGGCCAGCCGGATGTCGGCCCCGTTCTTGCCGTAGGCCGCAGCGGGGAACAACTGCACCAGATCGACCGCGCGGGCCACCAGCTGCCCGCGGTACCCGGCGTTGATATCCGCCGACCAGTCCGCGTAGGCACGGGTGAGCACCAGCGTGCCGAACGACGATGCGAAGTCGAGGATCGCGCCGACGTCGACGGTGGCCCGGTCCAGCCGCCCGGCATACTGGTCGAGCCCCTTGGCTTTGTCCCGTTGGAACGAGTTGCGGCCGTGCACCTGGTCGTATCGCGAAATCACGATGTTGTCGAAGTCGAGGTAGACGGCCACGCGGGCCGCAACCGGTTCGGTCATGGACTAAATCATCGCTGAGGCCCGCGGCACTGTGGCGATCGGAAGCGGTTTCCGTCACGATTTGGCCCGACGCGGCCGTAAGCGGGACCAGAGCGGGTATCCCCGCGCCATGAACGAGTTGAAGTTTCTCGAGCTACACGGTGATCGGGTCGCCTACCGCGACGAGGGCGCTGGCGAGGTGCTGCTGCTCATCCACGGGATGGCGGGCAGCTCGGAGACCTGGCGGTCGGTGATACCGCAGTTGTCGAAGAAGTTCCGGGTCATCGCGCCGGACCTGCTGGGCCACGGCGAGTCGGCGAAGCCCCGGACGGACTATTCGCTGGGCGCTTTCGCGGTCTGGCTTCGTGATCTGCTCGACGAACTCGGTGTCAGCCAGGCCACGCTGGTCGGTCAATCGCTCGGCGGCGGGGTGGCAATGCAGTTCGTCTACCAGCACCCCGATTACGCGAAGCGGTTGATCCTGATCAGCAGTGGCGGCCTCGGTCCCGACGTCGGTTGGGTGCTGCGGCTGCTCTCGGCGCCCGGGGCGGAGCTGGTGCTGCCGATCATCGCGCCGAAGCCCGTCCTGTCAATCGGCAACCGACTCCGGTCTTGGCTGAGAAACGCCGGCATCCAGTCGCCGCGCGGGGCCGAGCTGTGGAGCGCCTACTCGTCGCTGTCGGATGGCGAAACGCGTCAGTCTTTCCTGCGGACGCTGCGATCGGTGGTCGATCACCGTGGCCAGGCGGTCAGCGCGCTCAACAGGCTGCGGCTGCGTGAGGACTTACCGGTCATGGCGATCTGGGGCGAGTGTGACGCCATCATTCCCGTCCATCACGCGTACGCCGCGCACGACGCTCGTACCGACGCCAGGCTCGAAATCCTGCCGGGTGTCGGCCACTTCGCACAGGTGGAGGCGCCGAACCAGGTGGTGGAGCTGATTGAGGACTTCATCGCGACCGGCGACCGCCGGCAATCGGAGACCACACAGCCGCAGTTGTGATCTAGGCGTCGCTTCCCTGCGCGCGCCGGTCGTAAAATTACGGCGATGCGCAATGCCCCGCGTACCGCGCTTCCACCGGGGCCCCGGCTGCCCCGGGCGGTACAGGCCGCGTTCATGCTGCACCGCGGCTCGCACTTCGTTGCCGCCTGCCGCCGCCGTTATGGGAGCGTGTTCACGCTGCGCGTCGCAGGCATGGGCACGCTCGTCTACCTGGCCGACCCGGCGGCCATCAAGACGGTGTTCGCCGGTGACCCGCAGGTGTTTCATGCCGGCGAAGCAAATTCAATTCTGAGCGGGTTGCTGGGCGAGAGCTCCCTGCTGGTCATCGACGAAGACGTGCATCGGGATCGGCGCCGTCTCATGCTGCCGCCGTTCCATCGCGACGCCGTCGCACGCCAAGCGGGGCTGATGGCCGAGATCGCCGCGGCGAACATCGCAAGGTGGCCGGTGGGAGAGAGCTTCCCGGCCGCGCCAAAGATGTCGGAGATCACCCTCGAGGTGATCCTGCGTACGGTCATCGGCGCCACGGACCCGGCCCGGCTCACCGCGCTGCGAGAAATCATGCCGCGGCTGCTCACCGTGGGTCCGTGGGCGACGCTGGCACTGGCGAAGCCGGAGCTGCAGCGGTACTTCCCGTGGCGGGGGCTGCGTCGGTGCATGGCCGAAGCCGACCGCCTGCTGTACGCGGAGATCGCCGAGCGCCGCGCCGATCCCGACCTGGCCAGACGCACCGACGTGCTGGCCATGCTGGTCCGCGCCGACGACGGTGGCCGCACGATGTCCGACCGCGAGTTGCGGGACCAGTTGATGACGTTGCTGGTGGCCGGGCACGACACCACCGCGAACGGGTTGTCGTGGGCGCTCGAACGGTTGACCCGCCACCCGGCCGTATTGGCCAAGGCGGTGGTCGCGGCCGAGGCCAGCGCCGCGGGTGACCCGGCCGGCGAGGGGTATCTCGACGCGCTGGTGAAGGAGACACTGCGTATCCGTCCGGTGGTGTTCGACGTGGGTCGGGTGCTCACCGAACCGGCCGACGTGGCCGGCTACCGGCTGCCGGCAGGGGTCATGGTGGCGCCCGGGATCGGGCTGGTGCACACGAGCGCCGCGGTGTATCCGGACCCAGGCCGGTTCGATCCGGACCGGATGCTGGGCGCCACCCTGAGCCCGACGACGTGGTTCCCGTTCGGCGGCGGAAACCGCCGCTGTCTGGGCGCCGGCTTCGCGATGGTGGAGATGCGCGTGGTGTTGCGCGAGATTTTGCGCCGGGCCGAGCTGAACACCACGACCGCGGCCGACGAACGACAGAAGCTGAAATTCGTTGTCCTGATACCGCATCGCGGCGCGCGCATTCGGCTCAGCGCGATGAAAGACGTTTCCATTGCAGCGCCCGCACCAACGCAGGAGCCGGCCCGGTAGCTATATGCCGTAGTCGGGCAGTTCGAAGTCGTCGCGCACGCTGCCCGCGAAAAGCGTTGCCAGTGGGGCGAAATGCATGGTCCGCAGCGCCAGGTTTCGGAGCCACAGCCCGAACTGGGTGCGCGTGGCGAAGAAGCCGATGTAGCGCGAGGCCCCGGCTTGCTTGCTCGCGATGAAGGGGCGCATGCGCGCCTCATAGGCATCGAACGCGCGGGTATGGTCGCCCTGGGCGCGGGCGAGTTCGCCGGCCAGCACGTAGGCCTCGGTGATCGCCAGGCCGGTACCCTCGCCGCCGAGCAGTGAAATGCACCCGGCCGCATCGCCGGCCAGCAAGACCCGGCCACGCGACCAGCGATCCATCCGAATCTGGCTGACGACGTCGAAGTACAGGTCTTTGACACCGCCGGGGCCATCGTCGAGTGCGGCCAGCATGTCGTGGGCTTCCCAGCCGCAGTCGCCAAACACCCTGCGCAGCTCCTCTTTTGGTGGCGCATCGGCGTGGCGGTGTTCGGTGGCGCGGAAGATGAATAAGAACGTGGTGCGGTCGCCGCGAAGCGCGAAACGCGCCAGCTGACGCCCGGGTTCGGCGTACGTGACGTAGGCCAGCTCGTCGCGCGGGCGGTAGCCGTCGACCACACAGGCCGCGACCTTGCATCCCAGATAGCGTTCGAATTCTCGCTCGGGCCCGAAGACCAGACGGCGCACGTTTGAATGCAGTCCGTCGGCGCCGATCAACAGGTCGAAATCGCGTGTGCCGCCGCTGTCGAGGGTGAGTCGGACACCGTCACTGTGCTCCTCGACGGCGGCGATGCTGTCGCCGAAGATCGTTTCCACCTTGTCCTCGATGGTGGTGTAGATCGCGGCGGCCAGATCGCCACGCGGCAGGCTGGTGAAGTCGGCGCCAAGGAGCCGGCGAAAGACGTTCACATCCACGTCCGCCTTCACCTCGCCACGCGAGCCGACCGAACGGAGCCGTTCCATCTGGTAACCCGCGGCGCGGATGGACTCCTCGATGCCCATGCGCTTGGCCACCTGGTAGCCGACGCCCCAGAAGTCGATCATGTAGCCGCCGGTGCGAAAGTGCGGGGCCTGCTCGATCAGCGTCGGCGCGTGGCCGGTTCGATGCAGCCAGTGCGCGAGGGCAGCCCCGGCCACGCCGGCACCGCTGATGGCGATTCTCATGGTGGCTCTACGCTTGCACCCACTCCCATGCGGCGTCTAGTCGTTCACGGTCGAACGTTCGCAACTCGCCGCGCATCAGCAACGCGGCAGCCACGTTGACGCACCACTGCTCCCACCGTGGTGCGCCGACCACGGCCACCTTGGCAAAGTCGTTGCGGTGCTTGATATCGAACAGCGTGTTGAGCCACGCCGCGCGCAGGGTCCATCCGGCGAAGGGCTCATCGATGAGAAACAGCACCTTCAGCTTGCCGAAGCGGTCAAGCAAGGTTTGCACCGTGGGGGTGAGTACGTCGCGGTAATCGCGTGAGGTGAGTTTGTTCGTCGCACGCAGCCCCACCACGTCGCTGTCGCCCTCGCGCGTGACGTCTATCACGGCTGGCCCCCCGTTCGGGTGTAAGGCGCGAACAGCTCATCGGGCGCGGCGGCCAAATCGGCAGGAGCGTCGATCGTCACGACGAATGCGTGGTCGTCTTCCTCGGTGCTGAAGTGGAGGAACCGGCAGCACTCCCGCTCGCGGCGAACCAGCTCCCGTGCCTGCGTGGCGGCGTCCGGCCGGTACCGGAGTCGCATGCGGCGACCGTCGCGTTGGTAGCTGTCCAGCGCCGTCGCATTGAGCTCTTCAATCCACGCAATCCGCGCCGCGTGGTCGGACGCCGCGAGGGTGCAGGCGACCGGTGTGGATCGATGTTCGGTAGACATCACTCCAGGATCGGACTTCAAGTGGGTTGAGGGTCAAGAACGCACGCGGGACCATGGGCGTATGGCTCTCAGAATTGGCGAGTTGGCCGATGCGACCGGGACAACCGCGTCGACGATTCGCTATTACGAACAGATCGGCCTTCTGCCCAGCCCGCGAAGGGTTGGCGGTCAGCGTCGCTATGACGACGACGATCTCCGACGGGTGACGTTCATTCGACGCTGCCGCGACCTTGACTTCTCGGTCGAGCAGGTTCGCGGTCTCGTCCGACTCACGCACGATCGTGATCGTTCCTGCTTGGAGGCCCGGGACTTGGCGGAGCTTCATCTGAACGCTGTACGGGAAAAGCTCGCGGAATTGCGGGAGCTCGAAAGCCGTATCGCCGAATTGATCGCGGGCTCGAACGTCGAGTGCGGTGGCGTGGCCGCTGCGGATTGTGTCGTGCTGGAAGGGCTGTCGGAGCCCAGCGATGCCGCTCGGATTACCCTCGTGGGTCCTCGATGAGCCGTCTGAGATAGCGCAACTCAGTTCGGGTGTGTTCGCGATCCTTTTCGACGCCGTTCAGCAGGTGCACGAACGCCAAGGCGGCGATACGCCCCACCAGATGGCGAGGGAAGCGTGCCCACACCCGTGCGCTGACGCGAGTGGTCGACGCATCGTGCGGCTCCACGCGCCAGGTCACACCCTCGCCCACCTGCAGCGAAACTCCGAACCAGCGATATCGCGCGTCGGCTTCCCAGGTGACCGCCGTGCCCGGGTCCACAGCCGTGATCGTCCCCTCGGCGACACCGGGTATCCCGCCGATCTTCTCCGCGATTCGCAGCCTGGCGCCGACCTGTGTCGGTGGCAGTGAGTCGAGATGCTCCAAGCTCTCGTGCTCGCCGTTGGAAGCCAGCCACCAGCGGTCGATGTCGCTGAGCACACTCCACACCTGCGCGTGCGGTGCCGCTATCAGGACCGATTCGCTGAACTCGAACACCTTGAACCGCATCCCTTCTCTGCTCTGTTTCTCTGCTCTCGTTCCCCAATCACCCAGTGTAGTATGCGCATATGTGAATGCTTCGGCCTGCTTGCGGTCCGGCCGCGCGACGTGGAAAGCCGGCCTAGTGGGCGACCGGGGCCCGCGTGCCCCGGTAATCGACCAGCCAGTGCTTGATGCCGTTGATGAACGACGACCGAAGCCGTTCGGGATCCGACAGCGGAGTCAGGTCGGGCAGGTGATCGGCGAGCGCGTTGAACATGAGGTCGATCGTCATGCGCGCCAGGTTTGCGCCGATGCAGTAGTGCGCCCCGGTGCCGCCGAAACCGACGTGCGGGTTCGGGCTGCGCAAGATGTTGAAGGTGTAGGGCTCGTCGAAAACCTCTTCGTCGAAGTTGGCCGAGCGGTAGAACAGCACGACGCGCTGGCCTTTGCTGATCCGGACCCCACCGAGCACGGTGTCCTGGCACGCGGTGCGCTGAAAAGCCGTTATCGGTGTCGCCCAACGGATTATCTCGTCGGCGGCGGTCTTGGGTCGCCGCGCCTTGAACAGCTCCCACTGCTCCGGGTAATCGGTGAAGGCCATCATTCCCTGCGTGATGGAGTTGCGCGTCGTCTCGTTTCCGGCGACGGCGAGGGTGACCACGAACATGCCGAACTCCGCCTCGGACAGCCGCTGGCCTTCGGCGTCGGCCTGGATCAGCGTGGTGACGATGTCGTCCCCAGGATGCTCCCGCTTGCGTGCAGCCAATTGCATTGCGTACCACATCAACTCGCCCGCAGAGGTCAGCGCGTCGTTGCCCGCGAACTCCGGGTCGTCGCTGCCGATCATGTTGTTGGTCCAGTCGAACAACTTTTGGTAGTCCTGGTGCGGAACGCCCAGTAGCCCGCAGATGGCCTGCAGCGGTAGTTCGCAGGCGACCTGGCGGACGAAGTCGCCCGAACCGGCCGCGGCGGCTTGGGTCACGATGCGCCGCGCGCGCTCCGACAGTTCGGCGCGCAGCCGCTCGACCGCGCGGGGCGTGAAGGCCCGCGAGACGATCTTGCGCAATCGGCTGTGCTCGGGGTCGTCCATCATGATCATCGATGCCCGGCCCGCCTCAATCTGCCCGGCCGCCAAGTCGTCTCGGTAACGCGGGACGATCGACTTGGTCGCGGAGGAGAATACGTCGCTGCGCAGCGAGGCATCGCGGATGTCGCGGTGCTTGGTCACCACCCAGTAGCCCCCGTCGCCGAACCCGCCGGCGTCGGGCGCCTGCTCGTTCCACCAGATCGGTTCCGTCGCGCGCAGTTCGGCGAACTCCCGCGCCGGCAGCCGGTGGGCATAGATATCGGGATCGGTGAAATCAAAGCCCGGTGGGAGGTTCGGTGTGGCCATCCGATTTCTCCTAGAGACGTGTCTATTGGGATCGGTAGCAAACCCGACATGTCTTACTGCCAGCACCATAAAGCCGAGCCTCGAAGAAAAGAAGCCTTCATGAAAATTGCAGCGATGGCGGTCGCCGGCCTGACGGTCTGCGCGCTGGTGACGGCCTGCCCCGCGGGGGCCGACGTGACGGCGCGACCACTGTCCGGCCACGGTTACCGGCTCGAGCCGCCGGCCACCCCCGACCCGGAAGCGGAAGTGGCCGAGCTGCAGCGACAGGTGAACGAATTGCACGACAACTGGGACAACCTGACGCCGGCGCAACGTCAACAACGGCTGGCGCAGCTGCAGCAGCAGGCCACCACGGTGTCCAACGACGTGCAAGATCTTCCGCCGGCGCAGCGGCCGGGGGTGGAACTGCGGCTGCTGCAAACCACGCTTGCGTTGTTCGACCTGGTGCGAAAGGCGCAGGGGCCCAATCAGCCGTGCTATTTCCCCGCTTGCCTGCCCGGCCTCTGAAATCCGTCAGTGTGGAATTCGGTGCTGGCGGTTTCGCGCCCGCCGAGGTTGGTGGCCGCGGTCACGATGGCCCGCTCGATCTGACGCAGCGCGTGCACCGCGGTGAGGAATCGCCGGGTATCGGGCCCCGGTGATCCCGCCTCGCCGTCTCGCTGTCGCGCCAGGGTTTCGGCGGCGTCGAGGTCGTCCGCCGCAGAGACGATGGTCGGCGCGCGGCCGCTGCCGATCGCGGCGGCCAGCGCGTCGATGTTGTGGCGCGTCTGCGTCGCGGCGACCGAGAAGGTGTCGGCAAGGGGCGGCGACCCCACCGGGTCCTGGTACTGCTCGCTGCTGCGCGCCAGGCTGCGGCCGTACCGGTCGCAGGCCGCGAAGATGCGCAGCGCCCGGCGAATGCTGCGCCGGCCCGCGAGGCCGGCAACCCCCGCCAGCAGCGGCTTGGCGGTGACCCGGAACTGCTGCAGATCCCGGTCCAACTGGCGTGCCTGCTCGGACGGGCTGACGCTGTCCTCCTCACCGAACATGGTCGCGGCGGACACCTCGATCAGGGTCGACAGGCTGGCCAGAAACGTGCGCGTGTCGTCGCGGATCGCGGCCCTGGTGTGCGTCGGCAACACGACGACGGCCACGGTGGCTCCGATGACCGCCCCGAGCGCGGTCTCTTCGATCCGCAACATCAGTACGCCGAAAGAGAATTGGCCGAGCAGGCCGTACAGCAATGCCAGCATCGTGGTGATCCAGAAGGTCATCAGGCTGTAGGTGACCGTCATGAAATAGAAGGCGCAGAACAGGCACACGAAGATGCCGGCGAGCGCGGCCGTCCGGTCGCCGGCCAGCAATGTGGCCACCAGCACGCCGCAGGGCACGCCGAGCAAGGTCCCGAGCAGGCGTTGCCAGCCTTTGGTCAGGGTCTCGCCCCACGAGTTGGTGCCGGCGAAGATGACGAACGCGGCGATCACCGCCCAGTACCAGCGCGCCGGCGACACCAGTTCGCCGGCGACGATCGCGAGCGATGCGGCGACGGCTACCTGGATGGCCTGCCGGGTGGTCGGTAGCAGACCCGACGGCTGCGCTTCCTCGGCGGGCTCGGCGGGCGCGTCCGGGGGTGCGCCGTCGGACGCCGGCGGCCGCTCGCTGTCGGTGCTCTCCGGCGCACCGTCGGTGGCCGCGCGGTCGACGATGGCCCGGACGTCCGAAGTCGCTGTGGCGGCGTTGATTATCGCCAGGGCGAGGCGGCGCACGGCGGCGCTGCCCGGGTCATCGTCCGCCTGGGCCGTCGCCGGACCGCACTGCTCGTCAAGCAGCCGTTGCGCCAGGGCGGCGGCTTGCCGGAGGCCGTCGGGCTCGGGTAGCCGGATGGCCCGCGCCAGCCGCGAGAGCGCGTCGATGAGCGCGACCCGGGGCGGGGCGGGTATCGCGCCCGGGTCCTCCGACATGAGTGCGGCGGCCCGGCGCCCGGCCGTGGCCACCCATTCGATGGCCAGCTCGGCGTCCAGCAGCCACGGGGCCAACCGTTCGGCGGTGACACCCGGCCACAGCATGGCCGGATCGGCCTTGTCCTCGATCTGGCTCTGCACCATCAGGGCGGTCTCGTTGAGCCGGAGGGTCCGCGCCCGCATGCGACGCCGGCGCCGTTCGTCGAGGCGGCCGGTACGCACGGCTTCGGCGGTGGTGTCGACGACGATCGCCATCCGCGCCCGCAACGCCCGGACCGTCGCCCGCAGCACGCGCTCGGGCCGATCGGGCATGACGTAGGTGGTCAGCACGAACGTGCAGACAGTGCCCACCGCGACCGCCCCGATCATCCACGGCAGCTCCGAGACGCGCGCTCGCAGATACAAGGTGAAGAAGCAGATACAAGGTGAAGAAGTAGGACATGAACGCGACCATGCCCAGCGCCCGGCCGCGCGCCCCGAAGCGGCGAATGTACGCCGCGGTGAACACGACGATCACGAACACCGCGTCGCTGATCACCTGGTGGGACGCGAGCACCGCGGCGGCCGTGATGGATACGGCGGCGGGCAGGGGCAGCAACGCCATGGTGATCCGCTGCTGGTGCGGGTCCGGCTCGTTGACGGACCGGGACGCCACCATCGTGATGACGACGCCCAGCAAGGCGACGGTCAGCGGCTGTCCCGTCGCCCGGGTCAGGACGTAGAGCGCCAGCAGCGAACAGCCGAGCGCGGCCGTCGTCCGCGTCGCCATCCGCAGTCGCAGCAAACCGGGATCGGAGCCGATCACCCAGTTGCCGGCCTGTTCGTAGAGAACGGTTATCGCCCTACCCCATTTCTCGCCTGCCGGACGCATCGTGGTTACCCGAAAGCACAAGCTAGTCTTCGACATCGTGACAGCGCCGACGCGGGTGAAGCTGGCCGACGGTCGTGACCTGCTCTTCTTCGCGCTGCCCGGCCACCGCCCGGCGCCGGTCGAAGACCGCAGGCCGCTGCCGGCGCGCGGCGGGCAACAGACCGAGCTCCGGTTCGACCGGACAACCGGGCAGTGGGTGATCGTCGCGGCGCTGCGCCAAGACCGCACGTACAAGCCGCCCGCCGACCAGTGCCCGCTGTGCCCGGGTCCGACCGGGCTGATTAGCGAGGTGCCCGCTCCCGACTACGACGTGGTCGTCTTTGAGAATCGATTCCCCAGCCTCGCCGGCGGCGGGCCGGCGCTCACGGCCGCCGGTGACGGCTTCGTGTCCGCGCCCGGGCAGGGCCGGTGCGAGGTGATCTGCTTTTCCAGCGACCACACCGGCTCTTTCGCGGGGCTCGAACCCGCGCACGCCCGGCTGGTCATCGACGCGTGGCGGCACCGCACCGGCGACCTGATGGCCACGCCGGGCATCGAGCAGGTGTTTTGTTTCGAGAACCGCGGCGAGGAGATCGGGGTGACGTTGACGCACCCGCACGGTCAAATCTACGGCTACCCCTATCTGACGCCGCGCACCGCCACCATGCTCGACCAGGCGCGCCTGCACCGAATGCGCCACGGCACCAACCTCTTCGGTGACCTACTGGCCGGCGAGGTCGCCGACGGCAGCCGCATCGTCGCGCGCGACGACCTGTTCACCGCGTTCGTGCCGTTCGCCGCGCGCTGGCCGGTCGAGGTGCACATCTACCCGAACAGGTTCGTGCGCAACATCATCGAACTCGACGAGGACGAACTGGCCGGATTCGCGCGGGTCTACCTCGATGTGTTGAGGCGGTTCGACCGGATGTATGGCTCGCAGCTGCCCTACATTTCGGCGCTGCACCAGTACGCCGACACCGACGCACAGGCCGACGGCTACTTCCACGTCGAGTTGATGTCGATCCGGCGCAGCGCCACCAAGCTCAAGTACCTGGCGGCCTCCGAATCGGCGATGGACGCGTTCATCAGCGACGTCACGCCCGAAAGCGTGGCGGGGCGACTGCGGGAGCTCGGATGACGGTCCGGTACGCCGCGCCCGGGCGGATCAACTTGATCGGGGAGCACACCGACTACAACCTCGGCTTCGCCCTGCCGATCGCACTGCCGCAGCGCACGGCGGTGACGTTCACGCCCGACCGCGGCGACGCGATCACCGTCGCCAGCGACCGCGCCGACGGGCCGGTGCGCATTCCGCTGGACACCGTTCCCGGCGGCGTGACCGGCTGGGCCGCCTATGTGGCCGGGGTGATGTGGGCGCTCCGTCAGGCCGGCCACCCGGTGCCCGCCGGCGCGATGCGGATCACCAGCGACGTCGAGATGGGGTCGGGCCTGTCGTCGTCGGCGGCGCTGGAGTGCGCGGCGCTGGGGGCGATTGCGGCGGCCGCCGGGGCGCGCATCGACGCGAAAGAGCAGGCGCGGCTCGCCCAGTGCGCCGAGAACGACTACGTCGGCGCCCCAACGGGTTTGCTCGATCAGCTGGCCGCGCTGTTCGGCCGGCCGGCGACGGCGCTGCTGATCGATTTCCGTGATCTCACGGTCGCGCCGGTAGCCTTCGACCCGGACGCCGCCGGCGTCACGCTGCTGCTGATCGACTCCCGCGCCCGCCACGCCCACGCCGGCGGCGACTATGCCGCGCGCCGCGCGTCGTGCGAGCGGGCCGCCGCGGATCTCGGGGTGTCATCGCTGCGCGAGGTCCAGGACCGCGGTCCGTCCGCCGCCGCCGCGGTGAGCGATCCGGTCGACGCCCGCCGGGCCCGCCACGTGCTCAGCGAGAATCAACGCGTGCTCGATTGTGTTGCCGCGTTGGCTGATTCGGACTACACCGAGGCCGGGCGGATATTCAGCGCCTCGCACGCGTCCATGCGCGACGATTTCGAGATCACCACCGAACACATCGACCTGATCGCGGACACCGCGGTGCGGGCGGGCGCCTTGGGCGCGCGGATGACAGGCGGGGGGTTCGGTGGCTGTGTGATCGCGCTGGTGCCGACGGACCGCACCGGCGCGGTCGGTGAGGCGGTGCTACGCGCGGTGAGCGACGCCGGTTTCGAGCAACCGGTCATCGCCCGAACCCGCGCCGGCGCCGGCGCGGGGCCGGGTGGGTGAACGAGCCGGCCGGCTACGTCGAAGTTCGGGCGTACGCCGAGCTCAATGATTTCCTGCCGGCCGAGTCGCGCGGGCTGGCGGCACGCCGCCCGTTCCGGCCTCACCAGACCGTGAAGGACGTGCTGGAGGCGATGGGCATCCCGCACACCGAGGTCGACCTCGTCCTGGTGAACGGGTCCCCCCGGGACTTCGCCCACCGCCCGAGTTTCGGCGATCGCATCGCCGCCTACCCCGGGCCGCGGCGGGTGCGCGATCCGCGGTTCGTGGTCGACGTCAACCTCGGAAGGCTGGCGTGGCTACTGCGCCTGCTCGGGTTGGACGTGTGGTGGTCGAACGCCGCCGACGACCAGACCCTGGCCGACATCAGCGTCGATCAGCGCCGGATCCTGCTCACCCGTGACCGCGGCCTGTTGAAGCGCCGCGCCATCACGCATGGCCTGTTCGTTCGCCCCGACGATCCCGAGGAGCAGGCGCTCGACGTGCTGCGACGGCTGGACCTGGGGCACCGGCTGGCGCCCCTCACCCGGTGCGTCCGCTGCAACGGCACGTTGAGCCGGGTCAGCAAGGACGAGGTGATCGATCAGTTGGAGCCGCTGACGCGCGAGCACTACGAGGAGTTCAGCCGGTGCTCGGAATGCGGGCGGATCTACTGGGCCGGGTCGCACTACGCCAAGTTGGTCCAGCTGGTCGAAAGACTCCGCGGCCAGCTGGGTTGACGTGTTGGGGACGCGCGGTTTCACGTCATTGCTGTAACGCACGTCCGATAGCTGTAACGTAACGGATATGCCGGGGATGATGTGCGCTGTCTGCGGGACGAGCTTCTCGGCGCGATCCGACGCGGTCTACTGCTCGTCGGCGTGCCGGCAGAAGGCTCATCGCGCCCGGTCGGCGCGCCGGACGGCGGTGCTGCGGGAGGCTCTCCGTCGAAGCAGCGGGGCGGGCCGCGGCGCGGACTCCGACGCCGCTAGATCGCTGCAGCGATCGGTCGCCAGTTCCATGCGACGCGCGCGCGAACAGCTCGACCGATCGCGCGAACTGTGTCGCGTGTCCGAGCTTCGGCTGCAGGAAAGCGACGTTGTCCTCCAAGAATCGGTCAAGAAGTGGGCCGCAAAGTCGTACCCGGAGCATGCGTCATGGCTTGGGAACTAGACGGGCAGACGGCAGCGGTTGAGCAGGCCCTCGCCGGCGGTACGCCGCAGCGGGCCGGTTGGTTTCGTTTCTACTTCGAAGGCCAGCGCTGGGAATGGTCGGATCAGGTGCAGCGAATGCACGGCTACGAACCCGGAACGGTGACGCCGACGACCGAGCTGGTGATCGCCCACAAACATCCCGCCGACCGCAACGAAGTGGCCGCCACCATCAATGACATGGTTGAGAACCGGCGGCCGTTCAGCACCAGGCACCGCATCGTCGACACCCGCGGCAACACCCACGAAGTGGTGGTGGTGGGCGATCAACTCTGCGACGGCAGCGGCGACGCCATCGGCACCCACGGCTTCTATGTCGATGTGACGCCGACGTCCAGCCGCAAGCGCGAGGAGAACATCAGCGCGAAGGTGGCCGAGATCGCCGAGCGTCGCGGCGCCATCGACCGAACCAAAGGAATGTTGATGTTGGTCTACGGCGTTGACGAGCTGGCGGCGTTCAACCTGCTCAGATCGTTGTCCCAGGTGCGCAACATGAAGCTGGGCGTGCTCGCCGAACAAATCGCGAAAGACTTCTCCGAATTGGGCAAGGAAATCATCACGTCGCGCTCACGGTTCGACCAACGTCTGCTCACCGCGCACCTGCGGGCGTCCGGCGGCGGGTAGGGCTATTCGGCCGGGGTCAGGCGCACCGCTCCGAGGTGCATCCGGTCGACCGCCTCGGCGAACTCTTCGCGTGTCGGTATTCGTTGATCGCGAAATTTCAGTCCGATCATCCGCTGGGCGCGCTGAACGCCGTAGGACTCGGCGCAGCGCAGGAAGAGGTCGGAGACGACGGCGCGGTCGCGGATGAGCTCCCCGCGCATCGCGGTCTGCTTGCCGTCGTAGGTGACCTGCGCCGGAGCGCCGCCGCGGAAATTCTGCTTCCATCCAGCGCCGGTCAGTGCGTACAGCTGGTTGTCAATCGTGTGGGCGCTCACCGGAATTGAGAACGGCCGGCCCGTCTTCCGCCCGGTGAAGTTCAGCACCATGAGCTGCTTGCGGGCGGCGCCGGCCAGCGGGGTGCGCAGCAGAAACCCCAGTACCGGGTTGACGATGCGCAGCACCGCCGACGGTGGGTGCCCGGCGTCGATCGCATAGGACTGCTCTGGCATGCGCTTACCGTAAGCCCAATCGGGTTCCGCGGCCTAGCGATGGGTGCTGGCGCCGCGGAGTGGTCCCCGCGGCGCCAGCCCGTTCCTCGGTCAGGGGGTGATGGTGGTCTGGTCGTCGATGATGTTGGTGGCGTCCATCAACGGGCCCTGATCGGCTTGTGGGCCCTCGGCGTTGAGCTGAAGCACGAAGACCGCGCCCTGGCTGGGGATCACCACCGTCTTCTGCGCGATGACGCGCGTGCCGCCGTCCTTCTGGTACGTGCCGCCAAGCTGCCACGCCTGGAAGCCGCCGAGCGTGGACGCCTTGCCGTCACCATTGCCCTCGTATCCGGGCAGGTTCTGCACCTCGCCCGGCCCGCAAATCGTTATCCAATTCGTCTGGAAAACCCCACCCGATACACCGTTGTCCAGTAAGAGACAGGTATGCGGTCACGAAGGGCCCTCGTCGCGCTCCTGGCGGCGTCGGTCGTCTTCATGGCGTTCGTCGCCGCGGCGCCGCCCATTGCCTACGACGGCGAGCCCGCATTCGTGACCAATCCGGTCGACCACGTCGCCACGCTGGTCGGCACCGGGACGGGCGGCGAGACGGTGGGCGAGATCAACAACTTCCCTGGCGCCACCGTGCCGTTCGGAATGGTGCAGTACTCACCGGACACCGAGGGCAATTACGCCGGCTACAACTACGACAACCCGCGCTCCACCGGGTTCAGCATGACCCACGCCTCGGTGGGCTGCGCCGCGTTCGGCGATATCTCAATGTTGCCGACCACCAACGGAATCGGAGTGCAACCCTGGAATGCGTGGGAGCGGATCGCCCACGACGACACCGAACGGGGCGTGCCGGGCTATTACACGGTGCGGTTTCCGGGCACCGGGGTGAAGGCCGAACTCACCGCCACCACGCGCACGGGTGTCGGCCGATTCAGCTACCCGCGCAACGGCCGCCCCGCCCTGCTCCACGTGCGCTCGGGCGCGTCGCTCGCGGGCAACTCCCGCGCGACCATCCAGATCGGGGAGGACAACACCACGATCACCGGCTGGGCCACCAGCGGAGGATTCTGCGGGAAGAACAACACCTACACCGTCTATTTCGCCATGAAGTTCAGCCAACCCTTCACCTCGTTCGGGGCCTGGGATGGCAATGCGGTCTACCCCGGCGCGCGCAGCGCGAATTCGCCGTACAGCGGCGGATACGTCGCATTCCCGGCCGGGGCGGTGCTGGAGGTGCGGACCGCGATCTCCTACGTCGGCATCGACGGTGCGCGGGCCAACCTGGCCACGGAGGGTGCTGCGAGCTTCGACGAAGTCCGTGGCGCCGCGTCGAAAATGTGGAACGCCTCGCTGTCGCGCATCGCGGTTGCCGGCCGCAACGACGATGACCTGGAGACGTTCTACACGACGCTCTATCGATCGCTGTTGCACCCCAACACCTTCAACGACGCGGACGGACGTTACATCGGATTCGACGGCGGCGTGCACACGGTGGCCGCGGGGCACACGCAGTACGCCAACTTCTCCGACTGGGACACCTACAGATGTTTGGCGGCACTGCAGGCGCTCCTTTTTCCGGATCGGGCCGGCGACATGGCCCAATCGCTGGTGAACGACGCCGAGCAGAGCGGAGCGCTGCCACGCTGGGCCCTGGCCAACGCCGCGACCGCCGAGATGAGCGGGGACAACGTGGTGCCGCTCATCGTGAACTTGCACGCCTTCGGGGCCGAGGACTTCGACACCCGAACGGCACTGCGCTACATGGTGGATGCGGCGACGAAAGGCGGTGTCGGGCTTAACGGTTACGTCGAGCGGCCCGGGATTGACACGTACCAACGCTTCGGTTACGCGCCGTTCTCCTTCGAATTCCGCACCGACGGCTGGATCGCCGCCGCGTCCATCACGCTCGAGTGGTCGCTCGACGACTTCGCCATCTCGCGGTTCGCCGATTCGCTCGGGGACACGGCGACCGCCGCCGAATTCCAGGGCCGGTCGCAGTACTGGCAGAACCTGTTCAATCCGACCACGCGGTACATCTCGCCCCGCAGCTGGACCACTTTCTTCCGCGCCGGCCCGGCGTTCGTGGTGTCCCCCTCGGACTTCGGCCAGGTCGGCTTCGACGAGGGTAACGCCGCGCAATACATCTGGTGGGTGCCGCACAACGTGGCCGGCCTGGTGACCGCGCTCGGCGGCCGCCAGGCGGTGGCCGGCCGGCTCGACGGTTTCACCAAGAAACTCAACGTCGGTCCCAACGAGCCCTATCTGTGGGCCGGCAACGAACCCGGCTTCGGCGTGCCGTGGCTGTACAACTACATCGGTCAACCCTGGAAGACGCAACGCACGGTGGACCGGGTGCGCGGGTTGTTCGGCCCGACGGCCGACGGGGAGCCGGGGAACGACGACTTGGGCGCGCTGGCCAGCTGGTACGTCTGGGCTGCCCTGGGCCTCTATCCGAGCATTCCGGGAACGTCGATACTCACCGTGGCCGCACCGCTCTTCGATCGTGCCGTGATCGCCCTCCCCGGCGGCAAGACCATTCGGATCTCCGCACCGGGCGCGTCCGGACCGCACCACCTCAAATACATGAGCGGGCTGCGCGTCGACGGCCGGGCAAGCGATCGCACGTGGTTGCCCGAGTCGTTCATTCGCACCGGTGGGGACCTGAACTTCTCGCTCGCCGGATATCCGGACAGGCTTTGGGGCACAGATGAATCGTCCGCGCCGCCGTCGTTCGGTACGGGCAGTTCGGCCGTAACTGTCAACGTCCCCAGCCCCATCGTCACCATCGCGTCGGGCACCACGGGCTCGGTAAGACTCGACGCTCAACGAATGATCGGTGACGCCGGCGGCTACGCCGTCACCGGCACCGCCTCGGACCCCGGGATCACCGTGACGGCCGCGACCGGCCAGTTCTCCTCCGAGGGGTCGGCGACCATCGACGTACCCATCAAGGTCGAACGATCGGTATCCCCGGAGTACTACTTGGTGTATCTGACCTCTACGGTCGGCCAAAGCGCCCGCACGTCAACCATTCTCGTGGTCGTGCAGCCCGGAGCTGGGTGATCCGGCGGCGCACGCTTTTAGATCATCTCGTTTTTGGTCAACCACCGCATCACCGGCCAGCCGGCGAACACCGGCAGCCAGCAGGTGAGCACCCGATACAGCAGAACCGACGGCAGGCCGATGGCCGCCGGCACCCCGAAGGCGGCCAGGCCACCGATCAGCGCCGCCTCGACGGCCCCCACGCCGCCGGGCGTCGGCGCGGCGGACGCCAGCGTTCCGCCGACCATGGTGACCACGGTGACGGTGACGAACGAAGCACCGCCGCCGAAGGCTTCGACGCTGGTCCACAGCGCCAGCGCCGCACCCAGAGTCGTTCCCGCGCAGCCCAGTACGATGAGCCCCAGTCGTTGCGGCTCTCGGGCGACCTCGACGAGGTCGGTTGTCACCTCCTTGAGTTTGGGGCGCACGTCGGTGGCCAGCCAGCGTCGCAGCTTGGGCACGAACAGAAAGGTGCCGACAATCCCCAGCGCCACGCCCGCGATCAGGTAGAGCACCGTGGCGGTGGGGACGAAGTGGGAAAGGTTCATCGACGCGCCGGCGACGGTGCTGAACAGGATCAGCAATACGAGGTGCATGATCACCTGCACGGATTGCTGCAGGGCCACCGCCGTGGTGGCCCGCATGGCGGACAGCCCGCCGCCCTTTTGCAGGTATCGCGTACTCAGCGCCAGCCCGCCCACCCCGGCCGGCGTGGTGGTCGCGGCAAAGGTGTTGGCCACCTGCGCGATTGACAGCTTCCAGAAGTTCACCGTCTCGTCGGCGGACGCCCACAGCGCCGCGGCCGCCCCGACGTAGGTGAGCGCCGACACCGCCAGGCCCAGCAGCGCCCACCACCAGTTCGCGGTTCTGAGTTGGGAGAAGAACGTGGGCGCGGTGCTGATGAACGGGTACGCGACGTAGATCAGCGCCCCGAAGAGCACCAGCTGGATGATCTGGCTGCGGGTGAACCGGGTGATGGTTTCGGGTTTGATCTGGTCGGCCCCGGTCTGCCGCTTCACCTCCGCGCGGGCGGCCGAGATTACGGCGCCCGCATCCGAGATCGACCTGCGAATGGGCCGCGGCACGGCGACTTTCGTCAATCGTCGCGACGCGCCCAGGATGGTGTCCCGATCGAAAGCCTCGATCGCGGCGGCCACCGCGGATTTGGGGTCATACAGGGCCGAGGTCGTCACCAGCAGCTGGGCGATGTCGGATTGGAGTTGGGCTTCCGTGGCGCCGTATTCGGCGCTGTGGAAGCCGCCGAAGAGCACGGCGCCGTCGTGGACGGTGATTTCGTTGGCCCGCAGGTCGCCATGCGCGATCTGCTGGTCATTGAGGAACCGCAGCGCCTGCCACACCTTGTCTACGGGCGTGGACTGTGCGCATCGACCGAGCGGCAGACCATCAGGTGGCTTGTGCGAGTAGAGGATCCAGCCGCGATCGAGGGTGGCGACGGCGATCGTCGAGGTGTTGGCCAGGTTCACCTCCCCGATGGCGATAGTCATCAGCGCCCGGTGCTCGACGGCGCGGCGCATGGAGGTCACCAGGGGCGCGGTCTCGGTGTCGCGCAGCCGCAGCTTGATCCACAGTTGGCGCAGCGTGCCGCCGCTGCGCTGATGCGGGCCGTACAGCTCGATGACCGCTGTGCGGTCGGGTTCATCGCATCCGGCCGAAAGGACGAGCGGACCGCGACCGGCGGGCCGGACCACGGTGAGCCGCGAGACGACGAATCCGCGCCTGGCCATCGCGCGCACGGCCGCCTCCAGGGGCACCTCGAGCGCGGGGGTGCCGACCACGAGGACCACCAGCGAGCCGACGAGCCAGCCGACCGCCAGGCCCACCAGCGCGCGGGCCGGCACGATCGCGCTGACCACCAGGTGGATCGGCACGAAGGCCAGCAGCAGCGCCCACCACCAATGCCGCCAGCGCGCGGGCAGCCACGGACCCGAGACGGTCAGCACCGCCGCCAGCATCCCGATCCAGCGGGGGTCGTCGAGGAACTGCCCCAACACGGTCTGCAGGTGTTCGGAGAGGTCGAAGTGCCAGCGGGGCGCCGAAAACCCGTTGCCGCCCACCGACAACGGCAGCGCCGCGAGCAGCGCGGCGGCCGCATACGCCCCGAGCAGTTTCCATTGCCGGCCGACGATCAGGCCGATCAAGATCATGAACGGCAGGGCCAGGATCGCCAAGCCGTACGCGAGGTACACGAGATCGGACTGTCGGGGGGAGAGCACGCCGACGATCTGCGAGATGGACTTTTCCAGCGCGTCCCACTGCGGCCGGGTGATCAGCGAACTGGTGATCACCATCGCGAGGAAGGTGGCGCTCGCGGCCAGCCGCAGAATGTCGTTGGTGCGCCGGGTCAACGGCTGCAGCAAGCTGCCGGAAACGCTGACCTCGCGCCCGTCGACTCGCATGTTGTAACGATCCTTCGGATCCGTTCGGCGCCGCTGGTCAATCTGCTCGGCGGCTCGCCGACAACTTAACGCCCATATCCGCTTGCGCGACAGCTCCCACCCACGTGGCGCGCGTAGGGTCGTGTAGGTAGGTGAGCTAGCGAATCGGAGGGCGGAGCGTGGGGAGAACGGACAACGACAGCTGGGAGATCACCGAGAGCGTCGGGGCGACGGCGCTGGGCGTGGCGTCCGCCCGCGCGGCCGAGACGCGAAGCGAGAATCCCCTGATCCGGGATCCCTTCGCGCAGGTCTTTCTCGACGCCGCAGGCGACGGCGTGTGGAACTGGCACTCGGCACCGCAGCTACCGGACGAACTCGTCGAGGCCGAACCCGAACTGCCGCTGCAGATGCAGGCGATGGTCGGCTACATGGCCTCGCGGACAGCGTTTTTCGACGAGTTCTTCCTCGCCGCGACGCGGGCCGGCATCCGACAGGCGGTGATCCTGGCCGCGGGCCTGGACGCGCGGGCGTGGCGGCTGTCCTGGCCGGATGGCACGACGGTCTACGAGTTGGACCAGCCCCGCGTGCTGGACTTCAAATTGTCGACGCTGGCCGAACACGGGGCCCAGCCCGCGTGCCACCGGATCGCCGTCCCGGTCGACCTTCGCCACGACTGGCCGGCGGCGTTGCGGCGGGCCGGGTTCGACCCCTCTGCGCCGAGCGTGTGGTCGGCTGAGGGGCTGATGCCCTACTTGCCGGCCGCCGCCCAGGAGTTGCTGTTCGACCGCGTGCACGGGCTGACCGCCCCCGGCAGCCGGGTAGCCGTGGAAGCGCTGGGGCCGAAGTTCCTCGACCCGGAGTTCCGCGCGAAGCGCCGCGCCCGGATGGACCGGGTCCGCGCGCTGATGGCGCGGGTGGACCCGGACCGCGAGGTGCCGAGGACCGACGAGCTGTGGTACTTCGAGGAGCGCGAGGACGTCGGTGACTGGTTTCGTCGCCACGGCTGGAGCGTGACTGTCACCCCGTCCGACAAGCTGATGGCCGGCTACGACCGCGCGGCGCCCAATGAGGTCGAGGATGCCGTGCCGGGAAACCTGTTCGTGTCGGCCGAGCGGGCGGCCGACTAGCGGCCGTCCGCCTCCGAGTCCTCGCGACGGCCGGCGCGCCAATGCCGGTATCCGCGCCGCGCGGCGAACGCGCCGACGATGGCGGTGACGCACCAGACCGCGATCGCCGCGTACGCCAACGGCGACGACCGGTTCCCGATTGAGGCGCCCAGCGCGGTGTAGACGAACGCTCGCGGGACCGACCCGACGAACGCGCCAACGGCCATCTGCCACAAGGGAACTCCGAACGCGCCAAACGCATAGGAAGCGAGCGCATCGGAGATGCCCGGGACGAAGCGCTGACCGACGACCGCCCACAGCCCGCGGCGTTCGATCAAGGCATCCATGCGGTCGGTCCGTTTCGGACCCAGCAGCGCACGCGCGCTGTCCCGGCCGGCCCGGCGGCCGATGAGGCTCGCGACGACCGCGGTACCCACGGTCGCGCCCAGCGTCACGAAGACACCGAGCACCGGACCGAACAGCAGGCCGCTGGCCGCGGCCAGAATCGAGCCTGGCACGAACAACGCGCCCAGGAAGGCGGACACGGCGACGTAGGTCGCCGGCGCTGCCGGACCCGTCGCCGATACGACGCGCCGCACCTCCTCGACGTTGATGACGCGCGCGACGGCCACCAGATAGAACAGCACCAGAAGGAATATGACGAACACGGCGAGCCGCACGATGTGTGTTCGTCGGGAAGTGGGTCCGGATTCCGGCGCGGAATCGTCGCTGTCGTCCATGCTGTCCGCGATTCTCCCGCACCGGCCCGGTTCGGCCCACTCGGCATCGGCGGAAAGGCGTCACGGCGCACGTGCGGCCGCCGTAGAGTGCTACCCATCAGGGAATTGCATACCTGTGAGAGGCCTTCCTCGATGTCCGAGCACCCTGAGCCACCGCGGGGCAAGCGGATTGTCGTCTGCCTCGACGGCACCGCCAACCAGATCGGGGCCGGGAATCTCACCAATGTCGCCAAGCTGTTCGAGATGTTGGAGAAGGACGATCCGGCCGGCCAGCTCGCCTACTATGACCCCGGTGTCGGCACGCTGGCGCCGGCATCGGCGCATTCTTGGTTGTCCCGCACCAAGGACTTACTGTTCGAGCAGGCGTTCGGCGCGGGGCTGAAAGGCAATGTAGCCCAAGCCTACCGCTACGTGATGCAGCATTGGCGTCCGGGCGATGCGCTCTATATCTTCGGATTCAGCCGCGGCGCCTACACCGCGCGTGCGTTGGCCGGCATGCTGCTGCGGCCGGGATTGATGCGGCCCGGCTCGGAGAACCTGCTGCCGTATGCGGTCGAAAAGTACGCCATCAATCGGTATTTCACTGAGGACGAGTACGCCCACTGGGCCGAGTTCGCCCGCGCGTTCTGCTGGCGTACCGAGGGCGAGCCGCTGTTTTCGACTGTGCGGCAAAACAGCCCGAATCAGGTGTGGCACCACGCGGTGCCGGTGGCGTATCTCGGCTTGTGGGACACCGTGAAGGCGGCCGGCTTCCTGCGGTTCGGTAACCTGCGGTGGCCCTACACTCGCTCGCTGCCCAATGTGGCGCGCATTCGCCACGCCGTCTCGATCGACGAACGTCGCCGCCCCTACCGGGAGTACCTCGTCGAGCGCCATCCGCAGGGGCTTTCCGAACGCTGGTTCGCCGGCGTGCACGCCGATGTCGGCGGTACGTTCATGCCCGATCACCGGCTTGCCACGATCGCGTTGAAGTGGGTCACCGACGGGATCGTCGGTGAACTGGCGATCAACGCGGCGGCCTACCGGCAGCAGTGCACGGTGACCGAAGACTTCGCGGACGCGCCGATCCACAATAACGGCAAACTCTGGTACCTGGTCGGCCGTCGGCGCCGGCCGATGGGGCCCGACGGGCTGGTGCATCCGAGCGTGCTCGTGCGCCGACGTGACAACCCGGGCTACCTGACGAATCTGACCGACGAAGCGCAGCGGCTCAGCGCCGAACCGACCGACTGGACGTCCCCCGCGTTGTGAAGGAGAAGCGCCATGGCACTCAGTTCGCTGACCACTCTCGACCAATACAAAGCCGCGCCGTTTCCGCCCGGCTATCCCGACAACACGCGAACGTTCTACAGTCCGGTCGACCGTGTGCACGAGGCGCTGAAGGACTTGTTGACGTCGGCCGACAAGAGCATCGTGGTCGCGATGTATGGCTACGATGACCCCGAACTGAATTCGGTGCTGCAGTCCTCGCTGAACGACGAAAAGATCTATGTACAAATGAGTCTCGACTCCACCCAAGCCGCGGGGAAGTCCGAGCGCGCTCTGCTGGCCCCGTGGCTCAACGACAAGACCGGTAACAGCATCGCCATCGGTCACAGTGAGAAATCGGCGATCATGCACTTGAAAATGGTGATCATCGACGGCGTCGACGTCATCACCGGCTCGACCAACTGGTCCAGCGGCGGAGAATCCAAGCAGGACAACCAACTCACCGTGATCCGGGACCCGTACGTGTGCGCGGAAGCCCGCTCACGGATCGACATCATCCACGACGGCATGCTCAAGCAGATGGCGGCGAAGACGCAATCCGGCAGCGCCCACTAGGCGACGCCGCGCCCACCTGACGAGCGCAGCCGCTGCGCCAGTCCGGTCGCCCGCACGGCGCGACGCTCGATGGCCGCGCGCACCGAAGCCTCGCAACCCGCCACCCGGACCTTGCCCTTCGCCCGCGTCACGGCCGTGTAGAACAATTCGCGGGTCAGCAGCCGCGAATCCTCGGGCGGCATCAGCACCGTCACCTCGTCGGCCTGGCTGCCCTGGCTCTTGTGGATCGTCATGGCGTGCATGGTTTCGACGTCGGTGAGCCGGCTGGTCGCGAAGTTCAGGGTCCCGGTGGCGCCGGCAATGACGGCCCGCAGCCCGTCGCTGCCGACCACGACCACCCCGGTGTCGCCGTTGTAAACCTTGAGCCCATAGTCGTTGGCGGTCACCAAGACTGGCCGACCGGCGTACCACGCCGAAGATGGCGGCTGACCCGTCTCCTCCGAGAGCCAGCGCTGCACCTGCCGGTTCCAGTGCGACACCCCGTACGGCCCGTGCCGGTGCGCGCACAACAGCCGGTGCTCGTCGAGCGTCGCCAACGCCACCCCGGTCGCGCCGAGCACCGCGGCCTCCCGCACGCGCAGCGCGTGCGGAACCAGGACCGCGCGCAGGCGGTCGGTCGACCCGTCGGCGTCGAGCCACTCGACGTGGTCGCCGCCGGCCCGCAGCAACCCCATCACACGGTCGGCGTCGCCGATCCGGATCGCTTCGGCCAGCGCACCGATCGACTCGCCGAATCGATGCGGTGTGCGCAGCGCCGCGACCCGCACGTCGTCGCGGACAGAGAGCCCGTCCACCAGGTCGGCCAGCACCGCACCGGCTTCCACCGAGGCAAGCTGATCGGGGTCGCCCACCAGGATCAGCCGCGTATCGGGCCGCACCGCCTCCAGCAGGCGGGCCATCATCGTCAACGACACCATCGACGTCTCGTCGACGACGATGACATCGTGCGGCAGCCGGTTGGCACGATTGTGCTTGAACCGCACCGACGTATCCGGCCGCGAACCCAACAGCCGATGCAGCGTCGTGGCCGGCAAGCCCACCAGCCGCGCCCGATCCGCCGCGTCCAGCCTCTGCACCTCGGCGGCCACCGCCTCGGCGAGCCGCGCCGCCGCCTTGCCGGTCGGCGCGGCCAGCGCGATCCGGGGCCGCGGGAGACCGCCAAGCTCGGCCTGCCCGGCCAGCAGGGCCAGGAGCCGCGCCACCGTGGTGGTCTTGCCGGTGCCCGGTCCGCCCGTCAGCACCGTAACCGCCTGCGAGACCGCGATTTCGGCGGCCGCACGTTGCTCGTCATATCCGGGTGGGAAGAGCCGCTCGAGGGCGGGCACATCGCCCCTTGCCCGGGGAACGGAGAGCGCGAGCAGGTCGTCGCACACCTGCTCCTCCTCGAGCCAGTACCGGTCCAGGTACACCAGCCCCCCGAACATCCGCAGCACCGGCGGCGAGCCGAGCAGCGGACTGGCCCGCACGGCGGCCACCCACTCGTCGGCGTCGGGCCAGTGCAGCCCCGCGTCGCCGACCTGCGCGGCCACGGCGTGGAGGTCGACGCACACCGAACCGCCCCGCAGCGCGCGCACCACCAGCGCGACCGCCAGCGCCACCCGCTCGTCGGACTCGCCCGCGAGCGCCGTAAGACGCTGCGCCACATGGACATCGGCGGCCTCGAACACGCCGGCCCCGGTGTAGGTCCGGAGCAAGCCCTCGGCGGCCATCGCCTCCAACGTCACGCGGCAGCCCTCCCGTCGAGCAGGTCCGACAGCTCGGCTACCAATGACGGCGGCGGCCGCCAGCTGAACACCCCCGACGGGTGTCCGTCGACCACGGGCGTGCCCGCGCCGCACATCCCGCGCACGAACAGATAGAGGATGCCGCCAAGGTGTCGGGCCGGATCGTAGTCCGGCAGCCGCCACCGCAGGAACCGGTGCAGCACAACGCTGTACAGCAGCGCCTGCAGCGGATAATCGGAGTGCAGCATCGCCTCGGCCAGCCGGGGCCGGTCGTAATCGGCGGACGTCAGCGGCCGGTCCGGATCGCCGAGCCAGTTGGTCTTGTAGTCGACCACCAGATAACGGTGCGTCGCGCCGTCGGGCACCCGCAACACGGCGTCGACGGAGCCGGTGAGGTAGCCGCGCAGCGGTTGGTCACCGAGGGGGCGGCTGATCAACCGATCGGCATACGACGCCAGCGCGTCGTCGGCCGGCAGGTGCGCGCGCAGCAGCGCCCCCATATCCGCCAGCCGGATCTCGGGCGCGGCCGAGCGCAGATCGCCGCCGGCCAGCGGGAACTCGAAGTCCAACTCGCGCAACCGATCCCGCAGTCCCATCCGGCGCAGGGTCACGTCGCCGACCAACGGACCCAACGGTGTATCGTGCATCGGCACCATGGCCGACGCCAGCACGTCCGGGGCCACGTCGACCGGCCACCACACCGAGTGGCCGCGGATGTTCGACTCCAGCTCGGCGGCCAGATCAGCGGCCAACGGGTCGGTCGTCTCCAGCACGGCGTGCACCAGCGTTCCGAACTTGGCGCCCACCGGCAGGTCGGCCATCGGCGACGGCACTTCCGGCCCGGATGCGCCCTGGGCCAACGGAATATCACCGGCTTCGTCGTCCAGTTCGGTGACCTCCGGCTCGCTGCTCACCCCTACGGACCCGAACGTTTCAGTCACCCGGATCAGACCGGAGTACGAGGTGCGCCGCCACCCCGTGTCGATGCCGCGATGAAAGTGGCGGCTGTCCAGGTCGGGCGGCACCGGCTCGGGCGGCACGGACGGCGCCGCGGCCACCACCGACCGCTCGATCACCGGACCGCCCGCCGCCTCCCACTCGCGCAATCGGGCCATCGCGTCGTCGTCGGAGATCTTCGCCGGTTCGCATCGGTCGGGGACGAAGGCCTCTCCCGGTCGGCGGCCACGCAGCAGCCGGGACAGTCCGCCGTTGGGCTCGTCGAACGCCGGTGACCACCACGCCACGACCTGCGCTTGGGCGCGGGTCAGCGCGACATAGGTCAGCCGGCTGTCGTCGCTGGCGTCCTCCTTGCGGCCCAGCTTCTCGACGGCCTTGAAGTCCGGACTCTCCTTGCCGCCGATGTGCAGACAGCGCACGCCCTCGTCGTGGAACAGCACCACATCGCGGTCCTGGGCATTGCGGTTGAACGCGAACGGCAGATACACGATCGGGTATTGCAGGCCCTTGCTCACGAAGACCGTCATGACCTGCACGGCCGCCGCGTCACTGTCCAGCCGCCGGTTGCGTTCCGGCGCGCCGACGCGTTCGTCCCGTTGCCTGCGCAGCCAATCGCGGAGCGCGGGCAGGCTTGAGCGCTCCCGATGCGCGACCTCCTGCAACAACTGCGCGATGTGCGCCAGGTCGGTCATCTGGCGTTCGCCGCCGTGGGCGGACAGCACGCGGCCGCCCATGCCCGAAAGCTGTGCGGCCTCGAAGATGGCCGCGACGCCGCGTTCGCGGGCGTGACCGGCCCACTCCCGCAACGTTTCCGCGACCCGGTCGGTCAGCGCGTCACCGCCGGCCGCCAGCGACTCCGCCGTCTCGCCGAAGAACATCGTCGCCGCCGCGGCACGCACCATGCCGGGCCGGTGCGGTTGGTCGAACGCCTCCAGGAGGCAGAGCCAGTCTTCGGCGGCATCCGAGGAGAACACGTCGGAGTCGCCGGTGTACACCGCGGGTACGCCCGCGTCACACAGCGCCTTGAAGCAGGCGGCGGCGTCCTTGTGCTTCTCCACGATCACGGCGATGTCGCGGGCCTGCAGCGGCCTGCCGGCGAACTTCGCGCCGGCCGCCAGCAAGGCGCGGACATCGGCGGCCAGGTCGGCGCCGATGTGCGCGCGCAGCTCGTCGATGGGCAGGTTCTGAATCCCGCGGCGTCCCAGGGTTTCTCGTTGCACCACCCGCAACCGGAACGGGTCATTGTGCGGGGCGCCGGAGAGCCGGTGACCCCGGTGGTAGGCGTCGACGTCGTCCACCACGATCGCGGGGTCGCCGAGTTGAGCGCCACGCAGCACCACTTGCAGGCGGTCGATGAGCGCCGCATCGCTGCGCCAGTTGACGGCCAGCGTCTTCTTCTCACCGGCCGTCTTCGCCGCCCGCAGATACGTCACGATGTCGCCGCCGCGAAACGCGTAGATGGCTTGCTTGGGATCACCGATGAGGATCACGGTCGAACGCCCGCTGAACGCGCGGTCGATCACCTGCCATTGCACCGGGTCGGTGTCCTGGAACTCGTCGACCATGACGATCGGCCAGCGGTGATGCATGCGCACCCGCGCGGGGGAGTCGTCGGTCGCCAGCGCATCGGCGAGCCGGCTCAGCAGGTCGTCGTAGTCGAGGACGCCCATGCGCCGCTTGCGCGTATCGAGTTCCGCGAGAACGTCTTTCGCGAACGTTACGCAGACGGCGGCCCGCGAACCGGGCTCGGGGTCGAGCGGCCGCAGCTGCGTCGAGGGATTCCTGACGACCTCGCGCGCAAGGCGCAGCGCCTCACGGTAGCCCAGCGCCGGATCTTCGCGCTCTTGCCCGAAGTGCGCAAGGTAGAGGTCGTCGACGATCTGGACGATCAGATCGTCGAGGCTCTCCAGCAGCGTGACGTTCGCGGCGGTGTCGCCGGCCACGCCGAGCGACTTCAACACCAGCTGGCAGAACTGGTGCGTGGTGGCGATCGTCGCCGCATCGAAGCGGGCCAGCCCGTCGCGGAGGCGCTGCTTGCGCACCGCTCGCTGGTCCTCGGTGCCGTCGAGCAGGTACGCCACCAATTCATTGGTGCCGGCGCCGTCATCGAAAGCGGCCACCGCTTCGACCATTTGGCCGCGCACGCGCTCCCGCAGCTCCTGGCTGGCGGCCCGGCCGAACGTGATGAGCAACATCTGGTCCAGCGTCGCCGCGCCCTCGGCGACGTAGCGGGTGACCAGCCCGGCCAGCGCGAACGTCTTCCCGGTGCCGGCGCTGGCCTGCAGCACGGTGGTGGACCGATCGGCGGGCAGCGGCCCGAGCAGGTCGAACCGCTCGATCATGTCGGTTTCCTTTCGGCACGCAGCATCGGCAGCCAGACCCGGGCGGCGTACGCGCCCAACCGGGTGTCTTCGCCGTCGTGCTCTTCACCCGCGCGCGGCGGCCCCATCAGGTCGGTCAGCCGAGCGTTCTTGCCCCACGCGCGCACGTGGGCGGGTGCGGAGTCTTCCGCGGGATACCGGTCGCTGGATTTCCACCGGTATTGCGCCTCGCGCAGCGGATCGTCGCCGCAGTGCCGGGCGGCGGCCCAGGCATAGGATGTCTTGATGGGCAACGGGATCGGCTCCCGGCGCCCCGCGTCGTAGACGGCCACCAGCTCACGCAGCACCGCCGAGGCGTCCTCGTGAGGCCGCCCGAGCCCCTCCACCCGCGGGGTGGTGCCCCTCTTGAGGCGGCCGATGCACACCGCCGACCAGTCCCGGCCGGGGTCGTGAGCGATCAACGCCAGCAACGGAATCCATGACTCGAGCAGATGCTTGCCGTCCAGCTTGGAGTAGGTCACCGACACCAGCCGCTCGCCGTACACCGGTGCCACCGTGCCGGTCAGCCGCCGCCCGGAGCCGAGATCGATGTCGACGTCGTAGGCCCGGGTGTCGGCCCGGCGGTGTTGCTGCGCCGCGGCCGCCAGCAGGGCCGCCTGATCCCGGATCTCGGTTGCCCTGCGCCATCCCAGTTGGCCCGGTGGCAGCGTGCCCCGCCGCCACTCGGCCTGCCGGGCGTCGTCCGGCGTCCACCCGCGCAGAATGTCGCTCAGCATCCGGTCGCCGACCGTCCACTCCTCGAGGCCGTCGAGGTCGACGGGCATGGCGTCCTGCACACCGTCGACATCCCGCGGCAGCGTGAACTCCAGGGCGCGGAAGAAGCCCTTGACCGGGTCCTTGAAGAAGCTGACGAGGTCGGCGAGGATCACGTCGTCGGCCGGCGGTGGCGGCAGCGGTCCCGAGATGAACCTGGGCGCTTCGGCGCGCTCGCCCGTGGCGGCCCGCGCCGCCCGCACCACGGTGGGGTCGAAGCTGAAGGCAACTTTCGGCACCAGCTTTCCCGGGATGACGTTGCGAACGTCGAAGGGCTGCAACGGATGCTCGACGACGATGCGCTCGCGAACCTTGCCGGCCCGCTCGCTCGAGGCGGTCATGTCCAGGGTGTCGAGGAGCTCGGCCAGCGGCACCGCGGGCGGGCGCGGCTGACCCGAGTACTCGTTGGCGCCGGTGTAGGTGATCACCAGCTTCTCGGTGGCCGCGCCGATGGCGTCGAGCAGCAATTGCCGGTCCTCCGAGCGGATGTCCCGTTCGCCGGTCATCGGGTCGCGGGCCAGCGCGTCGTCGCCGTCGACGACACCGAGCCGGGGGAACACGCCGTCGTCGAGGCCCACCAGGCACACCACCCGGTGTGGCACCGAGCGCATCGGGACCATGGTGCAGACCGTCAGCGTGCCGCTGCGGAAGTTGGCCCGCGTCGGGCGTCCGGCGAGGCGCCCCTCGAGCAGTGCGCGGATGTCGGGCAGCCGCAGCATCGTGTCGGCGTGCGGCCCGGCGTCAGCCAGCGTCGAAGCGAACTCCCGGTGCATCTGACTGGTCTGCCACCGGTCCGAGTCGTCGATGCGCGTCAGCAGCTCGATGCCGCCGGCCAGCGCGGAAAGCCAGTCGCGCAGCGGCCGCGCGCCCGTCAATGAGTCGACCGCGCGTTGCAGCCGGTCCACGAATTCGGCTAACTGGCCGGCCAATTCGACGCGGTTGCTGCTGACGTCGTCGAGGGGCAGTGTCGCGTCGAGCCAGGCGTGCGAGTCGTCGGACATCGCGACGCCGGCCAGCACCCGGTCGATGCCGAAACGCCAGGTGTTGTGCACGAAGTCGACGTGGTACGGCCGCCGATGCTCCTGGTCGAACCCCCACCGGATGTTCGCCTGGCGGACCCAGCGGGCGATGGCCTCGAGGTTGTCGTCGGTGAAATCGAAGCGGGCGCGCACGGGCGGCACCTCGGCGAAGTCGAGCACCTCGCTGGCTGTCACCCGGCCGCCGGCCAGTGCCAGCAACCGCGAGGCCACACCGAGTAGCGGATTGGTCTGGAGCGGCGAGCGGTCCGCGAGCCGCACCCGCAACCGGTGCGCGGGATGCGCGCCGTGCACCATGTCGCCCAACCCGAAATCGGCGACGATCAGCGGCGCGTACGTCTCGATGTCCGGGCACATCACCAGGATGTCGCGCGGCTCCAACGTAGGGTCGTCCTGCAGCAGGCCGAGCAGCACCTCGCGCAGCACATCGACCTGGCGCGCCGAGCCGTGACAATTGTGTATCTGCACGGAGCGGTCGTCGGCGGCGAGGTTACGCCCTTGCGGCCGAACGGCATTCGCGGCGATGTCGGACTGCAGCCAGCCGAGCAGCGTGCCGGGGCGTTCCGGCGCGGGGAGATATTCGTCGGTCCGCGGATCGGCGGGCAGGCCGCGTTGCAGCTCGCGCAGGTCGCGCCCGAGCGTGGCCAGCAGCGGATGGCCCACGGTGCGATGGCTGGTGTCCAGGCGGCGAGGGATCGCGCCGCGGGCGCCGGCCAGCGCGCGCCACAGTTGGTCGCTGGGATGCGGCAGCCATAGGTGCAGCTCGTGATGGGCGGACAACGCGTCCAGCAGCTCCACGTCGGTGCACGCCAGCCGGGTGTGTCCGAACAGCGACAGCCGCGCCGGCAGGTCGGCCCCGCCTGCACGCAGCTTGGCGAGGGTCTTCTGCTGCCGGATGTGCGGGGGGTCGGCGGCCACGGCGGCCACCAACTCCCGCCAGAGCTCCGGTTGCCAGGCCAGGTCGGGGTCGAGGTCACCCGGATCGCCCGCCAGCCAATCGGCCAGCAGGTGCGGGCGTTGCCTGGCATAGGAGGCGAACAAACCGGCCAGCCGGCGGGCCACCGAGTAGCGCCGGCCGCGGCGCAGCTCGGCCTCCGCCCCCGTCGGCGCGAAGTGGCCCAGATGCCTTGCCAGGGTGCGGCACCACGGCTGATCGAGCGAGCGGTCGATCACCCGCAGCAACGGCCAGGCCATCGCGTCCGGCGACCAAGGATCCTCGTCCGCGGTGCCGGTGAGTTCGGCGATCAGGGAGCCGGGGCTACGGAACACCACCCCGGCGCACACCCCGTCATCGCCCCGGGCACGACCGAGCACATGCGAGAGCCGCTGGCTGAGCCAGCGCTCCACGCCGCGCGCGGGTACCAGCACCAGTTCCTCGGCGAACGGGTCGGTCTGCGGGTTTGCCAGCAGGGCGCCGAGGCCGTCGGCAAGGAGATCGGTGCGTTCGGCACGGTGGAGATGAAGCGCCATTGCGGTGCAACGATAGACCCCGACACCGACACCGGGAGGCAGGACGGCCATCGGGGTCCGGTACCTGGGCCATCAGGGGGCGTGGTGACACACCGCCCGCCGCGATAGCGACGAAAGGCCCTGCGCCTGTCGGCTCCGCTGTGCCAGGCTGAGACCATGGCCGGCGTCGCGGATGCCATCGGGTGGGCGAGTAGGCAGATCGGGGACCGGGTTCCCAAGGCGGACCTGGATCAGCGCGACCCGGACTTCATCCGGGACCAGTTGCCCGGCACCTGGCTGGTGGCGTCGCTGTACTTCCGGGCCGACGTCCGCGGACTCGACCGCATCCCGCCGCACGGCCCGGTGCTGCTGGTCGGCAACCACAGCGGCGGCAACGTCCCACCCGACACGTTCGTCTTCACCCTGGCGTTCTGCTCGTACTTCGGGGTGGAGCGCCCGTTCTATCAGCTCGCGCACAACCTGGTCACCCTCTATCCACCGCTGCGCTGGTTGCGCAAATTCGGCACGGTGGCGGCTAGCCCCGAAAACGCCCGTCTCGCTTTGGAATCCGGTGCCGCCGTGCTGGTGTACCCGGGCGGCGACTACGAGGTCTTCCGGCCGTCCTGGCAGCGGCACGTCGTCGACTTCGGTGGCCGCAAAGGCTTCGTGCGACTCGCCCGCGACACCGGCGTGCCGATCGTGCCGGTGGCCAGCGTCGGCGGCCAGGAGACCGCATTCTTCCTCGGCCGCGCGCAGTGGCTGGCCAAACTGTTGCTGCTCGACAAGGTGGTCCGGCTCAAGAGCGTGCCGATCTCGCTGGCGCTGCCGTGGGGCCTCAACGTGAGCGACCTGCTGGGGCACATCCCGTTGCCCGCCAAGATCGTCATCGAGGTGCAGGAGCCGATCGCAGTGCACGACGATGACCAGGCGGTGTACGACGAGGTGATCGCCAGCCTGCAGGCCGGTGTCGATCGGCTGGCCGCCGAACGCCGATTACCGGTGATCGGCTGATGCGCGTCGAACGGCGGATCGTAGTCAACGCGGACCGCGACACCGTGTGGAAGGTGCTCAGCGACCCGGATCGCTATCCCTCGTTCCTGCCGCACCTGGAGCGCTGGGAGACGCTGACCGAGGGCCCGGCCCGGGTGGGTGCCCGCTACACGGTGCTGTGGAAGATCGGGTCGATCCCGGTGGGCGGCATCGCCGAAGTGGTGGAGTTCAATGCGGCCCGAGATCTGGCCTGGATCAACATCACTGGCGTCACACAGCGGGGCCGGTTCCGGTTGCGCGACGCCGGACCGGGCCGAACCCGGGTGACCTTTCGGCTCGCCTACAGCTCGGAGGGCGGGCTGCTCGGCCTGATCGCGGATCGGGTGGCGGCGTTCTGGGTCGGCCGCTCCCTCGACGAGAGCCTGAAAAACCTTCGCCGCCTCGTCGAGTCGTAACCTGCCGCGCCGGTGAATACGCCTACTTGGCCAGTGTGAACTGGTTGATGTCGATGTAGCCGTCCCGGAAAGCCTTGGCGCAACCGGTCAGATACCTCATGTATCGCTGGTACACCTCCTCGGACTGGATCGCGATCGCCTCGTTCCGGTGTGCCGCCAGCGCCGCGGCCCACAGGTCGAGCGTTCGGGCGTAGTGCAGTTGCAGCGACTGCCTGCGGGCCAGGTTGAAGCCCATCTTCGAGGCGTGGAACTCCACCATCTCGATCGGCGGCAACTGGCCGCCCGGGAAGATCTCGGTGGCGATGAAGTTGTTGAAGCTGGTTTGCTCTTCGGTCATCGGGAGGCCGCGCTCGACGATCTGCTCCGGGGTCAGCATGGTGATCGTGTGCAGCAGCATCACCCCGTCGTCGGGCAACAGGTGATAGGCCTTTTCGAAGAAATCGTCGTAGCGGTCGTACCCGAAGTGTTCGAACGCGCCGATGGAGACGATCCGGTCGACGGGCTCGTCGAACTGTTCCCAGCCCTGCAGCAACACCCGCCTGCTGTGCGTGGTGGTCATCGCGTCGAACATCTTCTGCACGTGGGCGGCCTGGTGCTCCGACAGCGTCAGGCCGATGACGTCCACGTCGTACTTCTCGAGCGCGCGGCGCATCGTGCCGCCCCACCCGCAGCCGACGTCCAGCAGCGTCATCCCGGGCCGCAAACCCAGCTTGCCGAGCGCCAGGTCCATCTTGCGGAGCTGCGCCTCTTCGAGCGGGATATCGCGCATGCGGTCGAAGTACGCGCAGCTGTAGGTCATTGTGGGGTCAAGGAACAGCCGGAAGAAGTCGTCGGACAAGTCGTAGTGCGCCTGGACTTCCTCGAAGTGCGGCGTCAGGTTCTCCGTCATGCGGGGCTACGCGCCTTTCTGAATCCGGGGCCATTCAGCTGTACACGAGCGCGCGGCGCAGCTGGTTCAGCGTGGCTTCCCGGAAGGGCCGGAATCAAACTTCAGCGGGCGTATTCGGGGAATTCGAGTGAGGCTACTCCCGTTTAGCGGGAGGCGGCTAGAAATTGAGGAGGGGCACATGGAGGCTTGGGACGCGATCCGCGCCCGGCGCAACGTCCGGCAGTACAAGCCGGATCCGGTTTCCGAAGACGACCTGAACCGCATCGCGGAGGCGGGGTGGCGCGCGCCGTCGGCAAAGAACCGGCAGCCTTGGGACTTCGTGATCGTCACCGACCGGGCGCAGCTGCAGCAGCTGTCGACCGTCTGGCAGGGCGCCGGACACATCGCGGCGGCCGCGGCCGCGATCGCGATCGTGGTGCCCGTGCCGCCCGACGAGCGCAGGGTGATCACCGACAACTATGACGTCGGGCAGGCCACGATGGCGATGATGATCGCGGCCACCGACCTGGGAATCGGGACCGGGCATTCGTCGGTCGGGGACCAGGAGAAGGCGCGCGCCATCCTCGGTGTCCCCGAGGACCGGCTGGTGGCCTTTCTGTTGGGCGTCGGGTATCCCGCCGACCGTCCGCTCACCCCGATCCGCACGCCCAATCGGCGGCCCTTCGCCGAGGTCGTCCACCACGGTCGCTGGTGAGGACCCCCGTCCCCGCTTTTGATATGGCCCGCGATATCAAGATCGGAAGCACCTCATGGTTCCGACACAGCGCCGCCGCCGGCGTGCATGCTGGGGGCCATGAACAGACACGAGATCACCGAACAGATCGTCCTGGCCCGCCTCAGGCTCGGCCTGACGTGGCAACAGCTGGCCGAGGCCATCGACAGGCCGGTGGTATGGACCACCTCGGCGCTACTGGGCCAACACCCCATTCCCGCTGAGCTGGCAACGATTCTCGCCGAGAAGCTAGACCTGGACGAGTCGGTGGTGCCCGTGCTGGCGGCACCGCCCATGCGCGGCGGGTTACCCACCGCCGTGCCGACCGACCCAACGATCTACCGCTTCTACGAGGCCCTGCAGGTCTACGGCGGCGCCATCAAGGAGCTGATACACGAACAGTTCGGCGACGGCATCATGAGCGCGATCAACTTCAGCGTCGACCTGCAGAAGAAATCGCACCCGTCCGGCGATCGCGTCGTGGTGACACTGGACGGCAAATTCCTTCCTTATCAATGGATTTCGGCAGGAACCTGAGATGCCCGCCGAGGCGAAACCGGTAGACCTCGTTCTCTCCGGCGGGGGCGTGAAGTTCATCGGCCTGGTCGGCGCGGTCACCGCGCTCATGGATGCCGGGTACTCGGCCTATCGGGTGTCCGGCGCTTCGGCCGGATCGGTGGTCGCGGTGATCTCGGCGGCCGCGTCCAAGGGAAATCAACTGACCAGTGGTCAGCTCAGAGAGCTCGCGCTGTCGGTGCCGTTGCGCAGTTGGCGCGACGCGGGCCCGGTGCCATTCGTCGGGTCCGCGTGGGGGCTGGTTCGGGACACGGCCATGTACCGCGGCGATTTCGCCCACGAGTGGATCCGCAGCGAGCTGAAGAACCTCGGGGTGGTCACGTTCGGTGATCTGGCCCTCGACGACGGCGACCTGCCTCCCGAACGGCGCTATAAGGTTGCGGTCACGGTCGCCGACGTCACCGCCGCGCAGCTGGTGCGACTGCCCTGGGACTATCAGCGGCTCTACGGGCTCGATCCCGACGAGCAGCCCGTCGCCGACGCGGTCCGCGCCTCGATGGCGATCCCGTTCTTCTACCCGCCGGTCAGGCTCACCGACACCCTGGGGCTCACGTCCAACCTTGTCGACGGCGGGGTGCTGTCGAATTTCCCGATCGACTCGCTGGACCGCACCGACGGCAAATCGCCGCGCTGGCCGACGTTCGGGATCACGGTGATGCCCAAGCTCGCCGAGGGCGTGGAACAGGTGTTCCCCGCGTTGCGGCCGCTGCGCTTCCTCAAGCAGTCCGCTCTGCTGCAAAGCCTGTTCACCACCATGTTGGTCGGCCATGACCAGGCGCAGCTGAGCCTGCCGTGGGTCAAGTGCCGCACCATCGGGGTCGCATCCACCGACGTGAGCGTTCTCGACTTCGGCATATCCCGGGGCCGCCTGGAAGAGCTCTGCGACAGAGGCTATGCGGCCGCGCAGGACTTCCTGTCGACCTGGGACTGGCCGGCGTATCTGGACCGGTTCCGATGAATCGGCGCGGAAGTGAAGTGACTGCACGTCGCGCACGTGTCACACTGGCGGCGAGGAGGCGAAGGAAACGCGGTGGCGGCTGGCAGCGGCCACCGCGTTCGCCATTAGTTCATCAATACCTGCGGTGAGAGTTCCTTCAGCATCGCGTTGGCCCAGCGCATCTGGCGCAACGTCTCCGGGTGGCAGCGCGACGCCACGCTCAGCAGTTCGGAGTCCCTGGCGGCCTGCGCGCCCTGGGCCAGCAGCTCCCAATCCAGTGACACCCCCGCCGCCAGGCGGTGAATCCGCCGCAGGTCGGCGAGCAGCACCAGTCCGGGCTCCGGACGGTGCCGCAGCATGCCGCTCATCCGCGACTGCACGGCTCCGGTGATCGCGCGGGTGCGGGGCTCGGCGGACAGGCGCAGACCGTAGCGGCGGCCATGCTCGGCCAGCTCGTTCAGGTGTTGCTGCGACCAGCCGGCCAGGTCGCGCGCCAGGTGATTGACGTCCTGGTCGCTGTGGTGCCGCGCGGCCACCAGGTTCAGATTGTGCGCCAGCTTGCGTTCGGAGCGGTGCAGCTCGCGGATCGCCATTTTGAGCTTCATCGCCGGCCTCCGGTTGTCAGCACCTCGGTCACGCCGGCGGCCGCGCCGCCCGTCGTGGCGGGCACCGCCCCATTGACCGGCGCGGACGCCGTGGTGGTCGGCGCATGCGCGGCGCCGTTTGTTTCGGCATGGCCCCCTCGGGCTTTCCGGCTCTTTTGGAGCCGGGCGGCGGCCGTCTTGTAGATCGGCTGCTTGGAAACCGGATCCCAATCGGTGACCGTGAGTTCGTTGCCGGCCCGCTGATGGGCCTTGTTGCCGGTGTCCCAGTAGCCGTAATGGAACGGCACGAACAGGACGCCCTCGCGGATGCCGCAGATTCGGGCGGCGCAGGTGACGCAGCCGCGTGGCGTGCTCACCTCGACGAGGTCGCCCTCGCCGATGCCCAATCGCCGGGCGTCGGGTTCCGACACCTCGACCCACACCTCGGGCGCGGCATCTTGAAGTTGTTGTGCCCGAGCGGTTTTCGTTCGGGTGTGGAAGTGGTACACGGTGCGGCCGGTGATCAAGACGAACGGATGCTCGGGGCTGGGCCGCTCATGCGGGGGAACGTATTCGGCCGCCTTGATGATGGCCTTGCCGAAGGGATTCATGGACCGGTATTCATCGGGCTGCAACGGGGCGCCCGTGATCAGGTCCTTGCCGTAGGCCTCGCAGTAGTCCGGTGTCGCCCAGAAGTTCGCGTCGGCGTAGAGCCGTTCGGTACCGTCGGGATGCTCTGCGTTGCACGGCCATTGGATGCCGCTGCCGCCGCGCAGCTTCTCGTAGCTCAGGCCGGTGTAGTCGCACGGCCGGCCCGCGGTGCATTCCTTCCACGCCTCGAACGCCGACTCGGGATCGGTCCACGGCGGGAACGGTTGGCCGTCCTTGTCGCGGAAGTCCATCCGCCGCGCGTAGTCCAGGAAGATATCAAGGTCTGAACGTGCGGAACCCGGTGGATCCACCGCCTTTTCGGACAGGTGCACGGTGCGGTCCGCGTTGGTGAAGGCGCCGGTTTTCTCCCCCCACGCCGCGGCGGGCAACACCACGTCGGCGAGTGCGGCGGTCTCGGTCATGAAGATATCCTGCACGATGAGGAACAGCCGCTCCTGGGAGAAGATGTCGCGGATTCGTGGCAACTCCGGCAGCGACACTGCGGGATTGGTGGCGGTGACCCACAACATCCGCAGGGTCCCCTCCTCGGCGAAGCGGAACATCTGCATGGCATGGGTCGGCGGGGCGTAGTGCGGAATCTGCAGGGGCTCAAGGTTCCACAACTTCGCCAGTTCCTTGATGTGGGAGTCGTTGGACCAGTTGCGGAAGCCGGCCAGGTCCCCGTCCGCGCCGCACTCGCGGGTGTTCTCCGCGGTCGGCTGCCCGTTCATCTGCAGCAGACCGCAGCCCGGCTTGCCCAGCATGCCGCGCACCAGGTGGATGTTGTTGACCTGCACGGCCGCCGCGGTCGCCTGGTGCGATTGATAGAAGCCCTGTAACACGGTGGACAGCAACCGCTCGGCGGTGCCCAGTAGCCGCGCCGCTCGCCGGATGTCCTCGGCCGGCACCCCGCAGATCTCGGCGACCCGTTCCGGTGGGAACTCGTCGACCCGGCTGCGCAGCTCGTCGAAACCGACTGTGTGCGTGTCGATGTAGTCCCGGTCGATCCAGCCGTGGCCGATGATCTCGTGCAGCAGGCCGTTCATCAATGCGACGTTGGTGCCGGGCAGGGGAGCGAGGTGAACGGTGGCGTGCCGGGCAACCGGCGTGAGCCGGGGATCGACGCACACGATCGAGGGCGGTGAGTCGCCGGCCAGCCGGTCCAACATCCTGGCCCACAACACCGTTTGCGTCTCCGCGACGTTGTGGCCGAACAGCGCGATGACGTCGGCATGGTCGACGTCGGTGTAGGAGCCCGGTTGCCCGTCGCAGCCGAAGGATTCCTTGAGCGCCTCGGCCGCCGTCGCGGTGCACAGGCGGGTGTTGCCGTCGACGTGGTTGGTGCCGATCGCCCCGTGCGCGATGGCCCCCTGGGTGTAGTACGCCTCGAGGAACAACTGCCCGGAGGTGTAGAACCCGATGGAACTGGGGCCGTAGCTGTCGAGCAGTTGTCTACTGCGAGCCACGATGTGGTCCATCGCCGTGTCCCAGTCGCACGGCTTCAAGTCGCCGCCGACTCGAATCATCGGGCTGGTCAACCGGTCTCGCGAATTATTGGCCTGCCAACCGAACAGGTCTTTGGGGTCGAGCCGGCCGTGGTTGACCCGGTCGACGGCGCGTCCCCGCACCCCGACGATTTGTCCGTCCTTGACGGCGATGTCCAGGCCGTCACCGTTGGAATGCAATACCGCCGCCGACTGCACCCAACGGTCCACCGACTCGGGCGTGACGCCGTCGGCCAGGTAGGTGTCGACCCGCTCGGGCCACGGCGTGCCCGGTTCGTACGGTGTCCGCGTTCCCCACGGGTCGGCGATCCGGTCTACTGTCACGCCGGGGGCGTACCCGGCCGCCGCGGTCCGAAACGTGGTGGTCAGGCGCTTTACAGCCCGAACTCGGCCTCGATGCCGTCGATCCCGGCGCGGATGGCCTTCAGAGCGTCGGCGCGGGCGCGCAACTTCGTTGCGGCATGGGCATGTTGGCGCAGACCGGCGAATTCGCGCGCGGCCTCCTCGGCGCGGCTCACCACCATCTCGGGCAGCACGATCTCGTCGACGAAGCCGGCGGCCAGCGCGGTCTCACCGAAGAACGTCTTGGCCAGCCCGGCCGCCTGCTGATAAGCCGACTGCGTCAGCCGCAGCTTCATGATCTCCAGGGCGGCGTACGGGATGACCATGCCGATCGCCACCTCGTTGGCCTGAATGTTGTACGCGTGCGCGGCCACCCGGTGGTCGCCGGACGACAACAGGAAAGCCCCCATCGCGATGGCGTGGCCGGTGCAGGCCATCACGACCGGCTTGGGATGCGACAGCAGCCGATAGGCCAGCTCGAAGCCGCCCCGCAGCATGTCGATCGCCGGCTGCGCCTCGCCCGATGTCAGGATCTTCAGGTCGAATCCGCCGCTGAACACCCGCTCGTTGCCGGTGATCACCAACGCCCCGGCGTTGTCCGCGTCGGCCCGGTCGATCGCCTCGCCCAGCGCCTGCTGCATCGTCGGACCCAGGGCGTTGACCTTGCCGTCGTCCATCTTGATGACCGCGATGGAATCCTTGAGGCTGTAGTGGACCGGGCCGCTCATCGGTTGCTGGCTCCTTGCCGTCACGCGGGCTGACTGTGGTGTTTGCCCAGCTCGTCCTCGGCCTCGCCCCAGCGCAGGCTGACATCGGTGGGCTCGTCGAGCTGGCGGGTGCGCCATCTGTCCTGCGTTTCCCGCACCGCGCCGTTGATCCGTTCGATCTCGCTGCGGAACACCTCGGGACGGGTTTCCTTGCTGGCGTAGTGGAAGTAGGTCAGCAGCCCGCGCAGCAGCTCCAGCTTCTGCTTCTCCCGCTTCGCCAGGTCGTGGGTGGTCATCAGCTCGATGCGCTGGACGGGCGGCAGCGAGTCCCAGTCCAGCACCACCTTGGTTTCCAGCGGAACGCGTTCGCGCTCCCAGAACCGGCGCCCTTGCGGGCGTTTCGGCCGGTCGAAGTAGCTGATGGTGCCGGTGAAGCGCGATTCGATGCCACTGCCGATCTCAGCGCGGTCGAGCGCCGAATCCCACACCATGCGCCATTCCTGGCCGGGAGCCAGCACCGGCAACTCGCGGGGGAGCCGCAGTTCGGCGACGTCGGCGTAACCGTCGGTGGCGTGTTCGTATTCGGCGACCGTCGGCGGATTCATGAACGAGAACGTGATGTCGTACGCGGCGGTTTGACCAAAGTTCCTGACCACCAGTTCGATCACGTGCCAGTCGGCGGGGTGCGGTTCCATGAACATCGCCACTTGCGGCCGGGTCTGCTCCGCGACCAGTCGACGATTGCGGGTGATCTGCCGGTTGGTGAAGATCAGGGTGACGACGGCTAGCGCGATTGCGGCCCAGGCCGCCCACGCGATCCAGGTGCTGGACCCGACGTGCGTGATTCCGTGCCAGCCGTCCTGGATCCACCCCATGGAATCCACCTTCCGCTTATATCACAGGCCGGTTGCCGGCTCGTCCCGATCGAGCGATCGCCGCCCGCCTCAGCCGCCCATCAGCATTCGCCACTGGGCCAGATCCGCGGCGCGATAAACGTAGTTGGAACGCTTGACTTCCGACAACGATGCGCTCGGTTCGGCCGAATACCAGTGCCCGGGAAAAACCGTCGGGTCGCCGGGCAAGGTCGCGAGTTGCTGCAGGCTGCGGTACATCTCGTCGGAATCCCCGCCGGGAAAGTCGGTCCGGCCGCAGCCCTCCAGGAACAACGTGTCACCGGCCACGAGGCGGCCATCCAGCAGGAAACACTGGCTGCCGGGCGTGTGACCGGGCGTGTGCAGCAACTCGATCTCGATGTCGCCGATGCTGACCTTGTCGTGATTCTCGTGGGCGGTGAGGTCGCCGAGGCTGACCCCGGTGACTCGCGAAACCCATTGCGCCTCACGGGTATTGACATGCACCGGCACGGCTTTTCGTTCCAGCAGCTCGGCCAGGCCCTGCAGCGAAAAGCCCATCATCGATCCGCCCACGTGGTCGGGATGGTGATGGGTCACCAGCACTCCCGACAGGTGCATGCCGTCGGCCTCCAGCGTGTCGAGCAGTTCGCCGGCCGCATAGGCGGGGTCGACCACCACGCAATCGCCCGTTTCGCGGTCGCCGATCAGGTAGGCGAAGTTGCGCATCTGGGTCGCGAACATGTCGCCGCCGGCGAAATCGCGCCCCGAGAGCAGTTGACGAAAGTACAGCCGGTCCGTTGACACGTGACCAGACTAGGACGTGCCCGCGAGGGTCCGCAGCGCCGCCTCGAACTTGGCGAAACACCACGTGTGAGCATCGATTGGGGGTCTGTTCAGTGGGTATTGTTGGCGCATGAGGAAGAAGGTCGAGATCGAGATCGACGTCGATCTGATTGACGAGGCGATACGCCGCTTCCAGCTGGCGGATGCCCGCGAGGCCGTCAACCTCGCGTTGCGCACCCTGCTCACCGGAGCCGACGCCGACGAATCGGGCGAAGATTACGACGAGTTCAGCGACCTCAGCGCGTGGCAGCTCCGCCGGAGCGGCGAGGGCGGGGCCTAAAGCCCGTTTGGACCGGCTGCGAGCCAGGTTGTACCCTCTTTTAGGCCCGCGGCACTGCCGATTCGGGTGAACGGCCCCCTTAGCTCAGTCGGTAGAGCGTTTCCATGGTAAGGAAAAGGTCAACGGTTCGATTCCGTTAGGGGGCTCGGCGGACGCCGAGCAGGCGTGGCGGCCCCGACCCCAAAAGGGGTGGGCAGAGGCGATGTAGCTCAGTCGGTTAGAGCGAACGACTCATAATCGTTAGGTCGCCGGTTCGAGTCCGGCCATCGCTACAACACAACAATGCACTTTGAGAGATTTGAGAGAGAACCGTCATGGCTTCCAGTACCGACGTGCGGCCGAAGATCACCTTGGCCTGCGAGGTGTGCAAGCACCGCAACTACATCACCAAGAAGAACCGCCGGAACGACCCGGACCGCATGGAGCTCAAGAAGTTCTGCCCGAACTGCGGCAAGCACCAGGCGCACCGAGAGACGCGCTAGCGGCGACCCGCGACCGTTTATTCAGATCGACTAGGTAGATTTTAGAGCCGTGCCGTTAACCGAAGACATCGTCGGTATGCACTACCGCTATCCCGACTATTACGTCGTGGAGCGGGAAAAGATCCGCGAGCACGCCGTCGCCGTGCAGAACGACGACGCCGCATTCCTCGAGGAGAAGGCGGCGGCCGAACTCGGGTATGACGGGCTGCTGGCCCCGCTGACGTTCATTTGCGTGTTTGGCTACAAGGCGCAGACGGCGTTCTTCAAGCACGCCAATATCGCCGTCCATGACGCGCAGATCGTTCAGGTCGACCAGGTGCTGAAGTTCAATACGCCGATCGTGGCGGGCGACAAGCTGTACTGCGATGTCTACGTGGACTCGATGCGGGTTTCGCACGGCACCCAGATCATCGTGACCAAGAACATCATCACCAACGAGGCCGGTGATGTAGTGCAGGAGACCTACACGACCCTGGCGGGCCGTGCCGGCGAGGATGGAGAAGAGGGATTTTCTGATGCCACTGCGTGAGTTCAGCTCGGTGAAGGTCGGTGACCAGCTCCCCGAGCGGACCTACCCGCTGACCCGTCAGGACCTGGTGAATTATGCGGGGGTCTCCGGCGACCTGAACCCGATCCACTGGGACGACGAGATGGCCAAGGTCGTCGGGCTGGACACCGCGATCGCGCACGGCATGCTGACCATGGGCATCGGCGGCGGCTACGTCACCTCGTGGATCGGTGACCCCGGCGCGGTCACCGAGTACAACGTGCGGTTCACCGCCGTCGTGCCGGTGCCCAACGACGGTAAGGGCGCCGAGCTGGTTTTCAGCGGGCGGGTCAAGTCCGTCGATCCCGAGACCAAGTCCGTGACCATCGCGCTCACGGCCACCACCGGCGGCAAGAAGATCTTCGGCAGGGCTATCGCGTCCGCAACGCTGGCGTAACCCATGGCGCTCAAAACAGACATCCGGGGAATGATCTGGCGCTACCCGGACTACTTCGTCGTCGGCCGCGAGCAACTCCGCCAGTTCGCGCTGGCCGTCAAGAACCGCCACCCGTCGCACTTCGACGAAGCCGCGGCCGCCGATCTCGGCCACGACGCGATCCTCGCGCCCCTGACCTTCGCGACCATCTTCGCCAAGCTGGTCCAGCTGGATTTCTTCCGGCACGTCGACATCGGCATGGAAACCCTGGTGATCGTCCAGGTCGACCAGCGGTTCGTGTTCGCCCAGCCGATCAAGGCCGGCGACAAGCTGTGGGCCCGGATGGACATCCTGTCGGTGGACGAGCGGTTCGGCGCCGACATCGTCGTCACGAAGAACATCTGCACCAATGACGATGGCGAGTTGGTCATGGAGGCTTACACCACGTTGATGAGCCAGTTCAACGACCAGGCGGCCTCATCCAACCTGCGTTGGGACCCTGAGTCCGGCCAGGTCGTCAGAACGGCGTAATTAGTATCTGGCTCGCGCGTGGATGTACACTCGGACCTCGGGGTTTTCCCAGCATTAGCGCGCTTTCCGTGAGTCGAGCAATCGGAAGGCGCGCGTGTCATGTAAGCCCCGGTAGGTAAGCGCAGGTTGGCCTGCCAACCGCAAAGGGGCGTAGCTCAACTGGCAGAGCAGCGGTCTCCAAAACCGCAGGTTGCAGGTTCAAGTCCTGTCGCCCCTGCTGAACACGACGTCCGGCGACGATGCGGGCCGGAATGGCCCGAGGAGGAGCCGGACAATAGAAAGGGCGTGCCATGGTGGACACTGGAATGGTGCCCACAACCACGGGCACGGCCTGCGGGAAACTAGCAAACTTAAGGAGCATGCGGTGAGCGACGAAGGCGACGCAGCCAACGACGCCACAAGCGACGGCGCTGACAGGGAGGACGACCGCGCGAACGGCGGTCGGACCGCTGTGGTGACGCGGCCGCAGCGCCCCACCGGCAAACGATCCCGGCAGCGAGCGGCCGATGCCGGCGAGGACGCCGACGTAGAGTCGGCGGACGAGGTTGAGGTTGCCAAGGAGGACAAGTCCGCCAAGGGCGCCAAAGCCAAGAAGGCCAAAAAGCCGAGGAAGCCCGGTGACCGTTCGGCCAACCCGTTCGTCTTCGTCTACAACTACCTCAAGCAGGTGGTTGCGGAGATGCGGAAGGTTATTTGGCCCAACCGCAAGCAGATGCTCACCTACACATCCGTGGTGCTGGCGTTCCTGGCTTTCATGGTGGCGCTGGTCGGCCTCGCGGACTTCGGCCTCACCAAGCTGGTGCTGCTGGTGTTCGGCTGAGCGAGAAGATAGAGAGGACTGAAAACCGTGACTACCTTCGACGGTGACACGTCCGCGGGTGAAGCGGTCGACGTAGAAGAGCGTGCCGAGGGCACGGAGGCGCTGGAACCGGCCCCGGAAGAGGCGGTAGAAACCCCGGCGGCCGAGGCCCCCGAGCAGTCGGCCGAAGAGGTCGACCCGGCGGCCGCGCTCAAGGCGGAACTGCGCAGCAAGCCTGGCGACTGGTACGTCATCCACTCCTACGCGGGATACGAGAACAAGGTCAAAGCCAACCTCGAGACCCGCGTGCAGAACCTGGACGTCGGCGACTACATCTTCCAGGTCGAGGTGCCCACCGAAGAGGTCACCGAGATCAAGAACGGCCAGCGCAAGCAGGTCAATCGCAAGGTGCTACCCGGCTACATCCTGGTGCGCATGGACCTGACCGACGACTCGTGGGCCGCGGTGCGCAACACGCCGGGCGTCACCGGGTTCGTCGGGGCGACTTCGCGCCCGTCCGCGCTGACGCTCGACGACGTGGTCAAATTCCTGCTGCCGCGCGGGGCGACCAAGAAGGCCGCCAAGGGCGCGGCCACCACCGCCGCCGCCGCCGAGGCGGGCGGGCTGGAGCGTCCGGCCGTCGAGGTCGACTACGAGGTCGGCGAATCGGTGACGGTCATGGACGGGCCGTTCGCCACGTTGCCGGCGACCATCAGCGAGGTCAACGGCGAACAGCAGAAGCTCAAGGTGCTGGTGTCGATCTTCGGCCGCGAAACGCCGGTGGAATTGACGTTCAGCCAGGTCTCCAAGATTTAGCTCGGGCAGTTACGCCCACCCCCAGGAAGGAACACCAACATCTCATGGCCCCGAAGAAGAAAGTCGTTGGGCTGATCAAGCTGCAGATCGTGGCGGGGCAGGCCAACCCTGCGCCGCCGGTCGGCCCCGCGCTCGGCCAGCACGGCGTCAACATCATGGAGTTCTGCAAGGCCTACAACGCCGCCACCGAAAACCAGCGCGGCCAGGTCATCCCGGTGGAGATCACGGTCTACGAGGACCGCAGCTTCACCTTCGCGCTCAAGACGCCGCCCGCCGCCAAGCTGCTGCTCAAGGCCGCCGGCGTGGGCAAGGGCTCGGCCGAGCCGCACAAGAACAAGGTTGCCAAGGTCACCTGGGACCAGGTTCGTGAGATCGCCGAGACCAAGAAGACCGATCTCAACGCCAACGACATCGACGCGGCCGCCAAGATCATCGCCGGCACCGCCCGGTCGATGGGGATCACCGTCGAATAGCAGTACAAGACACCGTGGGAGGGCCAGCTTCGGCCCGCTGCTAACCACGACCCAACACCCGATTGGATGAATCAATGAGCAAGAACAGCAAGGCATACCGCGCCGCCGCCGAGAAGGTGGACCGCAACAACCTCTACAGCCCGCTCGAGGCGGCCAAGCTCGCCAAGGAGACCGCGTCGGCCAAGCAGGACGCGACCGTCGAGGTCGCGATCCGGCTCGGCGTCGACCCCCGCAAGGCGGACCAGATGGTCCGCGGCACGGTCAACCTGCCGCACGGCACCGGTAAGACCGCCCGCGTCGCGGTGTTCGCGGTCGGCGACAAGGCCGAGCAGGCACAGGCCGCCGGCGCGGACATAGTCGGCAGCGACGACCTGATCGAGAAGATCCAGGGCGGTTTCCTGGACTTCGACGCCGCGATCGCGACCCCCGACCAGATGGCCAAGGTCGGCCGCATCGCTCGCGTGCTCGGCCCGCGCGGCCTGATGCCGAACCCCAAGACGGGAACCGTCACTCCCGACGTCGCCAAGGCCGTTGCCGACATCAAGGGCGGCAAGATCAACTTCCGCATCGACAAGCAGGCCAACCTGCACTTCGTCATCGGCAAGGCGTCCTTCGACGAGAAGGCCCTCGCCGAGAACTACGGTGCCGCGCTAGACGAGGTGTTGCGGCTCAAGCCGTCCGCGTCCAAGGGCCGCTACCTGAAGAAGATCACCGTGTCGACGACCACGGGCCCGGGCATCCCGGTGGACCCGTCCGTCACCCGCAACTTCGCGGAAGCGTAGCGGCGGCCGCCGGTGGCGGCGCTCTCAGACCCGTTAAGCGGCTACCCGCCGCACTCGGCGATGCGCCGGCGCAGGAAGTCGCGGCCCGGCTCGGAACCGTTGGCCTGCAACGCTTCTCGGTACCAGGTGACGGCATCGGCCGGTCTTCCCGCTCGCCGAAGCAGGTCGGCGCGCACGGTCGCGACCAGATTTGAGCGGCCCAGCCGGGGGTCGTGCGCCACCTCGTCCAGGGCGGCTAGGCCCGCATCGGGCCCGTCGCGGAAGCCGACCGCCAGGGCGCGATTGGCGCGCACGACCGGCGAGTCGGTCAGCTGCAGCAGCCGATCGTAGGCTGCGCAGATGGTGATCCAGTCCGTCTGGTCCCAGGACGGCGCCGTCGCGTGCAGCGCGGCGATCACCGCCTGCGGCAGATAGGGGCCCGTCGAACCCTCGGCCCGGCGTAACCGGTCCAGCCCCCGGGCGATTCGGTCGCGATCCCATCGGCGGCGGTCCTGCTCCTCGAGGGGCACCAGCATCCCGGTGTCGTCGACCCGGGTGGCGCGTCGCGAATCGTGCAGCAGCATCAGGGCGGCCAGCGCGTGGGCCTCGCGCTCGTGTGGCATCAGTGCGCACAGTTCACCGGCCAGCCGGATTCCTTCGTCGCACAGTTCGTCGCGGATCGCCGACGGGCCCGCCGTGGACCAATATCCCTCGGTGAACACCGAGTAGACGCAACCGAGCACGTGTGGGGTGCGCTCGGGCAGCAGCTCGGCGGGCGGCACGCGCAGCGGGATGTTGGCGTGCCGAATCTTGTTCTTGGCGCGCGTGATTCGCTGACCGATCGCGGCGTCGGTCTGCAGCAGCGCGCGGGCGATCTCGGTGACGGTCAACCCCGACACCAGCCGCAGGGTGAGCGCCAGTTGGGATTGGCGGTCCAGGGCGGGGTGCGCGCAGGTGAACATCATCCGCAGCTCGTCGTCGCGAACGGGAGACGGGTCGGTGTGATCGGTGCGCGCCCGGATTTCGTCGATCACGGCCGCCAATTCCTTTCCGGGACGGAGGGATTCGCGGCGCAGGCGGTCGCGTGCCCGGTTGCGGGCCACGGTCACCAGCCATCCGCCGGGATTGTTTGGCAGTCGGTCGCGGTCCCAGGTGCGAAGGGCCTCGGCGCAGGCTTCCTGGACGGCGTCCTCGGCGACGGTGAGGTCGCCGGACCACCGCGCGAGCGCGGCGACGGCGGGTCCCCATTCCCGCCGGAAGACGCCGTCCAGGTCGGACATCGCTGGTGCTTTAGAGTCCCGAGACTCCAGCCAGCTGCCGCACCTGCACGCTCGAGGCGGGAATCATCGAGGCGAGCTTGACTGCCTCGTCGCGGTCCGCGGCGGCGAGCAGGTAGACGCCGGTGGCGATTTCGGCGCCTTCCACGTATGGCCCGTCGGTGATGAGGACCTCGCCGTCACGCACCCGCACGGTGGTGGCGGTGGACCGGTCGTGCAAGGCGGCACCGCCAAGGATGTGATCACCCGCGGCCGCGTGGAGATCGGCGTGCTTTGCCGCCACTGCCTCCCACTCCGGGGTGCCGGGAGTGTGTGCGGCTTCGGCCGGTTCCAGCAGCAGTGCGAGCCAGTCGTTGCCGGTGAGCTTGCGGGACAGGTCAATTGAGTGGACGGTTGGCCACACTTCCACGGCCCCGAACGCGGCGAGCGGGATGTCGCGCGCCAGGGCAAGCGCCTCGTCAAGGTTTTCCGCTTCGAACAGGTAGTAGCCGCAGGCAACCTCCGCTGCCTCGGCGAAGGGCCCGTCGGTGACAATCGGCGCGTCCGGGCCACCGGTGATCACCACCGCCGAGGCGGCGGGAGCCAGCGCGTCTCCGGCCCGGATCGCGGCGCCGGCTTTCGCGTGGAAGTTCTCCCACGCCGCCATAGCGGTGGCTGCATCTTCGGGTGTGCGGTGTTGCTCCTGGCCGATCAACAAGGCGAAATACTGCATGTTCGTCACCTCCCGTAGTGAGCGAAGCCCCGTGCTCCACTCTCTACTTAATCGACGAACGGCGCAGCCTCAATCCGACACCGCGAGATAATCAGGTCCTGACTAGGCCGCCGCTCCCGGCTTCAGGTACGTCACCAGGCTGACGTCGAGCGCCTCGTCGGTGAAGTAGTGCTCGCACCCGCGCAGGTACTTGATGTAGCGGTTGTAGACCTCTTCGGAGGTGACCTCGATGGCCTTGTCCTTGTTCGCCTCGAGGTTGTCACCCCAGATGTGCAGCGTCTTGATGTAGTGCGGTCGCAGTGAAAGCGGCGCGGGCACAATGAATCCCGCCTTCTCGCCATGGTCGACCATCATCTGGGTGGACGGCAGCCGGCCACCCGGGAAGATCTCGGTGATGATGAACTTGATGAACCGGGCCGTCTCGAAGGTCAGCTTCTTGCCGCGGGCGGCGAGGTCGTACGGGTGGTAGCTGACACTGCTCTGCACGGTCATCCGGCCGTCCTCGGGCATGATGTCGAAAGTCCGCTTGAAGAAGTCGTCGTAGTTCTCGTGCCCGAAGTGCTCGAATGCCTCGATCGACACGATGCGGTCGACGGGCTCGTTGAAGTCCTCCCAGTTCTGCAACCGCACCTCGCGCGACCGATCGGTGTCGATTGAGCCCAGCACCTGCTCACAGCGGGCGTGCTGGTTCTTGGACAGGGTCAGGCCGATGACGTTGACGTCGAACCGCTCGACCGCGCGCTTCATGGTGGTGCCCCAGCCGCAGCCGATGTCCAGCAGGGTCATCCCCGGCTTGAGGTCCAGCTGGTCCAGGTTCAGGTCGATCTTGGCGTACTGGGCCTCTTCCAGCGTCATGTCATCGCGCTCGAAGTAGGCGCAGCTGTAGGTCCGGGTGGGGTCCTGGAACAGGGCGAAGAAGTCGTCGGAGACGTCGTAGTGCGCCTGAATGTCCTCGGGAGCCGTCCGTATCTTCGTCGGGCTAGCCGGTTGATCAGCCATTTTCGTCTGGTTCTCCTGGATGAAGTTCACTGCGTATTTTCCACGGACTTGCCTCCGGGTGTGACGTGCAACGATACCGAACTCTACTTTTCCAGCGTGAATTGGACGCAGTCGATGTAGCCGGTGCGGAAAGCCCCGGCGCAGCCGGTCAGGTACTTCAGGTAGCGCTCGTAGACCTCCTCGGACTGGATGCTGATGGCCTCGGTCCTGCGCGCCTGCAGCGCGCCGGCCCACAGGTCGAGGGTCTTGGCGAAGTCGGTCCGCAGCGACTGGACCCCGGTCACCCGGAAGCCGATCTTGCTCGAGTGCTCCTCGATGGTCTCGATCATCGGCAGCCGGCCGCCCGGAAATATCTCGGTGAGGATGAACTTGATGAACCGCGCGACCTCCATCGTCAGGGGCAGGCCACGCTCGATCACCTGCCTTCCGTGCAGTCCCGTGATCGAGTGCAGCAGCATCACGCCGTCCCGGGGCAGGGCGGTGTAAGCGAATTTGAAGAAGTCGTCGTAGCGGTGAAAGCCGAAATGCTCCAACGCCTCGATGATGACGATGCGGTCCACCGGTTCGCTGAACTCGGCCCAGTCGCACAGCAGTGCCCGCCGCGACCGGCCGCTGTCGATCCCGTCGAGCACCTGCTGGCAATAGGCGTGCTGATTCTTGGACAGGGTCAGCCCCACAACGTTGACGTCGTAGCGCTCGACGGCGCGTTTCAACACCGAACCCCAGCCACAGCCCACGTCGAGCAGGGTCATCCCCGGCTCGAGCCCGAGCTTGTCCAGCGTCAGATCGAGCTTCGCGAGCTGCGCCTCGTGCAAGGTCATGTCATCGCGGGGGAAATACGCGCAACTGTAGGTGCGACTCGGATCCTGGAAGAGCGCGAAGAATTCGTTCGACAAGTCGTAGTGCGCCCGTACGTCGGCGAGATTTGAGCGCGTCGGAACAGCGCTGGCCGGGTTGTCAGGCACATGTCCTCCCGAGGGACGGCCACTACGGAGGCGGCCATCTGCGGGGGCACGCTACTCGCCGAGGATGGAAAAGCGCGCATTTGCGCGCGCGCGCCGAAGTTTTTGCGGGCTACTTATCCGGCACCGAACCCCGGCCGACGGGGCCTCGGTCGCTACTTGGTCAGCGTGTACTGGGCGACGTTGGAGATGCCCTTGCGGAAGAGCTCGGCGCAGCCGGTCAGATAGCGCATGAAGCGGTTGTAGACCTCTTCGGACTGGATGGCGATGGCGCGTTCGCGGTTGGCCTCCAGATTGGCCGCCCAGGTGTCCAGGGTCCGCGCGTAATGCGGCCGCAGATATTGGGTCTCCTCGATCGAGAAACCGCTGGCTTGCGCATAGTCGACGATGTCGGGTTCGCCGCACATCTGCCCGCCGGGAAAGATCTCCTTGCCGAGAAAGTGGAAAAAGCGCAGATCACTCATGGTGATCGGGATGCCGCGCTCTTTCCATTGCGACTGCGGATAAGTGAAGATGCTGTGCATCATCATCCGGCTGTCATCCGGGAGGGTCTTGTAGGCCCAATCCCAGAAGGCGGGCCAACGTTCCTTTTTGAACGCGTCGAAGGCCTCGAAGCTCATGATCCGATCGACCTGCTCGTCGAACTCCTCCCAACCCTGCAGCCGGGCCTCGGCCCGCCGCGTGGTGGGAATGGCGGCGAGCCTTTCCCTGGTGCGCGTGTAGTGGTTGCGGCTCAGCGTGATGCCGATGACGTTCACGTCGTATTTCTCGACCGCGCGAACCACGGCCCCACCCCAGCCACACCCGACGTCGAGCACCGTCATGCCGGGCTCGAGGTTCAGCTTGTCCAGCCCCAGATCGAGCTTTGCGAGCTGCGCCTCTTCCAGCGTCATGTCGTCGTTCTTGAAGTAAGCGCAGGTGTAAACCATGTTGGGGTCGAGGAACAGCGCGAAGAAGTCGTCTGAGATGTCGTAGGTTGCCTGCGACTCTTCGTAATACGGCTTCAACTTGGCCATTGTTGGACCCACCTCCTTGGACAACCGTACAACTCGGCGATACGGACTGAGATCGCAGGGGAAGCGTTTCTCTCGACTTGTTTTCGGCTCAGTTCGCTTTGGCGAAGTTCCCCGCCAGCACGCCGATCACCTGATCCCACAACTGCTGTGGCAGATCATGGCCCATCCCATCGAATAACACCAATCGGGCGCCGTCGATGGTCCTGGCCACCGCGCGGCCACCGAATGGCCGCATCAGTTTGTCCGCTCGGCCGTGAATCACCACGGTCGGCGCGGCGATCCGCCGGTTGTAGCGCCTCAGGCTGCCGCTGCCGAGCACGGCGTCGAAATGCCTGGCGACACCCCAAGGGTAGTAGCTGCGTTCGTAGCTTTCGATGGCCTCGGCCCGAAGTTGCTCCTCGGAGGCCAAATAGCGCCGGCTGCCGATGATCTTGCTGACCCGGATGGCGTTGTCGACGATCACCTCGCGCGGCGAGCTCGGCGACGGCCCCTTGATGAGCGCCAGCAACTGCCGCGGGCCGGGCGGCGGCAGGAACGCCGAATTATTGCTGGAGAAGATGACGCCGAGGGTTCTCGTCCGCTCGTGGAATCGCGCGGCGAAAATCTGGGCGATCATCCCGCCCATCGACGCGCCCACGATGTGCGCGCGCTCGATGCCCAGGTGATCCAGCACGGCCGCGGCGTCGTCGGCCATGTCCTCGAGCTTGTAGGCCGCATCGCTCGGCAACCCCAGCCAGGACCGCGCCAGCCGCGTCACCAGCGGCTGCCGGGGGCTGCGGTGCTGTGTTTTGCTCGACAGGCCGACGTCCCGGTTGTCGTACCGGATGACGCGCAGCCCGTGGCCCACCAGCTGCTCGCAGAAGGCCGTTCGCCACAGCAGCAGTTGGGCTCCCAGCCCCATGATCAGCAGCACGGGTGGGTGGTCGATGTCCCCCATGTCCTCGTAATAGAGCTTCAGGTCGCCAGAGGTGGCGTGCCCGGTGCGTATCTCCATGGACTGCCCCTACACCTCCAGGTCGGATTGGTGCTCGCGGCTCACCTCGACCATGAAGTTCGCAAAGTAGCCGGTCAGCTGCGGGTCGGACATCATCTGCCATTTGGGCGCAAGCAATTTCATGTACCGCTCGACGTAGAGGAACTGCTTGCCGATCAGCACCAGCTCCCGCGGCAGCTTGACGTCATAGGCGTCGGCCAGGGCCGACAGCTGCCGCCCGATGTCGGCGTAGGACAGGTCGCCGAGCGTCTGCATGGTCAGCGGGGTGGCGAACTTCTCCAGGTCCTTGGCGGCCTGGGCCTCGGGCTTCATGGTCCCGACGGCGCCCATCAGCACCACGATCTTGCCCGCCGCGGCGTGGTCCTTCTTGACCAGCAGCGCGTACACCAGCTCGCGCAGCAGCCAGCGGGTGCGCGGGTCGATGCGGCCCATGATCCCGAAGTCGAAGAACACGATGCGGCCCTGGTCGTCGACGTAGAGGTTGCCGGCATGCAGGTCGCCGTGGAACAACCCGTGCCGCAGGCCGCCCTCGAAAAGCGAGAACAGCAGCGCCTTCACCAGTTCGACCCCGTCGAACCCGGCCTTGCGGATGGCCTTGACGTCGTCGATGCGGATCCCGTGCACCCGCTCCATCGTCAGCACCCGTTCGGTGGTGAAGTCCCAGTGCACCTGTGGCACCCGGATGTTTTTGCCCAGCGGCGAGGCGTGCAGGTGAGATACCCAGGCGTCCATCGACTGCGCCTCGAGGCGGAAGTCGAGCTCCTCGGCCAGATTGTCGGAGAAGTCGGCCACCACGTCCTGCGCCGAGAGCCGGCGGCCCAGCTTGGCCAGCTCGACGGCCTGGGCGAAGCGCTTGAGGATCTGCAGGTCGGCGGCGACCCGGCGCCGGATGCCCGGGCGCTGGATCTTGACCACCACCTCTTCGCCGGTGTGCAGGGTCGCGTAGTGCACCTGCGCGATCGACGCCGACGCGAACGGCGTCTCCTCCCACTTGGCGAACAGGTCGGCCGGATCGCCGCCGAGCTCCTCGACGAAGAGCTTGTGCACCTCTTCGGTGTCGGCCGGCGGCACCCGGTCGAGCAGGCTGCGGAATTCGCGGGACAGCGATTCGCCGAACGCCCCGGGGCTGGACGCGATGATCTGTCCGAATTTGACGTACGTCGGGCCGAGGTCGGCGAAGGTCTGGGGGAGCTGCTTGACCACCTTCTGCTGCCACGCGCCCTTGCCCGGCAGCTTGGTGACGACGCGCGCGGCGGTGCGGGTGACCTGCCAACCGGTGACGGCCACCCGGGCCGCTTCCACCGGCAGCGGCACCCGGTCAAGCCGGGCCACGTCTCGATGTTTGGTAGAGCTCATCCCAGCAGTCTGCCAAATCGGCCGAGTCCGTCCCAATCGTCTAGCTGGGACGCCCACCGCTTTTCCACGGTTGCACCCACCCCTGGATCGCCCAGCCCTCCAGTCCCGCGATCAACTCGTACATGGTGGCGCCGTCGATGCTTTCGCGGATGATGTCGGCGTGCCCGGCGTGCCGGGCCAACTCGTTGATCACATGCAGGATCACCCAGCGCACCGACCAGGCTTCCTGGTCCTTGGGGAACCACGGGATGTCCTGCGGAACCGGCACCGCGGCGTCGAGGTCCGCGGTCTCCGCCAGGCGCAGCGATTCGGCGTTCTGTTCTTCGAATGCCCGCAGCAGGCCGGCCAGCGTCTCGTCGGGCCGCATCACGTGCTGATCCGCGAACTCCTGGCTGATCTGTTCGAACGGGCGAGGGTCTCTCGGCGGCGCGTCCGGCGCGGCGGCGACCCGCGCCATCCAGCTGCGCTGCATCGCGGTGGCGTGCTTGATCAGTCCGCCGATCGACAGCGCGCTGACCGAGGGGGTGGACCGGGCCTGTTCGTCGGTCAGGCCGTAGGACACCGCGAAATACGCGCTTTGGTGGTAGGCGAGATATTCGCGCAGGGCGCTGCGTTCGTCGGCTACGGGCCGGGCAAGAGCGGGCATTACCGGATATTAGGTCTCCTCCGCCGTAAAGTGCGGGGATGCAGCTGGTTTCGGCCCACTCGACCGAGCTGTTCGTCGGGCCGCCGGACACACCGTTGCAGCTGGCCCGCGTCACCGTTTCCGCGGTGACCTCCCCGACGCCGGTCCGCGTCGACGGGGACGGTTTGAGCGGGGAGGCGGTGGCCGGGGCCGGCGACGAGGTCGTCGAGGTCCCCGTCAGGGTGGACGGCCCGGTCGTCGGGCAGCGGCGGGCGGCGCGGGCGCTGGCCGGCAACGCCCGGGAGCCGTTCGAGTTCGCCGTGGCGGAGCCCGGCTGGACCATGTTCATGGTCAGCCACTTCCACTACGACCCGGTCTGGTGGAACACCCAGGGCGCCTACACCAGCGAGTGGAGCGAGGACCCGCCGGGACGCGCCCGGCAGACGAACGGCTTCGCGCTCGTGCACGCGCACCTGGAAATGGCCCGCCGCGAACCCGAGTACAAGTTCGTGCTGGCCGAAGTGGATTACCTCAAGCCGTACTGGGACACCCGCCCCGAGGACCGCGCCGACCTGCGCCGGTTCATCGCCCAGGGCCGCGTCGAGGTGATGGGCGGCACCTACAACGAACCCAACACCAACCTCACCGGCCCGGAAACAACCATTCGAAACCTGGTGCACGGCATGGGCTTCCAGCGTGAGGTACTGGGCGCCGACCCGGCCACCGCCTGGCAGCTGGACGTGTTCGGCCACGACCCCCAATTCCCCGGGATGGCCGCCGACGCCGGGCTGACGTCGAGCTCGTGGGCCCGGGGCCCGCACCATCAGTGGGGGCCGGCGTTGGGCGGCGGGGACGTCGAGCGGATGCAGTTCAGCAGCGAGTTCGAGTGGATCTCGCCGTCGGGGCGCGGGCTGCTCACCCATTACATGCCCGCGCATTATTCGGCGGGCTGGTGGATGGACTCGTCGACCTCGCTGGCCGAGGCCGAGGACGCCACCTTGGCGCTGTTCGATCAGCTCAAGAAGGTCGCGCTGACGCGGAACGTGCTGCTGCCCGTCGGCACCGACTACACGCCGCCGAACAAGTGGGTCACCGCCATCCACCGCGACTGGGCCGCGCGGTACGCCTGGCCGCGCTTCGTGTGCGCGCTGCCGCGGGAGTTCTTCGCGGCCGTGCGCGCCGAACTGGCCGGGCGCGGCGGCGTGCCGTCACCGCAGACCCGGGACATGAACCCGATCTACACCGGCAAGGACGTGTCGTATATCGACACCAAGCAGGCCAACCGGGCCGCGGAGAACGCCGTCCTTCAGGCCGAGCGGTTCGCCGTCTTCGCCGGGCTGATGACCGGCGCCGAGTACCCGCAGGCGGCGCTGGCCAAGGCGTGGGTGCAGCTCGCGTACGGGGCGCACCACGACGGCATCACCGGCTCGGAATCCGACCAGGTCTACCTCGACCTGCTGACCGGCTGGCGCGACGCGTGGGAGCTGGGCCGAGCCGCCCGCGACGCCTCCCTGGAGGTGCTGTCCGCGGCCGTCGGCGCCGACGTCGTCGTGTGGAACCCGCTGGCGCAGCAGCGCACCGACATCGTCACCGCGCGCATCGACCCGCCGCTGGCGGGCGGGGTCCGGGTGGTCGACCCGGACGGTGCCGAGTTGCCCGCCCACGTCGAACACGGCGGCCGGTCGGTCACCTGGCTGGCGCGCCAGGTGCCGTCGTTGGGGTGGCGGGCCTACCGGCTCGTGCCCCATGACGGCCCGAGCGGCTGGGAACCGGTGCCCGGCTCGGCGGTCGCGAACGAGCACTACCGCCTGGAGGTCGACCCGGCGCGCGGCGGGGGAGTCGTGTCCCTGGCCCAGGATGGTCGCGAGCTGATCGCCCTCGGCCGGGTGGGTAACGAGCTCGCGGTCTACGAGGAGTACGCGGCGCATCCGACGCAGGCCGAGGGCCCGTGGCACTTGCTGCCCAAGGGCCCGGTGGTGTGCTCGTCGGATTCGCCGGCCCGGGTGCGCGCCTACCATGGACCGCTGGGGCAGCGGATCGTCGTCACCGGGCGGATCGGCACCGTGGCGCGCTACACCCAGACCCTGACGCTGTGGCGCGGCGTTCCGCGGCTGGACTGCCGCACCACCATCGACGACTTCACCGGGGCCGACCGCCTGGTGCGGCTGCGCTGGCCGTGCCCGGTGCCGGGCGCCATGCCGGTCAGCGAGGTCGGTGATGCCGTCGTCGGACGTGGTTTCGCCTTGCTCCACCCGCCCGGTGAGGGGACGGAATCGGTGGACACCGCGCTGCACCCGTGGACGCTGGACAACCCGGCCTACGGCTGGTTCGGCCTGTCGTCGGCGGCGCGGGTCCGGGTGGGCTCGCCCGACAGCCAATCGGTGCGGGCGATCTCGGTGGCTGAGGTGGTGTCGCCGGACGAGGCGGTGTCGGGTCCGCTGGCGCGCGAGCTGATGGTCGCGCTGGTCCGCGCCGGGGTGACGGCGACCTGCAGCGGCGCCGGCAAGCCGCGCTACGGCCACCTCGACGTCGATTCGAACCTGCCCGACGTGCGCATCGCGCTGGGCGGACCGGCACGCAACGCGTTCACCAAGGCGCTGCTGGCGCACGCCGACCCGGTGTACGCGGCAGAACTCGACCGTCAGCTGGCGTCGACGGGCCGCGCCAGGGTCTGGGTGCCGGCGGCGACACCGTTGGCCACGGTGTGGGTGCCGAGCGCGGACCTGCGTGCGCCGGCCGCGTTGCCGGTGCTGGTGATCGCCGGCCGAGACGCGGAGGGCCTGGCCGCGGCGATCGCGTCGCTGGCCGACGACCTCGGCGACGCCGAAGTCGTCGTCACGCAGCGCGCGCCGGCGGGAACCGGCGCATTCGAGGACCGCACCGTCGCCCTGCTCAACCGGGGGGTGCCCAGTTTCGCCGTCGACGCCGAGGGCACCCTGCACACCGCGTTGATGCGGTCCTGCACCGGTTGGCCGTCGGGCATCTGGATCGACGACCCGCGCCGCACCGCCCCGGACGGCTCGAACTTCCAATTGCAGCACTGGACGCACGATTTCGACTACGCGCTGGTCTGCGGTGCGGGCGACTGGCGGCGCGCCGAGATTCCCGCCGTCAGCGCGCAGTTCTCCCACCCGCTGCTGGCGCGCGCGTCCGGCCGAACGGGCGACGCGCTGCCCGCGGCGGGATCGCTGTTGAGCGTCGAGCCCGCCGGCCGGGTGCAGCTGGCGGCCCTCAAGGCGGCCGGCAACCCGCTCACCGGGGGTAGCGGCCGGCCGGTCGACCCGAGGGAGGTGGCCCTGCGGTTGGTGGAGACGACGGGGGCGCACACCAGCGTGTTGATCGGCTCGGACATCGGCGAGGTCGGCGACTTCCGCGACGCCGACCTACTCGAAACTCCGCGCGCCGGCCGCCACCCGCTCGACCTGCACGGCTACCAGGTGGCGACCGTGCTGGCCCGATTCCGCGCGCCCCGCGCGGGGACGGCGCCCCGCGCGCTCGCCCCGCACGCCGAAACCGCCCAGCCGTTGTACGCGCGCTACTGGCTGCACAACCGCGGCCCCGCCCCGCTCGGCGGGCTGCCGGCCGTCGCTCATCTGCATCCCGCGCGGCTGGCCGCCGAGCCGGGCGGCGAGCTGATGCTGCGCCTCACCGCGGCCAGCGACTGCAGCGACGCCGCCCTCACCGGGACGGTCACCCTGGTGTGTCCGGAGGGCTGGTCGGCCAAGCCCGACGAGCTCCCCCTGACGCTGCCCAGTGGCGAATACCGCGAGGCCGACGTGGCGGTGTCGGTGCCCGCCCGCGCCGAGCCGGGGCTGTACCCGGTCCGGGCCCAGCTCCGCATCAGCGGCGAAGAGGTCCCGCCTGCCTGGCGACAAGCGGTCGAGGATGTCTGTCTCGTCGAGGTCGGCGCGTCCGCGGAGGCCGAGCCGGTCTACCTCGTCGACGGCCCGGCCGACGTCGAGTTGACCGCCGGGGCCACGGCGACGCTGACCGTCAGGGTCGGCACCCACGCCGGCGCGGACCTGGCGCTCGAGGCGCACCTGATCAGCCCGTGGGGCACGTGGGAGTGGCTGGGCCCAGCCGCGGTGGGGGCCGTGCTGCCCGCCCGCGGCACCGTCGACGTCCACTTCGACGTGAGCCCGCCGGCCGGGCTGGTCCCGGGCCAGTGGTGGGCCCTGGTCCGGATCGGCTGCGCCGGCCGGCTGGTGTACACCCCGGCGGTGAAGGTGACCGTGACATGAGCGTGGTGGCGACGGTCGCCGGCCTCCCGGTCCTGGCCGACGAGGTGGACGCGGCCGAAGCACGGTTGCGCGGCGGGCCGGCCGCGGCCGCGCTGCCGGCCGGCGGCACCGGGGAGGGACGTCAACTGCGGCGCTGGCTGACCCAGCTGATCGTGACCGGGCGGGTCGTGGCGGCCGAGGCCGACGCGCGCGGCCTGAGCGGGTCGGGTGCGCCGAGCGAGGCCGAGCTGCTGCCCGACGCGACGGCCCGGCTGGAGCTCGGCAGCGTCGCCGCGGCCGCGCTGGCCGACGCGCGGGCGCGGGCGGTGTTCGCCTACGTCACCGCCGCGGTGCGCGTCACCGACGAGGAGGTGGCCGCCTACCACGCCCGCAACCCGCTCCGATTCGCCGCGCCGCGCCGCGAGCAACGGGGCTGGCGGATCCCGTCGCCGGTCGGGCCGCCGCTGGACGACGTGCGATCGGCGATCGCCGACCATCTGCGGGGCGCCGCGCGGCGGCGCGCCTTCCGGGTGTGGCTGGACGCGCGGCGGGCCGAGCTGGTGCGGCTCGCCCCCGGCTACGAGCATCCCGGCGACCCCCGCCAACCCGACAACGTCCACCGGCACTGATCGCGATGCTCACCCTCTGCCTCGACATCGGCGGCACCAAGATCGCCGCCGGCCTCGCCGATCCCGACGGCGCGCTGGTGCACACCGTCATCCGGCCCACGCCGAGCGGCGGCGGGGCCGAGGAGGTTTGGGCCGCGGTCGAGGCGACGATCGCCGACGCAGTGCGCGCGGCCGACGGTGCGGTCGCCGCGGTGGGCATCGGTTCGGCGGGCCCGATCGACCTGCACGGCGGGACGGTCAGCCCCATCAACATCAAAGGTTGGCAGGCCTTCCCGCTGCGCGACAGGGTGGCGGCCGCCCTGCCGGGCGTGCCGGTGCGGCTGGGTGGCGACGGCTTGTGCATGGCGCTGGGTGAGCACTGGCGCGGCGCGGGGCGTGGCGCGGCCTTCCTGCTGGGCATGGTGGTGTCCACCGGCGTGGGCGGCGGACTGGTGCTCGGCGGCATCCCCTACACCGGCCGCACCGGCAATGCCGGTCACGTCGGCCATGTGGTGGTGGAGGATAACGGGCCGCCCTGCGTGTGCGGCGGCCGCGGCTGCGTCGAGACCATCGCGTCCGGACCGTCGATGGTGCGCTGGGCGCGGGCCAACGGTTGGACCGCGCCGCCCGGCGCGGGCGCCCGGGATCTCGCCGCCGCGGCGGCGGCCGGTGATCCCGTCGCGGATCGGGCATTCCGCCGGGGGGGCACCGCGCTCGCGGCGATGATCGCCTCGGTCGGCGCGGTCTGCGACCTGGACCTCATCGTCATCGGGGGAGGTGTCGCCAATTCCGGCCGCCTGCTTTTCGACCCCTTGCGCGCGAAGCTGGCCGAGTACGCCAGGCTGGACTTCCTGGCCGGTCTGCGGGTGGTGCCCGCCGAACTCGGCGGCGAGGCCGGACTGGTCGGCGCGGCCAGACTGGCGGACCTCGGCTGACCATTCGGGCAACCTGAGCGGCCAGCTGACGGCCGCCGTTTTGGCTGACGGGGGCGGTCAGGCTATCCTGATGGCCGATCCACCGAAGACCGTCGGTCACCGAGAAATCGGTTGAAGGTCCGGGAGCATCCCGGCGGCCCACGCAGGAGGACGAGGCAACGCCGGCATGCGCCGGCTCTTTCACGCCCCGGCCGCTTCCTGCGCCGGGGCGTTCGTCGTTCCACGGTGAATCACAGACGACACGTCGCATCGCTTTCACTTCAGGAGGTACGCATGGCCAGGGCTGACAAAGCCACCGCCGTTGCCGACATCGCCGAGCAGTTCAGGGAGGCGACCGCGACCCTGATCACCGAGTACCGCGGTTTGACCGTGGCCAACCTGGCCGACCTGCGCCGGTCGCTGAGCGGATCGGCCACCTACTCGGTGGCCAAGAACACGCTGATCAAGCGGGCGGCGTCCGAGGCCGGCGTCGAAGGTCTCGACGAGCTGTTCGCCGGACCCACCGCCATCGCGTTCGTCACCGGGGAACCGGTCGACGCCGCCAAGGCCATCAAGACCTTCGCCAAGGAGAACAAGGCGCTGGTCATCAAGGGCGGCTACATGGACGGCCGCGCGCTGACCGTCGCCGAGGTCGAGCGCATCGCCGACCTGGAGTCGCGCGAGGTGCTGCTGGCCAAGCTGGCCGGCGCGATGAAGGGCAACCTCGCCAAGGCCGCCGGCCTGTTCAACGCCCCCGCCTCGCAGGTCGCTCGCCTCGCGGCCGCACTGCAGGAGAAGAAGGCCACAGAGGCCCCGGCGGCGCCGGCGGCACCGGCCCCAGAACCAGCTTCGGAAGCACCCACTGAGGCTCCGGAAACCCCGGCCGAAGCCGAATAACCCCAACCAAAAATTAGGAAAGGACCCACACACCATGGCGAAAATGTCTACCGACGACCTGCTCGACGCCTTCAAGGAAATGACCCTGCTGGAGCTCTCCGACTTCGTCAAGAAGTTCGAGGAGACCTTCGAGGTCACCGCGGCCGCTCCGGTCGCCGTCGCCGCGGCCGGCCCGGCCGGCGGTGGCGCCCCCGCCGAGGCCGCCGAGGAGCAGTCCGAGTTCGACGTCATCCTCGAGGCCGCCGGCGACAAGAAGATCGGCGTCATCAAGGTGGTCCGCGAGATCGTCTCCGGCCTGGGCCTCAAGGAGGCCAAGGACCTGGTCGACGGCGCGCCCAAGCCGCTGCTGGAGAAGGTCGCCAAGGAGGCCGCCGACGAGGCCAAGGCCAAGCTCGAGGCCGCCGGCGCCACCGTCACCGTCAAGTAGCTCCACCTCGCAAAGCCCCCGGGGCCGCCCTGCGCCGCCCCCGGGGGTTTTGGTGTATTCAGCCCGCCCGCAGGGATTGCGCCACTCTTTCGGGTGAATCACCCAGCGCCACAAGCAGATTCGAGGTCATCGACGCGAGCAGCGGCAGCACTGCGGCGCCGTCGTGCCCGTAGTAGCCGGCGAGTTCCAGCATCACGAACCCATGGATCAGCGCCCAGAACTGGGCCGCCGTGGCCACCACGGCCGCGTCGTCGTCCGGCGAGCCCGCGCTGATCCGGCCCGCCAGCATGCACCGATGCACCCCGCGCACCACGTGCGCGAAGCTCGGGTAATCGCGCTCGATGTCGGCGACCGACAGCGTCAGGACGTTGTCCGCCGGCGCGTTGATGCCGTGCGCGCTGGTGCTGCCGAACATCAGCCGATACATGTGCCGATGCTTGATGGCATAACGCCGGTAGGCGGTGCCGGTCGCGAACAGGTCGGCCACCGGGTCGGCCGTTTGGGGCACGGTCAGCGCGGCGTCGAACTGCCGCAGCCCCTCCGCGGCCACCTCGGCGATCAGGCCGCGCATCCCGCCGAAATGGGTGTACAACGCCATCGTCGACGTGCCCGCCGCGCCTGCGACCTTGCGGGTCTGCAGCGCGTCGGGGCCATGCTCGTTCAACAGGTCGACCGCGGCGCACAGCAACTCGTTCCGGACACTGCTTTGCCTGCCCGGCGCGGTGCCCGAAGTCACTTCCGAAGTCATCGTTGTCATCTTCCCATCCGCGGCGTACGGTGCCTATAACAACGTCATATCAATGTTATAGGAGTTCAGCGATGACGTCCGTGCAAATCGCAGAAACCCGGAATCCCTATCTGGACGGCCTGCTGGCGCCCGTGCGCGCGGAAGTCACCGCGACCGACCTGCCGGTCACCGGTCGCATCCCCGAGCACCTCGATGGACGCTATCTGCGCAACGGGCCCAACCCGGCCGAGGAGGTCGACCCGGCCACCTATCACTGGTTCAGCGGTGACGGGATGGTGCACGGCGTCGCGCTGCGCGACGGGAAAGCCCAGTGGTACCGCAACCGCTGGGTGCGCAGCCTGTCGGTATGCGCCGCCCTGGGCGAGCCGACGCCGGGCCGGCTGGACCCGCGGGCGGGCATGCTCTCGCTGGGCGCCAACACCAACGTCCTGGCCCACGCCGGCCGCACCCTGGCGCTGGTCGAGGGCGGAGTGGCCAACTACGAGCTGACCGACCAGCTGGACACCATCGGGACATGCGACTTCGAGGGCACCCTGGCCGGCGGCTACACCGCCCACCCGCACCGCGATCCGCGCACCGGCGAATTGCACGCCGTCTCTTACTCGTTCGCCCGCGGGCGGACCGTGCAGTACTCGGTGATCGACACCCAGGGGCGCGCGCGCCGCACGGTGGACATTCAGGTGTCGGGGTCGCCGATGATGCACGACTTCTCGCTGACCGACAAGTACGTCGTCATCTACGACCTGCCGGTGACGTTCGACCCGATGCAGGTGCTGCCGGTGACCATTCCCCGCTGGCTCGGCCTGCCGGCCCGGCTGGCGCTGCAGTCGTTGATCGGGCGCGTGCGGGTGCCGAGCCCGATCAACGCGATGATGAACCGGAACCCGAAGCACTCCGACCGGATGCCGTACGCCTGGGCCCCCGACTACCCGGCACGCATCGGGGTCATGCCCCGCGAGGGCCACGGGAGCAACGCGGGCAAGGATGCCATCCGCTGGTTCGACATCGAACCCTGCTACGTCTACCACCCACTCAACGCCTACTCCGAGATGCGGGGCGACGCCGAGGTTTTGGTGCTCGACGTGGTGCGGTACGCGCGGATGTTCGACCGCGACCGGCGCGGGCCCGGCGAGGCCCCGCCGACCCTCGAGCGCTGGACCATCAACCTCGCGACCGGCGCGGTGAGCACCGAATGCCGCGACGACCGGCCGCAGGAATTCCCGCGGATCAACGAGACGCTGCTGGGCCGGGAACACCGCTTCGGCTACACCGTCGGTGCGTCCTTCCAGGGTGCCGCGCCCGCGCTGTACAAGCACGACTACGCGACCGGGGGCTGCGCGGTCGCGCCGCTCGATCCCGACCTTTTGCTCGGCGAGATGTCCTTTGTGCCCAACCCCGGGGCCTCCACAACAGAACGAGCCGAGGACGACGGCATTCTGCTGGGCTACGGCTATCACCGCGGCCGCGACGAAGGCCAGTTGGTCTTGCTGGACGCCCCGACGCTCGAGCCTGTGGCCACCGTGCACCTGCCGCAGCGGGTGCCGATGGGCTTCCACGGCAACTGGGCCCCGACTGGCTAACGTGAGTTGAATAGGACGCCCGTCGCCGAGCGCGGCGGGATCTCAGGTCAGCCAATTTTTGTCGGCTGTGCCCCGCAACCCTGATGCCGTGCAGCAAGCGTGCGCTACAGTGACTCATACCACATAAAAGGGCAGGTGGCGGGCATGAGCGTAGACGGAAGGATCTCCCATGGGTGTCGCTATTGAGGTCAACGGCCTCACGAAGTCCTTCGGGTCGTCGAGGATTTGGGAAGATGTGACGCTGGAGATCCCCGCCGGGGAGGTTAGCGTCCTGCTGGGCCCGTCGGGTACCGGCAAATCGGTGTTTTTGAAGTCCCTCATCGGTCTGCTCCGGCCGGAGCGCGGCTCGGTCGTCATCGACGGCACCGACATCCTGCAGTGCTCGGCTAAGGAGCTCTACGAGATCCGCACGCTGTTCGGCGTCATGTTCCAGGACGGCGCGCTGTTCGGTTCGATGAACTTGTTCGACAACGCCGCGTTCCCGCTGCGCGAGCACACCAAGAAGAAGGAAGGCGAGATCCGTGACATCGTCATGGAGAAGCTGACCATGGTGGGTCTCGGCGGCGACGAGAAGAAGTTCCCCGGCGAGATCTCCGGCGGTATGCGCAAGCGCGCCAGCCTGGCCCGCGCCCTGGTGATGGACCCGCAGATCATCCTGTGCGACGAGCCCGACTCGGGTCTGGACCCGGTTCGCACCGCCTACCTGAGCCAGCTGATCCTCGACATCAACGCCCAAATCGACGCGACCGTCCTGATCGTCACGCACAACATCAACATCGCCCGCACCGTGCCGGACAACATGGGCATGCTGTTCCGGCGCAAGCTGGTCATGTTCGGCCCGCGCGAGGTGCTGCTGACCAGTGACGAGCCGGTGGTGCGGCAGTTCCTCAACGGCCGCCGCATCGGGCCGATCGGCATGTCCGAGGAAAAGGACGAGTCGACGATGGCGGAGGAGCAGGCCGCCCTCGAGGCCGGTCAGCACGCCGGCGGTGTCGAGGAGATCGAGGGGGTGCCCCCGCAGATCGTCGCGTCGCCCGGGATGCCGGAGCGCAAGGCCGTCGCCCGCCGCCAGGCTCGGGTGCGCGAGATCCTGCACACCCTGCCGCAGAAGGCGCAGGCCGCGATCATCGACGACATGGAGGGCACCCACAAGTACCGGGCGCACGAGGTCGGCGACTAGGACGCCCGGTCCGAGTTTTCGCGATAACTCTGCGTAACTCGGCGGCCCGCCCTCTTGACGACAGGCCGTAAACCGGCCAGTCTGTTGGACAGCATGTGTCCAGTGGAAAGTCGAGATGCCAGCCAGCGCCGATGTCCCTGGATTGCTTGTGCTGGACAGTTGAGGAATGCGCCGCCCTGCGCTATTGTTGGACGTTGCGCTGGCTACCTCCTGCCCACCTCACCCGCCACTTGACAATGTGGTCTTAAGCCTGAGCCCCCTCTAGCGGCTTAGTTCTTTAGTTGTGCGCGTGAGATTCGGACAGATCGTTCGCCGGCCAAACCGACACAATTCGCGGCGAACAGACCGGCGGTCCCGGTTCTCGTGAGTCGCACGAGGTGCTGGAAGGATGCATCTTGGCTGATTCCCGCCAGAGCAAAACGGATCGCCCACATAGTTCCTCTGAAGGAAGTTCCCTAAACGGCTCCGTGCCCGGAGCGCCCAACCGAGTTTCCTTCGCCAAGCTCCGCGAACCGCTCGAGGTTCCCGGCCTGCTCGACGTACAAATCGACTCCTTCGAGTGGTTGATCGGCTCGCCCCGTTGGCGCGAGGCCGCGGCCGCCCGCGGCGACGTCAAGCCGGTGGGAGGTCTCGAGGAGGTGCTCGACGAGCTCTCCCCGATCGAGGACTTCTCCGGCTCGATGTCGCTGTCGTTCTCCGACCCCCGCTTCGACGAGGTCAAGGCGCCGGTCGACGAGTGCAAAGACAAGGACATGACGTACGCGGCCCCGCTGTTCGTCACGGCCGAGTTCATCAACAACAACACCGGCGAGATCAAGAGCCAGACGGTGTTCATGGGTGACTTCCCGATGATGACCGAGAAGGGCACCTTCATCATCAACGGCACCGAGCGCGTGGTCGTCAGCCAGCTGGTGCGCTCGCCCGGCGTGTACTTCGACGAGAGCATCGACAAGTCCACCGAGAAGCTGCTGCACAGCGTCAAGGTGATCCCCAGCCGCGGCGCGTGGCTGGAGTTCGACGTCGACAAGCGCGACACCGTCGGCGTGCGCATCGACCGCAAGCGCCGCCAGCCCGTCACCGTGCTGCTCAAGGCGCTCGGCTGGACCAACGAGCAGATCCACGAGCGGTTCGGCTTCTCCGAGATCATGATGGGCACGCTGGAGAAGGACAACACCGCCGGCACCGACGAGGCGCTGCTGGACATCTACCGCAAGCTGCGTCCGGGCGAGCCGCCGACCAAGGAGTCCGCGCAGACGCTGCTGGAGAACCTGTTCTTCAAGGAGAAGCGCTACGACCTGGCCCGTGTCGGCCGCTACAAGGTCAACAAGAAGCTGGGCCTGCACGCGGGCGAGCCGATCACGTCGTCGACGCTGACCGAGGAAGACGTCGTCGCCACCATCGAGTACCTGGTGCGCCTGCACCACGCCCGTACGGATGGCCAGCCCGCTGTTATGACTGTCCCGGGCGGCATCGAGGTGCCGGTGGAAACCGACGACATCGACCACTTCGGCAATCGCCGGCTGCGTACGGTGGGCGAGTTGATCCAGAACCAGATCCGGGTCGGCATGTCCCGGATGGAGCGGGTGGTCCGCGAGCGGATGACCACGCAGGACGTCGAGGCGATCACGCCGCAGACGCTGATCAACATCCGGCCGGTGGTCGCCGCCATCAAGGAGTTCTTCGGCACCAGCCAGCTCTCCCAGTTCATGGACCAGAACAACCCGCTGTCGGGTCTGACCCACAAGCGCCGGTTGTCGGCGCTGGGCCCCGGCGGTCTGTCCCGTGAGCGGGCCGGCCTGGAGGTCCGCGACGTGCACCCCTCGCACTACGGCCGCATGTGTCCGATCGAGACCCCGGAGGGTCCCAACATCGGTCTGATCGGCTCGCTGTCGGTGTACGCGCGGGTCAACCCGTTCGGCTTCATCGAGACGCCGTACCGCAAGGTGGTCGACGGTGTGGTCACCGACGAGATCCACTACCTGACCGCCGACGAGGAGGACCGCCACGTCGTGGCGCAGGCCAACTCGCCGATCGACGACAGCGGCCGGTTCGAAGAGTCGCGCGTCCTGGTTCGCCGCAAGGCGGGCGAGGTCGAGTACGTGCCGTCGTCCGAGGTGGACTACATGGACGTCTCGCCGCGCCAGATGGTGTCGGTGGCCACGGCCATGATTCCGTTCCTCGAGCACGACGACGCCAACCGTGCCCTGATGGGCGCCAACATGCAGCGCCAGGCGGTTCCGCTGGTGCGCAGCGAGGCGCCGCTGGTGGGCACCGGCATGGAGCTGCGCGCCGCGATCGACGCCGGCGACGTCGTCGTCGCGGACAAGGCCGGGGTGATCGAGGAGGTCTCCGCCGACTACATCACCGTGATGGCCGACGACGGCAGCCGGCACACGTACCGGATGCGCAAGTTCGAGCGCTCCAACCACGGCACGTGCGCCAACCAGTCGCCGATCGTGGACGCCGGGGACCGGGTCGAGGCCGGCCAGGTCATCGCCGACGGTCCGTGCACCGAGAACGGCGAGATGGCGCTGGGCAAGAACCTGCTCGTGGCGATCATGCCGTGGGAGGGCCACAACTACGAGGACGCGATCATCCTCTCCAACCGCCTGGTCGAAGAGGACGTGCTCACCTCGATCCACATCGAGGAGCACGAGATCGACGCCCGCGACACCAAGCTGGGCGCCGAGGAGATCACCCGGGACATCCCGAACGTCTCCGACGAGGTGCTGGCCGACCTCGACGAGCGCGGCATCGTCCGCATCGGCGCCGAGGTTCGCGATGGCGACATCCTGGTCGGCAAGGTCACCCCGAAAGGGGAGACCGAGCTGACCCCGGAGGAGCGGCTGCTGCGGGCGATCTTCGGCGAGAAGGCCCGCGAGGTCCGCGACACCTCGCTGAAGGTGCCGCACGGCGAGTCCGGCAAGGTCATCGGCATCCGCGTGTTCTCCCGCGAGGACGACGACGAGCTGCCCGCCGGTGTCAACGAGCTGGTGCGCGTCTACGTGGCCCAGAAGCGGAAGATCTCCGACGGCGACAAGCTCGCCGGCCGGCACGGCAACAAGGGCGTGATCGGCAAGATCCTGCCCGTCGAGGACATGCCGTTCCTGCCGGACGGCACGCCGGTGGACATCATCCTGAACACCCACGGTGTGCCGCGACGGATGAACATCGGCCAGATCTTGGAGACCCACCTCGGGTGGGTGGCCAAGTCTGGCTGGAACATCGAGGGTTCGCCCGACTGGGCCGCCAGCCTGCCCAAGGAGCTGCAGAGCGCGGAGCCCAACGCCATCGTCTCGACGCCGGTGTTCGACGGCGCCCGGGAGGCGGAGCTGCAGGGGCTGCTGTCCTGCACGCTGCCCAACCGGGACAACGAGGTGATGGTGAACGGCGACGGCAAGGCGGTGCTCTTCGACGGCCGCAGCGGTGAGCCGTTCCCGTACCCGGTGACGGTCGGCTTCATGTACATCATGAAGCTGCACCACCTGGTGGACGACAAGATCCACGCCCGCTCCACCGGTCCGTACTCGATGATCACCCAGCAGCCGCTGGGTGGTAAGGCGCAGTTCGGTGGCCAGCGGTTCGGTGAGATGGAGTGCTGGGCCATGCAGGCCTACGGCGCCGCGTACACGCTGCAGGAGCTGTTGACCATCAAGTCCGACGACACGGTCGGCCGCGTCAAGGTGTACGAGGCGATCGTCAAGGGCGAGAACATCCCCGAGCCGGGCATCCCGGAGTCGTTCAAGGTGTTGCTCAAGGAGCTGCAGTCGCTGTGTCTGAACGTCGAGGTGCTCTCGTCGGACGGCGCGGCGATCGAATTGCGCGAAGGCGAGGACGAGGACCTCGAGCGGGCTGCGGCCAACTTGGGAATCAACCTGTCCCGCAACGAATCCGCGTCCGTTGAGGACCTGGCTTAATCACTTTTAGTTACTAAACCCGCAAGGGGAAAGGGAGTTACGTGCTCGACGTCAACTTCTTCGATGAACTCCGTATCGGCCTGGCCACCGCGGAGGACATCAGGCAATGGTCTTACGGCGAGGTCAAGAAGCCGGAGACGATCAACTACCGCACGCTGAAGCCGGAGAAGGACGGCCTGTTCTGCGAGAAGATCTTCGGACCGACTCGCGACTGGGAGTGCTACTGCGGCAAGTACAAGCGCGTCCGCTTCAAGGGCATCATCTGTGAGCGCTGCGGCGTCGAGGTGACCCGCGCCAAGGTGCGCCGCGAGCGGATGGGCCACATCGAGCTGGCCGCGCCGGTCACGCACATCTGGTACTTCAAGGGTGTGCCGAGCCGGCTCGGTTACCTGCTCGACCTGGCCCCCAAGGACCTCGAGAAGATCATCTACTTCGCGGCCTACGTGATCACGTCGGTCGACGACGAGATGCGGCACAACGAGCTGTCCACGCTCGAGGCCGAAATGATGGTGGAGCGCAAGGCCGTTGAGGACCAGCGCGACGCCGACCTGGAGGCCCGCGCGCAGAAGCTCGAGGCCGACCTGGCCGAGCTGGAGGCCGAGGGCGCCAAGGCCGACGCCCGCCGCAAGGTGCGCGACGGCGGCGAGCGGGAGATGCGCCAGCTCCGTGACCGGGCCCAGCGCGAGCTGGACCGGCTGGAGGACATCTGGAGCACCTTCACCAAGCTGGCCCCCAAGCAGCTGATCGTCGACGAGAACCTCTACCGCGAGCTCGTTGACCGCTACGGTGAATACTTCACCGGCGCCATGGGCGCGGAGTCGATCCAGAAGCTCATCGAGAACTTCGACATCGACGCCGAGGCCGAGATTCTGCGCGACGTCATCCGAAACGGCAAGGGGCAGAAGAAGCTTCGTGCGCTCAAGCGTTTGAAGGTGGTCGCGGCATTCCAGCAGTCGGGCAATTCGCCGATGGGCATGGTGCTCGACGCGGTGCCGGTCATCCCGCCGGAGCTGCGTCCGATGGTGCAGCTCGACGGTGGCCGGTTCGCCACGTCCGACCTGAATGACCTGTACCGCCGCGTGATCAACCGCAACAACCGCCTCAAGAGGCTGATCGACCTCGGTGCGCCCGAGATCATCGTCAACAACGAGAAGCGGATGCTGCAGGAGTCCGTCGACGCGCTGTTCGACAACGGCCGCCGCGGCCGCCCGGTCACCGGGCCGGGCAACCGCCCGCTGAAGTCGCTGAGCGATCTGCTGAAGGGTAAGCAGGGCCGGTTCCGCCAGAACCTGCTCGGTAAGCGTGTCGACTACTCGGGCCGTTCGGTCATCGTGGTCGGCCCGCAGCTCAAGCTGCACCAGTGCGGCCTGCCCAAGCTGATGGCGCTGGAGCTGTTCAAGCCGTTCGTGATGAAGCGGCTCGTCGACCTCAACCACGCGCAGAACATCAAGAGCGCCAAGCGAATGGTGGAGCGGCAGCGTCCCCAGGTGTGGGACGTCCTCGAAGAGGTCATCGCCGAGCACCCGGTGCTGCTGAACCGCGCACCCACCCTGCACCGGCTGGGCATCCAGGCCTTCGAGCCGATGCTGGTGGAAGGCAAGGCAATTCAGCTGCACCCGTTGGTGTGTGAGGCGTTCAACGCCGACTTCGACGGCGACCAGATGGCGGTGCACCTGCCGCTCTCCGCCGAGGCGCAGGCCGAGGCGCGCATCCTGATGCTGTCGAGTAACAACATCCTGTCGCCGGCGTCCGGGCGTCCGCTGGCCATGCCGCGGCTGGACATGGTGACGGGGCTGTACTTCCTCACCACCGAGGTCGACGCCGCCTTGGGCGAATTCCGGGCGGCCGCCAAGGATCAGCCGGAGGTCGGCGTGTACTCCTCGCCGGCCGAGGCGATCATGGCCGCCGACCGCGGCGTGCTCTCGGTGCGGGCGAAGATCAAGGTGCGACTGACGCAGCTGCGTCCGCCCGCCGAGATCGAGGCCGAGCTGTTCGGTGCCAACGGCTGGCAGCCGGGCGACGCCTGGATGGCCGAGACCACGCTGGGCCGGGTGCTGTTCAACGAGCTGCTGCCCGTGGGGTACCCGTTCGTGAACAAGCAGATGCACAAGAAGGTGCAGGCCGCAATCATCAACGACCTGGCCGAGCGCTACCCGATGATCGTGGTCGCGCAGACCGTCGACAAGCTCAAGGACGCCGGCTTCTACTGGGCGACCCGCAGCGGTGTCACCGTGTCGATGGCCGACGTGCTGGTTCCGCCCCGCAAGAAGGAGATCCTCGACCAGTACGAGGAGCGGGCCGAAAAGGTCGAAAAGCAGTTCCAGCGCGGCGCTTTGAACCACGACGAGCGCAACGAGGCACTGGTGGAGATCTGGAAGGAAGCCACCGACGAGGTCGGTCAGGCGCTTCGCGAGCACTACCCCGCCGACAACCCGATCATCACGATCGTCGACTCGGGCGCCACGGGTAACTTCACCCAGACCCGAACGCTGGCCGGCATGAAGGGCCTGGTGACCAACCCGAAGGGTGAGTTCATCCCGCGTCCGGTCAAGTCGTCGTTCCGTGAAGGCCTGACCGTGCTGGAGTACTTCATCAACACGCACGGTGCTCGAAAGGGCCTGGCGGACACCGCGTTGCGTACCGCGGACTCGGGTTACCTGACCCGTCGTCTGGTGGACGTCAGCCAGGACGTCATCGTCCGCGAGCACGACTGCGAGACCGAGCGTGGCATCCTCGTCGAGCTGGCCGAGCGTCAGCCCGACGGCACCCTGATCCGCGACCCGTACATCGAAACCTCGGCGTACGCACGGACTCTGGGCGCCGACGCGGTCGACGAGGCCGGCAACGTTGTCGTCCGCCGCGGTGAGGACCTGGGTGACCCGGAGATCGACGCCCTGCTGGCGGCCGGCATCACGCAGGTCAAGGTGCGCTCGGTGCTGACGTGCACCACCGGCACCGGCGTGTGCGCGACCTGCTACGGGCGGTCGATGGCCACCGGAAAACTGGTCGACATCGGCGAGGCCGTCGGTATCGTCGCCGCCCAGTCCATCGGTGAGCCCGGCACGCAGCTGACCATGCGTACCTTCCACCAGGGTGGTGTCGGTGAGGACATCACCGGCGGTCTGCCCCGGGTGCAGGAGCTGTTCGAGGCCCGCGTCCCGCGCGGCAAGGCCCCGATCGCCGACCTCACCGGGCGGGTGCAGCTGGAGGAGGGCGAGCGCTTCTACAAGATCACCATCATTCCCGACGACGGGAGCGAGGAGGTCGTGTACGACAAGCTCTCCAAGCGGCAGCGGCTCCGTGTGTTCAAGCACGAGGACGGTTCCGAGCGGGTGCTGTCCGACGGCGACCACGTCGAGGTGGGCCAGCAGCTGATGGAGGGCTCGGCCGACCCGCACGAGGTGCTGCGCGTGCAGGGCCCGCGCGAGGTGCAGATCCACCTGGTCCGCGAGGTCCAGGAGGTCTACCGCGCCCAGGGTGTGTCGATCCACGACAAGCACATCGAGGTGATCGTCCGCCAGATGCTGCGCCGCGTCACCATCATCGACTCGGGCGCAACGGAGTTCCTGCCCGGTTCGCTGATCGACCGCGCGGAGTTCGAGGCGGAGAACCGTCGGGTGGTGGCCGAGGGCGGCGAGCCCGCCGCCGGCCGCCCGGTGCTGATGGGTATCACGAAGGCGTCGCTGGCCACCGATTCGTGGCTCTCGGCGGCGTCGTTCCAGGAGACCACGCGAGTGCTGACCGATGCGGCGATCAACTGCCGCAGCGACAAGCTCAACGGTCTGAAGGAGAACGTGATCATCGGAAAGCTGATCCCGGCCGGCACCGGTATCAACCGGTACCGCAACATCCAGGTGCAGCCGACCGAGGAGGCCCGGGCCGCCGCGTACACGATCCCGTCCTACGAGGATCAGTACTACAGCCCGGACTTCGGCCAGGCCACCGGTGCCGCGGTGCCGCTGGACGACTACGGATATTCGGACTACCGCTAGTCACTCGAGAGAAGAGCCCTCGCTTCGTGCGGGGGCTTTTTTCTACGGCGAGCAGACGCAGAATCGCACGATCGAATGTCCTGGGGTGCGATTCTGCGTCTGCTCGCCGCATTAGACTGGCCGCGTGCTCATCGGTTCGCACGTCCACCAGGACGATCCGCTGGCCGCCGCGCAGGCGGACGGCGCCGACGCCGTGCAGTTCTTCCTGGGCAACCCGCAGAGCTGGAAGAAGCCCAAGCCGCGCGACGACGCCGAGGCGCTGAAGGCGGCGACCATCCCGCTGTACGTCCACGCGCCGTACCTCATCAACGTGGCCTCGGCCAACAACCGCATCCGCATCCCCTCGCGCAAGATCCTGCAGGACACCTGCGACGCGGCGTCGGAAATCAACGCGACGGCGGTGATCGTGCACGGCGGCCACGCCGACGACAACGACATGGAGGCCGGCTTCGAGCGCTGGGTCAAGGCGCTGGACTACCTCGAAACCGACGTGCAGGTGTACTTGGAGAACACCGCGGGCGGCGATCACGCGATGGCCCGTCATTTCGACACCATCGGCCGGCTCTGGGATCGGATCGGCGACAAGGGAATCGGCTTCTGCCTGGACACCTGCCACGCGTGGGCGGCGGGTGAGGAGCTGGTCGACGCGGTCGACCGGATCAAGGCGCTGACCGGCCGCATCGACCTGGTGCACTGCAACGACTCGCGCGACGCCGCCGGCTCGGGCGCCGACCGGCACGCCAACTTCGGCACAGGCCAGATCGATCCCGAGCTGCTCGCCGCGGTCGTCAAGGCCGCCGACGCACCCGTCATCTGTGAAACCGCTGACGAGGGCCGCAAGGACGACATCGCGTTCCTGCGGGAAAAGACAAGCGGCTGAGTTACGGCCCGTGCTCGGTCGGCTCGCGGCGCTTCTCGGGGTTGTTCTCCTGGCGGCGGGTTGTTCGCCGCTGAAACCTGAGCCGCCCTCGGGCTTCGTCACGGGCACCAGCTTGCATCACATCGATGTGGGCGGACACGATCGCAGCTACCGGCTCTACAAGCCCCCGGGAGTGCCGGCTTCGGCCCCGCTCGTCGTCGTGCTGCACGGCTATTCCGGCAGCGCGAGGCAGGTCGAAAGGGATTACGGCTGGGACGAATTGGCCGATTCGGCCAAGTTCGTCGTCGCCTACCCGGATGGACTCGACCGCGCCTGGAACGTCGACGGGGAAGGCTGCTGCGGCCGGGCGGGCCGAGAGGGGGTGGACGACGTCGCCTTCGTCAGCGCGGCCGTCGCGGAAATCGCCAAGAATGTGGGCACCAACCCCGGCAAGGTCTATGTAACCGGCATGAGTAACGGCGGCATCATGACCTACACGCTGGCCTGCACCACCGACATCTTCGCCGCGATCGGTCCGGTCGCCGGCACGCAGCTGAACCGCTGCCCGAACCCGCGTCCGGCCTCGATCATGCACATCCACGGCACGGCGGACCGGCTCGTGCCCTACGGCGGCGGGCAGGGTTTCAGCGTCATCAACGGCCCCTCGGTGCCTGACGTGAATGCGTTCTGGCGCAACGTAGATCAGTGCGCGGCCCCGGCCACCACCACCGATGGCCCGGTCATCACGTCGACGGCGGGATGTGCCGGCAACCGCGGCGTCACACTGATCACGATCGACCAGGGCGGCCACGATTGGCCCCCGTTCGCCGCGCGGACGCTGTGGGATTTCTTCGCCGCCCACCCACGGTGACCGCCCTATTACACCTCTTGTGCGACTGTCGGAAAAATGTAACATGAAGGGCATGTCGGATACGCATGTCGTCACCAACCAGGTTCCTCCGCTGGAGGACTACAACCCCGCGACGTCCGCGGTGCTCGTCGAGGCCCTGATCCGCGAGGGCGGGGAATGGGGCCTGGAAGAGGTGAACGAGGTGGGCGCGATCGCGGCCGGCCGCGAAGCGCAGCGATGGGGTGAGCTCGCCGACCGCAACCGGCCCATCCTGCACACCCACGACAAGTACGGTCACCGGGTCGACGAGGTCGAGTACGACCCGGCCTACCACGAGCTGATGCGCACGGCGATCGCCAACGGCATCCACGCCGCGCCGTGGGCCGACGGCCGCCCGGGCGCGCATGTGGTGCGCGCGGCCAAGATGTCGGTCTGGAATGTCGAGCCCGGCCACACCTGCCCGATCTCGATGACCTACGCCGTCGTGCCCGCGCTGCGCTACAACCCCGAGCTCGCCGCGGTTTACGAGCCCCTGCTGACCAGCCGCGAATACGACCCCGAACTCAAGCTGGCCACCACCAAGCGCGGCATCACCGCCGGCATGTCAATGACCGAGAAGCAGGGTGGATCCGACGTGCGCGCCGGCACCACGCAGGCGAGCCCGAATGGGGACGGCAGCTACAGCCTGACCGGGCACAAGTGGTTCACCTCGGCGCCGATGTGCGACATCTTCCTCGTCCTGGCACAGGCCCCGGGCGGGCTGTCCTGCTTCCTGCTGCCGCGGGTGCTGCCCGACGGCACCCGCAACCGGATGTTCCTGCAGCGGCTGAAGGACAAGCTCGGCAACCACGCCAACGCCTCCAGCGAGGTCGAATACTCTCGTGCCACCGCGTGGTTGGTGGGCGAGGAGGGCCGCGGCGTCCCCACCATCATCGAGATGGTCAACCTCACTCGGCTGGACTGCACCCTGGGCAGCGCCACCAGCATGCGCACCGGCCTGACCCGCGCCATCCACCACGCCCAGCACCGAAAGGCGTTCGGCGCCTACTTGATCGACCAGCCGCTGATGCGCAACGTGCTTGCCGACCTGGCCGTGGAGGCCGAGGCCGCGACCATCGTCGCGATGCGGATGGCCGGCGCCACCGACAAGGCGTTGCGCGGCGACGACCAGGAGGCGCTGCTGCGCCGCATCGGCCTGGCGGCCAGCAAGTACTGGGTGTGCAAGCGCGCCACCCCGCACGCCGCCGAGGCGCTGGAATGCCTGGGCGGCAACGGCTATGTCGAGGACTCCGGCATGCCCCGGCTGTTCCGTGAGGCGCCGCTGATGGGCATCTGGGAGGGCTCGGGCAACGTCAGCGCGCTGGACACGTTGCGCGCCATGGCGACTCGCCCGGAATGCGTCGAGGTGCTGTTCACCGAACTGGCCGAAAGCACCGGCGCGGACCCGCGACTCGGCGGCCACGTCGAGCGCCTGCGTCAGGACCTGACCGACCTGGACAGCATCGCGCACCGCGCTCGCAAGGTCGCCGAGGACATCTGTCTGGCGCTGCAGGGCGCGCTGCTGGTGCGCCACGGCCACCCCGCCGTCGCGGAGGCCTTCCTGACCACCCGGCTCGACGGCCGGTGGGGCGGGGCCTACGGCACTATGCCCACCGGCCTGGATCTCGCGCCGATCCTCGAGCGGGCGCTGGTCAAGGGCTGAGCCGCGCATGACCCACGCGATCAGGCCGGTGGACTTCGACAACCTGAAGACGATGACCTACGAGGTCACCGATCGGGTTGCCCGGATCACGTTCAACCGGCCGGAAAAGGGCAACGCGATCGTCGCGGACACCCCGCTGGAGCTCTCGGCGCTGGTGGAGCGCGCCGACCTCGACCCAAACGTGCACGTCATCCTGGTGTCCGGCCGTGGCGAGGGTTTTTGCGCGGGCTTCGACCTGAGCGCCTACGCCGACCGCACCGGCTCGGCCGGCGGAACCGGCGCCTATGCGGGCACGGTGCTCAGCGGAAAAACCCAGGCGGTCAACCACTTACCCGACCAGCCCTGGGACCCGATGATCGACTATCAGATGATGAGCCGGTTCGTGCGCGGCTTCTCCAGCCTGATGCACGCCGACAAGCCGACGGTGGTCAAGATCCACGGCTACTGCGTGGCCGGTGGTACCGACATCGCGCTGCACGCCGACCAGGTGATCGCCGCCGCCGACGCCAAGATCGGCTACCCGCCCACGCGGGTGTGGGGCGTCCCGGCGGCCGGGCTGTGGGCGCACCGGCTCGGCGACCAGCGCGCCAAGCGACTGCTCTTCACCGGCGATTGCATCACCGGCGCGCAAGCCGCCGAATGGGGCCTGGCGGTCGAGGCGCCGGACCCGGCGGACCTCGACGAGCGCACCGAACGGCTCGTGCAGCGGATCGCCGCGGTGCCCGTCAACCAGCTGATGATGGTCAAGCTCGCGCTGAATTCGGCTCTCCTGCAACAGGGTGTGGCCACCAGCAGGATGGTCAGCACCGTGTTCGACGGCGTCGCCCGGCACACCCCGGAAGGCCACGCCTTCGTCGCCGACGCCGTGGAGCACGGCTTCCGGGACGCGGTGCGGCATCGCGACGAACCCTTCGGTGACTACGGCCGCCGCGCGTCACAGGTATAACCCATGCCCACGATGACGGCCCGGTCGGTGGTGCTCAGCGTCCTGCTGGGGGCCCACCCGGCGTGCGCCAGCGCGAGTGAATTGGTCAGGCTCACTTCCGATTTCGGTATCAAAGAGACCGCCCTGCGCGTGGCGCTGACCCGCATGGTCGGCGCGGGCGACCTGATCCGGTCCGCGAGCGGCTACCGGCTCTCGGATCGACTGCTGGCCCGCCAGCGGCGGCAGGACGACGCCATCGACCCGCGGGTACGGCAGTGGCGCGGGGAGTGGATCACGCTGATCGTCACCAGCGTGGGGGGCGACGCACGTACCCGGGCGGCGCTGCGAACCACCCTGCACGGCAAGCGCTTCGGCGAACTGCGCGAAGGCGTCTGGATGCGGCCCGACAACCTCGAGCTCGACCTCGACCCCGAGATCGACGCCCGGGTGCGCGTGCTGCGGGCGCGCGACGACGACCCCGCCCAGCTGGCCGCCCAGCTGTGGGACCTGCCCGCCTGGGCCCGGGCCGGCCACCGACTGCTCGACGAGATGGCCACCGCGCCAGACATTCCCGGCCGTTTCGTGGTCGCGGCGGCGACGGTGCGCCACCTGCTCACCGACCCGGTGCTGCCCGACGAATTGCTGCCGGACGACTGGCCCGGCGCCCGGCTGCGCGCGGCCTACCACGACTTCGCCACCGAGTTGCTCGAGCGGCGTGAACCACTATTTGCGGAGGCAAAATGAACGATCCGGTGCGTATCGAGCGCAACGGCCCGGTGACGACGGTGATCCTGAACCGTCCGGCGGCGCGCAACGCGGTCAACGGCCCCACCGCCGCGGCGCTGCACGCGGCGTTCGACGAATTCGACCGCGACGACACCGCGTCGGTGGCCGTGCTGTGGGGTGACGGTGGAACCTTCTGTGCCGGAGCCGATTTGAAGGCCTTCGACACACCGGATGCCAACGCCGTGCACCGGACGGGCCCGGGCCCGATGGGGCCGACGCGGATGGTGTTGTCCAAACCCGTGATCGCCGCGGTGAGCGGGTACGCCGTTGCCGGGGGCCTGGAGCTGGCCATCTGGTGCGACCTGCGGGTGGCCGAGGAGGACGCCGTGTTCGGGGTGTTCTGCCGCCGGTGGGGGGTGCCGCTGATCGATGGCGGCACCGTGCGGCTGCCACGGCTGATCGGGCACAGCCGCGCGATGGACATGATTCTCACCGGCCGGGGCGTCAAAGCCGACGAGGCGCTCGCGATGGGGTTGGCCAACCGCGTGGTTCCCAAGGGCCAGGCGCGGCAGGCGGCCGAGGAACTGGCCGCCCAACTGGCCGCGCTGCCGCAGGAGTGCATGCGGTCCGACCGGATCTCGGCGCTGCATCAGTGGGGACTGCCGGAAGCCGACGCGCTCGACTTCGAATTCGCCAGCATGCACAGGGTTTCCGCTGTGGCGATGCAGGGGGCGCGGCGTTTTGCCGCCGGCGCCGGCCGGCACGGGGCGCCCGCGGGCTAAGCCGGCGCGGACCCTTACGGTGCGAGCCGGACCCTGCCGGGCGGCATGGGCGGCGACTCCGGACCAACGCCACCATTGCCGGGAGGGTCGCCCGGCGCGGGAGCCGCGGGCGGCTGCTGTTGCGCTCCCGGCTGCGGCTCCTGCGCCGGTGGTGCCGGTTGTTGCCGTGGAGACGGTGTCGCAACCGGGGCGGGTGGCGACAGGATCTGGGCTGTCGGCGGCGACGGTGGCGGAAGCTGCGGCGGGTCCGGCAGGCCGGTTTCTCCCAGAGGGACCGTGTGTACCGCCGAATGCGGCTCCCTAAGATCGCTCCCCGAGCTGACGGCCCGGTCCGTAATCGAGGAACTCCGCTGCGTCGATTCGTTCAAGCCGGGCATCGGATTCGCCATGGATTGCAGGGACGTGATCTTCGGTTGATCGTTCGGACAGTAGGCCTCGACTGCGGCAGAGATGAATCGGGCAATGGTGCGGTTGACGCGGTCGGGAGGGTATTGGCCGCCCCCCGCGTTGGCATTGAACGCCCGTTCCCTCATGTCGTTGACCACGCCGTCCGCCGGCATCCCGCCATCGAGCTGGCGACAAACTCTATGGGCTGTGGCGATGAGGCTTGGGACGTTCTCGAGCGCAGGGATTCCCTTTTGGTCGAGCAGCGCCACAAACTGGTCGTCGGGGTTGGGGTCGGCCGCCGCTGCGCCATGGGGCAGCATTACGACGCCGGTCAGTACCACGGTGGCCGTAACCAGTGCGCCGGCGCGATTGGTGGTACTGCTGAACATGGCTGGGTTCCGTTCTGCTGGCAGAATCATATGCCGGGGATCTGCCGATGGCATCTCGGCGGCACGGTACCGAGTCGAACACTGCGCCGCTGCAGAAGTAACGACGTCATGCGCCCCGGCCGCAACGCCTCGGGGTATGAAAGTCATTGCGGCGCAAGGACAACGGTCTATCGCAACCGCTGCCCGCGACGTTTACCGGTCAGCCGCCCTTGGTGATGGTGTTGCCCGAGCCCAGGTTGTCGACCTTGGGCTCACCGTCCTTGTAGGTGATGGTGTTGTTGAGCCCGACCACGCTGATGCGGGTGTCGACCTTGTCCAGCGTGATCTTGTTGTCCGTGCCGCCGACGGTCACTGTCGCGCAGCTGCCGGTGACCGTCAGGGTGTTGTTCGAACCGCCCACGTTCAGCGACTTGCCGCTCGCGCAGTCAAGCGTCGCGGTGGTGCCCATCGAGCCGTAGTTGAGCGTGTTGCCGATCTCGACCGACGCGGTGGTGCTCACCCCGCTCGACCCCGTCGTGGGGGACGCGCCGGCGCTCGTCGTCGACGTGCTGCTCTTCGTTGTCGTCGTGGACCCGCCGGGCGGGTTCGCCGTCGAACTGCAGCCGGCCACCAACGCGGCCGCGACGGCCGGCGCCACCGCGAGCGCGGTCAGCCCCGAGGGGCGGCCAAAGATGTGTGCGGACAATGTTCCTCGATTCCCCTCGACTTGGATGGCCTCTTCAGTTTGGATGGCGGCGTGGCGTCCGGTTCAGCCCGGTACCTGCTGGAGCCGGTTGGTCATGCCCAGTTCGCGGCCGCGGTCCCAGATGAACGGCGTGCCGTTGTGGTAGAAGACCGTCTGGTCGTAGCCGTAAACGGTGATGTCGTGCGAGACCGAGTCGGCGACAACGGTGTTGGACGAGCCCATCACCGTGACCGCGTAGCAGTTGCCCAGCGCGGTGACGTTGTTGAACGAGCCGTTGACGAACAGCGTGGCGTCGTTGCAATCCAGCGTCTGCTGGATCCCCTGCCCGACGACATGGGTGTCGCCGTTCTTCGCCTGGGCCAGGGGAACGGGAGCCGCGGCGACGGTGATGACACAGGTTGCCAGCGACCCGGCGACGGTTGTCCAGTTCACTGCGCGCCCCCTCTGGTGACGGTGGATCTGCTCGATGAGATTACGTCCATCCGGCCATGGCTGAAACAGTTTTGCGGCCAGCGTCAACTAGAGTCATTAGTTAAGCACCACGATCACCGCAAGCGAAGGGCCCCGCCATGGCAGCTCAGCCGGAATCGCCGTCGGCGGCCGGGCGCCCCCGCGCGGGACGGACCGGCTCCCGCCCGGCGAAGCTGAGCCGCGAAGGCATCATCGACGGCGCGCTCACCTTCCTGGACCGGGAGGGCTGGGACGCCCTCACCATCAACGCGCTGGCGATGCAGCTGGGCACCAAGGGGCCGTCGCTGTACAACCACGTGGACAGCCTGGAAGACCTGCGCCGCGCCGTGCGGATCCGCGTCATCGACGACATCATCACGATGCTGAACAGGGTGGGCGAGGGCCGCGCCCGCGACGACGCGGTGCTGGTCATGGCGGGCGCCTACCGCAGCTACGCCCATCACCACCCGGGCCGGTACTCGGCGTTCACCCGGATGCCGCTGGGCGGTGACGACCCCGAGTACACGGCGGCGACCCGAGGCGCGGCCGCGCCGGTGATCTCGGTGCTGTCCTCCTACGGTCTCGACGGCGACGAGGCGTTCTACGCGGCCCTGGAGTTCTGGTCCGCGCTGCACGGCTTCGTACTGCTGGAAATGACCGGTGTCATGGACGACATCGACACCGACGCGCTGTTCTCGGACATGGTGCTGCGGCTCGCGGCGGGCCTGGAGCGGCGCGTCGCGCACGACGCTGCCAGGTCCTAACCCGATCGTGGCGACCCGCAGCGCCCGGCTACGCCGCGCTTGCGATCCCACCTAACCCGATGGTGGCGACCCGCAGCGCCCGGCTACGCCGCGCTTGCGATCGCCACCTAACCCGATGGTGGCGACCCGCAGCGCCCGGCTACGCCGCGCTTGCGATCGCCACTGGTCCGCCGCTTTGACCCGCGAGACCGGCGGCGGGTATTGTGGAGGCTCGTGCCTGGCGGCTTACGGCGCCTAACCGTAAGGAAGTGGATGCCGGGCGAATTCGCATGTCCACGCTGCATCGGATCTTTCTCCGGTGCGCGGCGCGTGCGACACACCCGGCCGCGGGGTAGTGCGGCCGGACATAACTGCAGTACGAAGACTTGAGAACAGCCGACAGACGCACAACACGAACACAGAAAGCCGGTAGATGCCAACGATTCAGCAGCTGGTCCGCAAGGGTCGCCGCGACAAGATCGCCAAGGTCAAGACCGCGGCCCTGAAGGGCAGCCCGCAGCGCCGTGGCGTATGCACTCGCGTGTACACCACCACCCCGAAGAAGCCGAACTCGGCCCTTCGGAAGGTCGCGCGCGTGAAGCTGACGAGCCAGGTCGAGGTCACCGCCTACATCCCGGGCGAGGGCCACAACCTGCAGGAGCACTCGATGGTGCTGGTGCGTGGTGGCCGAGTCAAGGACCTACCCGGTGTCCGGTACAAGATCATCCGCGGTTCGCTCGACACCCAGGGGGTCAAGAACCGCAAGCAGGCCCGCAGCCGTTACGGCGCAAAGAAGGAGAAGAGCTGATGCCGCGCAAGGGGCCCGCGCCGAAGCGTCCGTTGGTCAACGACCCCGTCTACGGGTCGCAACTGGTCACCCAGCTGGTGAACAAAGTTCTTCTGCAGGGGAAGAAATCGCTCGCCGAGCGCATTGTTTATGGTGCGCTCGAGAACGCCCGGGACAAGACGGGCACCGATCCTGTGATCACGCTCAAGCGCGCTCTCGACAACGTCAAGCCCGCGCTGGAGGTGCGCAGTCGCCGCGTCGGCGGTGCGACCTACCAGGTGCCGGTCGAGGTTCGTCCGGACCGGTCCACCACGCTGGCGCTGCGCTGGCTTGTCAGCTTCTCGCGGCAACGGCGGGAGAAGACGATGGTCGAGCGGCTGGCGAACGAGATCCTGGACGCCAGCAACGGCCTGGGGGCCTCCGTCAAGCGGCGTGAGGACACCCACAAGATGGCCGAGGCCAACCGCGCGTTCGCGCATTATCGCTGGTGACAGCTTCCGGCGATGATGCCGGAGGCTAGAAAGACAGCAACCAAGCAATCGAAAGAGTGGGAAGACTTCTGTGGCACAGAAGGACGTGCTGACCGACCTCACCAAGGTCCGCAACATCGGCATCATGGCGCACATCGACGCCGGCAAGACGACGACGACCGAGCGCATCCTCTACTACACCGGTATCAGCTACAAGATCGGTGAGGTCCACGATGGCGCCGCCACCATGGACTGGATGGAGCAGGAGCAGGAGCGGGGGATCACCATCACCTCCGCGGCCACCACCTGCTTCTGGAACGACAACCAGATCAACATCATCGACACCCCCGGCCACGTCGACTTCACCGTCGAGGTGGAGCGCAGCCTGCGCGTGCTCGACGGTGCCGTCGCCGTCTTCGACGGCAAGGAAGGTGTCGAGCCCCAGTCCGAGCAGGTGTGGCGCCAGGCCGACAAGTACGACGTCCCGCGGATCTGCTTCGTCAACAAGATGGACAAGATCGGCGCCGACTTCTACTTCTCGGTGCGCACGATGGAAGAGCGCCTGGGCGCCAACGTCATCCCGATCCAGCTGCCGGTCGGCTCCGAAGGTGACTTCGAGGGCGTCGTCGACCTGGTCGAGATGAAGGCCAAGGTGTGGAGCGCCGAGGCCAAGCTCGGCGAGAAGTACGACGTCGTCGACATCCCCGCTGACCTGCAGGAAAAGGCCGACGAGTACCGCACCAAGCTGCTCGAGGCCGTCGCCGAGACCGACGAGGCGCTGCTGGAGAAGTACCTGGGCGGCGAGGAACTCACCGTCGAGGAGATCAAGGGCGCGCTCCGCAAGCTGACCATCAGCTCGGAGGCCTACCCGGTGCTGTGTGGCAGCGCGTTCAAGAACAAGGGCGTGCAGCCGATGCTGGACGCGGTCATCGACTACCTACCGTCGCCGCTGGACGTGCCGCCGGCCGTCGGCCACGCTCCGGGCAAGGAGGACGTCGAGGTCACCCGCAAGCCGTCGACCGACGAGCCGTTCTCGGCGCTGGCGTTCAAGGTCGCGACGCACCCGTTCTTCGGCAAGCTCACCTACGTCCGGGTGTATTCGGGCAAGGTCGACTCCGGCAGCCAGGTCATCAACTCCACGAAGGGCAAGAAGGAGCGGCTAGGCAAGCTGTTCCAGATGCACTCCAACAAGGAGAACCCGGTGGAGACCGCGTCGGCGGGTCACATCTACGCGGTGATCGGCCTGAAGGACACCACCACCGGCGACACCCTGAGCGACCCCAACGACCAGGTCGTGCTGGAGTCGATGACCTTCCCCGACCCGGTCATCGAGGTGGCCATCGAGCCCAAGACGAAGAGCGACCAGGAGAAGCTGAGCCTGTCGATCCAGAAGCTGGCTGAGGAGGACCCGACGTTCAAGGTCCACCAGGACTCCGAGACCGGCCAGACCGTGATCGGTGGCATGGGTGAGTTGCACCTGGACATCCTGGTCGACCGCATGCGCCGCGAGTTCAAGGTCGAGGCCAACGTGGGTAAGCCGCAGGTCGCCTACAAGGAGACCATCAGGCGGCTGGTGGAGAAGGTCGAGTTCACCCACAAGAAGCAGACCGGTGGCTCGGGCCAGTTCGCGAAGGTGCTGATCAACCTCGAGCCGTTCCACGGCGAGGACGGCGCGACCTACGAATTCGAGAACAAGGTCACCGGCGGCCGCATCCCGCGCGAGTACATCCCGTCGGTGGACGCGGGGGCGCAGGACGCCATGCAATACGGTGTGCTGGCCGGCTACCCGCTGGTGAACTTGAAGGTCACGCTGCTCGACGGCGCCTTCCACGAGGTGGACTCGTCCGAGATGGCGTTCAAGATCGCCGGTTCGCAGGTGCTGAAGAAGGCTGCGCAGCAAGCCCAGCCGGTGATTCTGGAACCGATCATGGCCGTCGAGGTCACCACGCCCGAGGACTACATGGGCGACGTGATCGGCGACTTGAACTCCCGCCGTGGTCAGATTCAGGCCATGGAGGAGCGGAGCGGTGCACGCGTCGTCAAAGCGCACGTGCCGCTGTCGGAGATGTTCGGCTACGTCGGCGACCTGAGGTCCAAGACCCAAGGCCGGGCCAACTACTCCATGGTGTTCGACTCGTACGCCGAAGTGCCGGCGAACGTGTCGAAAGAGATCATCGCGAAGGCGACGGGTCAGTAAATATCGCCTCGGAGTAATCTTGCCGGGTCATTGCAAAGCCTTGGGCGCGGCACAACTGAAAACACCAACACTGCTTTAACGAGCACCAACAGTCCAGGAGGACAACGAAGTGGCGAAGGCGAAGTTCGAGCGGACGAAGCCGCACGTCAACATTGGGACCATCGGTCACGTTGACCACGGCAAGACGACGCTGACCGCGGCTATCACCAAGGTTCTGCACGACAAGTACCCGGACCTGAACGAATCCCGCGCGTTCGACCAGATCGACAACGCTCCCGAGGAGCGTCAGCGCGGTATCACGATCAACATCTCCCACGTGGAGTACCAGACCGACAAGCGGCACTATGCCCATGTCGACGCCCCGGGTCACGCCGACTACATCAAGAACATGATCACCGGTGCGGCCCAGATGGACGGCGCGATCCTGGTGGTCGCCGCCACCGACGGCCCGATGCCGCAGACCCGTGAGCACGTGCTGCTCGCGCGTCAGGTCGGGGTGCCCTACATCCTGGTCGCCCTGAACAAGGCCGACATGGTCGACGACGAGGAGTTGCTCGAGCTCGTCGAGATGGAGGTCCGCGAACTGCTGGCCGCCCAGGAGTTCGACGAGGACGCCCCGGTCGTGCGGGTCTCGGCGCTGAAGGCGCTCGAGGGCGACGCCAAGTGGGTGGAGTCGGTCGAGCAGCTGATGGAGGCCGTCGACGAGTCGATCCCGGACCCGGTCCGTGAGACCGAGAAGCCGTTCCTGATGCCGGTGGAAGATGTCTTCACCATCACCGGCCGTGGCACCGTGGTCACCGGTCGCGTCGAGCGCGGTGTGATCAACGTGAACGAGGAAGTCGAGATCGTCGGCATCAAGCCGACCAGCACCAAGACCACCGTCACCGGTGTGGAGATGTTCCGCAAGCTGCTCGACCAGGGACAGGCCGGCGACAACGTCGGGCTGTTGCTGCGTGGTATCAAGCGTGAGGACGTCGAGCGCGGTCAGGTGGTCGTGAAGCCCGGCACCACCACGCCGCACACCGAGTTCGAGGGCAGCGTCTACATCCTGTCCAAGGACGAGGGCGGCCGGCACACGCCGTTCTTCAACAACTACCGTCCGCAGTTCTACTTCCGCACCACGGACGTGACCGGTGTGGTGACGCTGCCGGAGGGCACCGAGATGGTGATGCCCGGCGACAACACCAACATCTCGGTCAAGCTGATCCAGCCCGTCGCCATGGACGACGGTCTGCGGTTCGCGATCCGCGAGGGTGGCCGCACTGTCGGCGCCGGCCGGGTCGTCAAGATCATCAAGTAAGTCCAGCTAGCCGTAAAGCCCGGATTGCCGATCTCGGCAATCCGGGCTTTATGCGTTTTACGGGGCCGAACGCCGGCGGTTCCGCTACGATTCCGGGACAAGGGAGTCGGGGAAGATGGCCGGGAGGTTCGGATGTCCTTCGTATTCGCGACGCCCGAATACGTCGCCGCTGCGGCGTCGGATTTGGCCAGGATCGGCTGGACGATCACCTCGGCGAACTCTATGGCAATGGGCCCCACGTCGAGCGTGCTGGCCCCGGGTGCCGACGAGGTATCGACCGGCATCGCGGCGCTGTTCGACGCACATTCCCAGGTGTACCAGGCGCTGAGCGCTCAAGCCGCGGCGTTTCACAACCAGTTCGTGCAGCTCATGAACGGCGGAGCGGCGCAGTATCTCGCCGCCGAGGCCGCCAACACCACGCCCCTGCAGTCCGCGGCGGCCCCCGCGTCGATGGCGGCGCAGGTGCCCGCGGCGACGGTCGCGGGTGGTTCGGCGCCGGGTGTACCGGCGGCACCCCTGATGTCGGCGGTCGCACCGGCCTCGGCGATCGCCGGGGCGCAGGCACCGGCCAGTCCGACGGTAGCCGCGGCCACCACGGGGCCGGCCGCGGTGGCCCCGGCCACCACATCGGCGACGCCGGTGCGGATGGTGACGCCGGCCTACACCCCCGCCACCACGCAGCCCGCGGCGCCAGCCCCGGCGGCGGTCAATCCGATCGCGTCGGCCCCGGCGCAGGTGGAGACACCACAAGCCGCGGCGGCCCCTGCGATGCCGGTATCGACCGGCACGCCGGTGAAGATGGTGTCGGCCCACTCGCCCACCCCTGCGGCGTCAGCGGAGTCGTCCGCGCGCCCGGCGCCCACCGTCATACCCAAGGTGGACTGACGCCCCTCCGGTTTGCGCGTATAACGCGCGGGGAGGCAGCGCGAGCGCTAACCTGACACGGAAATTTCCAGCAAGGGCAAGGAGACACTCGTGTTGGCGCGCTACCTGAAGGCACAGTTGGTGGTTTTGCTGTGTGGCGGCCTGGTCGGGCCGATTTTCTTGATCGTCTACTTCACCCTCGGGCTCGGCAGCCTGCTGCAGTGGATGTTCTACGTCGGCCTGCTCATCACGGTGGCTGACGTGCTGATCGCGCTCGCCCTGGCCAATTACGGCGCGAAGTCCTCGGCCAAGACGGCAGAGCTCGAGCAGAACGGGGTGCTGGCGCTCGCTCAGATCACGGGCGTCACCGAGACGGGGACGTGGATCAACAACCAGCAGGTGGTGAAGGTGCACCTGCACATCTCCGGGCCGGGGGTGCTGCCGTTCGACAGCGAAGACCGGGTGATCGCCAGCGTGACCCGGCTCGGCAACTTGAGTGCGCGCAAGGTGGTCGTCCTGGTCAACCCCACCACCAACGAATACCGGATCGATTGGGAGCGAAGCGCTTTGGTCAACGGCCTGGTGCCCGCTCAATTCACGGTGGCCGAGGACAACAGGACCTACGACCTGAGCGGGCAGGCCGGACCGTTGATGGAGATCCTGCAGATCCTCAAGGCCAACAACGTTCCGCTCAACCGGATGGTCGACATCCGGTCGAACCCGGTGCTGCGCCAACAGGTTCAGGCGGTCGTACGCCGTGCGGCCGAACAACAGGCGCCGGCCGCGCAACCGGCCGCCCAGACGGCCGCTGCCGCGGGCCCGGTACCGGTAGTGACGCCGCCGCAACCGTCGATCGCTGAGCGCCTCCAAGAGCTCGAGACGTTGCGCGCCAGCGGTGCGCTGACCGACCAGGAGTACAACAGCCGGCGTGCGCAGATCATCTCCGAAATCTGATCCCCGGGCGAGTTAGAACAGGTTTCAGTTTCGCTGCTAGCCTTGCTGCGTCGATAGGGCGCGGCGAAGGGGCTAGAGGTGGCGGGACAGACGGGATCACTGCAGGGGCGGGTGGCATTCATTACCGGCGCCGCCCGCGCCCAGGGCCGTTCGCACGCGGTGCGGCTGGCTCGGGAGGGCGCCGACATCATCGCGCTCGACATCTGCGCGCCGGCGTCGGAGAGCCTGACCTACACGCCGGCCACGCCGGAGGACCTCAGCGAGACCGTCCGCCTGGTGGAGGCCGAGGGCCGCAAGGTGTTGGCCCGCGAAGCGGACATCCGGGACGACGTCGCGCTGCGCCAACTGGTGGCCGACGGCGTCGAACAATTCGGCCGGCTCGACATCGTGGTGGCCAACGCCGGAGTGTTGAGCTGGGGCCGGCTCTGGGAGCTCACCGACGAGCAGTGGGACACGGTGATAGGGGTCAACCTGACCGGGACCTGGCGCACGTTACGCGCCACCGTGCCCGCCATGATCGAAGCCGGCAACGGGGGCTCGATCGTGGTGGTCAGCTCGTCGGCGGGACTGAAAGCCACCCCGGGCAATGGGCATTACTCGGCGAGCAAGCACGGACTGACCGCGCTGACCAACACCCTCGCCATCGAGCTCGGCGAATACAACATCCGGGTCAACTCCATCCATCCCTACTCGGTCGACACCCCGATGATCGAACCGGAGGCGATGATGGAGATATTTGCTCGCCATCCCAGCTTCGTGCACAGCTTCCCCCCAATGCCCTTGCAGCCCAACGGTTTCATGTCGCCCGATGAGGTGGCCGATGTTGTGGCGTGGCTAGCTGGCGACGGGTCGGGCACGGTGACCGGCACGCAGGTTCCCGTGGACAAGGGCGCCTTGAAGTATTGACCGGCGATCGTGGTATGAACTCCACGTGACCGCTAGCAAAGGAATTGTGATCGTCGGTGGTGGTCTGGCCGCCGCCCGGACCGCCGAGCAGCTCCGCCGATCCGAGTACGCCGGACGCGTCACGATCGTCAGTGACGAGGTGCACCTGCCCTACGATCGCCCGCCGCTGTCAAAAGAGGTGCTGCGCAAAGAGGTCGACGACGTGGCCCTTAAACCCCGCGAGTGGTACGACGAGAACGACATCACGCTGCGGCTGGGCGCGGCCGCCACCAGCCTGGACACCGCGGCGCAGACGGTGACGCTGGCCGACGGGTCCGTGATCGGCTACGACGAGCTCGTCATCGCGACCGGCTTGGTGCCGCGGCGCATCCCGACGCTGCCCGACCTGGAGGGCATCCGGGTGCTGCGCACGTTCGACGAGAGCATGGCGCTGCGCGAGCACGCGTCCGCCGCGCAGCGCGCCGTCGTCATCGGCGCCGGCTTCATCGGCTGCGAGGTGGCGGCGAGCCTGCGCAGCCTCGGGGTGGAAGTCGTGCTCGTTGAGCCGCAGCCGACGCCGCTGGCGTCGGTGCTCGGCGAGCAGATCGGCGAGTTGGTCGCGCGCCTGCACCGCGCCGAGGGGGTCGACGTGCGCCTCGGGGTCGGGGTGGCCGAAGTGCGCGGCGACGAGCGGGTGGACACCGTGGTGCTGACCGACGGCACCGAGCTCGCCGCCGACCTGGTGGTCGTCGGCATCGGCTCCCGCCCCGCCACGGGCTGGCTCGAGGGCAGTGGCATCGAGGTCGACAACGGCGTGCTCTGCGACGAGGCCGGACGGACCAGCGCGCCGAACGTGTGGGCGCTCGGTGACGTCGCCTCCTGGCGCGACGCGACGGGACATCAAGCGCGCGTGGAGCATTGGAGCAACGTCGCCGACCAGACCCGCGTGGTGGTACCCGCGATGCTGGGACGGGACGTGTCGTCGGCGGTGGTCGTCCCGTACTTCTGGAGCGACCAGTACGACGTCAAGATCCAGTGCCTCGGAGAGCCCGAAGCCACCGACACCGTCCACCTCGTCGAGGACGACGGCCGCAAGTTCCTGGCCTACTACGAGCGTGACGGGGTGCTGGTCGGGGTGGTCGGCGGCGGGATGCCGGGCAAGGTCATGAAGGTCCGCGGCAAGATCGCCGCGGGCGCGCCCGTCTCGGACATGCTGGGCTGACCGCAGCCAAAGTCACTGAGCCGCAGCCGCTTCCGCCCCTGCGGCGGCTCACCGCCAGTGCACCGGCGGACCGTGTGGATGGCACTCGCCGAGAATCTCGAGTTCTCCGCCCGGCCAGCGGCGCGCCCGCACCAAGAACTGGATCGGCGAGTCGGGCCGGTCGCGCGCCGGCTCCAGGGTGAGGTGGACGAACGGTGATCGCCCATCCGCTTGCTCGCCCAGCGCGCGAACCCGCGCGCGGACGGTGTCCCGCTCCTCGCGGGACAGGTATTGCCAGGTGATCGAATGCCACAGCACCGTCAGCGCGCCCGCGGCCGGGGTCAGGCCGGCGACCGCGTCGGCCGCCGTCTGGCGCTGCAGCCGGGCCGGCACCCGCCGGGCCACCTCGATGGCGCCCCGCAGCCGCTCCAGCCGGGCGCTCTGATCCGGCCACACGTAGCTCAACACGGTGAGTTCGCCGTCGGCTCCGGTGACGTCGATAGGTGCGATGTCGTAGCCGCGCCGCTCGACGATCTGCACCCGGCCGTGCGGCAGCGCGCCGCGCCACGCGTCCTCGATGATCACCGGCGAATCGCCCCGTCCCCACTGGCCGCCGGCGAATCGGTAACCGTAGTGGTCTCCGCGCAGGTTCAGCCCAGCGCTCGATCCGATCTCGAAAAGCCTTATCGGCAAGTCGGATTCACGGTTGACTCGCAACAGGGCGCCGATCAGCGCGGCGGACCGCCCGACCTCGTTGGTCTGTGGCGGTTGCCGCAACGCCGCCCGCAGCGCTTCGGAGTGGTCGGCCGCGGCGTCCTTGATCTCCGGCCACGCCGGCTCGGCGTCCCAGGTGCCCCCGGTGCTGGGGTACCACCGGCGCAACTGCGCCGCCCGGCCGTCGAGCACCAGCCGGTGCAGGCCGCCGAGCAGCCGCAGCGGCACCGCCAGGCGCGACGGGTCGTCCTCGTGGCCGGACAAGATGGCCGCGAACACCCCGCCGGCCGCGACGTCGGTGGCCACCAGCTCGAAAAGCTCCCCGTACATCGGTGAGCCCGAGCCGGCGCAAAACCGCCCCTGCGAGCGCAGGGTGTGCAACAAGTGGTCGCCGGTCACCGTTTCAGCCCGTCCAGTCCGGCGCCGACAACGTCGAACGCGTTGCCCAGCGCGGTCGGCAACGGGACGGACTCGTCACCCAGCCAGTGCTCGTAGGCCGACAGCGCCACCGCGAGCATGGTCCAGGCGGCGGTCTGGGGCAGCAAATCGGTCGTCTTGCGGTCCAACCGGTGGGCCACGAAACCGGCGATCACCTCGCGCCAGCCCGCGTACATCGTCATCGAATAGGCCTGCAGTTCCGCCGTTTGCAGGATCACCCGCATCCGCTGGCGGTGCCGCGCTGTCTCGGACTCGTCAAAAGTGTTGAAAGCCAACAGCGCATCGCGCAGCGCCTGCCCCAGCGGCACCCGCGGATCGACGTTGTCGAGCAGGTCGCGCAGGTGCGCGAGGTGGGTGTCGAAGTCGCCCCAGGGGATGGCGTTCTTGGACGCGTAGTAGCGGAACAGCGTCCGTCGCGAGATGCCCGCGGCCTGCGCGACGTCGTCGACGCTGACGTCGGCGAAACCGCGGGCGCTGAACAGCTCGATGGCGACGTCGGTGATGTGGTGCGGCGTGGTCGAGCGGCGGCGGCCCACCCGTGGCTGCGGCACCATCAGACCCCGCCCTTCCATTTCGGCACTCGATGCCATATTCTGACGAAGCTTGTGACTCGATCCCCATCGTTGTCAAGAACCGACGAAAGGCAATGACCCGTGGACCACGAAACCGAGACCGAGACCCAGCTCGTCGCCGAGACCCTGGTCGAAGAGGTGTCCATCGACGGCATGTGCGGGGTCTACTGACCCGCGTGTTCGACCCCGACCGCGGCTGGCGGTTGCACCCCCAGGTGGCGGTTCGACCCGAACCGTTCGGGGCGCTGCTCTATCACTTCGGCACCCGCAAGCTGTCCTTTCTGAAGAACCGCACCATCCTGACGGTGGTGCGGTCGCTGGCCGACCATTCGGACGTGCATTCCGCCTGCCGCGCGGCGGGTGTGGACGACTCGGGTGAGGCGCCGTACTTGCACGCGCTGGGTGTGTTGGCCGATTCGAAGATGTTGGTACCTCAGGAGGTTCCATGACCGCCGGACTGGCCAGAGTGCCACGGCTCATCGAGCAGTTCGAGAGCGGGCTGGATGCGCCGATCTGCCTCACGTGGGAGCTGACGTACGCCTGCAACCTGGCGTGCGTGCACTGTCTGTCGTCCTCGGGTAAACGGGATCCGCGGGAGCTGTCCACCCGGCAGTGCATGGACATCATCGACGAGCTCGAACGCATGCAGGTCTTCTACGTCAACATCGGCGGCGGGGAGCCCACCGTGCGCCCGGACTTCTGGGAACTGGTCGATTACGCGACCGCCCACCACGTCGGGGTGAAGTTCTCCACCAACGGCGTCCGCATCACCCAAGAGGTCGCCGCCCGGTTGGCCGCCAGCGACTACGTCGATGTCCAGATCTCCCTCGACGGCGCCACCGCGGAAGTCAACGACGCGGTCCGCGGTCGGGGGTCGTTCGCCATGGCCGTGCGCGCATTGGAGAACCTGGCTAGCGCGGGCTTCTCTCAGAATGGGGGGGCCAAGATCTCCGTCGTGGTGACCCGGCACAACGTCGACCAGCTCGACGAATTCGCCGCGCTGGCAAGCCGTTACGGCGCCACCCTGCGGATCACCCGACTGCGTCCCTCCGGCCGCGGCGCCGACGTCTGGGAGGACCTGCACCCCACCGCCGAACAGCAGGTCCAGCTCTACGACTGGCTGGTGGCCAAGGGGGAGCGGGTGCTCACCGGCGACTCCTTCTTCCACCTGTCGCCGCTGGGCTCCTCCGGAGCGCTGGCCGGCCTGAACATGTGCGGCGCCGGCCGGGTGGTGTGCCTGATCGACCCGGTGGGTGACGTGTACGCCTGCCCGTTCGCCATCCACGACCGCTTCCTGGCCGGAAATGTGTTGACCGACAATGGTTTTGACAACGTCTGGAAGAACGCACCCCTGTTCCGCGAGCTGCGCGAACCCCAGTCAGCGGGCGCCTGCGGCAGCTGCGGGCACTACGACGCCTGCCGGGGCGGCTGCATGGCGGCCAAGTTCTTCACCGGCCTGCCGATGGACGGGCCGGATCCCGAATGCGTCCAGGGGCACAGCGCGTCGGCGTTGGCCCGCCGGCGCGAGACGCCGCGCCCCCGGGCCGACCATTCCCATGGGCGGCGGGTTAGCCAGCCGGTGCCCTTGACGCTGTCCGTGCGACCGCCGGACGTGCCACCCGCGCGTCTGTGTAACGAAAGCCCGGTGTGATCATGGCCGGCCAATGGTTTGAAACCGTCGCCATCGCGCAGCAGCGCGCGAAGCGGCGGCTGCCGAAATCCGTGTACTCGGCGCTGCTTGCGGGCAGCGAAAAGGGAGTCACCGTCTCCGACAACGTCGCGGCGTTCGGCGAACTCGGATTCGCCCCGCACGTCGTCGGTGCGCAGGAAAAGCGCGACCTGTCGACCACCGTAATGGGACAAGATATTTCGATGCCGGTGCTGATTTCGCCAACCGGTGTTCAGGCGGTCGATCCGGACGGTGAGGTCGCCGTCGCACGCGCCGCGGCGGCGCGGGGAACGGCGATGGGCCTGTCCTCTTTTGCCAGCAAACCGATCGAGGAGGTCATCGCCGCCAATCCCAAGATCTTCTTCCAGGTGTACTGGCTGGGCGGGCGCGACGCGATCGCCGAGCGGGTGGAACGCGCGCGCGGCGCCGGTGCGGTCGGTTTGATCGTCACCACCGACTGGTCGTTCTCGCACGGACGCGACTGGGGTAGCCCCCACATCCCCGAGGACATGAACCTGCGGACCATCCTGCGGCAGTCTCCGGAAGCGGTCTTCAAGCCCCGCTGGCTGTGGAAATACGGCAAGACACTGCGCCCGCCGGATTTGCGGGTGCCCAACCAGGGTCGCCGCGGTGAACCCGGCCCGCCCTTTTTTGCGGCCTACGGCGAGTGGATGGGTACGCCGCCGCCGACGTGGGAGGACATCGCCTGGCTGCGCGAGTTGTGGGGCGGGCCCTTCATGCTCAAGGGCGTGATGCGCGTCGATGACGCGAAAAGGGCTGTGGACGCCGGTGTTTCGGCGATTTCGGTGTCGAACCACGGCGGCAACAACCTCGACGGCACGCCGGCCTCGATCCGCGCTCTGCCCGCGGTGGCGGCCGCGGTCGGCGATCAGGTCGAGGTGCTGCTCGACGGTGGCATCCGCCGCGGCAGCGACGTCGTCAAGGCTGTCGCGCTCGGGGCGCGCGCGGTGATGATCGGCCGCGCCTACCTGTGGGGCCTCGCGGCGGCCGGCCAGGCGGGCGTGGAGAACGTCCTCGACGTCCTGCGCGGGGGCATCGACTCGGCGCTGATGGGTCTGGGCCACGCCGGCGTCGGAGACCTCGGCCCGGACGACATCCTGGTGCCGCCCGGCTTCACCCGGGCGCTGGGTGTACCGCCCGCCGGGGACGCCTGATCAGCCAATTTTCGTTATCCCGGGCAAATTTGCCGGGAATGACCAGTGGCCGCAAAACGGTGGTACACGCGTGGTATTCGTGACGGACGAGCACAAATTTCGAACCCCCGATGAACCAGCCAGAAAAAAATCGTTTTCAAGAAACAACAATCGGTGCACGCCAGGTGAATTCGTCCTACCATCACCGAGTGCCCGTAAACGGCGAATTGGCAATGGCGACGTCAAGCCAGCTGTCGGGCACCACGCCGTCGATATTGATCCCGCTGGGGTCCACCGAACAGCACGGTCCGCACCTGCCCTTGGACACCGATACCCGGATCGCCACCGCGGTCGCCCGTGGGGCCCGGGCGGGTCTCGAGGCGGCCCTGCAACGCGACTGGTTGCTGGCACCGGCCGTCGCCTACGGCGCCAGCGGCGAGCACCAGAGTTTTGCCGGCACGATCTCCATCGGCACCGAAGCCCTGACGCTGCTGCTGGTGGAGTACGGCCGGTCGGCCGCTAGCTGGGCCAACCGCCTCGTCTTCGTCAACGGCCATGGCGGCAACGTCGCCGCGCTGACCGCGGCGGTGGCCCGGTTGCGGGCCGAGGGCCGCGACGCCGGCTGGTGCCCATGCCTGGCCGACGGCGGCGATGCCCACGCCGGGCACACCGAAACCTCGCTGTTGCTGCACATCTCGCCCGGCGACGTGCTGACCGACCGATGGCTCGCCGGGAACCGGGCGCCGCTGCCGGAATTGCTCCCGTCGATGCGGCGCGGGGGAGTCGCGGCGGTCAGCTCCGTGGGCGTGCTGGGGGACCCGACCACCGCGACCGCTGCCGAGGGCAAGCGCATCCTCGCCGAGATGGTCGACGGCTGTGTCCGTCGAGTGGTCCGGTGGTCGCCCGGGCGCGACGGGGGGCTGACATGAGCGCCCCGACGGCGATGCGGTGGGGGTTCTGCCCGCTTGCGGGGGAGGAAAGCGATGAGGAGCAGTGGCGCACATGACGGCGCCGCGGCTGCCGGATGGCTTCGCCGTCCAGGTCGATCGGCGGGTGCGGGTGCTCGGTGATGGCTCGGCGCTGCTCGGTGGTTCGCCGACCCGGCTGCTGAAGCTGGCGCCGGCCGCCCAGGACATGCTGTGCGAAGGCCGGCTGAAGGTTCGCGACGACGTCAGCGCGCAGCTTGCCCGCACCCTGCTGGACGCCACGGTGGCGCATCCGCGCCCGGCGGGCGGTCCGTCGCACCACGACGTCACCGTGGTAATTCCGGTGCGGGACAACCTTTGCGGGGTACGGCGCTTGGTGAGCTCGCTGCGCGGCCTGCGGGTCATCGTGGTGGACGACGGTTCGTTCCCGCCGATCGAGCTGGACGACTTCCTCGGCGCGCACTGCGACGTCGAGGTGTTGCGGCACTCCCGCAGCCGGGGCCCGGCCGCCGCCCGCAACACCGGGCTGGCCGCCTGCAGCACCGACTACGTCGCGTTTCTGGATTCCGACGTGGCGCCGCGGCGCGGCTGGCTGGAGGCGCTGCTCGGGCATTTCTGTGATCCCACCGTCGCCCTGGCCGCGCCCCGCATCGTCGGTTTGTCGCACAGTGAGAACGTGGTGGCGCGTTACGAGGCGGTGCACTCGTCGCTCGACCTCGGCGAGCGCGAAGCGCCGGTGCTACCCCACAGCCAGGTGTCCTACGTGCCCAGCGCGGCCATCATCTGTCGGTGCTCGGCCCTGCGCGGTGTCGGCGGCTTCGACGAGACCCTGCAATCCGGCGAGGACGTCGACCTGTGTTGGCGGCTCATCGAGGCCGGTGCCCGGCTGCGTTACGAACCCGTCGCGCTGGTTGCCCACGACCACCGCACCGAACTGCGGGATTGGCTTGCGCGCAAGGCGTTTTATGGCGGATCGGCGGCCCCGCTCTCGGTTCGTCACCCGGACAAGACGGCGCCGGTGGTCATCTCCGGCTGGGCGCTGATGACCTGGATCCTGATGGCGTTCGGGACCAGCCTGTCCCGGCTGGCGTCCGTCGTCGTCGCCGTACTGACCGGCCGACGGATCGCCAGGGCGATGCGCGGCGCCGAGACGTCGATCGCCGACGTGGTGGTGATCGCGACCCGCGGCCTGTGGTCGGCGGCGCTGCAGCTGGCGTCGGCCTTGTGCCGCCACTATTGGCCGGTGGCACTGCTGGCCGCCACCCTGTCGCGGCATTTCCGGCGCGTCGTGGTGGTCGCGGCGGTCATGGACGGCGTGGTGGACTGGCTGCGGCGCCGCGACGCCGTCGGCGACGATGCCGAACCCATCGGCCTGCTGACCTATCTGTTGCTCAAGCGGGTCGACGACCTGGCGTACGGCCTCGGGTTGTGGTGGGGTGTGTTGCGGGAGCGCAACGTGCGCGCGCTGAAGCCCCAGATTCGGAGCTAGCCGCCACCTTGACCCGCCCTTGAGTACGGCCGCCCCGCACAGCGATGTGCTGATAGTCGGCGCCGGCAGTGCTGGATCGGTTGTCGCCGAACGTCTTTCCGCCGAGCCGGGCTGCGCGGTGACCGTCCTCGAGGCGGGACCGGCCCTCGATGATCCGGGATTGCTCGCTCAAACCGCCAACGGGCTGCAACTGCCCATCGGGGTCGGCAGTCCGCTGGTGCGGCGCTACCAGACCAGCCTGACCGATCGACCCGCACGCCCGCATCCGATCGTGCGCGGGGCGACGGTCGGCGGCTCGGGTGCGATCAATGGGGGCTACTTCTGTCGCGGATTGCCGCGCGACTTCGATCGGTTAGTGCTACCCGGCTGGGCCTGGTCCGACGTCCTCGACAGCTTCCGCGCCATCGAGACGGACCTGGACTTCGGCGGGCCGGCCCACGGCGACAGCGGACCCATCCGGGTGCGTCGCACGCACGAGATGACCGGAACCACCGAGCGGTTCATCGCCGCCGCGCAGCAAGCCGGGTTCGACTGGATCGAAGATCTCAATGACTCTGGGCCGGAACTGGTCCCGGGAATGGGCGCCGTCCCACTCAACATCGTGGACGGCGTGCGCACCGGATCCGGCGCGGGATTCCTGCTGCCGGCGCTGGACCGGCCGAATCTGACGTTGCACGCCCGGACGCGCGCGGCGGGGTTGCGCTTCGCCGGCACCGCCGCGGTGGGCGTCGACGCGATCGGCCCGGGAGGCCGCGTGACCCTGACCGCCGACCGGATCGTGTTGTGCGCCGGTGCCATTCAAACGGCACAGCTGCTCATGCTTTCGGGCATCGGAACGGAGGACGGGCTGCGGGCGGTCGGCATACCCGTAGTGAATCCGCTGCCGGTGGGCATGTCGTTCAGCGATCACCCCGAATGGGTGTTGCCCACCGACTGGACGGTGGCCCCCGGCCGGCCGGTGCTCGAGGTCGTGCTCAACACCGCCGATGGTCTCGAGATCAGGCCCTACACCGGAGGATTCGTCGCGATGACCGGGGACGGCACGGCCGGGCACGCCGACTGGCCGCACATCGGGGTCGCGCTCATGCAGCCGCGGGCACGCGGGCGCATGGGGCTGGCGTCGGCGGATCCCGAAGCGGCGCCCCGCATCGAGCATCGTTACGACAGCGAGCCCCAGGACGTCGCGGCGCTACGCCGGGGCGCCGAGCTGGCTCGCGAATTAGCAAGTACGGCAACGCATGTCGGTGATCCGGTATGGTCCACGTCGCAACATCTCTGCGGCACAGCGCCGATGGGCTTCGATACCGACCCGCGGGCCGTCGTCGACCATCGCTGCCGGGTGCATGGCATCGACAACCTGTGGGTGATCGACGGCTCGATCCTGCCCGCCATCACCAGCCGGGGGCCGCACGCCACCACCGTGATGCTCGGCCATCGGGCCGCGGAATTCGTTCGATGATGCCGTAAAGAGCCGGGGGCGGGCCCCAAGGTGAGGCATGAGGCCCGCCCCCGAACGGCGAGTGTTCATGCGGTCCACGTAGATGGCCACGACAAGTGGCAGTGCGCGCAGATGCGTCGCGCGAACAATGCGTCGCAATATTCGTGGACGGCACGATTGCCATTTCACTGTTCGAATGCCCGTGCTGGTTTCTTGTCGGTTACCTCCCTTCATCGATGCCTGAAACACGTTGGCAGGCCGGAGGCGAACGCTGCCGGGCCCAGATCAGGGAAACCGGCCAGCGGACCCGACGCCCGAGGGTGTGCCTCAAGTGCCCGGCGCGCGTCGACTCGGTGGACACCAGGGTGCTCGTCCGGCGCGGGCAGCGCCGCGCCGCGGGAAACTCGCAGCTGGGGTGCCGAGCCGGCTCGCTCCGTCGCCTCAGGCGGATCCATTCGGCCTCCACGATCGCCGCCGCCTCACGCACCACCGGGCATACCGGCTCGACCACGCTCGTAACACCCATCAACACCACATCCACCTCGTCTCGCAGAGATGACCTGTATCTGTCGATATACATTTGGTGATACCAGAAGCGGCAGACCTTTTCAAGCGTTGAAGAGGCTGTCGGACAACATCATTGGGCGGCGCGTCAGCGATGGCGGCGGGACAGCATCGCGCGTACCGGCCGAAGCTGCCGGCCGTCGCGGCCGGGCGCCCAAACCGCGATCAGCAGCGCGGCGACGGCGACGATCACGGCCATCGCGATGGTTGACGCGTGCAAGGCCGCCAGGAACGCGGCCTTGCTGATGTCGGCCAGCTGGCGGCCCTGGGGCCCCATCCGGCCCGCCACCTCGACGGCTTTGGCCAGCGAATCGGTGGCCGGCCCCCGGACGGGCCCGGGAAACCCAGCCAACTTCGGGGCGAGCTCGTGTGAATAGCGGCCGGCCAGAATCGAACCGGCGACCGCGATCCCCAACGCGCCGCCCATCTCCCGGGACGTGTCGTTCACCGCGGAGGCGACCCCCTGCTTCTCGTCGGGCACCGCTCCCATGATCGCCGATGTCGTCGGCGCCGTGCAGATTCCGATGCCGGTGGCCAAGACCAATGTGGGCCAGGCGAATTCCAGATAGGAGGTGTGCAGGTTCAATCGGTACATGCACGCGAACCCGGCCGCCATCAGCAGCGTGCCGATGAACAGCACGAGCCGCAGGCCGAGCTTGGGCACGTACCAGAACGACAGTGCCGAGAAGATGCCCAGCGGCACCATGAACGGGCCGAAGGAGATCGCCGTCGCCAGGGCCGAGTAGCCCATGATTTGTTGCACGTATTGCATGCCGAGGTAGAAGAACCCGAACGTGGCGCCGAACAGGATGACGATCGCGGCGACGCCGGTGGCGAGATTCGGGTCGGCGAACAACCGGACGTCGAGCAGGGGTTGCCTGCTGCGCCAGGCGAGGCGCAACTCGACGGCGCCGAACGCCGCCGCGAGCGCCGCGCCGGCGACCAGCCCGCCCCACACCATGGGGTCGCTCCATCCGCGGGTCGGCGCCTCCAGGATCGCCGCCACCGCGATCGCCACCGCGGCGCCGATGAGGGCTGCGCCCAGCGCGTCGATCCGCGGGGCGCTGCTGTCGCGTGACGAGGCGACAGTGCACGCCAGCGCGAAGATCACCAGCCCGGCGGCGCCCAGCGACCAGAAGATTGCGTGCCAGTCCCAAAAGCGAAGCAGCAGGCCCGAACCGAGCATGCCCAGCACGCCGCCGGATCCGGCCGTGCCGGCCCAGATCCCGACCGCCTTGGTGCGCTCGGCTTTCGGATAGGCCACGCTCAGCAGCGACAGTGTCGCCGGCATCACGAAGGCGGCGCCGATCCCGGCCAGCGCACGGCCGGCGATGATCTGTGCCGGGCTGTGCAGCATCGCCGGAGCCGTCGAGCCCACCGAGAAGATCACCAGGCCGATCAGCAGGGCGCCGCGCCTGCCGTAGCGGTCGCCGATCGCGCCCGCGGGCAACAGCAGGCACGCCAGGGCCACGGTGTAGCCGTCGACGATCCAGTTCAGCTGCGACTGGGTGGCCGAGGTGGCCACCGCGAGGTCTCCGAGCGTGGTGTTCAGCGCCGTCATCGACGCGACAACCAGGGCGACACCCATGCAGGCGACGGCCAGCGTCCAGTTTCGCGCTCGGGGACTATTGCCGATGGTGACTGCATCAGTACGCTGGTCAGGCCGGACCAGGGTTTCGACCACGATGCGCCTCCTCACGGTGGCGTTGGGAAGTTTCGAGACCAATAGTCTTGTAGGTAGACCAATAGTCTCGTTCCCAAACAGGGAGGTGGGTCACAATCACTGGCAGCACCACCGACCCCCGCCCGGCACGTTCGCGGGCCCGGCTGCTCGAGGCCGCCGCGGCGCTGCTGAGTTCCGGTGGGCCGAGCGCGGTGACCGTCGATGCGGTCACCCGCACCGCCAACGTAGCGAGAGCCACGCTGTATCGCCACTTCCCGAGCGGGAACGACTTGCTGGCGGCGGCGTTCAACAGCCTCATCCCGCCGGCGCCCACCCCGCCGGCCGAGGGGTCGCTGCGGGACCGCCTGGTGGCCGTGGTGCTGGCCCAGGCCGAGTCGGTGGCCCAGGCGCCCGCCCTCATGACGGCCATGTCGTGGCTGTCCATGGGGCGGGATCTCGAGGAAATGCCGGAGCCCCACGACAGCGATTGCGCGGACAGCGCGGCCATCACCACGCTGCGCGAGCGCATCGCCCAGCAGTACGCCGCGCCGTTCGACGCCATCTTCGACAGCCCGGAGGCCGCCGAGTTGGGCGAGGTGGACCGATCCAGGGCCATCGCGCTGCTCATCGGCCCCCTGGTGCTGGGGCGCCTGTCCACGCTTCCCGACTTCGACTACCACGAGTGCGCGCTCGCCGCGGTCGACGGTTTCCTCTATGTTCAGCGCGCACACAACCGGGCCGGCGGCGCGAGCGTCGAATCGGCGGGTGCCTGAGGCCGGCGACGGCCGCTGACCAGTGCGTTGACCGCGCGGCGAGCCCGGGTCGGCGGCGTCCGCCCGGGATTTGGCCAAACCCATGATCTAGGGCATACTGTTCAGGTTGCCTTGGGCCGGGTTTGCGCCTGGTCGGGCATACGACCAGCGCCCAAACGGGCGCGTCCGGTCCCATCCTTGGAGCGCGACAATTTTGCCGCGGTCCAGGCTGCGTGAGGGCGACACACCCGACCGCGGGGGCCGGTGGACCACGACAGGTAAACAGCGGCGCAGTATCCGGCGCGACGCTCGATCGGCCCGGGGTTGGCCCGGGTTCGATCAGCGCGCTGGGAGCACTTGAGGATTTAAAAACTCGAAGTCCGGACACGGATTTTTGTAAGTGGAGTGAGGGTAGGAGAAGCGTGGCGGGACAAAAGATCCGCATCAGGCTCAAGGCCTACGACCATGAGGCCATCGACGCATCGGCGCGCAAAATCGTCGAGACCGTCGTCCGCACGGGTGCCAGTGTCGTAGGTCCGGTGCCGCTGCCGACTGAGAAGAACGTGTATTGCGTCATCCGCTCTCCGCACAAGTACAAGGACTCGCGGGAGCACTTCGAGATGCGTACCCACAAGCGGTTGATCGACATCCTCGACCCGACGCCGAAGACCGTCGACGCGCTGATGCGCATCGACCTTCCGGCCAGTGTCGACGTCAACATCCAGTAGGAGCTTGGTGAACTCATGGCAAGAAAAGGCATTCTGGGTACCAAGCTGGGCATGACGCAGGTGTTCGACGAGAACAACCGGGTTGTCCCGGTGACGGTGGTCAAAGCGGGGCCCAACGTGGTCACCCGCATCCGCACACCCGAGCGCGACGGCTACAGCGCCGTCCAGCTGGCGTACGGCGAGATCAGCCCCCGCAAGGTGAACAAGCCGGTGACCGGTCAGTACAGCGCCGCGGGCGTGAACCCGCGCCGGCACCTCGCCGAGTTGCGGCTGGATGACGAGGCCGCGACCAGCGAATACGAAGTCGGCCAGGAGCTGACTGCGGAGATCTTCGCCGACGGCGCCTATGTCGACGTGACCGGCACTTCCAAGGGCAAGGGCTTCGCCGGCACCATGAAGCGCCACGGCTTCCGCGGCCAGGGCGCCAGCCACGGCGCGCAGGCCGTGCACCGCCGTCCGGGTTCCATCGGCGGCTGCGCTACCCCGGCGCGCGTCTTCAAGGGCACTCGGATGGCCGGCCGGATGGGTAACGACCGGGTGACGGTGCAAAACCTGGTGGTGCACAAGGTGGATGCCGAGAACGGCGTGCTGCTGATCAAGGGTGCGGTCCCCGGCCGCACCGGTGGACTCGTGGTGGTCCGCAGCGCGATCAAACGAGGTGAGAAGTAATGGCGACTAAAGGCCAGACACTCAAGATTGACGTCAAGACGCCGGACGGCAAGGTCGAGGGCTCCGTCGAGTTGCCGGCCGAATTGTTCGACGCCCCGGCCAATATCGCGCTGATGCACCAGGTGGTCACCGCCCAGCGGGCGGCGGCGCGCCAGGGCACGCACTCGACCAAGACCCGCGGCGAGGTCAGCGGTGGTGGGCGGAAGCCGTACCGGCAGAAGGGAACCGGTCGTGCCCGTCAGGGTTCGACGCGGGCCCCCCAGTTCACCGGCGGTGGCGTCGTGCACGGCCCCAAGCCGCGCGACTACGCCCAGCGCACCCCCAAGAAGATGATCGTCGCGGCGTTGCGCGGCGCGTTGTCGGACCGGGCGCGCAACGGCCGCATCCACGCGGTCACCGAGCTGGTGACGGGTCAGACGCCGTCGACCAAGAACGCCAGGGCGTTCCTGGGCACGCTGACCGACCGCAAGAAGGTGCTGATCGTGATCGGCCGCAGCGACGAGGCCGGCACCAAGAGCGTGCGCAACCTGCCGGGTGTGCACGTCCTGGCGCCCGACCAGCTCAACACCTATGACGTGCTGCGCTCCGACGACGTGGTGTTCAGCGTTGAGGCGCTCAACGCCTACATCAGCGCCCAGGCGGGCACCAACGCCGCTAGCACCGAGGAGGTTTCGGCCTGATGGCGACCGTCACCGACCCCCGCGACATCATCCTGGCCCCGGTCATCTCGGAGAAGTCCTACGGGCTGCTGGATGAGAACGTGTACACCTTTGTGGTGCACCCCGATTCGAACAAGACGCAGATCAAGATCGCCATCGAGAAGATCTTCTCCGTCAAGGTCGCATCGGTGAACACCGCGAACCGGCAGGGCAAGCGCAAGCGCACCAGGACCGGATACGGCAAGCGCAAGGGCACCAAGCGCGCCATTGTCACGCTGGCGCCCGGTAGCAAGCCCATCGACCTGTTCGGGGCCCCGGCCTAGCACGATGACGATGCAGAGCGAAGCGATGAGGTGGGGAACCCCCGGCCGCGTAGCGGCGAGGGGGCGAGTTGGGCGATCCAACCCAGCCGCGCGCGAGAGAAAGACCTGATTAGACATGGCAATTCGTAAGTACAAGCCGACGAGCCCCGGCCGCCGCGGCTCCAGCGTGTCCGACTTCGCCGAGGTCACCCGGTCGGAGCCGGAGAAGTCGCTGGTGCGCCCGCTGCACGGTCGCGGTGGCCGTAACGCGCACGGCCGCATCACCACTCGCCACAAGGGCGGCGGCCACAAGCGGGCCTACCGGGTGATCGACTTCCGTCGCAACGACAAGGACGGCGTCAACGCCAAGGTCGCGCACATCGAGTACGACCCGAACCGCACCGCCAACATCGCGCTGCTGCACTTCCTGGACGGCGAGAAGCGTTACATCATCGCGCCGCAAGGCCTTTCGCAGGGCGACGTGGTGGAGTCCGGTGCGAACGCCGACATCAAGCCCGGCAACAACCTGCCGCTGCGCAACATCCCGGCCGGTACCGTGATCCACGCCGTGGAACTGCGGCCGGGCGGTGGCGCCAAGCTGGCGCGGTCCGCCGGCTCGAGCATCCAGCTGCTGGGTAAAGAGGGCAGCTACGCGTCGCTGCGTATGCCCAGCGGTGAGATCCGCCGCGTCGACGTGCGCTGCCGCGCCACGGTCGGCGAAGTGGGCAACGCCGAGCAGGCGAACATCAACTGGGGCAAGGCCGGCCGGATGCGGTGGAAGGGCAAGCGCCCTTCGGTCCGTGGAGTGGTCATGAACCCGGTGGACCACCCGCACGGTGGTGGTGAGGGTAAGACCTCCGGTGGTCGCCACCCGGTGAGCCCGTGGGGCAAGCCGGAGGGCCGCACCCGCCACCCGAACAAGGCCAGCAACAAACTCATCGTCCGGCGCCGGCGCACCGGCAAGAAGCACGGTCGCTAGGAAGTTCAGGAGTACAAGCACATGCCACGCAGCCTGAAGAAGGGCCCGTTCGTCGACGACCACCTCCTCAAGAAGGTGGATGTCCAGAACGAGAAGAACACCAAGCAGGTCATCAAGACCTGGTCTCGGCGTTCGACGATCATTCCGGACTTCATCGGCCACACCTTCGCCGTCCACGACGGACGCAAGCACGTCCCGGTGTTCGTCACCGAGTCGATGGTCGGTCACAAGCTTGGTGAATTCGCGCCGACGCGAACCTTCAAGGGACACATCAAGGACGACCGGAAGGCCAAACGGCGATGACCACAACTGAATTCCCGTCGGCGGTCGCCAAGGCGCGGTTCGTGCGGGTGTCACCGACGAAGGCCCGCCGGGTGATCGACCTGGTGCGCGGCCAGTCGGTGGCCGACGCGCTCGACATCCTGCGCTGGGCGCCCCAGGCGGCCAGCGAGCCGGTGGCCAAGGTGATCGCCAGCGCCGCGGCGAACGCGCAGAACAACAACGGGCTGGACCCGGCCACCCTGGTGGTCGCCACGGTGTACGCCGACGAGGGCCCCACCGCCAAGCGCATTCGCCCGCGCGCCCAGGGCCGCGCGTTCCGGATCCGCAAGCGCACCAGCCACATCACGGTCGTGGTGGAGAGCCGGCCGGCCAAGGACCAGCGTTCGGCGAAGTCGACGAGGGCCCGCCGCGCCGAGGCCAGCAAGGCCGCCGCGAAGGCGCCCGCGAAGAAGGCCGCCGCCACCAAGGCGCCCGCCAAGAAGGCACCTGCGAAGAAGGCTCCGGCGAAAACCGCCGAGGCGAAGACTTCTAAGGCAACTGCTGAGACCTCGGAAGCGAAGGGAGGCTCAGACTAGTGGGCCAGAAGATCAATCCGCACGGTTTCCGGCTGGGCATCACCACCGACTGGAAGTCGCGCTGGTACGCCGACAAGCAGTACGCGGACTACGTCAAGGAAGACGTCGCGATCCGCAAGCTGCTGTCCACCGGGCTGGAGCGCGCCGGCATCGCCGACGTGGAGATCGAGCGTACCCGCGACCGGGTGCGCGTCGACATCCACACCGCGCGTCCCGGCATCGTCATCGGCCGCCGCGGCACCGAGGCCGACCGCATCCGTGCGGACCTCGAGAAGCTGACCGGCAAGCAGGTTCAGCTCAACATCCTCGAAGTCCGCAACCCCGAGTCCCAGGCGCAATTGGTGGCCCAGGGCGTCGCCGAGCAGCTGAGCAACCGGGTGGCCTTCCGCCGCGCGATGCGCAAGGCCATCCAGTCGGCGATGCGTCAGCCCAACGTCAAGGGCATCCGGGTGCAGTGCTCGGGTCGCCTGGGCGGTGCGGAGATGAGCCGCTCGGAGTTCTACCGCGAGGGACGGGTGCCGCTGCACACGCTGCGCGCCGACATCGACTACGGCCTGTACGAGGCCAAGACCACCTTCGGCCGGATCGGTGTGAAGGTGTGGATCTACAAGGGCGACATCGTCGGTGGGAAGCGTGAGTTGGCCGCAGCCGCTCCAGCGGGCGCCGAGCGTCCGCGCCGTGAGCGTCCGTCGGGCACGCGTCCCCGGCGCAGCGGTGCGTCGGGCACCACGGCGACCAGCACCGAGGCCGGCCGGGCCGCCGCGGGTGCCGAAGAAAGCGCTGCGCCCGCCGCGGTCGAGACCGCGCCCGCCGCAGAACCGCAGAGCACGGAGAGCTGAATCATGTTGATTCCCCGCAGGGTTAAACACCGTAAGCAGCACCACCCCCGCCAGCGCGGCATCGCCAGCGGCGGCACGGCGGTGAACTTCGGTGATTACGGCATCCAGGCGCTGGAGCACGCCTACGTCACCAACCGGCAGATCGAGTCCGCGCGTATCGCGATCAACCGCCACATCAAGCGTGGCGGCAAGGTGTGGATCAACGTCTTCCCGGACCGCCCGCTGACCAAGAAGCCCGCCGAAACCCGGATGGGTTCGGGTAAGGGTTCGCCGGAATGGTGGGTGGTCAACGTCAAGCCGGGCCGCGTGCTGTTCGAGCTGAGCTACCCCAACGAGCAGGTGGCCCGGGCGGCACTCACCCGTGCAATCCACAAGCTGCCGATCAAGGCACGCATCGTGACCCGAGAGGATCAGTTCTGATGGCAGTGGGAATTTCGCCTGGCGAACTGCGTGAGCTCACCGACGAGGAGCTGACCGAGCGTCTGCGCGAATCCAAGGAGGAGCTGTTCAACCTGCGTTTCCAGATGGCGACCGGGCAGCTCAACAACAACCGCCGGCTGCGCGCGGTGCGGCAGGAGATCGCGCGCGTGTACACCGTGCTGCGCGAACGAGAACTGGGCCTGGCTAGTGGGCCCGAAGGGTCCGAAGGAAACAAGGAATCGTGATGGCAGAAGCGAAGAAGGCGGCTCCCAAGGCGGCTGCCAAGGCGGCTCCGAAGGCGGCCGCGAAGGACACCGCCTCGAAAGACACGGGCCCCAAGCACACTCCGGCCAACCCGAAGGTACGCGGCCGGCGCAAGGTCCGCATCGGTTACGTCGTCAGCGACAAGATGCAGAAGACCATCGTGGTCGAGCTCGAAGACCGCGTGCGTCACCCGCTGTACGGCAAGATCATCCGCACCACCAAGAAGGTGAAGGCGCACGACGAGAACAGCACCGCGGGCATCGGCGACCGCGTCTCACTGATGGAGACGCGTCCGACGTCGGCGACCAAACGGTGGCGGCTCGTCGAAATCCTGGAGAAGGCCAAGTAGCCCAACGGGGCATCGAAACGCCCGAGACCTGACGGTCTCGGGCGTTTCGCTTTGGCGGGGGAACGCCGCGGCGAAAAAAGATCGGAATTCTCGCGGTGGCGCTACGCTCGGCGCATGTCGACTGACTCGGGAGCTTTTCAAGGCAAGATCGAGCTGGATATTCGGAACTCCGAACCGGACTGGGGCCCGTACGCCGCGCCGACCGCACCGGAGAACTCGCCGAACATCCTGTACCTGGTCTGGGACGACACCGGCATCGCGACGTGGGACTGTTTCGGCGGCCTGGTCGAGATGCCCGCCATGACCCGCATCGCCGAGCGAGGTGTGCGGCTGTCGCAATTCCACACCACCGCGCTGTGCTCCCCGACCCGGGCCTCACTGCTGACCGGCCGCAATGCCACCACCGTCGGCATGGCCACCATCGAGGAGTTCACCGACGCGTTCCCCAACGCCAACGGTCGCATCCCGTTCGACACCGCGCTGCTCTCCGAAGTGCTCACCGAGCGCGGCTACAACACGTACTGCGTCGGCAAGTGGCACCTGACGCCGCTCGAAGAGTCCAATCTGGCGTCGACGAAACGACATTGGCCGACCTCGCGCGGATTCGAGCGGTTCTACGGTTTTTTGGGTGGGGAGACCGACCAGTGGTATCCCGACCTCGTGTACGACAACCATCCGGTCAACCCGCCGAGCGCACCGGAGGACGGCTATCACCTGTCGAAGGACATCGCCGACAAGACCATCGAATTCATCCGTGACGCCAAGGTGATCGCGCCGGAAAAGCCGTGGTTCAGCTACGTGTGCCCGGGCGCCGGGCACGCGCCGCACCACGTCTTCAAAGAGTGGGCGGACCGCTACGCCGGCCGTTTCGACATGGGCTACGAGCGGTACCGCGAGATCGTGCTGGAAAACCAGAAGTCGATGGGCATCGTGCCGCCGGAAACCGAACTCTCTCCGGTCAACCCGTACTTGGACGTCAAGGGGCCCCAGGGCGAGCCCTGGCCGCTGCAGGACACGGTGCGGCCGTGGGACTCGCTCAACGCGGACGAGAAGAAGCTGTTCTCCCGGATGGCCGAGGTGTTCGCCGGCTTCCTCAGCTACACCGACGCCCAAATCGGCCGGATCCTGGACTATTTGGAGGAATCCGGTCAACTGGACAACACCCTCATCGTGGTGATCTCCGACAACGGCGCCAGCGGGGAGGGCGGCCCGAACGGATCGGTGAACGAGGGCAAGTTCTTCAACGGTTACATCGACACCGTCGAAGAGAGCATGAAGCTGTTCGACCACCTCGGCGGGCCGGAGACCTACAACCATTACCCCATCGGCTGGGCGATGGCCTTCAACACCCCCTACAAGCTGTACAAGCGGTACGCGTCGCACGAGGGCGGCATCGCCGACACGGCGATCATCTCGTGGCCCAATGGTTTTGCCGCACACGGGGAGATCCGCGACAACTACGTCAACGTCTGCGACATCACGCCCACCGTGTACGACCTGCTGGGCATGACGCCGCCCGAGACCGTCCGGGGCATCACGCAGAAACCACTGGACGGCGTGAGTTTCAAAGCGGCCCTTGTCGATTCGTCCGCGCGCACCGACAAGCAGACCCAGTTCTACTCCATGCTCGGCACCCGGGGGATATGGCACCAGGGCTGGTTCGCCAACACCGTCCACGCGGCCACGCCGGCCGGCTGGTCGCACTTCGACACCGACCGCTGGGAGCTGTTCCACATCGAGGCCGACCGCAGCCAGTGCCACGACCTCGCCGCCGAGCACCCCGACAAGCTCGAAGAACTCAAGGCGCTGTGGTTCTCCGAAGCCGCCAAATACAACGGGCTGCCGCTGTCTGACCTGAACATCCTGGAGACGATGACGCGGTTCCGCCCTTACCTCGGCGGTGACCGGTCCAGCTACGTCTACTATCCCAACTGCGCGGACGTGGGCAGCGGCGCCGCCGCCGAAATCCGCGGCAGGTCGTTCGCGGTGCTGGCCGAGGTCAGCGTGGACACCACCGGCGCGGAAGGGGTGCTGTTCAAGCAGGGCGGCGCCCACGGCGGGCACGTGCTGTTCATCCAGGACGGGCGCCTGCATTACGTCTACAACTTCCTGGGTGAACGGCAGCAGGAGGTCTCCTCCTCGGGCGCGGTCCCGCTCGGCAGGCATCTGCTCGGCGTGAGTTATTCGCGGACCGGAACCGTCCCGAACAGTCACACGCCGCTCGGCGACGTCACGCTGTTCATCGACGACGAGGTGGCAGGCACGCTCGCGGACGTGCAGACCCATCCCGGAACGTTCGGGATTGCGGGCGCCGGGATAACCGTCGGACGCAATGGCGGCTCGGGAGTGTGCAGCCGCTACAAAGCGCCGTTCTCGTTCACCGGGGGCACCATCCGCCAGGTCACCGTCGACCTGTCCGGCCGGCCCTACGTAGACGTGGAAACCGAGATTGCGCTTGCCTTTTCGCGCGACTGAAGTCCTGGCGCTGTGCGTGTTGGCGCTCCCGGCGGTGGGATGTGAGAAGACAACCGGCGGGACGGCCATCGGTGGCACCGCCGCTTCGACGTCCACCACGCGACCGTCAGACCCGGCCGAGCCGGTGCCCGGCGTCGAAACCACGCTGCCCGACCACATTCCGCCCAACGCCCTAATGTGCTTCCCGCCGCCCGAGAGCGGCTCCATGACCAAGGCCTCCGTGGCGGACCCGGCGGCGCCCGTGCTCACGGTCCCGTTGCCCGACGGCTGGAATGCGGCCGCCGGCACGGGTGACGTGGCGTTGACGTCGACCGGCCCCGACGGCATGTCGGTGCGGGTGACCATCGCCCACACCGACCTCGATCCCGGTGGTGCTTTCTTGCGCTACGCCACCGACTTGGGAACGGCGAACCCGGGAGTCAAGGTCACCGTCACGGCGGCCCAGTTCTGCGGCTATAGCAGCCAGCTGCTCAGCGGTACCGACGGAGGGTCCGGAGCAAACCAATTCGCCGACCGCATCACCCACGTCTGGACGAACGCCCAGGCGTACCTGGTCGCCGTCCATTTGGAGGGGCCCGGCAAAGCGCCCGGTTTCGAAGCGGCCAAATCCACGGTGATGCAGCAATTCGCCGTCATTATCCCCTGAAATTTGCCGTTGTGCCTGTTAGCATCTGCCCCGTGATGCCACAATGACCGCCGGGACTCCGGCGCCTCCCGCGCCGCCGGCGCCCGCCAACCACCGTGGCCGGCAAATCGCCATCGCTTTCGGAATCGTCGCGGCCCTGGTCGTCATCTACGCCCTCTCGCTGATCGCCGTGCACCTGCTGGCAAAGTCGGCGCCTGCCCTTCCTTCGGTGGATTTGAGCAAGGTGGAGGCCGAAGACAGCGTCGTTCAGGTTCGCCTGGAGAAGCTGGACACCGTCGCGAACCGCTTGACGGTGAATGTGACCGTCTATCCCAAGGATTCGTTGTACGACAAGAACTTCGGGGTGCTCACCACTGACGCCGCGGTGCGACTGTATCCCGACAACGACCTCGGCGACCTGCAGTACCCGGTAGGAAAGGCGCCGGCCCAGGTCAGCACGACCATTGTGGCCCACGGCGATCCGGCCAACTGGCCGTTCGACACGTACAAGACCGAGGTCATCGCCGCCGACGTGTTCACCGGTACGGGGGCGAGCCGCGAGAAGGCGCCCGCCCGCGTCGAGGCGACCGGAAAGTTGGACGGCTGGGACGCCACGGTCACCCGTGTCCATGACCCCGAGGACGCCAACCCCGATGTGCAGGATGACCTGATCATCACGTTGCAGCGGTCCAAGGGCGCGCTGATATTCGACGTCGGCATCTGCCTGGTGCTGATCGCCCTGCCGGTGCTGGCATTGTGGGTAGCCATCCCGATGGCGTTGGGCCGTACCACGTTCTTGCCGCCGTTGGGAACCTGGTTCGCGGCGCTGCTGTTCGCCGTCGTCCCGCTGCGCAACTTCCTGCCCGGATCTCCACCACCGGGTTCGTGGATCGACCAAGCCGTCGTGCTGTGGGTGTTGATAGGGCTGGTTACGGCGATGTCCCTGTTCATCGTCGCCTGGTGGCGATCGCGCGAGAAAAAGCCGCCGAAGAAGGTCTGAGACCTACTCCGGATTTGGTGCTTCGACCGAGCCGATCGCGTCGACGGCGCTCGAGACCCTCGATCGGAAGTCGGGCGACAGCGGGATGTAGCCGCTCCGCCCGGCGTCCTACCCTTGGGTGGTGCTCACCGAGCTGGTCGACCTGCCGGGCGGATCGTTCCGCATGGGGTCCACCAACTTCTACCCGGAAGAAGCGCCGATCCACACCGTCACCCTTCCGGCTTTCGCGGTGGAGCGGCACCCGGTCACCAACGCGCAGTTCGCCGAATTCGTCTCCGCCACAGGCTATGTGACGGTCGCCGAGCAGCCAATCGACCCGGCGCTGTACCCGGGCGCGGACCCGGCCGACCTGCGTCCGGGCGCCATGGTGTTCCGCCCCACGCCGGGCCCGGTCGACCTGCGTGACTGGCGGCAGTGGTGGGACTGGGTGCCGGGCGCGGATTGGCGGCATCCGTTCGGACCGGATAGTGATCTCACCGGCCGGGCCGATCACCCGGTGGTGCAGGTGGCCTATCCCGACGCCGCCGCGTACGCGCGCTGGGCCGGCCGGCGGCTGCCGACCGAGGCCGAGTGGGAGTATGCGGCCCGCGGCGGAAGCACTGGCACGTACGCGTGGGGGGACGAGCCGAATCCCGACGGTCGGTTGATGGCCAACACCTGGCAGGGGCGGTTCCCATACCGCAACGACGGCGCGCTCGGCTGGGTGGGCACATCGCCGGTGGGGAGGTTCCCCCCCAACGGGTTCGGCTTGCTGGACATGATCGGCAACGTCTGGGAGTGGACCGCCACGGTGTTCTCCGCGCACCACCGCCTCGACGAGCCGCCGAAAGCGTGTTGCGCCCCGTCGGGCCCCCCGGATCCGGCCGTCAGCCAGACGCTGAAAGGCGGTTCGCACCTGTGCGCGCCGGAATACTGCCACCGGTATCGTCCGGCCGCGCGGTCACCGCAGTCTCAGGACACCGCGACCACCCACATCGGGTTCCGCTGTGTCGCGCAGCAAACGGCGACCGTTCCAGAGGGCGCCGCCCACGACTGAACGGGAAGTTGTCAGACCCCTCTGCGATACTCGAACGTATGTTTGATTCGAGGGTGCCGTCGGCGGAGGTGATTGCTGAGTTTGACGAGCACTTCGAGCGGCGGTATCCGTCGGCGACGCCGGAGTCGGCGGCGCTGCTCGAGCGGGTGTCGGGTTTGGCGCGGGCGGAGAATCGGGCGGTGGCCGGGCAGTTGGCCGCGATCGGGGAGTTGTTTGCCTATCGGTTGTCGCGGTGTGCGGAG
>NZ_LZJZ01000105.1 GCF_001667585.1 Mycobacterium sp. E2733
GGAACATGTGGTGCGTGAACCCGGCCTGGTAGGCACCAGCGCCACCGATATGCACTCCGCCGTGCTCACCGCTGGACACCGGGGTCCCGTCCGGCAGGGTCGCGGCCGTGTGGCCGCCGTTCCAGCCGATCACGAGGGCATTGGGGGCGGTTCCGTACTGGAAGCCGCGCGCCAACAATGCCGCTTCTTCATTCCCGGTGTTGAACCGGTTTCCGAAGACCGGCCTGTCGGATGCCGCATTGGCAACCCAGGAAACCAGACCCGAGCAATCCGTCCCGGAGGGGGAATCCCCACCCGCAATATAGGGCGTTCCGGATACCTGATTGATCAATGACATCAATGTTGCGAGTACTACCATGGCCGGGGACGCTAGCAATATCGGTTATTGTGCGCCAAAATTTGTGGCGCACGTCATTCGGAAAGCGGACAATGGCCTTCGCCGCACTTACAGCAAATCGGGTCCGGGCGATAGATACCGCTCCAGCAAACGGCGCGGGGTCAGTTGTAGTCGGGCCCGCGTTCGGTTTCGGCCATCTCGCGGTCGATGTCGGCCTGCTCTCGCTGGGCCGTGGCATTCTTGCGGTTCGCTTGCTCGCCCACGCGCCGGAGCCGGTCGCGCTCGCGCTCTTCGGCCGTGCCCTCGCGCTCGTCCGCGCGCCGCTCTCGTTCGTCGGCTAATCGCTCGCGATCGTTGGCGATCTGATCCCGCTGGTCGGCGACCCGGTCTCGTCTGCCGGCCAGCCACTCTCGCCTTCTCACTTCGGCCTCGCGCTCATCGAGCGCCGCCTTGCGCTCATCAAGCGCCTCGGCCCGGTGTTCGAGTTCCTCAGGCGTCTCAGGGCAGTCCCCAGTGACCACGACTCACCTTAACGCCGCGACACCCGGCCGTGCACGAGTTGACCGTGTGCGCTTCGGCGCGACGCGTCTCCCTCGCCCGCGCCGCCGCACAGGTGGCCGTCCGGCCTTTGTGCGACAGTCACATTCCGAACTTGGCACGAGCCTCGTCGGTGACCGGGGTGAACAGGTTGACGAGATTCCCATCGGGATCCCGCAGCAGCAGCGCGCGATTGCCCCACGGCATCGTGGTCGGCTGTGCCACGACGTCCGTGACGCGCTGATGCAGCCGCTCATATTCCGCGTCCACGTCGTCGACCATGAACTCCACGATCGCGCTGCGGTTGGCGGCCGGCTCGACCGACCCAGCTGCAAACAGCGGCACGGTCTGGTCGCTGCCGATGGCCAGCGTGCCAACCGGCGTCGGGATTTCGGCGAAAAGCTCGTTGCCCCATACCGCGGGGGCTTCGGTGACCGTCTCGTAGAAATCGACGAGCCGCCTGACGTCGGCGGTGATGATGCGGGTGGAAACGAACTTCATAGAGCCCTCCTGGTTGCCGTGGCGGTGCAAGCTGTTGCGACGAGGGCATGGTAAGGAAACCCGCCGACAAGAGGGCGGCGTAGAGGCAGACCTACGGCACGTCCGCTTAGGCCGGAGTCCAGATTCCGTTGTTCCAGAACCCCCAATTGCCCGCGCCCGTCGGATTCCACATCAGCTGAGCCCCCGGCGCCCACGCCGGCTGGGGTGGCGGCGGGGGCGCCCACGCCGGCGGCGGCCCCCAGGGGCCCGCACCCGCCGGAAAACTCTGGCCCGCCGGACCTTGCCAGTCGTGGCAGTGATTCCAGTCCCAGTCGTAGACCTTGCCCCAGCTCGGGTCCCACGGATTGCCCGGGCACCAATGCGAGGTCGGGGCGGCCTGAGCGAGGCCGCCGGCCAGCGCGAAAGCGGCCAACGAGATTCCACAACCAATCAAAGTCCGCCGGACCCACGGCCCCGTTCGTTTGACAATCGCCATCGATCAAGCATGGTCGAGGCGCGACTCGACCGCTAGATAGACCTTGAAGCGGAACTGCACCATGTCACCGTCGGCCAGGCGTTCTCAGCACCCTGCCGCCGCGAGGCGATCAGCGTTCGGCCGCTCGGGCCAACGCGGCCGCGAGTCTCGCGATATGCCACCGGATCGCCGCCTGCAATAGTCGGCCCAGATTCCGTCCAGTGGTCAACATCAACAAGGGTGTCGTAGACCGCTTGTGGAGTCGCACCCGATGGTCTCTCGACCGGAATGAGCACGACTTTGCCTGACCGGACACGCTAGTAGGCGGCAGCGGTCCAAGTCTGCATTCAACAACAAGAGCCATCGGCGACCGGCAGCTTTAACGACTGACGTTGTTCAAAACGGAATTCGACCGCGTCGCCGTCGGCTCACGAGCTCGCGAGCAAGCCAACCGACCCCGGCTAAGGATGCAGCGAATCGCCTTCGGCCGCCGAGTAATAGTCAGCCTCAGAAACAATGGGTGTTGCCGCCGGCTTCTCAACCCGGCCTGCCCGCGTCCGAGAAGAGAATCGCGCGCCCCGGGCCGGCCTCAAGGGAGCGAACCGTGCCATACCGAGCTCGGGCGTATCGTCGTAAATCGCCTCCATGCCACCGCTCATCAAGTACGCCTCGTGCCAGAAGCCGGTGCCGCCGGAGTCTTTCAAGAACTGCTGCCACCACTGCCGATGCGGCTCCGAACGAGTCCACCTCTCCAAGCTGTCCAGGTCCCGCCAGTACTGTCGCATGCCGAGATGGGGAGGAAACAACGACCAGATGAGATCCTCGTGCAACAAGAGCCCGTCGGGCTCCTGCCTCCACGATTGTCGAATTTGGGGACCGAGGCCCAGCATCCGCAGCAGGCCCCGCGGACGCCGCACCCGCATTCCGAGATACACCACCACCATGTCGGGATACTCGGTGAGATCTACCGTTTGCCGATTGACTGCCATCCCGACCTCCACTTAGAGCCCCCGAGACGCGTTACCCGACTGTCGCATCGTAGCTGCGGAACGGCAACAACCCGAGGCCGTCAATCTTGATCGGCCCGCCGCCCAGTCAGCTAGGCCGCGAGATTGGCCAACGACAAGCGCAGACCGTTGAGGTGATCGCCCGCGGAGATGCCCGGTGGGACGTCCTCGGCCCGGATGTCGACACGGGTGCTGCCGGCGCTCACCGCGGTGACCGCCCAGGTCATGGTCATCGTTCCCGCGAACGAGGGGTCGTCGGTTTCGAAGTTGACGGCCTGCACGACCCGATCGTCGGGCACGATCTCGACGAACCGAACATCGACGACATCGGCGTCGTTGCTTGACTTGCCACCCGACTCGGGCGGCGCGGCATAGGTCAACCTCATCCGGTAGGAGCCTCCCGGGCGGGCGTCGAAGTGTTCGAACTTCCCCGACATTCCTTGTGGCGGAAGCCATTCGACGAGCGCCTGCGGTTCCACCAGCGCGGCGTACACCCAACTCAACGGAGCAGCAATCAACACCGAGGCGGTGTCGGTTCGTCCCATACCGTCAATGTTCCCGCTAGACGTTGAAACGGAACTCCACCACGTCGCCGTCGGCCATCACGTAGTCCTTGCCTTCCATCCTGACCTTGCCGGCCGCCTTGGCCGCCGCCATCGAACCGGCGGCGATCAAGTCGTCATAGGACACGATCTCGGCCTTGATGAAGCCCTTTTCGAAATCCGTGTGGATCACCCCGGCGGCCTTCGGCGCGGTATCGCCTTGATGAATTACCCACGCGCGCACCTCTTTTGGGCCCGCTGTCAGAAACGTCTGCAGCTTGAGGGTGTGGAAACCCGCGCGGGCCAGCGCGTCGAGCCCGCGTTCGCTCTGCCCGATCGACTCAAGCAGTTCGGCCGCCGACTCGTCGTCGAGCTCGTTCAACTCGGCTTCGATGGCCGCGTCCAGGAACACCGCGTCGGCGGGCGCGACCAGCTGGCGCAGCTCGGCGATGCGCGCCGCATCGGTCAGCACCGCCTCGTCCGCGTTGAAGACATACAGAAACGGCTTGGTGGTCAACAGGTTCAGCTCCCGCAAGAGGGACGCATCCACCCCGGCGCCGAACAGCGTCTTCCCGCCGTTCAACGTCTCCTGGGCCGCGGCCGCCGCTTCGAATACCGGCCTGCGCTCCTTGGTCGTGCGGGCTTCCTTCTCCAGCCGGGGCAAAGCGCGCTCCAGCGTCTGCAGGTCGGCCAGGATCAACTCCGTCTCGACCACCTCGATGTCCGATCGGGGATCCACCTCACCGGCCACATGGGTCACATCGTCATCGGAGAACACCCGCACCACCTGGCAGATGGCGTCGCATTCGCGAATGTGGGCCAGGAACTTGTTGCCGAGCCCCGCCCCCTCGGACGCGCCCTTCACCAGGCCCGCGATGTCGACGAACTTCACCGGCGCCGGCACGATGCGCTGGGATGCGAACAGCTCGGCCAACTTGTCCAGTCGCGGATCGGGCAGCGGAACGACACCCTCGTTCGGTTCGATAGTCGCGAACGGATAGTTGGCCGCCAGTACGTCGTTGCGGGTCAGCGCGTTGAACAGCGTCGACTTGCCGACGTTGGGCAGACCCACGATTCCCAGGCTCAGGCTCACAGGGACCCAAGTCTAGGGGGCCGCGGGGGCGCCGGCTGCTGTGGAGCATTCGTGGGCGATCGGCATGGCGCGCCCGGCATCCCTACGAGGTATTTACGGGGCTTTCGGCCCAATGCCGGTACGGTCTACATGTGTCAGGACAGCGGGCAAAGTCGACGGTGGAGGCCTCCCACCGCTCGATCCACCCAGATATCCCAGGTGTGCCGTGGTACGCCGCCCTGCTTCTCGCCGTCACGGCCACCGCCATCGGTTATGGAATTGACGCCGGCCACAAGGAGCTGACTCATGTCTTCGCGGGCTTCTATATAGCCGGCTGCGTGGCAGCGGTGCTGGCGGTACGCCAGGACGGGCTGTTCACCGCGATGATCCAGCCCCCGCTGATACTTTTCTGCGCGGTGCCCGGCGCCTACTGGTTGTTCCACGACGCCAAGGTCGGCCATCTCAAAGACCTGTTGATCAACTGCGGCTATCCACTCATCGAGCGCTTCCCGCTGATGCTGGGAACCGCCGGCGTGGTTCTGCTCATCGGGCTGGCCCGCTGGTACTTCGGGACGTCGCACCGGGCGACCGCGCCGCTGAAGAGCTCCGACGAGGCGGAGTCCACCGACGTCAAGTCCGTCGCCGGCGGCATCGTCGCCAAACTGCGGGCGATCGTGCGCCCGGAGTCCGACGAGGACGATGCCGACGAGGCGACCCCCGCGAAGCCGCGGCGCACCCGCGCGACCGGTTCCCCGTCGCGGGCCCGCCGGACCGACCGCAGTGATCGGACCGCCAGCCGCTCCGCCCGAACCCGTTCCCGGCGTACCCGGGAACCGCTCGACGACGCCGGCGACCCGGGCGTCCGGCGCTCGGCTCGGAGGAGCTCGACGACCCGCCGGGACTACGACGCCGCGGAGCCGCCCCGCCGGTCACGGCGCCGCCCGAGGCCCGA
>NZ_LZJZ01000106.1 GCF_001667585.1 Mycobacterium sp. E2733
ATTCGCTCCGCGTGGTATGCCTGAACCCGTGTCCGACGGTCTCTTTGACCTCCCCGGCGCGCCGCAGCCGACCGACCACGGGCTGGGCGCGACGGGCGGCGCACCCCTGGCGGTCCGGATGCGTCCGGCATCGCTGGACGAGGTGGTCGGGCAGGACCACCTGCTGGCGCCCGGGTCTCCGCTGCGCCGCCTAGTCGAGGGTTCGGGCGTGGCGTCGGCCATCTTGTACGGGCCGCCCGGCAGCGGCAAGACGACGCTGGCCGCGCTTATCTCGCAGGCGACCGGCCGCCGATTCGAGGCGTTGTCGGCGCTGTCCGCCGGCGTCAAAGACGTTCGGGCGGTGATCGACACCGCCCGCCGGGCGCTGTTGTCCGGTGAGCAAACCGTGTTGTTCATCGACGAGGTGCACCGGTTCTCCAAGACCCAGCAGGACGCGCTGCTGTCCGCGGTGGAGAACCGGGTGGTGTTGCTGGTGGCGGCGACCACCGAGAACCCCAGCTTCTCGGTGGTGGCGCCGCTGCTGTCCCGCTCGCTGATCCTGCAGCTGAGGCCGCTGGGCGCCGACGACATCCGCGCCGTGGTGCAGCGCGCGATCGACGACCCGCGCGGGCTGGGCGGGCAGATCACGGTCGTGCCCGAGGCCGTGGACCTGATGGTGCGCCTGGCTGCCGGTGACGCCCGGCGCGCGCTGACGGCGCTGGAGGTGGCGGCCGAGGCGGTGGAGCCCGGCGGCGAGTTGACCGTCGCGGCCGTCGAGCAGTCCCTGGACGAGGCCGCCGTGCGCTATGACCGCGACGGCGACCAGCACTACGACGTCATCAGCGCCTTCATCAAGTCCGTCCGCGGCTCGGACGTCGACGCGGCGCTGCACTACTTGGCGCGCATGCTCGTCGCGGGGGAGGACCCACGGTTCCTCGCGCGCCGGCTGATGATCCTGGCCAGCGAGGACATCGGCATGGCCGACCCGAGCGCCCTGCAGATTGCGGTGGCGGCCGCGCAGACGGTGGCACTGATCGGCATGCCGGAGGCGCAACTGACGCTGGCGCACGCCACCATTCACCTGGCCACCGCGCCCAAGTCGAACTCCGTCACCACTGCGCTGGCGGCGGCGATGGACGACATCAAGGCGGGCAAGGCCGGCCTGGTGCCGCCGCATCTGCGCGACGGGCACTATTCCGGCGCGGCGGCCCTGGGACACGCGCAGGGTTACCAGTACTCGCACAACGATCCCGACGGCGTCGTCGCCCAGCAGTATCCGCCGGACGAGCTGGTGGGCGTGGATTACTACCGGCCGACCGGTCGCGGCGGTGAGCGGGAGATGG
>NZ_LZJZ01000107.1 GCF_001667585.1 Mycobacterium sp. E2733
CGCGATCCCGAAATCGATCAGATAAGCGAAGTCGTGCTCGGCGATCAAGATGTTGGACGGTTTGACGTCGCGGTGGACCAACCCGACCCGGTGTGCGGCGTGCAGTGCGGAAGCGATCTGGTCGATGATCGCGATCGCCCGCGCGGGTTCCAGCGGGCCCTGGGCCAGCAGGGTTTGCAGGTCGCGGCCGGTGACTAGCCGCATGGTCACATACAGTCGTCCGTCGATCTCGCCGAAGTCGTAGATGGGAATGACGTGCGGCTCATCTAGACCCGCCGCGGCGTGGGCTTCGCGGCGAAACCGCTCGACATAGGCGGGATCCTCGGCGACAGTGGCCAACAGCACCTTGAGCGCCACCACCCGATCCATGGCGGTGTCATAGGCCCGCCAGACCTCACCCATGCCGCCGCGACCCAACAACTCCACCAACCGGTAACGCCCAAACGGCGTGCCCTCCACCATGGGCCCCGCCGGCGTCTTTACAGACTCCATCCCCTCGCCCCTAATCCGACGCAATTCCCGCGCGCCGCAGCCTGTGTGCTGATCAACGCAGCGGCCCTCCGCTGTGTGCTGAAATCCTCATTCTGGCCCGGGCTTAGAGGCTGGGCGTAGGGCCGCTTGTCCCCGGCTGCCAGGACCATTGGTCCCACGACCCGGGCCGGTGCGTGCCACCAACCCAACCGGGCCGGCGTCGGTGACAACCAGGTCGATGGCGGCGATCGCCACCACGCCGCCGTCGCTTCGCACGCGAACAGACTCCAGGTGCCGTTGACGAAAGTCCCGTTGCTGCAGTAAGCCTCGTGCATCTTGGCGCCGACCGGGATCGCAGCCAACCCGGCGTAATAGCGCAACGCCACGACGTCCTCAACGACGATCTCGCCGTCGAGGGCAACAACATCGGCCGGCGCCAGATCGGCGTCCGACTGCCGTGAGCGCCAAGACCACGACCACACGTCGGCGCGAGGACCCAGAGCTTCGTCGCATCCGCGCCCAACATGCCTAGTCGCCGGTGCGCACAAACTTTTCGTTGAAATCGACGCCCTTGACATTGCAGGCGCCGGTCTGCTCCTGGTGACCGTACCCGGTCAGCACCGGGATCGGATCCTGCGATGGCCGCGGCAGCGGATACGCCGCGGTGATGTTCGTGTGCCCCGTGCCGCCGCCCGGACATGGCTTGTCGTACCCGGCGTCCTCGCTCCACGTCGCGCCGGCAAACACCAGCGGCACGGCACCGTCGGGCTTGTGGAAATATCTCATGCACCGATCGCCGGTGCGCAGGCAATCCGTGTGGACCGCCAAGTCGTACTCCTGTGATTGGCTCCCGTCCGCGAAAGGTTCTCGTCAGGTGGTAGTGGCCGTGTAGCGCTTCGGCCGGCGACACCACCCGCGGCGGCTGGCCGGCCGGGTCAGGCAACGACGGGCGAGTCCTCGTCACCACCTTCACCTCCCAGCCCGTCTGACACCCTGCAGCTCCGACTGGACACGATCGTCGACGACGAGGACGTCGAGAACCGCATCGAGGTCGCTCGCGTCGACAAACTCGCCCATCGGGTGTTTCGCCGCGTCCACGTTGCCCCCCGCCTCGTCGGCGCCGATAAGGAGAAACAGCTCTGGCGCAGCATCATCGACACACTCGGCCTCGCCTTCACCGAGGTGTCCTGGCCGAGGAGTGGCGCCAGGTCATCCTGGCCCGCAAGATCAACTCCGCCGACGCCTATCTGGCCGCCAAACGCACCGGGCGGGGCCGACCGCTGGGCTCCGCGCAGCGCGCCAGGCCTGGCAGGCGATGTGGGAGTTCGAACAGCTGCTCACCGAGTTGGGCGCCTGGACCCACGAGACCATCCGGCGGGAAGCGACCACCCTGCTTAACGCCAGCACCGACAAGCCCTACCGCCACATCATCATCGACGAAGCCCAAGATCTCAGCCCCGACCAATGGCGACTGCTGCGCGCCGCCGCACCGCAGGCCGGCGACGATATCTTCATCGCCGGCGACACCCACCAACGCATCTACGACAACCGGGTCAGCCTGCGCGACGTCGGCATCAACATCGCGGGCCGCTCGGCGCGGCTGACCCTCAACTACCGCACCACCGCCGAAACCCTGGGCTGGAGCCTGAGACTGCTGCGTGGCGAGCCCATCGACGACATGGACGGCGGCCTGGACTCCATCGCCGGCTGCAAGTCCTACATGCACGGCGCCGCGCCGGCGCAGGCCGGCTTCGACACCGCCAACGCCGAAGCCAAATTCATCGCCGGTGCGGTCAAAGAGTAGATAGCTCAGGGCATCTCCCCAACAGAGATCGGGATCGCCACCCGGGCCCGTTGGTTGGGCTCCAAGCTCGAAGACGTCCTGCACACCCACGGCATTCCGACGGCGACGACGCTGTCAACGTCGCGATCAGTCCGTTTAACACGAGCGCGACAATAACGACGTCGGTCAATGTTTTCCAACCGATTCGGGGTCGGTTTGCATCAATCACAGAGCAGCCCAACGGGGCACGCCCATGCGCGGCAGAAGTCCGCAAGTGCCCTGCAAGTCCCGATACGCCCCGAAGGGGTGCGAGCCGTTGGCCACACCGTGGCCACACATTGTCCACATTCAGAGATATCTTGGGATAGTCACAGACATGTGTTTCCGCTGCTCACACACGACTTAATGCCCTTAACCAGTGAGCGCAGCATGTCAACGGTGTAGCGGCCGGTCGAGCCAAGAATGCCGCGGTTGGGCCGCCGCCAGCGCGCCCGGATCACCAAGGGCGACAGGCGGTTCGGCCGCCACCTGTGCGGTCACCGTGAGCACGAAACGACCGTCTCGGCGCCACCAGCCGGGAAACACCGTCCCCTCCGAGGCGGCCACCGTCAGTTCGCCCCAGCCGTCACCGCGCGGAGCCGTCAGTGCCACCTCCACGGAGCGGGTGTCCCGGCGCAGCCCGGTGCGCAACACCTTCAGCGCGCTTTCTTTTGCGGACCAGATCAGGTTCGCCGCCATGTCGCGCTCTTCACCGGCGGGGCGCGAGGCGACGAGTTGTTGCTCGGTCGCGGTGAGGAAGTCGAGCACGAAACCGGGTGTGCGCGGCTCCACCAGCTCCAGGTCGCAGCCGACGGGCGCCTCCGCGCCCTCGCCCGCCCCCGGCCACGTCACGCAGACCGCCCAACCGGCGCGGTCGGTGATCGACACCTCCAACTCGAGCGGGTCTCCCTCGACGCACACGTACGGGGCGCCACTGGGCGCATTGCGGATCTCGATGCCGGCGAGGGCGGTCGGGTCGGTGGGCCGCTCCGTCACCGCGGCGACGGCGTGCTTGGCGACCAGCCGGCGCAGCAGATATTCGGTGCGCCGCTTGGTGAACCGCAGTGCGGCCAGGTTGGCCGCCTCCGCCGGCGCCAGCCATTGTTCACCGGCGGGCAGGTCGTCCTCGCCCATGGCGAGCCAGCGAACTTCCACCTCATCCCCCGCGGGCCAGTGCGGTCGCCCGATCGGTGGCCTCACGGATCGGGCCCCGCCACAAATCGCCGTGGCCGGGCGCCAGCGTCTCGGTCTCCAGCAGGGCCAGCGCGGCGAGGCTGCGGACGCAGTCGTCCTGGTTGTGGCTGAACACCGCGGGCAGCAGCTGCGGCCCGCCGCGGCGCAGCAGCGGGTGGCCGGTGATCAGCGCGTCACCACTGGCCAGCACCCCGTCGACCAGATACGAGCAGTGCCCGCCGGTGTGCCCCGGGGTGGGAATGGCCATCGGGCGGCCCGGCAGGCCGGCCGCCACCTCGGCGGTCAGCGGCCGGGTGGACGGGATGCCGTCGCGGTTCAGGCCGCCGCTGCGCACCACGTGCAGACCCCACACCGCCCATCGGGGACGCCAAATGCGAACCGCGACATCGAAAACCGAGACCTGCTCCAGGTACTCGCGCTTCGCGTGACCCACTTCGTCCGGGTGGCAGTACACATTCGTGCCGTAGGTGTCGGCGAACCAGATCGCCGAGCCCAGGTGGTCGATGTGCGCGTGCGTCAGCAGGATGGCGCGCACGTCGCCGACCTCGTAGCCCAGCTGCCGCAGCGAGGCCAGCACGTCGTCGCGGTCCCCGGGATAGCCGGCGTCGATCAGCATCACCCCGGTGTCGTCGGCGACCAGCGTCCAGTTAACGGCGTGGCCCTGAGCGAGGTACACCGTGTCGGTGACTTGGACAAGAGTCGGCGCCGGTCCCATGCCCGCGAGTGTAGGAGCGATCGCAAGGGCGGCGTGGCCCCACCGCCGCGCTTGCATTCGCGACGAGGAGTAGAAATAACGGGTGGCCGAACTGAAACTTGGATACAAAGCGTCCGCGGAACAATTCGCACCGCGTGAGCTCGTCGAACTGGCCGTGGCCGCCGAAGCTCACGGCATGGACAGTGCGACCGTCAGCGACCATTTCCAGCCGTGGCGGCACGAGGGCGGGCACGCGCCGTTCTCGCTGGCCTGGATGACGGCAGTCGGGGAGCGCACCGAACGGATCGTGCTGGGCACCTCGGTGCTCACCCCGACGTTCCGGTACAACCCCGCGGTGATCGCGCAGGCGTTCGCCACCATGGCCTGCCTGTACCCGAACCGGATCTTTCTGGGCGTCGGCACGGGGGAGGCGTTGAACGAAATCGCCACCGGCTACGAGGGCGACTGGCCGGAGTTCAAGGAGCGCTTCGCGCGGCTACGCGAATCGGTGCGGCTGATGCGGGAGCTGTGGCGCGGTGACCGCGTCGACTTCGATGGCGAGTACTACCGGCTCAAGGGCGCCTCGATCTACGACGTGCCGGAGGGCGGCGTGCCCATCTACATCGCCGCCGGCGGTCCGGCGGTGGCCAAATACGCCGGTCGCGCCGGCGACGGCTTCATCTGCACGTCCGGCAAGGGCGAAGAGCTGTACCAGGACAAGCTGATCCCCGCGGTCAAGGAGGGAGCGGCCGCCGCGGAACGCAACGTCGACGACGTCGACAAGATGATCGAGATCAAGATCTCCTACGACCCGGACCCCGAGCTGGCGCTGGAGAACACGCGGTTCTGGGCGCCGCTGTCGTTGACCGCCGAGCAGAAGCACAGCATCGACGACCCGATCGAAATGGAGAAGGCGGCCGACGCGCTGCCGATCGAGCAGGTCGCCAAGCGCTGGATCGTGGCGTCGGACCCCGACGAGGCCGTCGAGAAGGTGGCCCAGTACGTGGGATGGGGCCTGAACCACTTGGTGTTTCACGCACCCGGCCACGACCAGCGTCGCTTCCTGGACCTGTTCGAGAAGGACCTCGCGCCCAGGCTGCGCAGGCTGGCCGCATAGGGCGGGCGTTCAGCGTGCCCGACGGCGCCCGGCCGGATTCCCAACCCTCCGCGATCTACATCGCCGCGCCGGAGGGGGACACCGGCAAATCGACGATCGCGCTGGGAATCATGCACCATCTCGCCGCGACGGTGGCCAAGGTCGGGGTGTTCCGGCCGATCACCCGGTTCGGCGAGGACCGCGACTACATCCTGGAGCTGCTGCTGGCGCACAGCACCGCCGGCCTGCCCTACGAGCGGTGCGTGGGCGTGACCTATCAGGAGCTGCACGCCGACCGTGATGCCGCGCTCGCCGACATCGTCGACCGGTACCACGCGATGGCCGAAGCGTGCGACGCGGTGGTGATCGTCGGCAGTGACTACACCGACGTCGCCAGCCCCGCCGAGCTTTCCGTGAACGCGCGTATCGCGGTCAACCTCGGCGCGCCGGTGCTGCTGGTGGTGCGGGCCAAAGGCCGCACCGCCGAGGACGTCGTACACGTCGTGCAGGCGTGTCTGGACGAGTTGGCCGCCCAGCACGCGCACACCGCGGCGGTGGTGGCCAACCGCTGCGAGCCGTCGCAGGTGAGCGCCGTCGCGGAGGCGCTGCGCGCGTCGTTCACCCCACAGAGCTACGTGCTGCCGAACGAGCCGCTGCTGCCCGCCCCGGCGGTCTCAGACCTGCAGAAGGCGGTGAACGGAACGGTGGTCAGTGGTGACACCGCGCTGATGGGACGCGAAGTCCTGGGCGTGATGGTCGCGGGGATGACCGCCGACCATGTGCTGGAACGGCTGGCCGACGGGGTCGCGGTCATCACCCCCGGCGACCGCTCGGACGTGGTGCTGGCGGTTACCAGCGCCCATGCGGCCGAAGGCTTTCCGTCACTGTCGTGCATTGTCCTCAACGGCGGGTTCGATCTGCATCCTTCGATCAGCGCTCTGGTGGCCGGGCTGCGGCTCCGGCTGCCCATCGTCACCACCACGCTGGGCACCTACGACACGGCCAGCGCCGCGGCCTCGGCTCGCGGTCGGGTGACGGCCACCTCGCAGCGCAAGATCGACACCGCGCTGGAGCTGATGGACCGCTACGTCGACGTCGGGGATATGTTGGCCCAACTCGCCATTCCGATCCCAACCGTGACGACGCCGCAAATGTTCACCCACCGCCTGCACCTGCTGGCTCGCGCGGATCGCAAGCACATCGTGCTTCCCGAAGGAGACGACGACCGCATCCTCAAGTCGGCCGGCCGCCTGCTGCAGCGCCAGATCGCCGACCTGACGATCCTGGGCGATGAAGCCGGAATCCGTTTGCGTTCAGCGGAACTCGGCGTGGACCTCGGTGGCACGAAGGTGATCGACCCACGCACCAGCGAATTGCGCGACCGGTTCGCCGACCAGTACGCCGAGTTGCGCAAGGCCAAGGGAATCACCGTCGAGCATGCCCGCGAGATCATGTGCGACGCAACGTATTTCGGCACCATGATGGTGCACAACGGCATGGTCGACGGGATGGTGTCCGGCGCGGCCCACACCACGGCGCACACCGTTCGGCCGGCGTTCGAAATCATCAAGACCATTCCCGAAGTCTCCACCGTCTCCAGCGTCTTCTTCATGTGCCTGCCCGACCGGGTGCTGGCCTACGGCGACTGTGCGATCGTCCCAAACCCGACACCGGAACAGCTGGCCGACATCGCCATCTCTTCGTCGCGCACCGCCGCGCAATTCGGCATCGAGCCGCGGGTGGCCATGCTGTCCTATTCCACGGGCGACTCCGGCGCCGGAGCAGATGTGGAGAAGGTCAGGGCGGCAACGGAACTGGTGCGCTCCAGGGCGCCCGAGCTGCCCGTCGAGGGCCCGATCCAGTACGACGCCGCGATCGAGCCCTCGGTTGCCGCCACCAAACTGCGCGACTCGCCGGTGGCAGGCCGTGCCACCGTGCTGATCTTCCCCGACCTCAACACCGGCAACAACACCTACAAGGCGGTGCAGCGCAGTGCCGGGGCGATCGCGATTGGGCCGGTGCTGCAGGGCTTGCGCAAGCCGGTGAACGACCTGTCGCGGGGCGCGTTGGTCGAAGACATCGTGAACACGGTTGCCATCACCGCGATCCAGGCGCAGGGCGCCCGTGGGTAACGCCAACCGCGCAGTCCTGGTGATCAACTCCGGCTCGTCCTCGCTGAAATACCAGTTGGTCGACCCCGACTCCGGCACGGCCCGGGCGACGGGCAACGTCGAACGGATCGGGGAGGAGTCGTCCCCGGTTCGCGACCACGACATGGCGCTGCGGCAAGCGTTCGACGCGCTGTCCGACGAGGGCATCGACCTACGCAATTGCGATCTGGTGGCGGTTGGCCACCGAGTCGTGCACGGCGGCAAGACGTTTTACAAGCCCACCCCGGTGGATGACGCGGTGCTCGACAAGCTGGACGAGTTGTCGGAACTGGCGCCGCTGCACAATCCGCCCGCCATCAAGGGCATCGAGGTGGCGCGCAAGCTGCTGCCGGACGTTCCGCACATCGCGGTCTTCGATACGGCGTTCTTCCATGACATGCCGCCCGCGGCCGCGACCTATGCCATCGACCGCGACGTGGCCGAACGCTGGCGGATCCGTCGCTATGGCTTTCACGGCACGTCGCACCGGTACGTGAGCGAGCAGGCCGCCGACTTCTTGGGCCGGCCCCTGCGCGGCCTGAAACAGATTGTGTTGCACCTCGGTAACGGCTGCTCCGCCTCGGCGATCGCCGGCACTCGGCCCCTCGACACGTCGATGGGCCTGACGCCGCTGGAGGGCCTGGTGATGGGCACCCGCAGCGGTGACATCGATCCCAGCGTCGTCAGTTATCTCTGCCACACCGCGAAGATGAGCGTCGACGAGGTCGAGTCCATGCTGAACCAACGGTCGGGGGTGCTGGGCCTGTCCGGCGAACGCGATTTCCGGCGGCTGCGCTCGATGATCGAATCGGGCGACGGCGCAGCACAATTGGCCTACAGCGTGTTCACTCACCGGCTGCGCAAATACATCGGCGCCTACCTGGCGGTGCTCGGACACACCGACGTCATCACCTTCACCGCCGGCATCGGGGAGAACGACGCCGCGGTGCGCCGCGACGCGGTGGCCGGGCTGGAAGAGTTGGGCATCGTGCTCGACGAACGCCGCAACCTCGGTGGCGGCAGGGGCGCCCGGCAAATCTCCGCCGAGGCATCGCCGATCGCCGTGCTGGTGATCCCGACCAACGAAGAACTCGCCATCGCCCGCGAATGCGTTAGCGCGCTGTCTTCTTGACCGTGCGCTCACGGCTTTGAGTGTGCGCTGAGGGCGGCGCCTTCCGGCGTGTCGCCGCCCTGAACGCACACTCGATGTGGAGGAAGGCGTGTCGCCGGCCTGTGGATAACCGAAATCGGGATCCGCTACTGATGTGGGAACCTTCGCGTCATGCGGGATGCGGGGCCGTTCATCGGCAGCGAGGCGCTGGCGTCCGGGGCGATGACCCGGCATCAACTGAGAACGTGCTACCGCGCGGTGCTTCCGAACGTCTACTTCTCGATCGGCGTCGAGCCCTCGCTTGAACAGCGGATCCTGGCGGCCTGGCTGTGGTCGGGACGCCGGGCCATTGTTGTCGGGGCGGCCGCCGCCAGATTGCATGGCGCCGAATGGATTCCCGACGACGTGCCCGTGGAGCTCGCGCATACCAATTCCCGCGCGCCACGCGGCGTGCTGACGCGGCGATACGCGCTGCTCGACGGGGAGACGCAGACGACGGGCAGATACCCGGTCACCACGCCCGAACGCACCGCCTTCGACATCGGCCGGCATGGCGCGGTGCGCTCGGCCGTGGTGCGCCTCGACGCGCTGGCCAGGGCAACGGGCTTCAAGGCCGACGATGTGCTGCGAGTGGCGCGATGCCACCCCCGCTCGCCCGGCCTGCGGAGGCTGGAAGCCGCGCTGGAACTGGTCGACGCCGGTGCCCAGTCGCCCCGGGAGAGCTATCTGCGACTGCTCCTCATCGATGCCGGTCTGCCACGGCCGCGGACCCAGGTACCGGTGTTGGGTGACGACGGGATCCCGTTCGCCTTCCTGGATTTGGGCTGGGAGGACGCCATGGTCGCCGTCGAATACGACGGCGACCAACACCGCACCGACCGACGGCAGTACGTCAAGGACATTCGGCGGATCGAAACGCTGGAGCGGATGGGGTGGATCGTCGTCCGGGTCGTCGCGGAGGACCGGCCCGCCGCCATCGTGCGCCGGGTTCGGGACGCGCTGGCCGCATCGAGCGTGCGGTCACGGCTTTGAGTGTGCGTCCAGGGCGGCGCCTTACGGCGTGTCGCCGCCCTGGCCGCACACTCGATGCAAGAGGGCGAGAGCCAAATGGCGCAACCCCGCTAGAACGTGCTCGTGGGCCGTACTTTGTTCGCCATGTCCACCAGCGCGTAGCGGTGGCGCTGGGTGGGCGCCACCCGGGCCAGGTTGCGCAGCGCGGCCTCGACGCCCAGCCGCAGCCCGTGCTCGGTGAACGGGAAGCCGAGGATGTGGTTGGTGCTGGCCTTGTTGTCCTCCAGCCAGTCCATCGCGCAGCCCAGCACCAGCGCGCGGATCTGCAGGACGCGCGGTTCGGTGGGCGGCAGCGCCTCGACGCGCCGGGCGGCGTCGCGGATGTCCTCCTCGCTGATCTCGCTCTTCGTCCGCCCGGACAGCAGGGTGACCGCGCTGGTGAGGCGTGCGGTGGTGAAATGCCTTGAGGTGGGCGGCACCTCGTCCAGGGTGCGCACCGCGGCGGCTCGATCGCCTTCGGTGGAAAGCCATCTGGCCAGCCCGAAAGCCGCCGAGATCACCCCGTCGTTGGTCTTCCACACCGTCTGGTAGTACTTCTGCTCGTCGACATCGCCGGCCAGCTCGGCGGTCGCGGCCAAGGCCAGCTTGGGCGCCAGCTCACCGGGGAAGGTGTCCAGCACCTCGGTGAAATGCGTTGTGGCGGAGTCATAGTCGCCGGTGAGGAGCTCGGCTACGGCCTTGTACCAGACCAGCCGCCATTGCCAGCCCACCCGCTCGGCGAGGTCGTCCAGCTTTCTGGTGGCCTTGGCCACGTCGCCCAGGTCCAGCAGCGCGCGGACCTCCATCAGCGGCAATTCGGTCGACTCGGACACCTCGACGCCGTCGGCGTCGAGCGTGCCGTGGCGGGCGGCCCGCAACGAGTCCAGCGTCTGCACCGGTTGGGAGAGCACCGTCGCCTGCAGGACGGGAGCGGCGACGTCGGCCGGATCGACCAGCGGCACCTGCAGCGCCGTCACGATCTCGCGGGCCGTCAGCCGCTCCGAATGGACCTGGCCGTCCAGGTAGACGTCGGTGTGCGCAACGAGCAGGTCCACCCCGAACGTCGAGCGGCTGGGGCTGAACACCGTCGACAGGCCGGGCCGCGGTATCCCGGTGTCCTGGGCGACCACCTCGCGCAGCACGCCCATCAGCTGGGCGGACATCTCCTCGGTGGTGGCGAACCGGCGCCGCGGGTCGGGATCGGTGGCCCGGCGCAGCAAACGGCGGAACGAGTCATAGGTGGTCAGCACCGGGTCGTCTTCGGGCAGGCCGTCGACGTAGCGGCCGTTGCGGGTCGGCAGGTTCACCGTGAGCGCGGCGAGGGTGCGCCCCACGGTGTAGATGTCGGTGGCGATCGTCGGGCCGGTCCGCACGATCTCGGGCGCCTGGAAGCCGGGGGTGCCGTAGAGGTAGCCGAAGGAGTTGACCCGCGACACCGCGCCCAGGTCGATCAGCTTGAGTTGCTCCTCGGTGAGCATGATGTTCTCCGGCTTGAGGTCGTTGTAGACCAAGCCGATGGAGTGCAGATAGGTCAGCGCGGGCAGTATCTCCAGCAGGTAGGCGATGGCCTCGGCGACGGGCAGCTTCTTGTCCTTGCCGTGCTTGAGCGGCTGCCCGCCGATGTACTCCATGACGATGTAGCCGACCGGGTTGCCGTTCCGGTCCTTGTGCTCGACGAAGTTGAAGATCTGCACGATCTGCGGGTGCACCACCTCCGCGAGGAACTGCCGTTCGGCCATCGCGATGGCCTGCGCCTCCGCGTCACCGGAGTGCACCAAGCCCTTGAGCACCACCGGGCGGTCGTTGACGTTGTGGTCGACCGCCAGGTACACCCACCCCAGCCCGCCGTGCGCGATGCAGCCCTTGACCTCGTACTGCCCCGCGACGATGTCTCCCGGGTTCAGTTGTGGCAGAAATGAATACGCGCTGCCGCAGGCGGGGCACCAGCCCTCGGATGTCCCCTTGCCCTCCTTGCCGGACCGGCCGACCGGCTTTCCGCAGTTCCAGCAGAACCGCTTGCCCTCCGGAACCACCGGGTTGGTCATCAGGGCCTCGAGCGGGTCGATGTCCCGGACCCGCGGGATCTCGACCAGGCCGCCGCCGAGCTGCCTGACCGGCGGCAGCACGCGCGTTCCTATCGTCACCCGGTCTTGCGCATCGCTGTCCAGGGTGCCGAGCGAGATGTGCGGAAAGTCGTCGTCATCGTCGTCGTCGAAATCGGGACGGAACAGCGCCTGGGTGGCCTGGATGCGCCCCGTCGTCGGGCCGCCGCCCTGCGTGTCCGGCGGCTGGGTGCCCGGGCTCACGTCTTCGGAGCCGGATTCCGGCCGTTCGGTCTTCTCTGACTCGGTCATCAGTCCACGTACCTCGGCGTGGGCGGGGCGGGTGCCGGCCCCAGCACCGTTAACCACTTGCGGTACAACGTGTTCCACGTGCCGTCCCGGCGGATCCGCTCCAGCGTGCCGTTGACGAACCGCACCAGCGGCGTGTTGTTGAGGTTGACCCCGATGCCGTAGGGCTGGGTGGCCATGTTCGGCCCGACGATGTGCAGGTAGGGGTCCTCCTCGACCAGCCCGGCCAGGATGGAGTCGTCGGTGCTGACGGCGTCGATCTCGCGCTGCTGCATGGCCACCAGGCAGTCGGCCCAGTTGACCACCGACACGACGACCGGCGGCGGGTCGATCTGGCGGATCCGGTGCAGCGACGTCGTGCCCTTCGCCACGCAGACCCGCTTGCCGGACAGGTCGCCCACCTTGGTGATCGGCGAATCCCGGGGGGCCAGGATGCGCTGGTTGGCGTCGAGGTAGACGGTCGAGAAGTTCACCTGCTTGCGCCGTTCGCACGTGATGGTCATGGTCTTGACCACCACGTCAACCTCGGAGTTCTGCAACGCGGTGACGCGCTCGTCGGACGACAGGATGCGGTATTCGACGTGCGACGGGGCGCCGAAGATGTCGCGCGCGATCTCACCGGCGATGTCGACGTCGAAGCCGGTGATCTCGCCGGTGATCGGGTCGCGGAAGCTGAACAGGTTGCTGCCGATGTCCAGCCCGACGATCAGCCGGCCGCGGGCGCGGATGTCGGCGACCGCGGCGTCGGCCTGGGCCTTGGTGGGGAAGGGCCGCAGGCTCGCCGTCAGGTCGCAGCCCTGGGCCGGGTCGTCCGACGGCAGCGGCGGCTCCGGCGGCAGCTGCTCCATGCCGACCGGGGTGGGCGGCGGCAGCGTCGGCACGGTGGCCACCGTCAGCGATTCGGTGTGCCCGCACCCGGCCAGCATGGCGGCCGCCGCGAGGACGGCGCCCACTCGCCGCGACCGCGCCAGCCGCGTCCTCATCGGTACTCTCTCAGCCGCGGCCACAGGCCCAGCGCCACCGCGATGGCGGCCCCCAGGCTGAGCACCACGCCGCCGACCTGGGCGCCGGACAGCCCACTGCGCGCGTTGAGGACGTCGTTGCGCAGGTGCGTGCGGCTCTGGTCGATGGCCTTGCCCAGTTGGTCCTCGAGCTTGTCGAAGGCCGGGGTGGAGTCGTCCTCGCTGCTGCCCAGGGCGACCTGCGTGGCCGCCCGGTAGTTGCCCACCGAGATGTAGGAGTTGATCCGGTCGTTCGCCTGCCGCCAGCGCAACAGCAGCTGGTCGGCGCCTTCCAGGTCGGGTTTGTCGACGGCGTCGCTGCGGACCATGTACTGGTCCAGCTGTTGGTGCATCGAGTCGATGCGCTGATAGAACGACTGCTTGCGCTTCTCCTCGTCCCCGCGGCGGATCAGCGATAGCGTCTCGTCGGCCCGCGCCTGCTGGGCGGTGATCGCGACGTTGGTCACGATCCGCAGCGAGTCGGCGGCCGTGTTCTTGGCGCTACGGCTGGCGGCCGTGGAGATGGTGAGCGCAGTTCCGACCCATACCACCATGACGAGGATAGCGAGGCCGCCCACCACCAGGCCCGGGTTGATTCGGCGTCGGGTACGCCTGGCCAGCCACCGGTGGGCGAAGGCGCCGAACACCGCGGTGGCGCTGACCACCAGGATGACCGGCGCCGGGATCTGCGTGGACGCGGTGGTCTCCGCGTCGACCCGTTCCGACGTGGCCTGATACAGCTGTGCCGCGTCCGGCAGGATCGTCGACTGCATCAGGCCCGAGGCCTCCGAAAGGTACGACGACCCGACCGGGTTGCCCTCCCGATTGTTGGTACGCGCGATTTCGATCAGGCCGGTGTAGACGGCCAGCTCGGCGTTGATCCGGCCCAGCAGCTGCACCAGCGGTTCGTCGGTGAGCCCGCTCGACGCCCGGGTCACCGCGACCGACGCGTCGGTGATGGCCTGCTCGTAGCGCTGCCGGACGGGCGGCGGCTCGGCTTCGGCGATGAACGCGGTGGCCGCGGCGGCGTCGGCCACCGACAGGGTGGTGTACAGCCGCCCGGCGGCGAACGACAGCGGCTCGGTGTGGTTGAGCACCGTGGTCAGCACCTGCTGGCGGTGGTTGATGGTGGTCGAGGTGGCGAAGGCGCAGATGCCGCCGAGCACCGCCAGCACGATCCCGATGGTGAGTATGCGGCCTGGTGTGGTGGAGATGAACCACCAGCGGGGATGGGCTGGCTCGGCCGGCGACCGCGATCCCTGCGGCTCGGTCGACGGGTGCGCCAGCTCAACCGTCACGTGCTATCAGCCCTCATCTTTCGCGGCCACTGAAACGCTGAACGAACCTCTATAAGCGAATTCTAAGAGAATGTTGCGGCGGATGGGTGGAGGCAGACCAATTGACCAGGCGATCACGTGCATATCCTGAACTCGTGCAGGGCGACGGCGACGGTTGGGTGGTCTCCCACAGCGGCGCCCATTACTGGGGCCGCTACGGCGCGGCCGGTCTGCTGCTGCGGGCCCCGCGGCCGGACGGCACCCCCGCGGTGTTGCTGCAGCACCGCGCGGTATGGAGCCACCAGGGCGGAACCTGGGGCCTGCCGGGCGGCGCCCGCGACAGCCACGAGACCCCGGAGGAGACTGCGGTCCGCGAGGCGCACGAGGAGGCCGGCCTGCACGGCGAGCTGCTGACCGTGCGCTCGACGGTGGTCACCGCCGAGGTCGGCGGGCTCGGCGGCGCGCGCTGGACCTACACCACGGTGGTCGCCGACGCGGCCGAGCTGCTGCACACCGTGCCCAACGGGGAGAGCGCCGAGATGCGCTGGGTCGCCGAGGAGGAGGTGGCCGACCTGCCGCTGCATCCCGGCTTCGCGGCGAGCTGGCACCGGCTGCGCACGGCCACGGCGCTGGTGCCGCTGGACCACGCCGACGAACGACGGCGGCACCTGCCCCGCACGATCGAGATCGACGCCGGCGTCTTCGTCTGGTGCATGCCGGGGGACGCCGACGGGGAGCCGTCGCACCTCAGTCGGCGGATCAGCTCGCTGCTGCAAGCGCCGAACTGAGCCGCTGCGCCGCGGCCCGCGGGTCGGCGGCCGCCGTGATCGCCCGCACCACCACGATCCGCCGGGCGCCGGCGCCGAGCACCTCGGGCAACCGCCGCTCGTCGATGCCACCGATCGCAAACCACGGCTTCGCGGCGCCGAAACTGGCGGCCGCCCGCACCAGCCCCAGGCCCGGCGCCTCGCGGCCCGGTTTGGTCGGGGTGGGCCAGCACGGGCCGACGCAGAAATAGTCAGGGCCTGCCCGCCCCGGAGAGCTAGCCGCCGCGGCCTGCTCGGAGTCATGGCTGGACAGGCCGAGCAGGGTGTCGGGGCCGACGATCTCGCGGGCCGCCGCCAGCGGCAGGTCGCCCTGCCCCAGGTGCAGCACGTCGGCGCCCGCCACCCGAGCGATGTCCGCCCGGTCATTGACCGCGAACAGCGCGCCGTGCCGGCGGGCGGCGTCGGCCAGGATCTCGCACGCCGCCAGCTCGTCGCGCGCCTCGAGGGCCCCGAACCGCTGCTCACCGGGCGATCCCTTGTCGCGCAGCTGGATGATGTCGACCCCGCCGGCCAGCGCGGCGTCGGCGAACTCGGCCAAATCGCCGCGCTCCCGGCGCGCGTCGGTGCACAGATATAACCGTGCGGCCGCCAGGCGGATAACTCGCTGATGCACACCGCGACGCTAGCGCGCTAGCGTGGAAGCCGAAGAACTTACAGACACGGGAGTCCCGGGTAGTCATCTGCGGGGCTGAGAGTGGGCACAGCCGGGTCAGCGGGACCTGCCCTTACCGTCACACCTGATCCGGGTCATGCCGGCGAAGGGAGGCCAAGGATGCCAACAGACCGTGGGTCGTTGGCGGTCATCGGCGGCGGCGTCATCGGACTGGCGGTGGCGCGCCGGGCCGCGCAGGCCGGGTGGTCGGTCCGGGTGCACCGCACTTCCGAGAAAGGCGCGTCCTGGGTCGCCGGCGGCATGCTGGCCCCGCACAGCGAGGGCTGGCCCGGTGAGGAGCGCCTGCTGCAACTGGGCCTGGAGTCGCTGCGGTTGTGGCGCGAGGGCGGTTTCACCGACGGGCTCCCGGCGCAGGTGGTCACCGCGCGCGAGTCGCTGGTGGTGGCCGTCGACCGGGCCGACGTCGCGGACCTGCGCACCGTCGCCGATTGGTTGTCCGCGCAGGGACATCCGGTGATCTGGGAGTCGGCCGCCCGGGATCTGGAACCGCTGCTGGCGCAAGGCATCCGGCATGGCTTTCGGGCGCCCACCGAGCTGGCCGTGGACAACCGCGCGGTGCTGGACGCCCTGACCGCGGAATGCGAGCGGCTGGGGGTGGGATGGGCGCCGCCGGCGCACGACCTAACGGTCGACGGCGACGCGGTGGTGATCGCCAACGGCATCGACGCCCCCGCGTTGTGGCCCGGCCTGCCGGTGCGCCCGGTCAAGGGCGAGGTGCTGCGCCTGCGCTGGCGGCGCGGGTGTATGCCGGTGCCGCAGCGCGTCATTCGCGCCCGCGTGCACGGGCGGCAGGTGTACCTGGTTCCGCGTGCGGACGGGGTGGTCGTCGGCGCCACCCAGTACGAACACGGGCGCGACACCGCCCCGGTGGTCTCCGGAGTGCGCGACCTGCTCGACGACGCGTGTGCGGTGTTGCCCGCGCTCGGCGAATACGAGCTGGCGGAGTGCGCCGCCGGGCTGCGCCCGATGACGCCGGACAACCTGCCGCTGGTGCAACGCCTGGACGAGCGAACCCTGGTCGCCGGCGGCCACGGCCGCTCCGGCTTCCTGCTGGCGCCGTGGACCGCGGAACAGATCGTCGGTCAGCTGGCCCCGGTCGGAGCCCCGTCATGATCGTCGTGGTCAACGAGCAGAAGGTCGACGTCGACGAGCAGACCACGGTGGCGGCGCTGCTGCAGTCGCTGGGTTATCCGGAGCGGGGTGTCGCGGTGGCGATGGGTGACACCGTACTGCCCCGATCCGATTGGACAACAACACTTTTCGATGGCGCGCGGCTCGAGGTGGTGACGGCGGTGCAGGGTGGCTGAATTGAAACTCACGATCGGCGATCGCAGCTTCGCCTCGCGGCTCATCATGGGCACCGGGGGAGCGACCAGCCTGGCCGCGCTGGAGGAGGCGCTGGTCGCGTCGGGCACCGAGCTGACCACCGTCGCGATGCGGCGCGTCGATGCGGAGGGCGGGACCGGGCTGCTGGACCTGCTCAACCGGCTCGGCATCACGCCGCTGCCCAACACCGCGGGTTGCCGCAGTGCGGCCGAGGCGGTGCTCACCGCGCAGCTGGCCCGCGAGGCGCTGAACACCAACTGGGTCAAGCTCGAGGTGATCGCCGATGAGCGCACGCTGCTGCCCGACTCGGTCGAATTGGTACGCGCGGCAGAGCAATTGGTGGACGACGGGTTCGTCGTCCTGCCCTATACCAATGACGACCCGGTGTTGGCGCGCCGGCTCGAAGACGCCGGATGCGCGGCGGTGATGCCGCTTGGTTCGCCGATCGGCACCGGCCTGGGCATCACCAACCCGCACAACATCGAGATGATCGTCGCCCGGGCCGGTGTTCCCGTGGTGCTCGACGCCGGCATCGGCACCGCCAGCGATGCCGCGCTGGCGATGGAGTTGGGTTGCGACGCCGTGCTTTTGGCCACCGCGGTGACCCGGGCCGCCGACCCGGCGACGATGGCGGCCGCGATGGCCGCCGCCGTCACCGCCGGCTATCTGGCCCGCCGGGCGGGGCGGATCCCCAAGCGCTTCTGGGCACAGGCGTCCAGCCCCGGACGATGAAACGGTATGTCGCGCTGGGCAGTTCGATGGCCGCCGGTCCCGGCATCGGGCCCCGCGCCGACGGTGCCCCCTGGGGCTCGGGCCGGTCGGCGCGCAACTATGCGCACCTGGTCGCGCAGCGATCTGACCTCGATCTGGTAGACGTCACCTTTTCGGGCGCGACCACCGCCCACGTGCTCGCCGACCACCAGCGCGGCGTGCCGCCCCAGATCACCGCGCTGAACGGCTCGGAAAGCCTGGTGACCATCACGATCGGCGGCAACGACGTCGGCTACATTCCGCTGCTGATGGCCGCCTCGTTGCCGCGAGCCGTCCGGCGGCTGCCGCTGATCGGCCCGCGCATTTCCGCCCTGCTGGACCGGGATGCGCGGAATCAGGCCCTTGACGCGGTGTTCGAGTCGTTGTGCGCGGTCGGTCTCGCGGTGCGCGATCGCGCCCCGCGGGCCCGGGTCTTCTTCGTCGACTACCTGACCGTCCTGCCGCCCGCGGGCGCGCGGGCCGCCCCGTTGTCGGACACGGACGCCGATCTCGGGCGCCACGTGGCCGCGACGCTGGCACGGCTCACGGCTGACGCGGCGACGGCAACCGGTTGCGAAGTGGTCGGCGCCGCGGCGGCCAGCCGGGAGCACCACGCGTGGTCGGCCGAGCCCTGGACCACGAGACCCGGTGTGCCGCTGCCGGGCCGGGCGGCGCCGTTGCACCCGAACGCCGCGGGAATGCGCGCCGTTGCCGAACTGGTGTGCGCGCGGTGGTGAGGGTCAGCCGTTCGTGCGCCACCACTGGTAGAGGGCGTTGACGTCGGAGTTGGACGACGTGAGGTGTCCCAGGACGTTCTTGGCGTCGGTGGTCCACGTCAACGTCGCGTAGTTCTTGTAGGTGCCGCAGGCGATCTGCCCGCCGGTCTGCCCGTTCTGCTTCCAGGTTCCCGGTGACTGCCCGGCGTCCCCGCACGCGGCGAGGGACACGTCCTTGATGGTGGAACTGAACGCGGAGGCCAAGTTCGTGCCGTTGGAGAAGAGGGCGTAGACGCCGGAGCCCGGGCCGCTCGGGTCGGGGCTTTGCCCGCACAGGAGCTCGGCCAGCTCACCGGATTCGGTCAGCTCCTGCGACTTGCAGTTGTTGAGGCCGTAGCCCTTCGACAGGTTGGCCGCCAACGTGTTCATATCGGCCGCACTGCCGGTGTTGGGTTCGGCGACCGCGGTGCCGCTTCCCGCGAAGCCAAACCGCCGGTGAGCGCTGCGGCCGACACGGCACGCAGCACGATGTTGAGGTGTGACATTTTCGTTGACTCCCTATGGTTGATGGATGGGTGATGCCGAAACCCGTTGCCCCCCATCGCGAACTCAGCCGTTGGCGCGCCACCACTGGTACAGCGCGGCGGCGTCGGTGTTGGATCCGCGGATGTAGCTCAAGATGTTCTTGGCGTCGGAGGTCCAGATGATCTCGGCGGCGTTCTGATACGTCCCACACGCCACCTGTCCGGCATTGCTGCTGTTGCTGCCCTGGTGCCAACTGGTGGGAGATTGGCCGCTGTCCCCGCAGGGGCCAAGGACATCGTCTTTGATGCTGGCCTTGAACGAGCCGACCAGGTTTTCGCCGTTGTTGAACAGGATGTACTTGGCCTGGACCGGGCCGCTCGGGTCGGGGCTCTGCCCGCAGGTCAGCGACGCGAGTTCGCCGGAGGTGATGCTCTGGGCGGCGCAGTTGTTCAGCCCGTAGCCCTTCGACAGCGATGCCGCGAGCGTGTTGATGTCCGACGGGCTACCGGTGTTCGCGGGATCCGCGGTTGCGGTGACCGTGCCCGCTAAGGCGGAACCGCCCGCGAACGCCGCGGCCGTCGCGACCCGCAACGCGTTGCTGAGATGGGACATCCTCTGGCTCCTAAGCGGTTGTGGAACCGGCGTCGCTCACCGGAGAAACGTACTTCCGCTAAGTAGGGATCGTAGGGCTATGTCCAGACAAAGCAACACATTCCGCTGGCAATTGTCTGTCTCGGCATCATTTTCACCACCGCAGCGCAACGGTCGCTCACGCGCGGCTTCGAAACACTCTCCCGGCCAATGCTTTTCACACGCCAGGCTGACTTTGCGGGCGACGGTGCCGATAGGCCGGCAGGAGAACGGCTGTTGAACGCGGGGGGACCGTCGCGCCCGCACGTCAACGGGCCAAAAGGGGATTTTCAAATTGCCAGTGCCGCCCCGACTGTGCTCGGGTATGGTTAGCACCGCTTTACGCCAGCTAACTTCTCGGGACTGGAGAATTCATGACACAACCGCCGGCACCGCCCCCTCCGCCGCCTGGTTACCCGCCGCAGCAGCCCGCCGGGCAAGCGCCGAATAACTATTTGGTGTGGTCCATCCTGGTGACCCTGTTCTGTTGCCTCCCCTTCGGCATCGTGGCGATCGTCAAGTCCAGCCAGGTCAACGGTCTCTGGGCGCAGGGCCGTTATGCCGAGGCGCAGGCGTCCGCCGACAGTGCCAAGAAATGGGTGATCTGGTCGGCGGTCATCGGTGTCGTCGTCGGCATCATCTACGGCATCTTGATGGCGGTGGGCGCGCTGAATACGAACACCAATGCGGCGCTCGCCGCGATGTTCTGAGCCCGGTTCGCGATCATGGTGACCCGCCAAGGGTCGGTGCCGCTGAGTCTGGGTGCGCCACTGGTGGTGGCCGCTTCCACGACCTTGATGTGTGCCGCCATCTGGGCGGGTGACCCGACAACTCCCAACGGTCCGCTGCCGGTGTGTCCCACCAAGGCGCTGTTGGGAATCGACTGTCCGGGATGCGGCAGCCTGCGCATGCTGTATTCCCTGATGCACGGCAACGTCATGGCGGCCGCCAGGTTCAACGCTTTGGGCCTGGCGGCCGTCGTGCTGTTGGTGTGGGCGTACCTGGCCTGGACCTATGGACGGGTGGCGGGCAGGCGGGTCCGGAGCTGGCAGCACGGTCGCTGGTCGGCGGTGGTGACGCTGACGTTGGTTGCGGCGTGGTTTGTGGTGCGCAACATTCCTTTTGCGCCGTTCAATGCGCTCTATGTCTGATACCGCCGTGTCTTGATCCCGGCCGCTCGTCCCGCGGTCTAACCTGGGGCGCGATGGTGAACAAATTCACGGCGATCCCGGCGGCCCTCGTTGCGGTCGCCGTGACCGCATTCTCAACCGGCTGCTTTCATCGGTGCGCGCAACAAGCGACAGGAAACCCCGACGCGGCCAAGTTCGCCGGCGCGTTGCACGACAAAGTCACGACCGACGCCATGATGGCCCACCTGGCAAAGCTCCAGGACATTGCCAACGCCAACAACGGCACCCGCGCGGTGGGCACGCCCGGCTACGAGGCCAGCGTCGATTATGTCGTAAACGCGTTGCGCGGCAGTGGCTTCGACGTGCAGACCCCGGAATTCTCGGCGCGGGTGTTTCACGGGGACAAGCCGGAGGTGACCGTCGGTGGCAGGCCGGTGGAGGCGCACGCGCTCGACTTCAGCCTCGGCACCCCGCCGGAGGGGGTGAGCGGACCGCTGGTGGCCATACCGGCCAACAACGGCCCCGGTTGCGCAGCCTCCGATTACGGCAACCTCCCGGCGCAGGGGTCCGTGGTGCTGGTGGACCGCGGCACGTGCCCGTTCGCTCAGAAGGAGGACGTCGCGGCGCAGCGCGGTGCGGTCGCGATGATCGTCGCCGACAACGTCGACGAACAACAGATGGGCGGCACGCTGGGGCCGGAAACGAACGTCAAGATCCCGGTGGTGAGCGTGACCAAGTCAGTCGGCGTGCAACTGCGGACCCAGCCGGGGCCGGCAACCATCAAGCTGAACGCGAGCGTGCAGAGCTTCAAGGCCCGCAACGTGATCGCGCAGACCAAGACCGGGTCGACGTCCAACGTCGTCATGGCGGGCGCGCACCTGGACAGTGTGCCCGATGGGCCCGGCATCAACGACAACGGTTCGGGAGTGGCCGCGATACTGGAAACCGCCCTGCGGCTGGGTAATTCGCCGCAGGTGCGCAACGCGGTGCGGTTCGGTTTCTGGGGCGCGGAGGAGCTCGGCCTGATCGGATCGCGCAACTACGTCGAGTCGCTGGACCTGACTGCGCTGAAAAACATTGCGCTGTATTTGAATTTCGACATGCTCGCGTCGCCGAACTCCGGCTACTTCACCTATGACGGGGACCAATCGCTGCCGGCGGACGCCCGCGGGCAGCCGGTGGTACCGGAAGGGTCCGCCGGCATCGAGCGCACGCTGGTCGCCTATCTGAAGTCGGCCGGAAAAGCCGCGCAGGACACGTCGTTTGACGGCCGCTCCGATTACGACGGATTCACCCTGGCGGGCATTCCCGCCGGTGGCCTGTTCTCCGGCGCCGAGGTGAAGATGTCTGCAGAGCAGGCGAAGTTGTGGGGCGGGACCGCCGACGAGCCGTTCGATCCCAACTATCACAAGAAGACCGACACCCTCGATCACATCGATAAGACCGCGTTGGGCGTCAACGGCGGCGGCGTCGCCTACGCGGTGGGCCTTTACGCCCAGGACCTCGGTGGCCACAACGGGGTTCCCACGATGGAGGACCGCACGCGTCACCTGCTTACGAAGCCATGACGGGCCGGCTGGGAGCGGCACTGCTCATGGTTGCCGCGCTGCTGGTGGGCTGCTTGTCGGCGCGGCCGGGATCGCCCGCTGTTGCCCCGGATCTGGGTCGCGGCCTGGCCGGAAAAGTGACCGCCGATCAGATGTTCACCCATCTGCACGCGCTGCAGAACATCGCCAACGCCAACAAAGGAAACCGGGCGGACGGCACGCCGGGCTACGATGCAAGCGTCGACTACGTCGCTAAAGCGCTGCGCGGCAAGGGCTTTGACGTGCAAACCCCGCAGTTCGACCGGCTGTTCACCGTTTCCCCGGGCAAGCCGGCGATGACGATCGCCGGCCGCAGCTACCCAGTCGATCAGGCGTCGTTGTTGGTGCGGACGCCGCCCGGCGGCCTGACCGGGCAGCCGGTCCGGCCCGCCCAGCCCTCGGGCTGTGCGGCCAGCGATTATCCGGCCGCGCTGCCCAAGGGTTCGATCGCCGTCGTCGACGACGCGCGTTGCTCGGTGGTGGACAAACAGAACAGCGCGGTGGCCAAGGGTGCGGCCGCGCTGATCGTGCTCAGCGCACCCGCCGGCCAGGGCGCCCCGGCCACCTTGTTCAATCCGGGCTACTTCAAGCAGCTGACCGTGCCCGTCGCGGTCGCGGGCACGTCCGCCGCGACCGCGCTCGCCGGCGCGAGCGCGCCCATACGTCTGGTGCTGGACGCCCAGAACATTAAGATCACGTCGCGAAACGTGCTGGCGCAGACCAAGACCGGTTCTCCGCACGAGGTGATCATGGTCGGGGCGCATCTCGACAGCTCGCGCGGCGGTCCTGGCATCAATGACGACGGATCCGGGGTGGCCGCGGTGCTGGAAACGGCGCTGCAGCTCGGTCCGCTGGCGCCCGTGAACAACGCCGTGCGGTTCGCGTTCTGGGGCGCCGACGAGGACGGGCTCAACGGCGTCATGGACTACGTGTTCGGCCTGGACAGCGACCAGCTCAACGACCTCGCGATGTACCTGAACTTCACCAGGTTGGGTTCGCCCAACGCCGGCTTCTTCACCGACGACGGCGATCAGTCCGGTCCGCCCGCGCCCGGGGTGACTTACGCGGACGTCCCCGACGGGTCGGCTGGCATCGAGCGCACCCTGGCCGGCTATCTGAACCTGGCCGGGAAGCGGCCCGCGGACATGCCGCTGAGCACCCTCGCCGACTACCATCCCTTCATGGTCGCGGGCGTGCCGATCGGGGGCATGACGGCCGGCGCAACGCAGCCGAAAACCACGGTGCAGGCCCGATTGTGGGGCGGACAGGCCGGCGCCCCGTTCGACCCGAACTATCAGGGACCGCATGAAACCGTCGACAACATCAACCGCGACGCGTTGGCCATCATGGGTTCTGGCATCGCCTACGCCGTGGGCAACTACGCGCAGTCGACCGGCGGCGTGAACGGTGTCCCGCCGCACGACAAGCGCCATCGCACCCGGATGCCGTAATCCCTGCCCGAGGACTTGTCGGCGGGGCACATTATTCTAGAACGCATGTTCGATACACGACTGCATGACTACTGGGAGCCGCCACGGTGTGAGCGCTCGCGGGAGCTGGTGGATCGGATGTGCGAGTCATGGCGGTTAGAGGCTCAAGTGGTGGCGGCTCGCTTGGATGCGGTCGGGGAGTTGTTCGAGCTGCGCCGCGCCCAGCGTGGCGAGGAGGCGGATTGGGCGGTCGACACTTGGGCGGCGGTGGGGGCCGAGGTGGCTGCGGCGTTTCGGGTCAGTTTGGCGATGGCGGGCAGCTTCATGCGGTATGCGTTGGCGATGCGTGAGCGGCTGCCACAGGTGGCGGCGGTGTTTCGCGCCGGTGATATCAATTACCGGTTGTTTCAGACCATCGTGTACCGCACCGATTTGATCACCGATGCTGAGGTGCTGGCCGCCGTGGATGACGAGTTGGCCGTGCGCGCGGCGCGGTGGCCGTCGATGACTCGGGGCCGATTGGCCGGCGAGGTCGACAAGATCGTGGCGAAGGCCGACGTTGACGCGGTGCGCCGTCGCCAGCAGTGTCGCGACGAGCGCTGTGTCGGGATCGACGATCTCGAGGGTGGCATGTCCGAAATCCGCGGCAGCCTGTTCAGCCCGGATGCGCACGCCTTGGACGCGCGGTTGGATGCCTTGGCGGCCACGGTGTGTGAGCATGATCCGCGCAGCCGCGATCAGCGGCGCGCCGACGCGCTGGGGGCGTTGGCGGCCTCGGCGGATCGGCTGGGTTGCCGTTGTGGGCGGGCTGATTGCGCGGCCGGAAAGCGGCCTGCGGCAATGCCGGTCGTCATTCACGTGATCGCCGACGAGGCCACCGTGCAGGGCCGCGGGTCGGCTCCCGCGTCGGAGGTGGGAGTGGACGGGCTGATCTCCGCCGAGGTGGTCGCCGAGCTGGCCGGCTCGGCCAGGCTGGTGCCGGTGAGCGCCCCGACGCAGGCCGAACCGCGCTACATTCCGTCGGCCCGGCTGGCCGATTTCGTGCGGTGCCGGGATTTGACGTGTCGGGCGCCCGGGTGTGACCGCCCGGCCGTCGACTGCGATATCGATCATACGATTCCCTACGCGCAGGGCGGTGCGACGCATCCGTCGAACCTGAAATGCCTGTGCCGCCAACATCATTTACTGAAGACGTTTTGGGGCTGGCGTGACGAGCAGTTGCCCGACGGCACGATCATCTGGCGTCTGCCCGATGGGCACACCTACGTCACCACCCCGGGTAGCGCGCTGCTGTTTCCCGGCCTGTGCGCGCCCACCGGCGACCTCCCGGCGCCCGCGGCCGGCCCCGAGCGGTGCGGGCAGCGCCGCGCGATGATGCCGCTGCGCACCCGCACCCGCGACCAGAACCGGGCCCAGCGCATCGCCACCGAACGCCACCACAACCGGATGGCCCGCGAGGCCCGCCAGAGCCCTTGCGAGGCTTATACTTTCGAACCTTACGATGCCGCCAGCGACCCGGATCCGCCGCCCTTCTGACGGTCTGTCAACAGGTTCACGCAGAAGTGACGGCGAACAAGCGCCATTCGCCGGGTACGCCCTTGAGCTCGTGAGCGCCGCGGTCCTCGAACCCAAGTCCTGATCCGATCACCAGATCGCGCAGTGTGCTGGACACCAGCACATCGTTCGGCCCCGCCAATGCGCTCACGCGCGCGCCGATATGCACGCCGATCCCGCCGATGTCGTCGCCCCGCACTTCGCACTCACCGGTATGCAACCCGGCGCGCACCTCGAGGCCCAACGCTTGCACAGCATCTCGAATTGCCACGGCGCATCGGATCGCTCGCTGCGGGCCGTCGAACATCGCCAGGAAGCCGTCGCCTGATGTGTTCACCTCACGGCCCCGAAAACGAGCAAGCTGCGACCGCACAACGGCGTCATGCGCATCGAGCAACGCATGCCAGTCACGGTCACCGATCTCGGCGGCCCGGCGCGTCGAGTCCACGATGTCGGTGAACAGCACCGTGGCCAGCACCCGATCATCGGCTACGTCGGCCTGCTCGCCAGTGAGGAACTGGGCGATCTCCTGGAAGGACGCGCGCCAGTCGGGCTCGAAGAAGTGGATGACGTTGCGCCCCAGAAGCTCAACGTATTTCGCGCCCGGTATGCGATCAGCTAGGTCTTTGCCCCACTCCGGCGGGATCAACAAGTCGTCGGCGTGCTGGATGACGAGGGTAGGCACGCGGATTGAGGGAAGCAACGCCCGCACGTCCATCTCGGCCACTAGAGGCATCATGAGCGCGACGGTCCCTGGGCTGGCCGCCCCGCGTTCCCAGCGCGCCAACGCTGCCCGGATTTCCTCGTTCCACGGCATGTCCGGGTTGAATAAGCGTTGGTATTCGCCCGTTCCCCACATGGCGACCGCGGCGGCAGTGATCTGCTCGGATGTGGGTCCCTCGTCGGCGCGCTCAGCCGTCGGATTCAGGTAGCCCTCCAGCACGACGAGCGCGGTGGTGCGAGACGGATATGTTGCTGCAAAAAGCGCCGCTGGTGGGACCGCACCGACGATCGCGAGGAGGACCGCTTCTCGACTGCCGATATCGTCGAGCACCGCGGTGATGCTGTCGGCCCACTGCTCCAAGGTCGGCAGCGCGCCCGGCGAGACGGGATCGGATGACCCGGTGCCCGGCTGGTCGAACAAGATGACCCGACCCAGCGATGTCATCGCCTCGACCCACCCTCGAAGCGGCGGCAGCTCCGGAAGAACCTCACAATTTGTGAACCAGTTAGCGACGAGCACGATGTCGCGCGGGCCTTCGCGCGACGCGCGATACGCGACACGCAAGTCACCGTTCAGCGCATACCGCGTCTCCGAGAACATCGCAGAAGTCTAAACCGGGGAGCGAGGACCGGGGAGCCGGTCGGGTGGTGCATACCGGCAGTGTTTGTGCTGCTCACGAACGAGCAGTTGCCTGATGGCACCGTGATCTCCCGACTGCCCGATGGGCACACCTACGTCACCACCCCGGGTGGCGCGCTGCTGTTTGCCGGCCTCTGCGTCACTCGCGCCCGGAACCGGGCCCAGCGCAACGCCACCGAACCCGCCCAAATCGGCCCCGCACCCCCCGCCTTAAGGCGTTGGGCGTCAAGGCCTGCGAGGCCCCATCATCCGGCCGCACCCCATCCCGCCCGGACCCATCGACTGTTGCATCATGGCGGGCATCCCGTCCCGCACGAAACCGGTCACCTCGCGCGCGTGCGCACGGATGACGTCGGTGAGGGCCGGATCGTCGGCGGTCTCCTCGGCGATCACGCCTTTAGGTGTGAACGTGAGCTGGCGGCGGTAGCCGCCGGCACGACGGAAAAGGGTCGGCAGGCTTTGGCTCATGCAACGGATTTCGGTTCCCTGATCGAGGTGGGCGTACATGCTCGAAACATGCTCTTGCAGTTGGGCGGTCAGCTCTGGCGACGCCGATTCGGTGGTGGTGCGCACACCGCCGGGAACGTCCTCGACGACGCGGTCGATTTCGCTGTGCCGCATGAACATCTCCATGTAGCGGCTCATGTCCATGTGACCGGCGCCCATGCAACCGCCCCCGTCCGTGAGGCGGATAGCCGTCGAGGGCGGCTGAAAGACGCTCCGACGCAGATGTGTCAGACCCAGGATGCTGCCCGCGCCGATCGCGGCAAGCGCCGCCCGCCGAGTCAGTCCAGCCATACGGCAAGCCGACCAGGTACGCGACGCCTTTTCTAGGGCCAATGGTCCCTACCCCCGGTGGGTATCCCTGTGCCATCGTTTGGGCATGACGCAAAATCCTGAATCCAGCGTCGGACCGACCACCGTGACCCCCGGGGACGGGTATCGATTCGGCGCGCACAGTCGACTGAGTCAAGTGGTCGCGTGGGTGGTCATCGTCGCCGGCGTCGTGTTCGTCGTCGCGGTGATCTTCTTCTCGGGCCTCTTTTTGGGCGCGGCCTCGGGTGACCGTTACGGCTGGCACCACGGCTACGGCGGCGGACGTGGCGGTACCTGCCCGATGATGGGGCCCGGCGGCATGATGGGCCCGGGGATGATGGGACCTCAGCAAACGCCCACGCCGACGGCGCCGCGCCCCTAGCGGACGCGCCAACGCGACACTCGAAGGCGCCCTGGAGTTCGCTGATCAGAACATGAAACCTGCCCGGCGCGTGTCGTTCCGCAACGCGCAAGCTGGCCGCAACCCCGCGCTGCCGTGGCCGGGGCCGGCGCTCAACCGCGGTCTTCATTCGGACTGTCAGGGTTAGCCAACCGCTCTAGAATGAGACGCTTTGGTGCTGCCCTGTAACCGGCCGGGATGAGGTTCGTATGAATAGCCCTGCGCACAATCGACGTCAGCCGGCCGGTGGCCGCCCGCGCAGGGCGGCCGCCTTGCTGCGGGTGGCGTTCAGCTGTGCAGCGGCGGCAATCGTGGTGTCGGGGTGCACATCCTTCGTCGACGGGCGGGCGCTGTCGATGCTCAACGACCCGTTCCGGGTGGGCGGCCTGCCCGCGACCAACGGCCCCAGTGGGATCCGCTCGAACGCACCCGCCCCCACCGGCACGGTCGTCAACACCGACAACGGCGAGATCGACAAGTTGGCGTTGCTGTCGATCAACGACATCGAGGAATACTGGAAGTCGGTCTACAGCCAATCGCTGAAGGGCGATTTCGTCCGGGTCGGCAAGATGGTGTCGTACAACTCCAACCAACCGTCCAGCCTCACCGTTTGCCACAACGACACGTATAAACTCGTCAACGCCTTCTACACGTCGCGCTGCAACCTGATCGCCTGGGACCGCGGGGTTTTCATGCCCGTCGCGCAACGGTATTTCGGCGACATGTCCGTCAACGGCGTGCTGGCCCACGAATTCGGCCACGCCTTGCAGACCATGGCGAAGCTGGTGACGAAACGAGACCCCACGATCGTGCGCGAGCAGCAGGCCGATTGTTTCGCGGGCGTCTACCTGTTCTGGGTCGCCGACGGTAAGTCACCGCGGTTCACGCTGAGCACCGCCGACGGGCTGGACCACGTGCTGGCGGGGATCATCACCACCCGGGACCCGGTAATGGACAGCGACACCGAGAACGACGACGAACACGGGTCGGCCCTGGACCGGATCAGCGCCTTCCAAATGGGTTTCATCGACGGCGCCTCGGCCTGCGCGGTGATCGACAGGAAGGAAATCTCGCAGCGCCGCGGCGACCTGCCCAATGCCCTGCGCGTCGACAGCAGCACCGGGAACCCGGAGACCGGTGAGGTCCCGATCGACCAAGACACCTTGTCGACGCTGATGGAACTCTTGGAAAAGGTGTTCTCGCCGAAGAATCCGCCGGCGTTGTCCTATCAGGCCGCCGATTGCCCCGACGCCAAGGCCAGCCCGCCGGCGTCCTACTGCCCGGCCACCAACACGATCGTGATCGACCTGCCGAAGCTGGCGGCGATGGGGAAGGTTGCCGACGAGAACGAGCAAACGCTGCCGCAGGGCGACGACACCGCGCTGTCGGCCGTGATGTCGCGGTACGCGCTGGCCGTGCAGCACGAACGCGGGCTCGCCATGCAGAGCCCGTGGACCGCCCTGCGCACCGCGTGCCTGACGGGCGTGGTGCATCGCAAGATGGCCGAACCCATCGAGCTGTCGTCGCAGAAGCAGCTGCTGCTGACGGCCGGCGATCTCGACGAAGCGGTGGCCGGGTTGCTCACCAACCACCTCGTCGCAAGTGACGCGGACGGCACCAGCGTGCCGGCCGGTTTCACCCGGATAGCGGCGTTTCGCGGCGGCGTGGCCGGCAACATGGACGCGTGCTACTCCCGCTATCCGGGATAACCGAACGGCCGTCCCTATCAGCCGATCTGGGCGAGCTTGGGTATCACTTGGTCGCCGAGGCAGCGGATGAAGCCGACCGGATCGGGATTGCCGGGGAACGGACCGGCATTGACCATGTCTTAGATTAGACAGTCCAAACTGTCCAGCCCAGGCTGTCTAACTACGGCCGAGCAGCTGCAGGGCGGCGTCGACCGCCAGCGCCGGCACGTTCAGGGTCTTGGACCGCAGATCGTGTCGCGCGCCGGCGATTTCGACGACGGCGGTTGTGCCGGCGACGAGCGCGGCGGCGGCGCGCAGTTCGTCTGGCGTGCCGAAGGGGTCCGATGTTCCGTGCGTGAACACCGTCGGCACTCTGATGTCGGGCAGGTGTTCGGTGCGGGCCCGCTCCGGCTTTCCCGGCGGGTGGACCGGATACGAGAACAGCGTCAACAGGTCCACTTCAACAGGGCGGGCCTCGCGGGCGGCCACCACCAAGGACGTCTGCCGGCCGCCATAGGAATGCCCGCCGGCGATCAGCGGGCCGCCGGCCAGTCCGCGGCACAGCCTGATCGCCTCGACGATTCCGGCGCGGTCGGTGGCCGCCGACCCGGACGGCGGGCCCTTGGGCCGGCGCCGGCGGTACGGCAGGTTGTACCGGACGGCGAGCCAGCCGCGCCGCGCCCATTCGTCGCAAACCTGTTGCAGCAGTGGCGAATCCCGGTCTCCTCCGGCGCCGTGGGTCAGCACCACCACGCCCGACGCCGAGCCTTCGGGTTCGTGCGCGACGCCCGCGATGTCCTCGAGATTCATGACAGCCTGAACAGGGGGGAGACGGGGCCGTGGCCATGGCCCAGCGGATAGGAGGCGCGCAAGCATTCGGTTACCCATCGCTTCCCGAACCCGACCGCGTCCGGCATGGTGAAGCCGTGCGCCAGCGCGCAGGCGATCGCCGAGGCCAGCGTGTCGCCACCGCCGTGGTCGTTACCGCCCGGCAACCGCTCCGAATCGAATTCATAGCAGGAGGCACCGTCATAAAGCAGGTCGCAGCTTCGATCGGACGACCGCAGGTGCCCGCCCTTGACCAGCGCCCACCGCGGCCCCAGCGCGTGCAGCGCCTTGGCCGCCGCGCGCTGCGACTCCGCGTCCACGACATCGATGTCCACCAGCAGCCGCACCTCGTCAAGGTTGGGTGTGACGAGCGTGGCCAATGGAAAAAGCTGGCCGCGAAGGGAATCCAGGGCGGATGACTCCAGCAGGGCGTCGCCGTGCATGGACGCGCACACCGGATCGACGACCAGCGGCACCGCCAGGCCCAGCCGGCGCCACGTGGCGGCCACCGCTTCGATGATGGCCGACGACGCCAGCATCCCGGTCTTGGCGGCCTGAACGCCGATGTCGGAGACCACCGCTTCGATCTGTTCGGCGACGACACCGGCAGGCACCTCGTGAAAGCCCTTGACACCCACCGTGTTCTGAACGGTGACCGCGGACACCGCGACGCAGGCGTGCACTCCCAGCAGCGCCATCGTGCGCATATCGGCCTGAATGCCCGCGCCGCCGCCCGAGTCGGATCCGGCGATGGACAGCACCCGCAGCGGCGTGGTGCCCGGCGCAGGCAGAGGCAGGAGATTCACTGGGTGATCGGCAGGTACACCCGCTTGCCGTGCTCGGCGAACTCGCGCGACTTCTCGGCCATGCCCTCGTTCATGACCGCCTCGATCGCCTCCTCGCTGTCGAGCCCGTGCTCGGCGGCATAGGCCCGAACGTCGGCGGTGATCCGCATGGAGCAGAACTTGGGCCCACACATCGAGCAGAAGTGCGCCGTCTTGGCGGGTTCGGCCGGCAAGGTCTCGTCGTGGAAGTCCCTTGCGGTGTCGGGGTCCAACGACAACGCGAACTGGTCGTTCCAGCGGAACTCGAAGCGCGCCGTGCTCAGCGCGTCGTCACGTTCCTGGGCGCGCGGATGCCCCTTGGCCAGGTCCGCGGAGTGGGCGGCGATCTTGTAGGCGATCACCCCGTCCTTGACGTCCTTGCGGTCGGGCAGCCCCAGGTGTTCCTTGGGCGTCACGTAGCAGAGCATCGCGGTGCCGGCCTGGGCGATGATCGCCGCGCCGATCGCCGACGTGATGTGGTCGTAAGCCGGCGCGATGTCGGTGGCCAGCGGCCCCAGCGTGTAGAACGGGGCCTCCTCGCACAGCTCCTCTTCCAGGCGCACGTTCTCGACGATCTTGTGCATCGGGACGTGTCCCGGCCCCTCGATCATCACCTGCGCCCCGCGGGCTTTCGCGATCTTCGTCAGCTCGCCCAGGGTGCGCAGCTCGGCGAACTGCGCGGCGTCGTTGGCGTCGGCTATCGACCCGGGCCGCAGCCCGTCACCGAGCGAGAACGTGACGTCGTAGCGGGCGAAGATGTCGCAGAGCTCCTCGAAGTTGGTGTAGAGGAACGACTCCCGATGATGCGCCAGGCACCAGGCCGCCATGATCGACCCGCCGCGGGACACGATGCCGGTGACCCGCTTGGCGGTCAGCGGCACGTACCGCAGCAGCACGCCGGCGTGCACGGTCATGTAGTCAACGCCCTGCTCGCACTGCTCGATCACGGTGTCGCGGTAGATCTCCCACGTCAGTTCGGTGGGGTCGCCCTTCACCTTCTCCAGCGCCTGGTAGATGGGCACGGTGCCGACCGGAACGGGCGAGTTGCGCAGGATCCACTCACGTGTTTCGTGGATGTTCCTGCCGGTGGACAGGTCCATGATGGTGTCCGCACCCCAGCGGGTGGCCCACACCATCTTGTCGACCTCCTCGGCGATCGAGGACGTCACCGCGGAGTTGCCGATGTTGGCGTTGACCTTCACCGCGAAGGCCTTGCCGATGATCATCGGTTCGATCTCGGGGTGATTGTGGTTGGCGGGGATCACCGCCCGGCCGCGGGCGACCTCGTCGCGCACCAGCTCGGCGGGCATGTCCTCGCGTGCGGCGATGTAGGCCATCTCGGCGGTGATCTCGCCGGCCCGGGCCCGCTGCAGTTGGGTGCCGCGGTCGCGGACCACCCCCGGGCGGCCCGGCAGCCCCGCCGTCAGATCGATGACGGCGTCCGCGTCGGTATAGGGACCGGAGGTGTCATAGAGGTCGAAGTGGTCCCCCGTGGACAGGTGCACGCGCCGGAACGGGACTCGTGCGCCGGGGAACCCCGCAACCTCGCGGTAGACCTTGCTGCTCCCCGCGACGGGTCCGGTGGTGACGGACGGTTCGACAGTGACGGTCATTTTTCATCTCCCTACGCCGGCATTACCCGGTCAGGTTCGTACGGTCGACGGCCCCGAGCCGTCCTCTCAGCGCATTCGACGTGCGCTCCCGCGTTTTTGGATGGTCCGCACGCGACGTTACCCCCACCCCGGACCTCCTGACATGTGGGCGGGCCTTTTGGCCAGCGCGGTAGCCGGTGGTATCCCCCGAGTGCGAGGATGCAAACGTGCAACAGCAAGGCGGAATGGACGGGTTGACACCCGCCGGGTCCCGCAGCGGCCAACAGTCGAGCCCGCCGGCGGACGTCGCCCGCTATCTCAACGTAGGCACTTTCCGGTTCTGGTTCATCGGGGAGCGCTGGGAGTGGTCCGACGAGGTGGCCAGGATGCACGGCTACGAACCGGGCACCGTCGAACCGACGACGAAGCTGTTGCTGTCGCACAAGCACCCCGATGACCGTGCGCACGTCCAGGAAGTGCTCGACTACGCCCTGCGGTCGGCGGAGTCGTTCTCCAGCCGGCACCGGTTCATCGACACGGCCGGCAAGGTGCACGACGCCATCGTGGTGGCCGACCGCATGCACGACGAGTCGGGCGCCGTGGTGGGCACAGCGGGCTACTACATCGACCTCACCAACACCTTCGACGAGACCCGGCAAGAGGTGCTCGATGAGGCGCTCCCCGACCTCTTCGAAAGCCGTGCGGCGATCGAGCAGGCCAAGGGCGTGCTGATGTTCGTCTACCGGGTCAGCGCCGAGCAGGCCTTTCGCGTGCTGCAGTGGCGGTCGCAAGAGACGAATGTGAAGCTACGGGCGCTGGCCCGGCAACTGCTCGCCGAGGTGACAACCCTGGAAGGCTCGACGGCCACCCTGCAGAGTCAGTTTGATCATCTGCTGCTGACAGTGCATGAACGGATATCCGCCGAGTCTGCTGGGTAACCAGGGGAATACGCGAACGCGGCAGCCCGCAAACAGTTAGTGTTCCGAGACACTCCGAACGGTGAAAGGCACTGAAGGTTGTTGGCGGTGGAACATGAGCCTCTCGAGGATGCGGTCGTCGTGCGCGTTAAAGGCGGCGTCGACTCAAGTACCGTCGATGAGGTAACCGCTCACCTGACCGCCGCGCTCAAGCTGGCCGAGACACACCCGGCCCGGCTGGTCGTCGTCGACCTGCAAGCCGTCGACTTCTTCGGGAGCGCGGCGCTGAACGCCGTGCTCGAGTGCCACGACGAAGGCAAGGAAGCCGGGACTACCGTCCGGCTGGTCGCGAACAACGACCAAGTGCTTCGTCCGATCGAGGTGACCGAACTGGATCGGATCTTCGACATCTATCCCACGCTTGCCGAGGCTCTGCAACACAAGCGACAGCAATGAACCCGGCGTTGCCGGCCGATCTGGTGGCTGCGGTCGGTTTGGGCGGGGAAGTGGGCCGCCTGTTCGCCGAATTCGACTGGGACACCCATCCTTTGGGACCGCCGCGGGAGTGGTCGGCCGAGATCCGGACTGCGGTGGCGGTCGCCCTGACGTCGCGATTTCCCATCGTGCTCTGGCTCGGACGGGATCTCTTCCTGATGTACAACGACGCGTACGCGCAGATCCTGGGCGACAAACATCCGGCGGCCCTCGGTTGTCCCGCCGACCAGGTGTGGTGGGAGATCTGGCAACAGATCTCCCCGATGCTCGTCAGCGTCATGGACACCGGCGTCGCGACCTGGTCCAACGACCTGATGTTGCCGCTGATGACCGCCGGGCAGTCCCAGGAGCGGTACTTCACCTTCACCTACAGCCCCATCATCGGCAGCGACGGCGTCGTCACCGCCATCTTCTGCGCGGTGATCGAGACGACCGACCGGGTGTTGAGCGAGCGCCGGCTCCAGTTGCTCAACGCGGTGGCGACCGCCGTGATGGACGCGCACGCCATCGACGACGCGGTCAGCAGCGCCGTCGCGGTGTGCGGCGCACAGCCGATGGACCTGCCGTTCATCGCCGTGTACGTGGCGGGCGACGGAAAGGGGGCGCGCGTCAACACGCTGCGCGGGGCCACGCCGTCCATCCGCCCGCTGCTGCCGGGCTCGCTGGCCGAGCTCACGGGTGGGGACGTGACGCAACGCGCCCGGGCCGCGCGCGTCATCGACCGGCTCGAGGACCTGATCCCCGGCATCACCGAGCTGTTCGGCGAGAACTGTCCGCGACAGGCCCTGGTTTTGCCGTTGGGTGACACGGCGAACGCCGGTGCGGTGGTCATCGGAATAAGTCCGCGGCGTCCGCTCGATTCGATGTACCGCGGGTTCTGCCAACTGCTGGCCGACCAGCTGTCCGCGGCGTTCGCCTCCGCCGTCTCCTACGAACAGCAGCGGCGCCGGGCCGACGCGCTGGCCGAATTGGACCGCGCGAAAACGGCTTTCCTGACGAACGTGAGTCACGAGTTCCGCACCCCACTGACGCTGCTGCTCGGGCCCCTCGACGATGCGCTGTCCGAAGCGACGCCGGGAAGCACATTGGCGGAGCGGCTCGGCACGGCGAGCCGCAACGCTCGGCGCCTGCAGCGCCTGGTCGACTCTCTGCTCGACTTCTCCCGCATCGAGGCCGGCCGCGCGAACGCGGAACTGGCGTGTACCGATGTCGGCGCGCTGACCGCCCACATTGCGTCGTCTTTTACCGAGCTGTGCCATCGGGCGGGGCTCGATCTCGTGGTGAACTGCTCCCCGGTGCTGGCCGACGTCGACCCGGGCATGTGGGAGACGATCATCCTGAACCTCCTGTCGAACGCGGTCAAATACACCCTGCGGGGCTCGATTTCGGTCGAGGTGCGCGCCGAACCCGCGCACTGCGTCGTCACCATGCGCGACACCGGAGTGGGGATCGCCGCCGAGGACCTGGACCGCCTGTTCGAGCGCTTCTACCGGGCCGACAACCTGCGCGGCCGCAGCGTGGAAGGCACCGGCATCGGGCTCTCGCTGGTGCGCGGGCTCGTCGAGCTGCACAGCGGAACCGTGGAGATCGACAGCGAATTGGACCGCGGCACGACGGTGACCATCCGGTTGCCGCAATCCGTCGGTACGGCGGCCGATCACTCGCCCGCCGGCCCGCTGGACGAGACCAACCCGTACGTGGCGGAGGCCCGGCAATGGCTGACGCCCGTTTCCGCACGCGACCCATCGACGGCCGAGAGGTCTCGCCAGTTGGTGTTGATCGCCGACGACAACGCCGACATGCGCGACCATCTCGACCGGGTGCTGTCGCCCCATTGGGAGACGGTTTGTGCCGCAGACGGCGAGTCGGCGCTCGCGGCGACCCGAAACCTGCGCCCGGACGCGGTGGTCACCGATGTGATGATGCCGGGCGTCGGCGGCTTCGAACTGGTGGCGGCCATCCGCGCGGACCCCGAACTGGCGGCGACGCCGGTCCTCATGCTGTCCGCCCGGGCCGGTGCGGAGGCGGTCGACGAGGGCTATGCCGGTGGAGCCGACGACTACCTGCCCAAGCCGTTCCGATCGCAGGAGCTGGTCGACCGGCTGAAGTCGCGACTGTCGGCGGTGGCCCGCGAGCGCGACCGACAGCGCCGCGCGGCGGCCTCCGATCTGGTGCCACTCGACTCCGCGCTGCAGGCCACCGACTCGGTCGCCGGCATCCTGGATGCCTTGCTCGAATCGCCATTCGGCTCGGCCGACGCCACCGCCGTCGCGATCGGCGTCCTCGACGGCGAACGCCACATCCGGTTCGAGTACGCCGGTGACCTCCCGGGCGAACTGCGCGACCGCTACCACGTGACCGAGCTCGACTCGCCGGTGGTCGGCGCCGACGTGGTGCGGAGCGGCGAGCCGATGGTCATCACGGACACGTTCGACCTGCCGCCGCGCTATCAGCACGCGGTGCAGGACACCGCCGACAGCGTTCGCGCGTGCGTCGCCCATCCGCTGCGGGATCACACGGGCCGCGTCATCGGCATGCTGGGCCTGCTGTGGGCCGCGCCGCGTCAGTTCGGTGCCGCCGAACTCGACGCGTTCGGCCGGGTGGCCGAGCTGACGTCCTCGGCCCTGGACCGGATTCGCGTGATGGCGCGCGAACACCGCATCGCCGTCGACTTCCAGGAGCACCTGCTGGACCTGGACCGCGGCTCGACCGCGGCGGTCGTGGCCGCCGTGTACCAGCCCGCGGGTGAGGCGATGCGCGTCGGCGGGGACTGGTATTCGGTCACCCCGCTGGATCGCGCCGGGCGGGTCGGGATCTCGGTGGGCGACGTCGTCGGGCACGGATTGGCCGCCGCGATCGTGATGAGCAGGCTGCGCGCCGCGGTCGCCGCCTCCGCCCTGACCGCGGGCGAACCGGACGCGGTGCTGGGCGCGCTGGACCGATACGGGGCCAGCGTCGCGGGTGCGCGCTGCGCGACGGTGGCCTACGCGCTCGTCGAGACCGAACCGGACACCGGTTGCGCCACCGTCCGGTACAGCTGCGCCGGCCACCCCTATCCGCTGCTGGTCTTTCCCGACCATCGCGCGGTGTACCTGACGTCCGGGCGGCGTCTCCCGGTGGCCATCAAGGAATACGACGCGGAGAGCTATCCGTCCGGCGTCACCGCGACGGCGAACCTGCCGCCGGGAAGCCTGATCCTGCTCTACACCGACGGGCTCATCGAACGCGCCGGGGAGACGCTCGATGACGGCCTCGGCCGCCTGCAGGCCGCGGCCGCGGAATGCGCCGACCTGCCGGTCGAGGCGATCTGCGCCGGGCTGCTGTCCCGAATGGCCCCGCCTGCCGGCTACCGGGACGACGTCGTCGTGCTCGCCCTGCGGCCGAGCCACGAGACCCCGCGCAGCTTCGCCACCGTGGTGACGGCATCGCCGGGGCAGATCCCCGTGGCGCGCGAGCGGTTACACAACTGGCTGGCCGGCATCAACGTCGACCCGAAGCGCGAAATGGACATCCTGTTGGCGACCGGCGAAGCCGTCACCAACGCGATCGAGCACGGCAGCGACGGCGAACCCCGCCGAACGGTCTCGGTGGAGGCCTTCCTGCGCCGGCAGACGATCGCGGTCACGGTCAGCGACACCGGGCAATGGGTGGGGGATTCCTCGGCCAGCCTGCGCAGCCGGCGGCGCGGCCGCGGTCTGACCCTGATCGGCGGCCTGGCCGATCACGTCGACACGCTCCGCACTTCCGGGGGCACCCGGGTCACGTTGCGGTTCGACCGGGTCGTCGGGACCGGTTAGGCCTCTTCCATCGCCTCGCCGAGCTCTTCGAGCATCTTGTTGTGGTGATTGCTGGCCAGGAGGTGCCCGGCGGCGATCACCACGGCCACCGGCCAGTCGATGAGTTCGAGCGCCGCCAGGGCGGCCAGGCCCCCGAAATAGGCCAGCTGCTCCGGCCGGGGAATCTCCATCTGACCGAGCACCGGAAGGTTGACGTGGAACGTTTCGCCTTCGCGGATCTTTTGCACCGCATCCCGCTGCGAGGTCCCCCTGCGTGACTTCTTTTCCGCCATCATTTGCCTTTCGGTAACGAAGGGTTTGCCGACTCGCCGGGTGGTGCGACCACCGTCGGACTTATGTCGACGATGACCGACACCGGGGGCGATCCGCTAGTCTCATCTATTGCTCTGGTGCTGAAGGTGCCGTTACAGGAACTCTATGCGCTGCTATGGCGGGCCGGGGTCGTCGAGGTTCGCGCACCTCAGCGCGAGTATCGGCCGATTTGCCCGGACCCGTCAGCGCACGATTCAGAACGCCGATCGCGACGGTCGCCGCGGCAGCGGATCCCAGCCCCTGCGCCCAGCCGACTGGACCCAGCGGTGTGCAGCCGAGCAACTGGCTGACCACCGGGATGCTGATCAGCGTCCCCATCGCCGCGAGCGAACCCACCGCGGTGAACACCACCAGCGGGGCATGCGAATCCAGCAGGGTTTGACCCAGCTCGGCGCCCACCAGGGCGACCAGCGCGACGGTGGATGCCCGCTGCGGGCGACCGGTGACGCTTCCCATCGCCCACGCCGCCGTCGTCGCGGCCGCCGTGGTGACGCCGCGGATGGCGACGGCCCGCCACAACGCGGGCTGGTCGGGGCCCCGGATGCCCGGGTCGACCGGGCCGCTGGGCTTGCTGACCGCCAGGGCGGCCGCCGGCAGCGCGTCGGTCATCATGTTCACCAGCAGCAGCTGCCGCGTGTTCAGCGGCGAGGTCCCGGTGATCGCGCTGCCGACGATCGCGAACAACACCTCGCCGGCATTGCCGCCGAGCAGCACCGAAACGGCGGCCTGCACCCGCTGCCAGAGTTGGCGCCCCTCCTCGATGGCGTGCAGCAGGCCCTCGATGCGTGCGTCCACCAGCACCACGTCGGCCGCCATGTGCGCCGGGTCGCTGCCGCCGGCGACGACGCCGATGCCGACGGTGGCGGCCCGGATCGCGGCGGCGTCGTTGGCCCCGTCGCCGACCATCGCGGTGCGCACGCCCGCGCTCTCGAGCGTCTGCACGACCTGGACCTTGTTCTCCGGTGTCATCCGGGCGAAGATCACCCGTTCGGTCACGACGCGTTCTTGATCCTTGCGCGACATCGCGTCCCATTCGGCGCCGCTGATCACCTGTTCGGCGGTCACGCTCAGCCCGAGCTCCTCGGCGATGGCTTTGGCGGTGATCGGATGGTCCCCGGTGATCAGCTTGACGCCCACTGAGAGCCGGCGCAGATCCGCGAGCAGGTCGGCCGCTTCGGCGCGGGGGGTGTCGGACAAACCCAGGAATCCGGTCAGGGTCAGCCCGTCCCGGGCGAAATCCGCGATGTCGTCGGGCTCCTGCCGGATCGCCCGCGCCTGGGCCGGACTGAGCTGCCGCCGCGCCACCGCGATCACCCGCAGGCCGCTGCCGGCCATCTGCGCGACCGTCTCCTCCAGAGCGGGGCTCACGTTGCCGCAGGCCGCCAGCACCACCTCGGGCGCCCCCTTGACGGCCAGCTCGGTGTCCGTCACCGAGGCGGAGAACGACCGGCCGGAGCGGAACGGCAGGTGCGCGACGGGCGCATTCGAGTTGTGCCCATTGAGGGACGGGACCGCCGCGGCGGCCTCGACGATGGCGACGTCGGTGGCGTGCACGTGCGGGTTGCCGTTGGACGCGGGCGCGGCGTGCGCGGCACACCGCAGCACCTCTTCGCGCGACGTTCCCGGCGCGGCGACGACCTCGGCCACCCGCAGCCGGTTCTGGCTGAGCGTCCCGGTCTTGTCGAAGCACACCACGTCGATGCGGCCGAGCGCCTCCACCGAACGCGGAACGCGGACCAGCGCGCCGAACTTCGTCAGCCGCCGCGCCGACGCCGCTTGCGCCAGGGTGGCCACCAACGGCATTCCCTCGGGAACCGCCGCGACGGCGATCGCGATGCCGCTGGCAACCGCCTGGCGCAAAACCGAGCCCCGCAACAGACCCAGCACGCTGACCAGCGCGCCGCCCGTCATGCTGACCGGGAAGGCCCGGTTGGTGAGCTGGCTGAGCTGGTGTTGCAGACCGATGTCCGACGACAGGTCGCCGGACACCAGCTCGGCGGCGCGGCGTTCCTGGGTGTCCGCCCCGACCGCGGTCACCACCGCCACCGCGGTGCCCGCCACGACGGTCGTTCCCGCGTAGAGCATGCAGCGGCGTTCGGCGAGGGCGGCGCCGGGCGTCGGCTCGACCTGCTTCTCCACCGACAGGGACTCACCGGTCAGCGTCGACTCGTCAACCTCGACATCGACCTCCTCGATGATCCGGGCGTCGGCGGGCACCACCTCGTGGGTGCGCACCTCGATGACGTCGCCGGGCTGCAGCTGCGCCGCGATGACGTCGGTGTACACCCGGTCGGCGCCATCGGACATCACCTTGCGCGCCGGTGGGATCTGTTGCGCCAGCAGGTGATTGAGCCGGTTTTCGGCGCGCAGCCGCTGGCTGGCCGCGAGCATGGAGTTTCCCGCCAGCACCGAAAAGACCAGAACGGCGTCGACCGGGGAGCCGAGCACCGCGCTGGCCGCCGAGCCGAGTGCCAGCACGGGGGTCAGCGGGTCGGTCAGCTCCGCGCGAACGGCGACCACGAACTGCAGGAAGGCGTGCGCGCGCGTTTCGGGCTGCGGGGCGCCCAGGGCGGCCAGCGCGAGCTGGCGCGGATCGCCGGCGGGTTCCGAGTCGGGCGGCGGCAACGCCCGGCGGACGTGCTCGACCGCCATCGCGTGCCATTCCTGCACGGGGGCCGGGCGCGGAGCGTCCGCCTTGATGATGCCGCGCGCCAACAGGTATCCCGACATCAGACCCGCCGCCGCACCAGTGGTCACCGGTCCGCGCCCGATGCCGCGGACACCGGGAATCATCAGCAGCGAGCCCATCGCCGTCGCGCCGGCGGAGATCCCGACGCCGCGTTGGGCGGCGGCCCGGGCCGCCGGGAGCGCGTGCAGCACCCGCCAGGCGGCCGCCAGGTCGGGCAGCAGCAGGTCGGCGTACCACGGTGGCGGGCCGGCCCCGGGCTCGGGCATCATGCCCAGCGCCACGTCGGCCGCCCAAATTGCTTGGGCCCCTGGGGATGACAGCACGGCGACCGTGCGGCCCGCCTGCTGCAGATCGGCCACGGCACGGGCCAGGGCGTCGTCGACGGACCCCCGTTCCACCGGCGTGATCTCGTCGAACGCGGGGCGCAACTCGCCCAGCGAATCGTCCTCCACCGAAACCAATTCCGATCCCGTCCGGTGCGCCTCGGCGACGACGGCCGACGCCAACGGGTCGTGCGTGAAACAGAAAAGGGCCTCGACTTTGGCGGTCGGCGAGCTCGCGGCTATTCCGGGCACCGGGTGCCAGCCCGGCCGCAACCGATGATTTTCGAGCATCAGCTGGGCGCGCGACCACGCCGCCGACAGCTCGGCTTCCCGGGCGCCGCGGATGAGCGACACCCGCAAGCTCTTGGTACACAACACCCGGGGGTCGATGACGATCGCGTCCACCCGGTCCAGGCGGCGCAGCGCCTCCGGACGCAGCGACAGGACCGCGTGTCGGTCCGCCAGCCCCTGGCCGAGCGCCGCCGCGAACGCCTCGGGCGTGGTGCGGTTGGCCGCGGGGGTGGTCACCAGGACGGCCAGGGCCGCCTGGTGAAGGTTGCGGGTCGTGGCGCCGACGACCCCGGCGCTGATCGCCTGGACCAGCGCGAAGCGGTCGGCATGATGATCGGCGGGCCGGCCGCGGGCCGGCTTCGACCGCGCCGAGGCGTCAGTGTGCGGGTGATCGGCGTGACTGGCCAGTTGCGGCTCGTGCTGGACCCAGGCGCGGGCCTCCGCACGGCATTCCGCGGCTTTGAGCGACTGCATCAGCAGACCCACCGACAGCGACGCGGGGGACAGCGTGAGCGTTTCCGCGGTCGTCACGGCCAGGGCCAGCACGGTGTCGGTCGCGGGCCGGCCGATGCGGTCCTCGAGCAGGCGGCGCAGCCAAGGTTGGTAGTCGACGGCCACCACGGCCGCCAGGACACCGACGGGCATGCGCGGCCAGCGCAGCGCCCGGCCGGTCAGCGCTATGCCCAGTCCGGCCGCGCTGGCGGCCGCCGTGGCGGCCCGGGTCGCCAGCACCACGCCATCGCCCGGCAGACTCGTCGGGGGCGCCATCGGCTTGGCGAATCCTTTTGGGGTGCAGCGCTTCTCGGCGGCCTCGACGCTGTGGCAGAGGTCGCGCAGCGAGGTGTCCGCATCGCCGAAGGTGACCACCACACGGGACAGCGGGTAGTTCAGGGCGGCCGACGCGATCCCGGGATGGGCCAGCACCGCGTCGAGCACCGCGCGCCCGAGCGCGTCGCCTTCGGCGCCGTCCAGCCCACGCACCTCGATCCAGGCGCGCTCCTCGCCGCGCCAGCACCGCCGGCTCAGTGTTGCCGGTATGTCTTGCGGCAGTTCGCCGGAGATCGCCCGGGCGCCCTCGCGCAGCGGAATCGCGGCGATGGTGATGCCGGCCTCGACGAGCGAGGTGGTCGCCTGAACGCCCGTCGTAACGGCGCGCAACGGCATGGATCGTCGGATCGCCGTCGCAATGCTCAAAGCGTTTTCGAACAGTGCCGTTAGTTGGTGCTACGCAACTGGGCGCTGCCCGCCCGGCGCCCGGCGGCCTTCTTGGCCGTCGACTTGCCGGCCGACTTCTGCGGCGCGGCCTTCTGCGGCGCGGCCTTCTGCGGCGCCGGCTCCACCGGTACCGCCTTGAGGCTCGCCTTGGCCGGTTCTTGTTTGCGGCTCAGCCGTTGCAGCAACAGCGCGCTGCCGCCGACCGCCAGCAGTACCGGCCACTCGACCAGACCCGCGACGCCAAGCGCACCGAAGGCCACCGCCGCCGCCGGCGCCGAGTGGCTGCCGCTGCTCATTCCCTTTTTGACGCCCTCAGCGGCTCCGGTGACGCCGCCGATGACTCCGTTGACCGCCGCGCCACCCACAGCGCCGGCGGCCGCGGTCGTCGTGGTCGCCACGCGACTCACCGCCTGACCCACGCCTCGGACCGCTCCGCCGATGACACTCATGCTGACTCCCTGGCTTCTATGCCCTTGCCGCGAACCCGCGTCACCAGCGAGGCAGGCACACCCGCTGAACGCTGCGTTAACAGCAAAACAACACCGTTCGTTGCTTCTAACAAAATCAAAGCCTGCCACCTTGCCAACGCGCAGACAACGAGCAGCCGCATTTAATTTGCCTGAGCTTAACCCGGTTGTGAGCATGGCGCGAACGCAGTAAACGCGATTTAGCCTCGCCTTACGTCGATCTGCACCGGAGCGTGATCGCTGGCGGCCTTCCCCTTGCGTTCCTCGCGGACGATCTGCGCGTCCGTCACCCTGCGGGCAAGTTCCGGCGAGGCGAGGATGAAATCGATGCGCATGCCTTGCCGTTTGGGGAACCGCAGCTGGGTGTAGTCCCAATAGGTGTATACGCCCGGGCCGGGCGCGAAAGGCCTTACCACGTCCGCGAATTGCGCGTCGACGATGGCGCCGAACGCGCGGCGCTCCGGCTCGGAGACGTGGGTGGCGCCGGCGTAGAAATCGGTGCTCCAGACGTCGTCATCGGTGGGCGCGATGTTCCAGTCGCCGGCCAGCGCGATCTGCGCGCTGGGATCGTCTCGCAACCAGCCGGCCGCCGTATCACGCAGCGCCGCAAGCCATTCCAGCTTGTAGGTGTAGTGCGGGTCGCCCAGCGCGCGGCCGTTGGGCACATACAGGCTCCAGACCCGGATGCCGCCGCAGGTGGCGGCCAGCGCGCGGGCTTCGGCCGTCGCGGCCACCTCCGGCTTGCTGCTCCAGGTCGGCTGCCCGTCGAAGCCGATCTGCACGTCATCGAGGCCCACCCGCGAGGCGATTGCCACGCCGTTCCACTGGTTGAAGCCGACATGGGCCACCTCGTAGCCGAGTTCGAAAAACGGCAGGGTCGGAAACTGGCTGTCGGAACACTTGGTTTCCTGCATCGCCAGTACGTCGACGTCGGCGCGGGCCAGCCAGTCGAGGACGCGGGGCAGGCGGCTGCGAATGGAATTCACGTTCCAGGTGGCCAGCCGGAGCACACCGTCAACGGCGCCGTCGGGCATGGCTAGACGGTATCCCAGGCGGGCGAGCGGGCCGGAAAGTAGTGGCGGCGATGGTGCGCCCGGAAACCCAGCGCGTCGGCGAGCGCCATGAAACCGGCACCCGAACCGGTGTCGGGGACGACCAGATAGGCGCGGGTGGCCCCGCGCGCCGCGGCCCAGGCCAGCAGCGCCTCGCACGCGGCGGGGGCCGCCGGGTCGTCGGCGGAATGCGTCGGCGACAGCCCCACCCACCGGCCGCCGTCGGGCGCGTCGGTCACGGTCGCCCGCGCGAGCGCCAGCTCGCCGTCGGTTGCCGGTTCGACCGGGGCCGATGCGGAGACGTCGCGCACCAGAACGCGTTCGGTGTGTTCGGCGCTCAGCCCCGGCGGCAGCGCCAACAAGCGATCGGGAATCGCCAGACGCGGCGCCAGTCCGCGGCGCTCATACCAGGCCGCGATCGCCGCAATGGTACCCGGTCGAGCCGAAACATCAAGCGGCATAGCGTAATCGACCCCGTCGCCGGCGCGCAGCAGCCAGCCCTCGAGCCAGGCCCGTTCGCTGCCGGGCGACGCCGCAGCGGCCGCGTGCTCGAGCGCCCGGATCTGCCAGGTGCGTACCGGCGCGTCGGTCAGCACCCGCAGCGCGACCACGTCGTCGGCCGCCACCTCGACGACCGCGCCGGTCTTGGTCCGAACCCGCACCACCGGCCCGACCGCCAGCAGGTGTCCCACCGCATCGGTCAGCGGGGGGACCGAGCCTTTCGCGCGCCGGTAGCGAAGCGTCACCCGCGTGCCCAGGTCCGGCCACGAGAACATCAGTGGCCGAAGGGGTCCGGCCCTTCACCGGGTAGCCACGACAGCCCGGGCACACCCCAGCCGTGCGACTTGACCGCGCGTTTGGCACTACGGGCGTGGCGACCGATCAGCCGGTCCAGGTACAGAAAGCCGTCCAGGTGACCGGTCTCGTGCTGCAGCATGCGCGCGAACAGGCCGGTGCCCTCGATGTCGACCGGCTTACCGTCGGCATCCAGACCGGTGACTCGCGCCCAGGTGGCGCGGCCGGTGGGAAACGACTCGCCCGGGACCGAGAGGCAACCCTCGTCGTCGTTGTCCGGATCCGGCATGGTCTCCGGCACCTCGGAGGTCTCCAGCACCGGGTTGACGACCACACCGCGGCGACGGTCTGTCCGCCCGCGGTCGTCGGCGCAGTCGTAGACGAAGACCCGCAACCCGACGCCGATCTGGTTGGCGGCCAGGCCGACTCCGTGCGCGGCGTCCATGGTGTCGTACATGTCGGCGATCAGCTGCGGCAAGTCCGCCGGTAGCGACCCGTCGGCGCCGACGGGGACCGGCTGCGTCGGGGTGTGCAACACCGGATCCCCGACGATCCGGATCGGTACGACTGCCATGGTCGGCTAAGCTACCGCACGCGCGTGCGCGTCGAAGCCGGCCATGTTCTGCTCGGGCAATCTGAGCCAATCGGCCGACTCGCGGGTCTGGATGACGGCTTGAGGGTTTGCGCCGTGGTTGAATATTCGCCGAAACACGCCCTCAGGTAAGTCAAGTCATCAGAGCAGCCGAGAATTCGCCGGAAGGGTCCAGGGGAAGCTATATGGACAGCGCCATGGCGCGGGCAAATCGATCGGGGGACGATGCTGAGATCGCAGATGGCCTCACCCGCCGCGAACACGACATCCTCGCCTTCGAACGTCAGTGGTGGAAATTCGCGGGCGTAAAAGAAGAAGCAATCAAAGAACTGTTCTCGATGTCGGCGACGCGCTACTACCAGGTGCTCAACGCGCTCGTCGATCGGCCGGAGGCGCTGGCCGCCGACCCGATGCTGGTGAAGCGGTTGCGGCGGCTGCGTGCCAGCCGGCAGAAGGCGCGGGCGGCGCGGCGCCTCGGGTTCGAGGTGACCTGACTCGCTACAGTGGGCTCGATGAAAGAGCGAGTCCCCGACTCCACGGGGCTTCCCCTACGGGCGATGGTGATGGTGCTGTTGTTCCTGGGGGTCATTTTCCTGCTGCTCGGCTGGCAGGCGCTGGGGTCGTCCGGCAGCTCCGACGAGGACTCGTCGGCGGCGGTCTCCACGTCGACCACCGCCAGCTCGGCCACGCCGACGAGCACTAAGCCCGCGGCCGGCCGGTCCGAGGTGCAGGTGTACAACATCTCGGCCAAAGAGGGCGTCGCCGCCCACACCAAGGACCAGCTCACGGCCGCCGGTTTCAACGTCACCAAGGTCGACAACCTGTCCGTGCCCGACGTGTCGGCCACCACGGTGTACTACACCGACGCCGACGACGAGCACGCGACCGCCGACGCGGTGGGCAAGGCCCTGGGCGCGCCGGTCGAACCCCGCATCCCCGCACTGACCGGCCAACCGCCCGGGGTCATCGTCCTCGTTACGGGCTGACGACCGCTGAAGCGGTTAGGCTTCCGCTATGCCTCAGCTCGCTGGTCACCGCACTGCCGCCGTCACCATGTCCGCGCTTTCCGCAGCCACTTCCGTCGCCCTGCTGGGGGCGTGCTCGTCGCCCCAGCACGCCTCGTCCTCGCTGGGCACCACGCCGGCGGTCTGGACCGGATCGCCGGCACCGTCGGGAACCGGTGCCCCGGAGGGCGGGCCCGTCGCCGCGCCGCAGGAAAAGAACATCACCACCCACCTGAGGGCGCCCGACGGCACCGAGGTCGCGACCGCGACCTTCCAGTTCAACAGCGGCTACGCCACCGTCACCATCGCGACGAAGGCCGACGGGGTGCTGACGCCCGGCTTCCATGGGGTACACATCCACAAGGTCGGCAAATGTGAGCCCAACTCCGTCGCCCCGACCGGTGGCGCGCCCGGCGATTTCCTGTCCGCCGGCGGGCACTTCCAAGTGCCCGGGCACGCCGCCCACCCCGCCAGCGGTGACCTGACCTCGCTGCAGGTGCGCAAGGACGGGTCCGGAATGATGGTGACGACCACGGACGCCTTCGCCATGGAAGACCTGCTTACCGGCGAGAAGACCGCGATCATCATCCACGCTGGCGCCGACAACTTCGCCAACATCCCGCCGGAGCGTTACAGCCAGACCAACGGAACGCCGGGTCCCGACCAGATGACGATGACCACCGGTGACGCCGGCAAGCGGGTCGCGTGCGGTGTGATCGGTGCCGGCTAACAGGGCCCTCAAAAGGGCCGAGTCGCGCATAGATTTCGCCCGTTCACCGAGGCCGACCCTCGGCGTGGAGTGGGAGTTCGCGCTCGTCGACGCGCAGACCCGCGACCTGAGTAACGAGGCGACGGCGGTGATCGCCGAGATCGGCGAAAACCCGCGCGTGCACAAGGAGTTGCTGCGCAACACCGTCGAGGTCGTCAGCGGGGTCTGCCATTCCACGTCAGAGGCCATGGACGATCTGCGGCAGACCCTGGGCCCCGCGCACCGGATCGTCCGCGACCGGGGAATGGAGCTCTTCTGCGCCGGCGCACACCCGTTCGCGCAGTGGTCGACGCAGAAGCTCACCGACGCACCCCGGTATGCCGAACTGATCAAGCGCACCCAGTGGTGGGGGCGCCAGATGCTGATCTGGGGCGTGCACGTGCACGTCGGAATCTCCTCGGCGCACAAGGTGATGCCGATCATGACGTCGCTGCTGAAGTACTACCCGCACCTGCTGGCGCTGTCGGCATCCTCGCCCTGGTGGACCGGCGTGGACACCGGGTACGCCAGCAACCGCGCGATGATGTTCCAGCAGTTGCCCACCGCCGGCCTGCCGTTCCAATTCCAGACCTGGGCGGAGTTCGAAGGGTTCGTCTACGACCAGAAGAAGACCGGCATCATCGATCATGTCGACGAAGTCCGTTGGGACATCAGGCCTTCGCCGCACTTGGGCACCCTCGAGGTGCGGGTGTGTGACGGCGTGTCCAACCTGCGGGAGCTGAGCGCGCTGGTGGCGTTGACGCATTGCCTGGTGGTCGACCTGGACCGCCGGCTGGAAGCCGACGAGACCCTGCCGACCATGCCGCCGTGGCACAACCAGGAGAACAAGTGGCGCGCCGCCCGCTACGGGCTGGACGCGATCATCATCCAGGATGCCGACAGCAACGAGCGGCTGGTCACCGAGGATCTCGACGAGGTGCTGAATCGGCTTGAGCCCGTTGCCAAGTCGTTGAACTGCGTCGACGAGCTGGCCGCGGTGGCCGAGATTCCCAGGCGGGGCGCCTCGTACCAGCGGCAGCGCCGGGTGGCCGAGGAACACGACGGCGACCTGCGGGCCGTCGTCGACGCGCTGGTGGGCGAGCTGGAGATCTGATGGAGCTGGCGATGTTCCCGCTGGAGTCGGCCCTGCTGCCCGGCCAGGACCTGCCATTGCGGATCTTCGAGCCGCGCTACGGCGCGCTGGTCCGGCACTGCCTCGACTCCGGCGACCCGTTCGGCGTGGTGTTGATCTCGCGGGGCCGCGAGGTCGGCGGCGGCGACGCGCGTTGCGATGTCGGCGTGTTGTCCCGGATCACCGAATGCGTCGAGCACGGGGCGGGCCGCTACTCCATGCACTGCCGGACCGGTGAACGGATCCGGGTGTCCGAATGGCTGCCCGACGATCCCTATCCGCGGGCGACGGTGACGCTGTGGCCCGACGAGCCCGGGGACCCGGTCACCCCGGCCCAGCTGCTGGAGGTCGAGGACCGGGTGATGGCCCTGTTCGAGCGGATCGCCGACGCGCGCGGCGTGGCGCTGCCGGAGCGCGCGGCCCTCCTGGGCCCCGACACGGCCGGCGATCCCGGACAACGCCTGTACGCGTTGGCGGCTCGCATCCCCATCGGCACGGCCGACCGGTACACGGTGCTGTCGGCGCCGTCCGCAGCCGAGCGGCTGGCCGCGCTCCGCGAGGCCGTGGCCGCGGTTGCCGAGGTGGTGGAATTCCAGCTTTCCGAATAGTGCGACAGGGGAATACATGAAGGTACACCTACAGGTCAACGGCTCACCGGTGGAGGCGGCGGCGAGCGCCGCCGACCTCGCCGCGACGGGAGCCGACGGCCTGTTCACCTTCGAGGGCCAGCACGACGTGTTCTTCCCGCTGATCATCGCCGCCGGCGCGACCGACCTGGACCTGATGACCAACGTGGCGATCGCCCCGCCGCGCAGCCCCCTGCACCTGGCGCACGCCGCCTACGACTTGCAGCTCTACAGCGGCGGCCGGTTCCGGCTCGGCCTGGGCTCACAGGTGAAGGCCCACATCGAAAAGCGTTATGGCAGCAAATGGGAGCGGCCGGCGGCGCGGATGGCCGAAACCATCGCCGCGATCAAGGCGATCTTCTCGGCCTGGGAAGGCCAGTGCCGCCTGGACTTTCGCGGCGAGTTCTTTACGCACACCATCATGGCGCCCAACTTCAACCCCGGGCCCAACCCGTTCGGGCCGCCGCCGGTGCTGCTGGGTGCCCTGGGTCCGGTGATGACGCGCACCGCCGCCGAGGTGGCCGACGGGCTGCTGGTGATGCCGTTCAACAGCGCCCGGCACTTCGCCGAACGCACCGTCCCCGCGGTCGCCGACGGGCTGCGCCGGGCTGGCCGATCGGCCGACGGGTTCCAGATCGTCGCCCAGGCCATGGTCGCCGTCGGCCGCGACGAGGCCGCCCTGGCCGCCGCGATCGACGGTGTGGCGGCGCTCATTTCGTTCTACGGCTCGACTCCGGCCTATTTGCCCGTGCTCGAGGCCGAGGGGTGGGCCGACGTCCAGCCCGAGCTCAACGCGCTGTCCAAGCAGGGCCGCTTCGCCGACATGCGCCGCCTGGTCGGCGACGAGGTGGTGGCCCGGATCGGCGTCGTCGGCACCCCCGAGGAATGCGCGGAGCAGATCGGCGCCAGGTTCTCCGAGCACGCCACCGAGGTGTGCTGCTACTTCCCGGGCTACACGCCGCGCGCCGCGGACATCGCCGACCTGATCGGCGCCCTGCACCGCGCCCCGGCCCTGCGATGAGCCCCGATCTGACGGTCGACGTCGACGCGGGCGTGGCGGTGCTCACGCTCAATCGGCCCGAGCAGCTCAATGCCTACACCGCCGAGATGGGCGCGCTGCTGAGCCGGGCGTACGCCGAGTGCGACGGTGACGACGACGTCCGGGCCATCGTCGTGACCGGGGCGGGCCGCGCCTTCTGCGCGGGCGCCGACTTCTCCGGCGCCGCAAGCCCATTCGACACGCCGGCCGGGGAGTTCTCGGCGTCACCGATCAGCCCGGCAGCGTTCGAGTTGCGCAAGCCGGTGATCGCCGCCCTCAACGGCCACGCGATCGGCATCGGCCTGACCATCGCCTTGCAGGCCGACCTGCGCGTGGTCGCCGAGGACGCGAAATACGGTGTGGTGCAGGTCCGCCGGGGGGTGATCCCCGATTGCATGTCGCACTGGACGCTGGCGCGGCTGACCACCCTGGGCGTGGCCGCGGACATCCTGCTCACCGGGCGAACCTTCGGCGGGGCCGAGGCTGTGGCGCTCGGCATCGCGAACCGGGCCCTGCCCGCCGGCCGGGTGCTCGACCACGCGGTGGAGCTGGCCCGCGACATCGCTGTCAACGTGGCGCCGATGTCGGCGGCGCTGTGCAAGCGGCTGCTGTGGGACACCGCGATGAACAACTACACCCCGCGGCAGGTCGCCGCGCTGGAAACCCAGCTGCATCAACGGGTCATGGGCACCGCCGACGCCCGCGAGGGGGTGGCCGCCTTCCTCGAGCGCCGGCCGCCGTCCTTTACGTCGCGGCTGTCCCGCGAGTGGACTACGCCGCCGGAGCCGTGAGCTCCTCGGAAAGCTCCCACCACCGGGCCGCGCGCCGCTCGTCGCGAGCGTAGGGCGCCACCGCCTCGCTGACCCGGCAGTCTTCGAGATACAGGCCGCCCCGGCCGGCCAGCTCCGGGCTGACCGCCGCCCACACCTGGGTGGCCGCGCCGCGGTCGGGCGTGGTGACGTCGAGCCGCTCGCCCGTCGGTTTGCGCAGCCGCGAGAAGTCCGCCCGGGACATGTGCCGGGCGAGCGCGGTGGCAACGGTGCCGGGATGGACGGCGTAGGCGCGGATTCCCGTGTCGCGCAAGCGGCGATCGGCTTCCACGGCGTGCAGGATGTTCGCCGTTTTCGACGCGCCGTAGGCGACGAACTTGTCGTAGTCCCGCCGCTCCCAGTTGGGATCGTCGAGGTCGACGTCACCCAAGACGTGGCCCGCCGACGACAGGTTGACGATCCGGGCCTGACCATGAACCCGGGCGGCCGCGGCGAGTTGCGGGACGAGGAGCCGGGTGAGTTCGAAGTGCCCGAAATGGTTTGTGCCGATCTGCATCTCGAATCCATCGCGCGTCCTGCCGAACGGCGTGAACATCACGCCGGCGTTGTTCATCAGCACGTCGATGGCCGGGGCCAGTTCTCCGATTGCGGCCGTCGCCGCCGCGACGCCGGCCAGCGTCGTGAGGTCGAGCTCGACGGCCGAGGTTCGCGCGCCGGGCACTTCGGCCGCGATCCACTGGGCCGCCTGCGCCAGCGCCGCTGGGTTGCGGGCGGCCAGGACGACGTGGGCGCCGGCGGCGGCCAGCGCGCGGGCCGACTCGCGCCCCAACCCGGAGGACGCGCCGGTGATCACACAGACCTTGCCGGACAGGTCGATTCCGCCGACGACGCCCAGCGCGGTCGCAGGCTCGGTCATGCCGGTATACGCTGCCACACCGCCGCGCGCTTCATCAGCCGCGGCGCCACCGCCCGGTGCAGCGGGCCGACGAAGGCCCACACCGTTCGGGCGGTGGCCTTGTGGCGGTACTGCACGCGGGTGGTGAGGCTGGCGCGCCGATCGTCCTCGCGTCGCAGCGTCAGCTCGCCGTGCATGAGCGGCCCGCGCGCCCTGAGCACGAGCTCGTCGTGATCCGAACGCACGATCGTCCAGCCGATGATGTGGTCCGGCGACGAAATCGGCCCGAGGTCAAACCTCAGGACGTGGCGGTGGATCCACAAGACGACGCCCCCGCCCGAGCCACGCCCCACCGCGTCGCGGAACGTTTCCTCGGCCGTGCGTGAGTCGCCTTGGGGGAGCGGCACTTCGAAGACGTCGGTGTAGTCGGCTTGCTCGGCGGCCCGGGCGATCCGGTTCAGTGTCCACCGGACGGCGACGCGGTGCCCGCCGGTGCCGATGACGAGCGCCCGGTAGACCTTGCCGTGCAGGCCCGGGAAGGCCGCCCAGGTCGCCGAGCGCACGCGGGTGCGGCCCGCCGCCGCGTCTGCCAGCTCGAACACCCACTGGTACACCGCGAAGGGGTGCCGGCCCTTCAGCGCGAACCGGGCCGGCGGCCGCGCCTCGTCCAGAACGAAGCCGATCGGCACGGTGGAGGGGTAGCCCGGGTCCCGGCACATCACGCGCAACAGCGCCGACCAGGTGTCCGCGCGCCCCGCGTCCACGGTTATGGCATGCTCATCGATATAGGGTAATCGTTCCATATAGAAGGACCATACTAGATCGTGGCACCTCCGCGGAAGCATGAAACCGATGTGATCCTCGACGCCGCCCGGGCGCTTGTGCTCGACGGCGGACCGCGCGCGGCCAGCGTCGCCGCCATCGCCAAGACCAGTGGCGCGCCCGCGGGCACCCTCTATCACCGGTTCGGCAACCGCGACGGCATCCTGACGGCGGCGTGGCTGCGCGCGCTGGAGCGGTTCCAGGCCAGGGCGCTGGCCGCCGGCGGCGAAACCCCGGCGGCTGACGCCCTGGAAACGGCGATAGCGACGGCCGTGGCCGCCGTCAGCTTCGCGCGCGAGTTGCCCGACGACGCCCGGCTGTTGTTGACGATCCGGCCCGGCGACCTGCTCGACGAGGAGCCCGACGCGCAGTTCCAGCGGACGCTGGCCGCGATGAACGCCCCGCTGACCGAGCGGATCGCCGGGTTGGCCCGGCAGCTGTATGGGAACGCCAGGCCGCGGTCGGTCGACGCCGTCGCGCGGGCGGTCGCGGACCTGCCCTATGCGGTGGTCCGGCGCCACGCCCGCGACGACCCGATGCCCAACTGGCTGGAAGGCGACGTCGCTGCGTCGGCGCGGGCCGTGCTACGGAGCTTTGGCGAACGCCCGTAGCGCCTCCACCTGCGCGGGATCCAGTGAGGGCCGCACGATTCGGCACGCGGCCGCGATGTCGGCGGCCGTCACGTCCGTGGCGTCGATGGATCGCCGCATCGCGGTCAGCGCCGCCTCCCGCAGCAGCGCCACGCAGTCGGCGGCGCTGTAGCCGTCGAGCCCGGCGGCCACCTCGTCGAGGTCGACGTCGTCGCTCAGCGGGACGGATTTGCCCGCGGTGTGCAGGATTTCGCGGCGGGCGGCGGCGTCGGGCGGTTCGACGAACACCCGCCGCTCCAGCCGGCCCGGGCGCAGCAACGCCGGGTCGATCAGGTCGGGCCGGTTGGTGGCGCCCAGCACGACGACGTCGCGCAGGGGATTGACGCCGTCGAGCTCGGTAAGCAGCGCGGCCACCACCCGATCGGTAACGCCCGAGTCGAAGCTCTGCCCGCGCCGGGGCGCCAGCGCGTCGATCTCGTCGAGGAACACCAGGGACGGGGCCGAGTCGCGGGCGCGCCGAAACAGTTCGCGCACCGCCTTTTCCGAGCTGCCCACCCACTTGTCCATCAACTCGGACCCCTTCACGGCGTGCACCGACAGCTGCCCGGTGCTGGCCAGCGCGCGCACGACGAAGGTCTTGCCGCAGCCGGGCGGCCCGTACAGCAGCACCCCGCGGGGCGGTTCGACACCCAGCCGGGCGAAGGTGTCGGGGTGCTGCAGCGGCCACAACACGGCCTCGGTCAGCGCTTGACGGGCCTCGGCCATGTCGCCGACGTCGTCGAGGGTGATGTTGCCGACGGTCACTTCCTCGCTGGCCGAACGGGATAGCGGCCTGATGACGGTCAGCGCGCCGACGAGGTCGTCCTGGTTCAGCTCGGGTGGCCGGCCGTCGATGCTGGCGCGCGAGGCCGCGCGCAGCGCCGCCTCGCGTAGCAGCGCGGCCAGGTCGGCGACCACGAAACCCGGTGTGCGCGCGGCGATCTCGTTGAGATCCAGGTCGACGGCGGGCACCGCTTTCAGCAGCGATTCCAGCAGCGCCTTGCGGGTGCCGGCGTCGGGCAGCGGCAGGCTCAGCTCCCGGTCGCACAGGTCCGGCGCGCGCAGCCGGGCATCGAGCTGGTCGGGCCGCGCGGACGTGGCGATCAGCGCGACGCCCTCGGTCGCCACGGCGGTGCGCAGCTCGCCCAGAATCAGGGCGGCCACCGGCTCGGGGGTGGCCGGCAGCAGGGCGTCGACATCGGTGATCAGCAGGACGCCACCGCCGTCGCGGACGGCCTGCACGGCCGCGCTCACGGTCTTGAGCCGGTCTTCCGGCGTCAGCGCGCCCACCTCCGGGCCGTCCACTTTCACCAGCCTGCGGCCGTCGCACACCGCGCGCACCAGCGTCACCTTGCCGACGCCGGCGGGACCCGACACCAGCACGCCGAGGTTGGCGCCGGCGCCCAGCGTCTTGAGCAGGTGCGGTTCGTCGAGTGCGAGCTTGAGCCATTCGGCGAGCTTGGCGGCCTGCGGCTGCGATCCCTTGAGCTCCTCGACTACCGTCTCCGGGCTGGCGACGTCGACGAAGTCCTGCGACGTGGCCCCGGATGGCACGCCTGACCCAACGGCGGAGCCCCAGGTGACCAGCGAGTTGGGCTGCACGCTGACCGGTCCCACGGGGTCGACGCCGGTGACCGTCAACAGCTCCGAGGTCCAGCTGATGCCCACCGACGCGGCCAGCGCGCGGGTGGCGGCGGACGTCGAGGTGCCCGGGCCCAGGTCGCGGGGCAGCAGCGACACGGCGTCGCCGACGGTCAGCACCTTGCCGAGCAGGGCCTGCCGCAACGTGACCGGCGAAATCGACTGGCTGGCCAGCGACGAGCCGGACAGCGTCACCGAGCGGGCGCCGTAGACCGTGACCGCGCCGACGATCACCGGGGTGCCCTCGCGCAGCCCGGCGTTGGACAACGTCACGTCGTCCAGCAGCACCGTCCCGACCGGGGTGTCCGGCCCGGCGAGGGCCGCCACGGCCGCCGTGGTCCGCGAGCCCGTCAGCGCCACCGCGTCCCACTCGCGAATGCCGAGCGCGGCAACGGCGCTCGGATGCAACCGGATGACGCCGCGGCGCGAGTCGACGGCGGAGGTGTTCAACCGCGCGGTGAGCGTGAGCTGACGGGCCGCTTCCTCGCCCGGCCGGCTCATGGCAGGCGCCCACCCGGTTTGCGCAGCCCCAGACGCGCCATCGACCGGCGGTTCGGTTGCGCCCGGCGGATCGCGCGCCGCGCGGCGCGGCGCTGCTTGGGCTCGTCGGCCCAGGCCTCGGGGTGCGCGGCCAGCCAGCGCTGGTTGCGGACCGCGAACGGGACGTGGCACAGGTAGGCGATGATGATGACCCAGATCAGGACGTAGGGCGCCAGCACCGCCGCGGCCGCGCAGATCGCCAGCAGCGCCAGCAGCGGCGCGGCCCAGCTGGGCGGCACCGCCGCGGCGTGCATCTTGCGCATCGGGATCTTGCTGATCATCAACATCGACGTCCCGGTGATCCAGATGCACAGGAACGTCGTCGAGGTCCACCAGCCCTCGCCGAACTGCAGCTTGAGCCCGATCAGCCCGATCATCGACACCGCGCCCGCCGGCGCCGGCATGCCGACGAAGAACTCGTGCGTGTAGGCGGGCTGACTGCCGTCCGCCTGCAGCGCGTTGTACCGGGCCAGCCGCAACACGACGCACACCGCGTAGAGCAGGATCACCACCCAACCGGCCGGCGACTTGCCCAGCAGCGTCACGTAGAGCACGATCGCAGGCGTCACGCCGAAGTTCACCGCGTCGGCCAGCGAGTCGATTTCCTCGCCCATGCGTGACTGGGCGTCCAGGATGCGGGCCACCCGGCCGTCCAGCCCGTCCAGAATGGCCGCGGCGGCGATCAACGCCATCGCGGCCTTGGGCTGGTGCTCGAGCGCGAACCGGATCGAGGTCAGCCCCGCGCAGATCGACAACACGGTCATCGCGCTCGGCAGGATCTGCAGGTTGACCGACGGCCTGCCGCGCGGCTTGCTGATCATGACAGCTCGGCCAGCACGGTTTCGCCGGCGATGGCGCGCTGGCCCACTTGGACCAGCGGCTCGGCGCCCGGCGGAAGGTAGGTGTCGAGCCGGGAGCCGAACCGGATCAGCCCGTAGGTGTCGCCGATCGTCAGCTTGTCCCCGACGCGCGCATCACAGATGATGCGCCGCGCCAACAGTCCGGCGACCTGCACCGCCACCACCTCCGCGCCGGTGGCCGTCCGGATCCGCAGGCTGGTGCGCTCGTTCTCGGTGCTGGCCGCGGCCAGGTCCGCCGACCCGAAACGGCCGGGCCGGTGCTGCACGGCGATCACCTCGCCGCTCACCGGGGCGCGCTGCACGTGGGCGTCCAGCAGCGACAGGAAGATGCTGACCCGCGGTAACGGCCCGTCGCCCATGCCGAGTTCGGCGGGCGGGGCGGCGGAGTCGATCACGCACACCTCGCCGTCGGCGGGCGCGACGATCGCGCCCGGCCGGGTCGGCGGCACCCGCGGTGGGTGGCGGAAGAACCCCGCGCAGGCGCCCGCCGCCAGCAGGCCGGCCCGGCGGATCCACCGGTGCTTGCGGCCGACCAGAGCCACCGCCAGCCCGCCGGCGATGAACGGGCGGCCGGCCGGGTGCACCGGCGGAATGGCCGAGCGCACCAACTCCAACGCGTGCTGCGGGCTGAACGTCGGATCCTCGGCGGTGGGGCCGATAGGGCGGGGGCGTCGTGCCACGCGGCCATCTTACGAAAGGCGCGGGCGGTTGGTTCCCGCCCGCAGGGGGAACGCACAGCTTCGACATGCATCCGAATGACGATGGGGCGCCGCGGCTGCGCCGGGCGAAGATCGCCGTCACCGCCGTGTTCGTCGCCCACGCCGTGGGGTTCTCCTCGTGGGCCGCCCACATCCCGGCCGTCAAGGCCGGGCTCGGCCTGTCCGACGCGGCGCTGGGGACGGCGCTGTTCGGGGCGCCGCTGGGTTCGGTCGTGGCCACGCTGGGCAGCCACTGGTTGCTGCCGCGCTGGGGCAGCCACCGGCTGATTCCGGTGACGGCAACGGGCTACGCCATCGCGGGGACGACGGTGGGGCTGGCCCGGTCCGGCGCGTGGCTGTTTGCGGCCCTGGCGTTGTGGGGGATGTTCCAGGGCGCGCTGGACGTCGCGATGAACACCCAAGCCGGCACGGTCGAGCGCCTGGCGCGGGCGCCGATCATGGCCCGCTTCCACGGCATGTGGAGCCTCGGCGCGTTGCTGGGCGCGCTTATCGGCGCGGCGTGCGTGAGCGCGCGCGTCGGGCTGACGCCGCAGCTGGCGGCGGTGGGGCTCGTCGTCCTGGCCGTCGTCGCGGCGCTGACACGTGGGCTGATTCGGGACCCGGCGGCCGCGGAGCCGCCGCACGAGCGGTCCAAGCGGGCCTGGCTGACGCCGACGGTGGCGATCCTTGCGGCGGTGGCCTTCGTGTCGTTCCTGTGCGAGGGCGCCGCCACCGACTGGTCGGCCAATTACCTGCGCAACGTCGTCGGCGCCGGTCCGGGGATCGCCGCGTTGAGCTATGCGGCCTACACGCTGACGATGGTCGTCACCCGGCTGGGCGCGATACGCCTGCACGCGCGGGTCTCGGCCCGCCGGTTGCTACCGGCGCTCGCGGTGTTCGCCGCGGCGGGCATGGGCGTGACGCTGGCGACCGCCAATCCCGTTGCCAGCGTTGCCGGTTTCGCCTGCTTGGGGGTCGGCGTGGCGCTGCTGGTGCCCACCGCGTTCAGCGCCGCCTACGGCGCGGGCGGCGCGGGCTCGGCGATCGCCCTCGTCGCCGCGACGGGCTGGCTGGGCTACCTGTTGGGGCCGCCCCTGATCGGCCACCTGTCCGACCGGGGCGGACTGTCCGCGGCGCTGGTGACGATCCCGGTTCTGATGACGGTGATCGCCGTCGCGATTCGCTGCGCCACGGCCTTCGACCGGGCCGACGAATTCCATCGGCAGGTGCCCACCCCCGCGGCTTAACCCAGATTGCCCGCCTCCTCAGCACCCCCTTGCGCGGGCTGCATCGTCGTCGGCTAGGCCAAGTCCCAGACCTGCAGCTCGGTCCCCTCGGACACCTCCACGACGTCCTCGGGGATGTCCAGCAGCGCGTTCGCCGACGCCAGCCACCGCAGATGGTGCGAGGCGGGCGGGCCGTAACTGGTGACGGTGCCGGCGTCGCGGTCCAGCACCGCGCGGCGGAACTGCCGCTTGCCCCGCGGCGAGGTCAACGACTCCGTCAGCACGGCGGCCCGGTGCGGGCGCTGCGGGTCGGGCAGGCCCATGGCGTTGCGCAGCGCGGGCCGGATGAACACCTCGAAGGACACCAGGGCGCTGACCGGGTTGCCGGGCAGGGTGACGATCGTCGCTCCGGCCACCCGGCCGATGCCCTGCGGCATGCCCGGCTGCATCGCCACCTTGACGAACTCGACGCCCTGGTCGCCTGCGCGGCCGAAGGCGTCCTTGACCACCTCGTAGGCGCCGGCGCTGACCCCGCCGCTGGTGATGATCAGGTCGGCGTCCGCGGCGTACCGGTCGAGGAGCGAACTGAACTGCGCGACATCGTCTTCCGCGGTCACCACGGCGACCACCTCGGCGCCCGCGTCGCGAACGGCGCCGGCCAGCATGATCGAGTTGGACTCGTAGATCTGCCCCGGCCGCAGCGGGCTGCCCGGCGCCACCAGCTCCGACCCGGTCGATATCACCAGCACCCGTTGGCGCGGGAGCACCGGCAGCTCGGCCATTCCCAGCGCCGCCGCCAGGCCGAGCACGGCCGGCGTCACCACCTGGCCGCGCCGCAGGACGGTGGTGCCGGGGGCGACGTCCTCACCCGCGCGCCGGATGTGCCTGCCGGGCTCGCGCGGCGCGCGGATCGACACGACATCCGCGCCGCCGTCGGTGTCTTCGACCGGCACGACGGCCGTCGCCCCGGCCGGCAGCGGCGCGCCGGTCATGATGCGGTGCGCGGTGTTCGGTTGCAGCGTCAGCTCGTCGGTGCGCCCGGCGGGAATGTCCTCGGCGACTTCGAGCACCACCGGGTTCTCGGGCGCCGCCCCGGAGATGTCCTCCGCGCGCACCGCGTATCCGTCCATCGCGGAGTTGTCGAAGACCGGCAGCGCCAGCCGCGCGACCACGTCGTCGGCCAGGACCAGCCCTTGCGCCTCGGCCAGCGTGGCGGTGACCGCCGGGCGGGGACGGATCAATTCGGCTACGACGCGCTGATGTTCTTCGACCGACCGCACCCGGCCATTATCGGCCCGTCAGATTCCGAAGCTGACCCCGGTGAGTTGTTCGGACACGGACCAGAGCCGACGCCAAAGATACTTATCCGGTTCCCGGGGCCGTCGACGTAAAGTCGAGAACGTGATTACCGGAATGGCCCACACTGGGGTGTGTGTTCCGGATTGCGAGGCCGCCGTGGCGTTCTACCGAGACGTGTTGGGCCTGCGTGTGCTCTCGCCGCCATACGTGATGACCGGTAACGCCATTCGCGACGACATGGGCGAGCTGGTCGAAGACCCCAACATGAAGGCCGCCATCGTGGGGTTCCCGGGCGACGGCGATCGCGTGCTCGAGGTCATCGAATACCTCGGCGCGCAACCGGAAGGGCGGGCCGACGCCCGGGCCCTCACCGATCACGGGCTGTCCCACGTCGGGCTGATCTGTGAGGACATCGACGCCACCCGGGCCGAGCTGGAGAGCAAGGGCGTGCGCTTCCTGGTCAGCGGAATCGCGGAGGTGGCGCGGGTCCGCACCACCTGGTTCGTCGACCCCTGGGGCGTGGTGTTCATCCTGGTGCAGAAGAGCCGCCCGCAGCGACCGTACTTCTCGCAATGGGCGTGAAGCCGCGGGTCGGGATCATCGGCGCCGGCGCCGGCGGCATCGCCATGGGCATCCAGCTGGCCGAGGGCGGCTACGAGTTCACCATCTTCGACCGGGCCGACGGGTTCGGCGGGACGTGGCGCCACAACACGTTCCCGGGCGCGGCGTGCGACGTCCCGTCGCACCTGTACTCGTATTCCTTTGCGCCCAACCCGCGGTGGAGCAAGACGTACGCGAACCAGCCCGAGATCCTGGCGTATCTGGAAAAGGTCGCCCTCGACCACGGGCTGGGCGCGCGCCTGCGGGCCAACACCGCGATCGTCGCCGTGCGCTGGTCGGACACCCGGCGCCGCTGGACGCTGACCGACGGCGACGGCCGCGAACACGAATTCGACGTGGTGGTCAGCGCCGTCGGGATGCTCGACGTGCCCCACATCCCGGACATCCCCGGGGCGCGGCGGTTCCGTGGCCGCCAATTCCATTCGGCCCGTTGGGATCACACCAAGTCGACGGCCGGCGAGCGGGTGGCGTCCATCGGCACCGGCGCCAGCGCGATTCAGTACGTGCCCGCGATAGCGCCAGAGACCGCGCACCTGACCGTGTTTCAGCGGACGCCGATCTGGATCGCGCCCCGATTCGACTTCCCGTTCACGCCCGAGCAGCACGAGCTGTTCGAACGCGACCCCGCCATGGCGCAGAAGCTGCGCGACGAGGCCTTCGACGCCTACGAGTCGGCCAGCTTCGACGTCGACCATGCCCAGACGCGCGAGGCGACCGAGCTGGCCCGCAGTTACCTCATGCGCAAGGTCGCCGACCCCGAGCTGCGGGCCAAGCTGATGCCGGACTATCCCGCCGGCTGCAAGCGGCCGCTGATGTCACGCGAGTGGTACCCCACGTTCGCGTTGCCCAACGTTTCCCTGGAGACCACCGCGATCGCCGAGCTGACCGAGCGGGGAGTGCGAACCGTGGACGGCGTCGAGCACCGCGTGGACACCATCATCTACGGCACCGGGTTCAAGGCCGCCGATTATCTGGCGAGCATCGACGTCTACGGCACCGGCGGCCGCCGCCTGGCCGAGGACTGGAGCGACGGCGCCGAGGCGTACCTGGGCACGCTGGTGGCCGGGTATCCGAACTTCTTCACGCTCTACGGCCCCAACACGAACGGCGTCAACTCGATCGTCTACATCCACGAGGCGCAGACGACCTTCGTCCGCCATATCGTCGACGCGATGAACGGCCGCGGCGCGCGCACCGTGGAGGTGACACCCGACGCGCAGCGCCGCTACAACGACGAGATACAGGCCGCCATGGCGGGCAAGGTCTGGCTCGCGTGCAGCAACTACTTCCGCCATCCCAGCGGGAAAGTGGTCACCCAATTGCCCTATAGCGGGCGGACCTTCTTCGAGCGCACCCGCGAGCTTGTCGACGCCGACTACCGCTTCGGTCGGTGACCGTTCGCGGGCCGGAGCCGCCGCCCGCGGACCTTGGCGGACGCGGTGGGCGCGCGCTTGAGGCCCGGGCGTCTCGGTCGTTTGACCCGCTCCGCGGTCCTGATCGGGGCGCTGAACGCCGTCTCGACCTTCATCCGCAACCACGCCGCCGCCCGCTTCGACCTCACCTGCACGGCCAAACCCTACGTTGCGCAGATGCCGCGTATCGCCGCCGATCGCCGAAGTTCGCTCCCCATTAACCCGTCTACTGCACCCAGTAGTTGTCGTGGCGAATGAACCACTCTCTGCACTCGTCGTCGGTCATGTCGGCGAGTGCCCCGAAGCCCTCGAAGTAGGCCTCCCGGGGCGCGCCCGGCGCGAACAGCATCAGGATCGACGCCGGCTCGTCGTCGGCCCCGTTGCGGAAGCCGTGGACGCCGCCGGGCGGGACGTAGAGGAAGTCGCCTTGCCGGCCGTCGGCCCACTGGGTGCCGTCGTAGAGCTTCATCGTCCCGGACAGCACGAAGAAGGCCTCGGACATCGCCCGGTGAAAGTGCGGACCGGGCCCGCCGCCGCCCGCGGGGATGTCGACCCGGTACAGCCCGTAGTCGCCATCGGTGGCCTGCTGGTTGGCCAGGTAGTGGTATTTGACGCCCCCGGTTTCGTAGTCGGGCGGTGAGTCGGCCCGCTTGAGCCAGGCGCTGATCTCCGGCTCGTCGTTGGTGTATCGGGGCGGGGGATAGGGCGGCACGACGAGGGACATGCTCCCAGTGTGCGGCTATAACATCGCGAGCGTGGCGGAGGAACTGATTCGGGCTGAACGGCTGCTCGACGCCCAGGAGAAGGCGGCGCGGCTGTTCGACGAGATCGAGCGGCGCGCCATGATCCGCCCCGGTGTCTCGGAAAAGCAGTTGTCCGACGAAATCAACCGGCTCGCCGCGGAAATGCTCGGGGTCACCCGGCACTGGCATCGGCGGATCGTGCGGGGGGGTGAGAACACGCTGCAGCCCTTCAGCGAGCGCCCGCCGGACCGGGTGGTCGCCGACGGCGACATCGTCTTCCTCGACCTGGGTCCGATCTTCGCGGAGTGGGAGGCCGACTTCGGCCGCACGTTCGTGCTCGGCGACGACCCGCACAAGACCGCCGTCCGCGATGCCTTGCCCCGGGTGTGGCGGGCCGGCCGCGAGTACTTCGAAAGGCGCCCGGACATCACCGGCGCCGAGCTGTACGACTTCGTCGTCGGGCTGGCGCACGCCGAGGGCTTCGAGTTCGCCAGTTCCATCGCCGGCCACCTGGTCGGGGAGTTCCCGCACAAGAAGATCGCCGGACCCGGCGTCCAGTGGTACATCATGCCCGGCTCGAACAAGCCGATGCGGCGCACGGACCCGACCGGCCGCGCCTGCCATTGGATCCTGGAGATCCATCTGGCCGATCGGGCCCGCGGCTTCGGCGGCTTCTACGAGCAGCTGCTCGACCTGCCCTAGTGCGATCGCAAGCGCGGCGCATACGCCGGGCGCGGCGGGTCGGCACCATTGACCTCAGCCGAGGGGATACGTGACGCCGGTGAGCTCCTCCGAGACCGCCCACAACCGCCGCTGCACGCCGACGTCGATGGTGCTGCAGTGGGGCGCCGCGGACCGCGGGCTGGTCGACGCCCTGGCCGGCTACGGGATCGACATCGCCTGCGCCGCGCCCGATGCCGAAGACGCCTTCAAGGCCATGCTCGGCGAGTTGCTCCGCGCCGCGCAGGACGCGGGCACCGCGCGGCGCGACATCGACATGCGCGACCTCAAGGCGATCCTGGTCGGCTGCCAGGCCGTGCAGGCCTACGACGCGGCGCTTGCGGAGCGGGCGACGGACGTCGTCATCGACGGTTTACGCGTGCAGCGATAAGGCCCGATCGTTCTTGCACTCGGCATGGGCGAGTGCTAAGAATGACGTTGGCACTCGCGACCGGTGAGTGCTAGGTCGGGACGGTGAGACCAGCAGACACCTGGGGTCGTCCGTCGCGGGCACTGCACCCGGCCAGCGTAAGTAATGGGGTGGCCACGCGTGGTCACCCGGTGTCATTCCCGATCCGGAGGAATCACTTCGCAATGGCCAAGACAATTGCGTACGACGAAGAGGCCCGTCGCGGCCTCGAGCGGGGGCTCAACGCCCTCGCCGACGCGGTAAAGGTGACGCTGGGACCCAAGGGTCGCAACGTCGTCCTGGAGAAGAAGTGGGGTGCCCCCACGATCACCAACGATGGTGTGTCCATCGCCAAGGAGATCGAGCTGGAGGACCCATACGAGAAGATCGGCGCCGAGCTGGTCAAGGAAGTCGCCAAGAAGACCGACGACGTGGCCGGTGACGGCACGACGACGGCCACGGTGCTGGCCCAGGCGCTGGTGAAAGAGGGCCTGCGGAACGTCGCGGCCGGCGCCAACCCGCTGGGTCTCAAGCGCGGCATCGAGAAGGCCGTGGAAAAAGTCACCGAGACACTGCTCAAGCAGGCCAAGGAGGTCGAGACCAAGGAGCAGATCGCCGCGACCGCCGCGATCTCCGCGGGCGACCAGTCGATCGGCGACCTGATCGCCGAGGCGATGGACAAGGTCGGCAACGAGGGCGTCATCACCGTCGAGGAGTCCAACACCTTCGGCCTGCAGCTCGAGCTCACCGAGGGTATGCGCTTCGACAAGGGCTACATCTCGGGCTACTTCGTCACCGACGCCGAGCGGCAGGAAGCGGTCCTCGAGGACCCCTACATCCTGCTGGTCAGCTCCAAGGTGTCGACGGTCAAGGACCTGCTCCCGCTGCTGGAGAAGGTCATCCAGGCCGGCAAGCCGCTGCTGATCATCGCCGAGGACGTCGAGGGTGAGGCTTTGAGCACCCTGGTCGTCAACAAGATCCGCGGCACCTTCAAGTCGGTGGCCGTCAAGGCCCCCGGCTTCGGTGACCGCCGCAAGGCGATGCTGCAGGACATGGCGATCCTCACCGGTGGTCAGGTGATCAGCGAGGAGGTCGGCCTGTCGTTGGAGAGCGCCGACGTGGCCCTGCTCGGTAAGGCCCGCAAGGTCGTCGTCACCAAGGACGAGACCACCATCGTCGAGGGCGCAGGTGACACCGACGCCATCGCCGGGCGCGTGGCCCAGATCCGCCAGGAGATCGAGAACAGCGATTCCGATTACGACCGCGAGAAGCTGCAGGAGCGCCTGGCCAAGCTGGCCGGCGGTGTTGCGGTGATCAAGGCCGGCGCCGCCACCGAGGTGGAGCTCAAGGAGCGCAAGCACCGCATCGAGGACGCGGTCCGCAACGCCAAGGCGGCCGTCGAGGAGGGCATCGTCGCCGGTGGTGGCGTGGCCCTGCTGCACGCGTCCCCGTCCCTGGACGAGCTGAAGCTCTCCGGTGACGAGGCGACCGGCGTCAACATCGTGCGCGTCGCGCTCGAGGCTCCGCTGAAGCAGATCGCCTTCAACTCCGGGCTGGAGCCCGGCGTTGTCGCCGAGAAGGTCCGCAACTCGCCCGCCGGGACCGGCCTGAACGCCGCCACCGGTGAGTACGAGGACCTGCTCAAGGCCGGCGTTGCCGACCCGGTCAAGGTCACCCGCTCGGCGCTGCAGAACGCGGCGTCCATTGCCGGGCTGTTCCTGACGACCGAGGCCGTCGTCGCCGACAAGCCGGAGAAGGCGGCCGCTCCCGCGGGCGACCCGACCGGCGGCATGGGCGGCATGGACTTCTAGAAAGTCCACGAAAAGCCCGGTCTGCGTTGCAGGCCGGGCCTTTTCGTGTCCGCCGAGCGTGAACTCACGGCTGGATTCCGGCGGTTTTTCCGCCCTGGTTTCACGCTCGGCGCTAGGCCGGCAGCGAGAACACCACGCAGTCGTGCAGGCAGCCCTTGGCCGTGCCGGGAGAGTCGGGGTCGGCCTCGCGGTGCAACAGCGCGCGGGTGGGCACGACGCCCAGGCGAACGGCGTCCCCCGCTCGGTCTTCGGTCACCTCGGCCGTGCCGTCGACGATCAGCGAATAGCCGCCGGGCTTGGTCGGGGGCCACAGCAGGGTGACGTCGCGGCGCCGGGCGAGATTCTGCCGGGTGCGGCCGCCGATCAGGCCGACGTCGACGATCGCCTCGCGCAGCCGCGGTTCGACGGTCACGGTGTGCACGCGATAGTCGTCGTCGACGGTGACCAGGTACGCGTACGGGTAGTCCTGGAGCGCGGCGGCGAGCCGCTCGATGTCCACCCTCTTCTTCGTGCGCATGATGCTCAGGATAGGCGCGGGCCGGGCGGTCAGAGCGTGCGCGGAACCCGCGCCGCGGGAAGGCCGAACGTGAGCTGTCCGCTGCTGCTGAAGTGGAAGCCGAGGTTCTGCAGCACCTGCTGCCAGGGCGCCAGTTTCTCCACGGCCGCCGACGCGTCGGCGTGGTAACCGTACATCGCCTCGACGTCCGACGCCCACATCTGGTCATAGGCGGCCTCTATGTCGGCGATCGCGGGGGTGTTCTGGCCCAGCCAGTTGGTGGCCGACAACGCTTGCGCCAGAGCGCGGTTGGCCGCGACCACCGCGGGCTGCACGGTGTTCGCCAGCGCACCCTCGAACGCGTGGGCGACGGCCGAGGCCTGGCTGGACACCGCCTCGGCCTGGGCCGCGGCCGCGCTGAGCCAGCTGACGTAGTGCGTGGCGAGGGCCATCATCGCCGCCGACGACGGGCCCTGCCAGGACCCGTTGGCCAAATTTGACGTGACCGAAGAAAATGACGATGCTGACGATGCCAGGTCCTCGGCGAGGCCGTCCCAGGCTTCCGCGGCAGCAAGCAGCGGCCCGGCTCCGGGACCCGCGAAGATTCGTGCCGAGTTGACTTCTGGCGGCAACCACGCAAAATGCGGGCTCGTCACCGGCTCAACTTACCCGGGATTTGGCGATTTTGGTGGCGTTATTGCGCGGGTACCGGGCGGGGTTGCCGGCCGCGGACCAACTTGCCTGGGCGAGCTTCGGTGGGCACACCGTTCTCCGCGATCACCTCGCCGGCCACGATCGTCGCGACGTACCCGTCGGCGGTCTGGTCCAGCCGCTTTCCCCCGGCCGGCAGGTCGTAACTGATCACCGGTTTGTGCAGTCGCAACGCGGCGTGATCGATGACGTTGAGGTCGGCCTTGTACCCGACCGCGACGCGCCCCCGGTCGCCCAGCCCGGCGATGCGGGCCGGCACCGAGGTGAGCTCACGGACGGCTTCCGGCACCGTGAACCGCCCCGACTTCCGGTCGCGGGCCCAGTGCGCCAGGAAGTACGTCGAGTAGCTTGCGTCGCAGATCATCCCGTAGTGCGCACCGCCGTCGCCGAGCCCGAGCACCACGTCTTCGCGGTGCAGCAGCTCCCCGACGGTGTCCAGCGAGTTGCCCTGCAGGTTGCTGGTGGCTACGAGCAGCATGGCCCGGCCGTCGTCGTCGAGCAGCCGGTCGTAGGCCTCCTCCATCGGGTCCACACCCTTGGCCCGCGCGCGGGCCCCGATGCTGGTCGACGGGTCGGGCTCGTAGTCCGGGTTGTCGCCCAGCGGAAAGATCCAGTCCCACATCTGCGCCACGTACAGGATCGGGTGACCGACGCCGGGCTTGTCGGCCAGGATGCGGGCCCGCACCTCCGGCTTGCGCATCTCGGCGACCCGCCCGGCCAGCGGCAGGTGCGCGATCTCCCGGTAGCTGGGGTAGAGCACGAACGGGTTGGCGGACAGCTGCAGCCCGATGATCAGCCCGATCGGGCGCGGCAGCAGCTGCGCGGTGATGTCCCCGCCGGCCGCGTTCGCCTTCTCGATCATCGTGATGGCGTCCGGCCACGTCGGGTCGCCGGCGTTGGCGACGACCAACGTGAACGTGAGCGGCAGGCCGACATCCTCGGCAACGTCGAACACCATCTGCAGCACGGGCTCGTAACCGCCGGCCGGGATGTCCGGCACGAACTGCAGCAGGCCGCCGCCGCCGTCGACGACACCGCGGGCGATCTCTTCGATCTCCTCCCGGGCTGCGTCGTAGCTCGGGATGGGCGAACCGCTTTCGGTCTTGTGGATGGTGAGCCGGGACGACGCGAAGCCGAGCGCTCCGACCTCGACCGCCTCCTTGGCGAGCGCCCGCATCTTGGCGAGGTCTTCGGCGGTGGCCGGCTCGCGGTTCGCGCCGCGCTGACCCATCACGTAGACGCGCAGCGGGGAGTGCGGCAGGTACGCGGCGACATCGATATCACGTTGTCGCGACTCCAGGGCGTCGAGGTATTCGGGGAACGTCTCCCACGTCCAGGGCAGGCCGTCGGTCATGACGACGCCGGGAATGTCCTCGACGCCGGCCATCACGTCGACGAGCACGTCGTGGTCTTCCTGACGGCACGGGGCGAAGCCGACCCCGCAGTTGCCCATGACCACCGTGGTCACCCCGTGTGCGGACGACGGCGTCAGGCGTTCCGACCAGATGGACTGGCCGTCGTAGTGGGTGTGCAGGTCGACGAAGCCGGGGGTGACCAGCAGCCCGGCGGCGTCGATCTCCCGCGCAGCCCGCTCGCCGTTCACGTGACCGACCGCTGCGATCACGCCGTTCGCCACCGCGACGTCGCCGACATACGGCTCCCCGCCCAGCCCGTCGACGATGGTGCCATTGCGGATGATCAGGTCGTACGTCATCCAAACAATCTACGACCGCGCCCGCGGGTCGTGCCAGGATCTAGGGTCGCTGTATGGCCAACACCTCCAGCCCCGACGCCGCCGTCCAAGAACTGCTCCGCGACGCCTTCACCCGGTTGATCGAACACGTCGACGACATCGCCGACGGATTGACCGACGAGGTCGCCAACTACCGGGCGACGCCGGACGCCAACAGCATCGCCTGGTTGCTCTGGCACAGCGCGCGGGTGCAGGACATCCAGCTGGCCGACGTCGCCGGCGTCGAGCAGGTGTGGCTGCGCGACGGCTGGGTGGACCGGTTCGGGCTGGACCTGCCCCGCAACGACACCGGCTACGGGCACAAGCCCGAGCAGGTGGCGAAGGTCAAGGCTCCCGCGGATCTGCTGTCCGGTTACTACCACGCCGTGCACGAGCTGACCCTCGAATACGTCGCCGGCGTGACCGCCGGCGACCTCGAGCGGGTCGTCGACACCAACTGGGACCCGCCGGTGACGGCCAGCGCGCGGTTGGTGAGCATCATCGACGACTGCGCCCAGCACCTCGGGCAGGCCGCCTACGTTCGCGGAATCGCGCCGTAGGCGTTGGGCTTTCCGGCGTGCGATTTCTGGCCGCGGTCTTTCGTGCGGTGCTGTGGCTGGCCACCACCGTCGCGCTGGCCGTGGCGGTCCCGGGAGCCTGGCTGCAGCTGAATGTCATCAGCGAGGGCGGCTACGCCGCGCTGGCCCAAAGGGCCGCGGCCGATCCCGAGCTGCAGTCGGCGGCGGCGGACGAACTGACCAACCGCGCGATGGCACTCGTCGCGGGCCATAACGGACGTCGGCCGGTCGACGGCGCGGAGTTGCACGAGGCCGCCGCCGCGTTCACGGCCGGGCCGGCGTTTCCGGCACTGTTCGCCCAGGCCAACCGGGGGGCGCACCGCTGGCTGTTCACCACCGGTGGCGCCCGGGAACCCTGGGAGATCGACGTGGCCCCGATGCTCAGGGACGCCTCGGTACAGCGGATACTGAGCGGCCACAGCGTGAAAGTGCCTGCGACGCTGACGGTTCCATTGACGGCATCGGTGCCGCGATCGCTGCGGCAGGGCCAGCTCGGCCCGCTTGCCACCTGGGGCCCCTGGGTGAGCGTCGGCGCGGTGGCCCTCAGCGCGGTGTGTGCCGTGCTGACGCTGGCCGCCGCCCGCCGCCGCGGCAAGGCGCTCACCAGTCTCGGTGTCTCCGCGCTGTTGGTCGGCGCCGGCGGCTGGGCGGGCATCGAGATCGCCGGCCGCTACGTCAACGACGCGCTCAACCGGACCACCGGCGACATCCGGCGCATCGCCGAGGCGATGGTCGGGCACGCCGAGGCAAGCCTGCACGAATGGCTCAACCTGACGTTGCTCGCCGGCGCCGCGCTGGCGGTCGCCGGTGTCGTCGTGGCCATGCTGGGCAGCCTGCGGAAGAAGCCGGCCGGCTAGCCGAAGGTGAACGAAAAGACTTGCAGGCCAGGGCTGACCCGCATGTCGAGCACATCGCTGCGCCCCGCTCCGTCGGCCACGATCGGATGCAGCGTCGGTGGCCCGCCGATCGCCGTCGTGGTCGTCTTGCCGTCGCGGGTCACGGCGAGGGTGCCCGTCCCGCCGACCACGACGTAGACGTCCTTGGCGGTGTAGCTCAGCCGGATGGCGGCGTCATCGCCGTCGGCGGTGGCGCCTTGATCGTCGAGCTTCCATCGGCCGCGCAGCGCGAACGTGTCGCCCGCCAGCTGCGGTGGATAGCTGAAAGCGCCCGACTTGTAATCGCCTCCGCCGCCGTAGTTTCGGGCCCGGTCCACCCCGAGGTAGGTCTCCGGCGTGAGCCTCGTGTGCGGCGTGGTGTCCGGGGAATGGGTCGGCCCGGGCAGCCGGGCGCCGGGCTGGGCGTCGACGAGCAGTTCGCGGATCAGCTTCTCGGTGCCGTCGTAGTCGCCCTCACCGAACTTGGTGTGGCGCACCGTTCCGGTCGCGTCGATCAGGTATTCCGCCGGCCAATAGAGGTTTTGGTAGTTGTTCCAGGTGGTGTAGCCGTTGTCCAGCGCGACGGGGTAGGTGATGTGCAGCGCGGCGGCGCCGGCGGCCACGTTGGCCGGGACCCGTTCGAAGGCGTACTCGGGGGTGTGCACCCCGACGACGATGAACCCGGCGTCGTGATACCGGTTGTACCAGTCGGTTACATGCGCGATGGCCCGTTGGCAGTTGATGCACGAGTAGGCCCAGAAGTCGATCAGCACCACCTTGCCCCGCAGCGACGCCAGGTCGACGGGCGCGCCGCCGGGGGTGTTGAGCCACCCCGTGATGCCGCTGACCGCGGGCGCCGGCCCACATTGCTCGAGCCGATCCGCGCCCTCGGTGCAGTCGCCCAGCGCGCCGCCGCCCGGGCCGCCGAGCTGCTGGCGAATCTCGTTGGCGCCAACCGCTTTCTGCATCGCGGTCGTGTAGTCGGGCACGGCGCGTTGCAACATCGCGGGCAGGTTGAAAACCAGCGCCACGGCCAGCACGATCATGGTGATGCCGCCGGCGATCCGGACGATGCGCTGCCGCCGTCGGAAAGCGCCGACGCGCTCGGCGACGCCTCGCCCGGCGAGCGCGAAGGCCAGGAGCGGCAAGGCGGTGCCGATCGCGAACGTGGCGGTGAGGATCAAGATGGGCAGGCCGATCGTGGCGGTGCCGCCCGCGACCACGATCGCGGCCAGCACCGGTCCGGCGCACGGCACGTACAGCGCACCCAGCGTCAAGCCCAACCCGAAACCCGTTCTGCCGCTTCCCATCCGACGCTGCGGTAAGCGGGCGAACGGCCGCTCGATCAAGTGCTGCAGCGGCGGGAAGATAAGGCCGACGCCGATGAGTGTCAGCACCACCAGGGCGGCCCAGCGGATCGCGTCCTGCGGCAGGTGCAGCGCGGACAGGATGGCCGAGCCGGCCAGTGTCACCACGCTGAAGCTGCAGACCAGGCCCGCGATCACCAGGTACGGCCGGGCGGCGGAGGTGCGCGCCCGGGTGCCGTCCACGCCCGAGAAGAAGACGACGGGCAGCACCGGCAGGATGCACGGCGAGATGCCGGTGATGAGGCCGCCGAGGAAGCCGATGAGCGCGATGGTGTGCATAGCTAGTAACACCTTTACCTGGCCGGGACGGTTCAAGTGGCCCAGCACAAATCACATGCCGTGCGTTATACAAATCACACAACGTGCGTTACGCTCTGCCGGTGGCGCAACTCACCTTCCAACGCGCCCGCACCGAGGAGAAAAAGCGCCAACGTGCGGAGGCACTCGTGGAAGCCGCGCGTTCACTGGCGCTCGAGACCGGCGTCGCGTCGGTCACGTTGACCGCGGTCGCCACCCGGGCCGGCATTCACTACTCCGCCGTCCGCCGCTACTTCAGCTCGCACAAGGAAGTCCTCCTGCACCTGTCCGCGGAAGGGTGGGTGCGCTGGTCGAACACCGTGTCGGAGAAGTTGGCCGAACCGGGCCCCAAGTCGCCGTCGCGGATCGCCGAGACGCTGGCCCAGGCCCTGGCCGACGACCCGCTGTTCTGCGACCTGCTGGCCAACCTGCACCTGCACCTCGAACACGAGGTGGACGCGGAGCGGGTGATCGAGGTCAAGCGGATCAGCACCGCCGCTACGGTGTCGCTCGCCGAGTCCATCGAGAGGGCGCTGCCGGAACTCGGCCGATCGGGGTCGCTGGACATCCTCTTGGCCGCGTACTCGCTGGCGGCGACGCTGTGGCAGGTGGCCAACCCGCCGGAGCGCCTCACCGACGTCTACGCCGAGGAGCCGGAAGTAGTGCCGCCCGAGTGGAATCTGGACTTCACTTCCGCCCTGACTCGGCTGCTGACTGCCACGTGCATCGGCCTCATCTCGGGATCGCAATGAACGCAGGAAGGGGGCTGGGGAGCTATGGCTTGGCGAACTCCAACCGGTGAAGATGGGAAGGATTTGGAGTGCCCATGACGATGACTGAGCCAAGGACCGAGCCGCTGAATAAGCTGGGTTCCGCCGGCAGGGAGGGCAAAATGGTCGCTCCGCAGCGCCCCAAGAAGAAGGGGCTTTTGGGGCGTTTCTGGCTGGTGCTCACGATCGCAGCCGTCGTCGCGGTGTCGGGTTTCGTCGTATACCGATTGCACGGCGTCTTCGGCGTCCACCGCGGTTCGTTCGGTGGCGGCACCTCGGGCGAGGTCCTCGACGAGTTCAACGCCAAGACGATCACGCTCCAGGTCTGGGGGCCACCGGGCAGCACGGCAACTATCAACTACCTCGACGAAAACTCCCATCCGCAGCAGGCGCTCAACGTGCCCTTGCCGTGGAGCAAAGTATTGAGTTCAACGAAACCCGGCATCCCGGCAAACCTGGTGGCCCAAGGAGACGGCAGTTGGATCGCCTGCCAGTTCATGGTGAACAAGCACGACGGGAGCGGTGACGTCATCAAGACTCCAAACCGCTCAGATCCCAACCAAACCGTGAACGCCTTCGTCTACTGCCTGGACAAGTCCGCATGAGCGAGCCGGGCGAGGCTCCGCCGCGCGTCGATCAGCCGCTGATCCCGCCGTTCCTGCCGCGGATGATCCATCGGCTTGCCCTGCCGATCGTCCTGGTGTGGTTGGGCATCGTGTTCGTCACCAACACGGTGGCCCCGCAGCTGGAGGTCGTCGCCAAAACCCACTCGGTGTCGATGAGTCCGACTGCCGCGGCATCCTTTCAGTCGATGATGAAGGTCGGATCGACGTTCAAAGAGTTCAACTCCGACAACTCGGCCATGATCTTGCTCGAGGGCGACAAGCCACTCGGGGCCGAAGCGCACCGCTACTACGACGAGATCGTCAGGCGCGTCGAGCAAGACAAGAAACACGTTCAGCACGTCCAGGATTTCTGGAGTGATCCGCTGACGGCAGCGGGTTCCCAGAGCCACGATCAGAAGGCCGCGTACGTCCAGGTTTACCTCGCCGGCAACATGGGCGGCGGGCTAGCGAACGAGTCTGCCCTGGCCGTTCGCAAGATCGTGGATTCGGTGCCCGCGCCGCCGGGAATCAAGGCATACGTCACCGGCGCCGGTCCGCTGTTCGCCGACCAGTCCCACTCGGGGGAGAAGGGTGTCGCCGTCGTCACCCTCATCACTTTTTTGGTGATCGTGGTGATGCTGCTGTTCGTGTACCGGAAGGTCAGCATCGTTCTGATCATGCTGGCCATGGTGTTCATCGAGCTGGCAGCGGCCCGCGGTGTCGTCGCGACACTCGGTAACTACGGCGTCATGGGGCTCTCGACCTTCGCCAACAACATGCTGGTGCTTATGGCGATCGCCGCCGGGACGGATTACGCGATCTTCGTGGTCGGCCGCTATCAGGAGGCCCGTGGTCTGGGCGAAACCCGCGAAGAAGCGTTCTACACCATGTTCCACAGCACCGCGCATGTCGTGCTGGGATCGGGCCTGACCATCGCGGGCGCGATGTACTGCCTGAGCTTCTGCCGGCTGCCGTACTTCCAGTCGCTGGGGGTGCCTTGTGCGGTCGGCATGCTGGTCGCGGTGTTGGCGGCTTTGACGCTTGCTCCGGCGATGCTGACGGTGGCTTCGTTCTTCAAGCTCATGGATCCGAAGCGCAAGCTGCAGACCCGGGGCTGGCGCCGGATCGGCACCGCGGTCGTCCGCTGGCCCGCACCGGTTCTCGCTATGACCATCGGGATCGCATTGGTTGGTCTGCTCGCCCTGCCCGGTTACAAGACGGACTACGACAACCGCCACTTCCTGCCGGCAGACACCCCGGCCAATGTCGGTTATGCCGCCGCGGACCGGCACTTCGACCAGGCCCGGCTCAATCCTGAGCTGTTGATGATCGAGACCGATCACGACCTGCGCAACCCGGCCGACTTCCTGGTCTTGGACAAGGTCGCCAAGGCGGTCTTCCACATTCCCGGTATCGGCCGGGTGCAGACCATCACCCGGCCGTTGGGCACGCCGCTCGACCACAGCACCCTCGGGTTTCAGATGAGTGCCCAAGCCGCAGGGCGGATCCAGACCCAGCACTATCAAGACGAACAGGCGAAGAACCTGCTCAAGCAGGCGGATGAGCTGCGCAAAACGATGGCGACGCTACATGAGCAGATGCAGGTGACCCAGGACCTCAGCAACACCACGCACGAAACCACCAGGCTCACCAAGGAGACCGTGCAGATCACCGAGGCATTGCGCGACGACATCGCCAACTTCGACGACTTCTTCCGGCCGATCCGCAGCTACTTCTACTGGGAGAGGCACTGCTACGACATCCCCGCCTGCTGGGCGCTCCGGTCGATCTTCAACGCGCTCGACGGCATCGACCAGGTGGCCCAGAACATCGTGAACCTCAGCGCGAACCTCGACAAGCTGGATCGGATCCAGCCGAAGCTGGTGGCGCTGATACCGCCGCAGATCGAGAGCCAGCAGCGCAACCTCGACACCATCATGTCGAACTACGCGACCACCATGGGTCTCAACGAACAGGCCAGAGCGCAGTCCGACAATGCCACCGCCCAGGGCGATGCCTTCGACAAAGCGAAGAACGACGACACGTTCTACCTTCCGCCGGAGGCGTTCAAGAGCCCGGATTTCGCCCGGGGCCTCAAACAGTTCATCTCGCCGGACGGGCACGCCGTCCGGCTGATCATCTCCCATGAAGGCGACCCGGCGACTCCTGAAGGCATCAGCCACATCGAACCGATCAAGCAGGCCGTGCACGAGGCGATCAAGGGCACGCCCTGGGAGGGCGCCAAGGTCTACCTCGGCGGTACCGCCGCGACGTACAAGGACATGCACGACGGCTCCAACATCGACCTGATGATCGCCGGAATTGCCGCAGCCACACTGATTTTCATCATCATGCTGGTGATCACCCGAAGCGTCGTGGCGGCCTTCGTGATCGTCGGTACGGTGTTGCTGTCACTGGGCGCCTCATTCGGACTCTCCGTGCTCGTATGGCAGTACATCCTGGGCATGAAGCTGCACTGGATGGTGCTGGCGATGGCGATCATCCTGCTGCTGGCGGTCGGCTCGGACTACAACCTGCTGTTGATATCGCGGTTCAAGGAGGAAATCCACGCCGGGCTCAAAACGGGGACGATCCGCGCGATGGCCGGTTCGGGCTCGGTGGTGACCTCCGCCGGTCTGGTGTTCGCCGCGACCATGGCCACGTTCATGTTCAGCCCGCTGGTGGTGATGGCCCAGGTGGGTACGACGATCGCGCTGGGTTTGTTGTTCGACACCTTGATCGTGCGGTCGTTCATGACGCCGTCGCTGGCCACCTTGCTCGGGCGCTGGTTCTGGTGGCCGCAGCACGTGCGCCCACGGCCGGCCAGCACCATGCTGCGGCCGTACGGACCGCGTCGCGCTGTGCGCGATTTGCTTCTCAAGAACGTCGAGGAGCGCCCGGCGGGCGGATTGGTACAGCCGCGCTGACCTTCGAGGCGCGCGAACGTCGAGATCCCTGCATTACTGACGGCGCGCGCAGACAAAAGATCCGCGCGTCCTTCCTCACGGACGCGCGGATCTTTTTAGGCGCTCAGGCCCAGTTCCACACCGACATGTCGCCGGGTGGGTACTGGGCGCACGCGTCAGTCGCCTTCGCGACGACGCCCTTGTTGTTGAAGAACAGCTTCATGTGGTTGGGCCACGCGTACCACAGCGGGTCGTTGTTGTAGAAGTTCTCGGAATACGTCCGGCGGTCCTCGGGCGACAACGAGTAGAACCAGTGCACCTTGTCGATCGTCGCCTGCTGAACGTTCGGGTGGTTGTTGAAGTCGATCATGTACCGCTGGTAGTACACCGGGCTGGTGTCGCGGGTGGCCGCCATGATCTGCTCGGCATCGCAGGTGGTGTTGATCATCCTGCGCGGGATCGGGAAGTCCTCCGTGGAATCGGCCACGGCGGTTTTAGGGAACGCCGTAGCGGCGATACCCAAAGCGAAGACAGCGACGCCTGCACGCAGGCCAGAACTCAGCCGGGACATAGTTGTTAACGGTAACACTTTTTGGGCGGCGGGGGACAGGTTCCTAGTCCGTCTCAGCATTGGCCCCGATCAGGCACGATGACGTGCGTGGGGTCGGGCCGCAGCTCCGGCGGAGCCTGGCTGTAGTCGCCGAAGGGACCGTCGCGCCGCTCGACTGCGGCCCTCATGCCTTGGGTTTGCGCAATCTGGATGAAGTCGAGCGCTTCGGGTGTGTTGCGCATCAGCCCGTCGAGGATGCCGCCCAGCAGCTGGGTCGAGGCCAGGCCCATGTTCTCGTAGGCCTGGTTGACGATAAGCTTCTGCGCCCGCAGCTGCGACAGCGGTATTCGGGCCAGCTCGGCGGCGATCTCGGCGACCCGGGCCTCGAGCCGCTCGAACGGCACGGCCTCGTTGATCAGCTCGACCTCGGCGGCCTGCACGCCGGTCAGCGGGCGCCCGGTCAGTGAATGCCACTTGGCCTTGGCGAAGCTGAGCCGGTAGAGCCACATGCCGGTCAGGTATGCGCCCCACATCCTGCTGTACGGGGTGCCGATCACCGCGTCCTCGCTGGCGATCACGAGGTCGGCGCATAGCGCGTAGTCGCTGCCGCCGCCGACGCACCAGCCGTGCACCTGCGCGACCACCGGTTTGGACGCCCGCCAGATGGCCATGAATTTCTGGTGCGGTCCGGTTTCGCGCGCGGTGACCATCGCGAAGTCCTTGCCGGGATCCCACTGCCCACCGGTCTTCATGAAGTCGTCCCACTGCCGGAAGCCGCCGCCGAAGTCGTAGCCGGCGCAGAAGGCGCGGCCGGCGCCGCGCAGCACGATGACCTTGACGGCCGGGTCGCGCTCGGCCAGGCCGACGGCCGCCTCGATCTCGTCGGGCATGGGCGGCACGATCGTGTTGAGCTGCTCCGGACGGTTGAGGGTGATGGTGGCCACCGGGCCGGCCGTCGTGTACAGGAGCGTCTCGAAGTCGCTGGTCGGCATGATGGCTTCCTTACGGGTCGGGCTGGCGGTTTTCCGGCGATGACGCGTAGATGCGGTCGCCGACCTTCAGATACGGCGTCGTCAGGTAAGCCGACAGGACGACGAGGCCGGAGAAGATCACCGCCACGCAGACGGCGTTGGGCCAGAGCCTGCCCGTGCCGGCCGCGAAGCAGACGGTGCCGATGATCGCGGTCGCCCAGTAGAACCGACGGCCGGCGCGGCGGTCGCCGATGAAGCGGTAGCGTGCCTGCGCCGCCGACACCAGGACGAAGATCAATCCGGTCGCCAGCAGGGTGAGTTCGATGCGTTGGGTCGCTGACACGCCGACGATCTTATGGCTCGGTCAGCGGCCTGCCAGCATCCGCCATAGGAACGAGTAGGTCAGCGCCGACTTGAACGCCACCTGTTGGTTGTCGGCCGCCCCGGCGTGGCCGCCCTCGATGTTCTCGTAGTAGTAGACCCGGTGACCCGCCGCCTCCAGCGCGGCGGTCATCTTGCGGGCGTGGCCCGGATGCACCCGATCGTCGCGGGTGGACGTGGTCATCAGCACCGGCGGGTAATGGCGCGTGGCCGAGATGTTCTGGTAGGGAGAGTATTCGGAGATGAACGCCCAGTCGTCCGGATTGTCGGGGTCGCCGTACTCGGCCATCCACGAGGCGCCCGCGAGCAGCAGGTGGTAGCGCTTCATGTCCAGCAGCGGCACGCTGCAGACCAGCGCGCCGAACCTCTCGGGGTACCGGGTCAGCATGATGCCCATGAGCAGGCCGCCGTTGCTGCCGCCCTGCGCACCGAGCTGATCGACCGTGGCAATGCCGCGGTTCACCAAATCCGTTGCCACCGCGGCGAAGTCCTCGGCCACCTTGTGCCGGTCCTCGCGCATGGCCTGGGTGTGCCAGGCGGGTCCGTATTCCCCGCCGCCGCGGATGTTGGCCAGCACGTAGGTGCCGCCGCGGGCCAGCCACAGCCGGCCGAGCACGCCGCTGTAGGCGGGGGTGTTGGCGGATTCGAAGCCGCCGTAGCCGTACAGCATGGTCGGCCCGGGGCCCCGCACATCGGCGGGCCGCACCACGAAGTACGGGATCGGCGTGCCGTCCTGCGACGCCACGAAATGCTGGGCAACCGCGATGTTGTCGGCGTCGAAGAAGGCCGGCGCGGACTTGATCTGGTCGAGCGGGCCGGCGCCCGTGCCGCGCATGAGGCGGGACGGGGTGACGAATCCGCTGGAGTCCAGGAAGAACTCGTCGCCGGTGTCGTCGGCGGTGACGACGACGGTGTTGGTCGCCTCGGGAATGCCGGGGACCGGCTCGCGCCGCCAGACGCCCGGCGTGACGATCTCCACCCGGCTGGCCACGTCGGCGAGGCTGACCATCAGCAGGCGGTCGCGCGTCCACGCGTAGTGGTTCAGCGCGGTGTGCTCGTCGGCCTCGAACACCACGTTCAATTCCGCTGTGCCCGATAGGAACTCGTCATAGTTGGCCGCCAACAGGGAACCGGCGGGATAGCTCTGCGCGCCGTAGAACCAATCGGTGCGCAGCTCGATCAGGAGCCACTCGCGGTGTATCGACAGGCTCGCGTCGGTGGGCGCGTCGATCCGGATAAGCTCCGGGCCGCGCAGTTCGTAGACCTCTTCGTTCCAGAAGTCGAGGGCCCGCCCCAGCAGGGTGCGCTCGAAGCCGGGGGTGCGGTCCACCGAGGCGGATACGCGGACGTCGGTGCGGGCGCCTTCGAACACGGTTTCCGCTTCGGTCAGCGGGGTGCCCCGGCGCCACCGCTTGATCACCCGCGGGTAGCCCGAGTCGGTGAGCGAGCCGGCGCCGAAGTCTGTGCCCACCAGGACGGTATCGGTATCCACCCAGGCCAGTTGCGACTTGGCCTCCGGCAGCGCGAACCCGTCGGTGATGAATTCGCGTGTCGCCATGTCGAATTCGCGCACGACGGAGGCGTCCGAGCCGCCCCTGGACAGCGCGACCAGGGCGCGCGTGTACTCGGGTTCGATGACGCCGGCGCCGGCCCACACCCAGTTCTCGTCGCCGGCTCTTGCCAATTCGTCGACGTCGATCAGCACGTCCCACTCGGGGGCGTCGGTGCGATAGCTCTCCAGCGTGGTGCGCCGCCACAGCCCGCGCGGGTTGGCGGCGTCGCGCCAGAAGTTGTAGAGGTACTCGCCGCGGCGGACCACGTACGGGATGCGGGCGTCGGTGTCGAGCACCTCGAGCGCCTCGGCGCGCATCCGCTCGAACTCCGCGTCGCGGAAGGTCGCCAGTGTCGGTTCGTTGCGCGCCCGCACCCAATCCAGCGCCTCGTCGCCGGTGACTTCCTCGAGCCACAGGTAGGGGTCGTCGGTCATGACCGCCATTCTGACGGCAGCCGATCGCGCCGCTACGCCGCCCTGGTGACGAGCGCCGTCCATGGCAGTTCGAGCGCGCCGTCGCGCGCGTAGGTCTCCAGCGCGGGGTCGAGCGTCGCGCGAACCGCGTCGAGTTGGCCGGGGTCCAGCGACGCGACCAGTTCAGCCACCGGGCCGGCGACCTCGGTGACGTGGGACCAGTAGTCCTCGGGGCCGTCGAAGCGCATGACGCCGGTGAGCTCTTCGACCGCGACATCGGAAAAGCCGCCACCGGTTGCGAGGTCCCGGTTGCGCTCGGGAGCGGAGAGCGAAAAGAGGCCGCCGGGGGAGAAGGCGTCGCCCGGCGGCGCGACACCGTTCTGCAGCAGCGCCGCCACGAGCTGAAAGATCCACGGGTTGCGATCCGGTGGCCCCCACGTCGCGTAGGCGCACCGGCCGCCCGGGCGCAGCACCCGACGGATCTCGCCCATCGCCCGGGTCTGTCCCGGCATGAGCATCAGACCGAACCGCGACAGCACCCCATCGACGCTGCCGTCGGGCAGGTCGATCCGCTCCGCGTCGATGACGCGGCACTCGACGTTGTCCAGGCCCCGCTCGCTCGCCCCGCGGCGCGCCGCCTGCACCATTTCGGGCACAAAATCGCTGGAGATCAGACGACCCGTCGGACCGAGCCGCGCGGCGACGAGGAAGCCGGTCTCGCCCGGGCCCGCCGCCAGCTCCAGAACTGTCTGGCCCGGCCGCGGATCGACCTCTGCGACGAGCCAGTCCGACACCGAGCGCACCTGGGAGAAGAGGCGGTCACGGTGCTTGACCCAGGCCGGCGCGACCGCGCTCCACTGCCGCAGGGCCTCCTCGGCAGCGTTGCTTCCGGACATGATTCCCCTCGTTCCGCAGCGTCCGACCGGGACGAGCAAAGCGTACTGTGAGCCTTGTCACGCAGGAAGATAAGGAGCCGAAGAGATGACTGTCTTCGCACGTCCAGGTTCCGCTGGGGCGTTGATGTCGTACGAAGCCCGCTACGACAACTTCATCGGGGGCGAATGGGTCCGGCCCGCGCAGGGCCGCTATTTCGAGAACCCGACACCGGTGACCGGCCAGCCGTTCTGCGAGGTGGCCCGGTCCGACGAGGCCGACATCGACAAGGCGCTCGACGCGGCACACGGGGCAGCGGGCGCGTGGGGCAAGACGCCGCCGGCCGAACGGGCGCTGATCCTGAACAAGATCGCCGACCGGATCGAGGAGAACAACGCCGCGCTGGCGGTGGCCGAAGTGTGGGACAACGGCAAGCCGATCCGCGAGGCGCTCGGCGCCGACATCACTTTGGCGGTCGACCATTTCCGCTACTTCGCCGGCGCGATCCGGGCGCAGGAGGGCTCGCTGTCGCAGATCGACGAGGACACCGTCGCCTACCACTTCCACGAGCCGCTCGGGGTGGTCGGGCAGATCATCCCGTGGAACTTCCCGATCCTGATGGCCACCTGGAAGATGGCGCCGGCACTGGCGGCCGGCAACGCGGTGGTGCTCAAACCCGCCGAGCAGACGCCGGTTTCGGTGCTCTACCTGATGTCGCTGATCGGTGACCTGCTGCCGGCGGGCGTGGTCAACGTCGTCAACGGGTTCGGTGCCGAAGCGGGCAAGCCGCTGGCGTCGAGCAACCGGATCGCCAAGGTGGCGTTCACCGGGGAGACCACCACCGGGCGGCTGATCATGCAGTACGCCTCGCAGAACCTGATCCCGGTCACCCTCGAACTCGGCGGCAAGAGCCCCAACGTCTTCTTCTCCGACGTGATGGCCAAGAACGACGACTTCCAGGACAAGGCCCTCGAGGGCTTCACCATGTTCGCCCTGAACCAGGGCGAGGTGTGCACCTGCCCGTCGCGCAGCCTGATCCAGTCCGACATCTATGACGAGTTCCTGGAGCTGGCCGCCATCCGGACCAAGGCGGTGCGGCAGGGCGACCCGCTGGACTCCGAGACGATGCTGGGTTCGCAGGCCTCCAACGACCAGCTGGAGAAGGTGTTGTCTTACATCGAGATTGGCAAGGACGAAGGCGCCAAGATCATCACTGGGGGTGAGCGCGCCGAGCTGGGCGGCGACCTGTCCGGCGGTTACTACATGCAGCCGACGATCTTCGCCGGCAACAACAAGATGCGCATCTTCCAGGAGGAGATCTTCGGCCCGGTGGTGGCGGTGACGTCGTTCTCCGACTACGACGACGCTATCTCGATCGCCAACGACACCCTCTACGGTCTGGGCGCGGGGGTGTGGAGCCGTGACGGGAACACCGCCTACCGGGCCGGCCGCGACATCCAGGCCGGCCGGGTGTGGGTCAACTGCTATCACGCCTATCCCGCGCACGCCGCGTTCGGCGGCTACAAGCAATCGGGCATCGGCCGGGAGAATCACAAGATGATGCTCGACCACTATCAGCAGACCAAGAACCTGATGGTGTCCTACTCCGATAAGGCGCAGGGCTTCTTCTGATGGTCCCGGGCCCTCCGGCGGGTGTGGTCATCACCGCGGACGCCGCCGAGATGTTGGAGCGGCTGCAGGATCGGCATGGCCCGGTGATGTTCCACCAGTCCGGCGGCTGCTGCGACGGGTCGTCGCCGATGTGCTACCCGCGGGGGGACTTCCTCGTCGGCGACCGCGACGTGTTGATCGGCGTGCTCAACGTGGGCACGGACGGGGTGCCGGTGTGGATCTCGGGCCCGCAGTATGAGACCTGGAAGCACACCCAACTCGTCATCGACGTGGTCCCGGGCCGTGGCGGCGGATTCAGCCTGGAGGCGCCCGAAGGGGTGCGGTTTCTGTCCCGCGGCCGCGTCTTCACCCACGACGAACAGGCCGCGCTGCGGGGCACCCCGGTCATCACCGGTGCCGATTACGAACGTGGCGAACGCCCTTGCGCGCGCGGTCAGGTGGTGACTGACGCGGCTCCGGGGACGTGCCCTCCGGCTCGGTGACCGCAGTAATGTCGAAATCGTGATCCCCCTCCCGCGTCCGCGGTTGTTGGCCGGCGCCATGCTGATCGGCGCTGCCGCCGGGTTGCTTACGGGCGTGGGATTCGCGGTGGCCGTCCACGGGGGCATCCGCCCGGTCTTCGCCATCGCCTCGGTGGTTGGGATTCCCAGCGCGGCCGGACTGCTGGCGATCCTGTTTTCCGGCCGTCGGTGGGTGACGATGCTCGGCGCGTTCATCCTGGCGGTGGCGCCCGGCTGGTTCGGTGTGCTCGTCGCGCTCCAGGTGACCTCCCATGGCTGACGACGACACCCCCTCGAGCCCGGGCACCCAGTCATGGGTGCCCGACTTCTCCGATTCCGAAGAGGACACGGGGACGCGGTCGTGGGTGCCGGACTTCTCCGACGACACCGGCGAACAGCCCGCCGCGAAGGACGAGCCGCAGACGCCCGAGCCGGCCGCCGACGAACAGGGGGCCGACTCCGAATCCACCGTCGCGCCGGTGCAACCCGTCACCGTTCCCGGGCGCTACCTCTACCTGAAGTGGTGGAAGCTGCTGCTGGTGATCCTCGGCGTGTGGTGCGTGGCGGCCGTCGTCGGGTTGGGCCTGTTCTATTGGTGGTACCACTCGGTCGACCCGACCGCGGCGCTCTTCGCGATCCTGGTGTACGTCGTGGCGTGCACCGTCGGTGGCGTGCTGCTCGCGATGGTCGAGGGCAGGCCGCTGGTCTCGGCGCTGTCGATGGCCGTGCTGTCGGGGCCGTTCGCCTCGCTGGCCGCCGCGGCACCCCTGGACGGCTACTACCACTGCGCGCGGGTGGGCCACTGCCTGCTCGGCCTCATTCCGTATTAACGCCGCGCCCGGGCGGCCACTAGGGTAGGGGCCGTGACCCATTTTGACGTCGTCGTCCTCGGGGCCGGTCCCGGTGGATATGTCGCAGCCATTCGCGCCGCACAGCTCGGCCTGAACACCGCAGTCGTCGAGCCGAAGTACTGGGGCGGAGTCTGCCTCAACGTCGGCTGCATTCCGTCCAAGGCGTTGCTGCGCAACGCCGAGCTGGTGCAGATCTTCACCAAAGAGGCCAAGACTTTCGGGATGAACGGCGAGGCGACGTTCGACTACGGCGCCGCCTTCGATCGCAGCCGCAAGGTGGCCGAGGGCCGGGTCGCGGGCGTGCACTTCCTGATGAAGAAGAACAAGATCACCGAGATCAACGGGTACGGCAGGTTCACCGACGCCAACACCTTGTCCGTCGACCTCAACGACGGCGGGACCGAGACCGTCACGTTCGACAACGCGATCATCGCCACCGGCAGCAGCACCCGGTTGGTGCCCGGCACGTCGCTCTCGGAGAACGTGGTGACCTACGAGGAACAGATCCTGTCCCGCGAGCTGCCCGAGTCGATCATCATCGCCGGTGCCGGCGCGATCGGCATGGAGTTCGGCTACGTCATGAAGAACTACGGCGTGGACGTGACCATCGTGGAGTTCCTGCCGCGCGCGCTGCCCAACGAGGACGCCGACGTCTCCAAGGAGATCGAGAAGCAGTTCAAGAAGCTGGGCATCAAGATCCTTACCGGGACCAAGGTCGAGTCCATCGACGACAATGGCGCCGAGGTAACGGTCGTGGTCAGCAAGGACGGTAATTCGGAGGAACTCAAGGCCGCAAAGGTGTTGCAGGCCATCGGCTTTGCGCCCAACGTCGAGGGCTTTGGCCTGGAGAAGACCGGCGTCGCGCTGACCGACCGCAAGGCCATCGGGATCAACGACTACATGATCACCAGCGTGCCGCACATCTACGCCATCGGTGACGTCACCGGGAAGCTGATGCTGGCCCACGTCGCCGAGGCCATGGGTGTGGTGGCGGCCGAAACCATTGCGGGCGCAGAGACTTTGGCCCTGGGCGACTACCGGATGTTGCCGCGGGCGACGTTCTGCCAGCCCCAGGTGGCCAGCTTCGGGCTGACCGAGCAGCAGGCCCGCGACGAAGGCCACGACGTCGTGGTGGCGAAGTTTCCGTTCAGCGCCAACGGCAAGGCGCACGGCCTGGGCGACCCCAGCGGCTTCGTCAAGCTGGTCGCCGACGCGAAGCATCTCGAGTTGCTGGGCGGGCACCTGATCGGCCATGACGTGTCCGAGCTGTTGCCCGAGCTGACGCTGGCGCAGAAATGGGACCTGACCGCCAACGAGCTGGCCCGCAACGTGCACACGCATCCGACCATGTCCGAGGCGCTGCAGGAGTGCTTCCACGGCCTGGTCGGCCACATGATCAACTTCTGAAGTCACATGCGCAGCGACATCGTTCTCGGCGCCGTCGGCGGCCTCGCCGCGGGCTACGTCCTGTGGTTGGCGGCCTTTTCGATCGCCGACGACAACGCGGCGGTGGGGCAGTGGGCCCCGACGGTGTTGCTGCTGTCGCTCGCGCTGGCGGTCTGCGCCACGATGTGGGCGTCGTTGCTGCGCCGGAAGCGGCAATACGCGTGGTCGGGGTTCGGCTTCGGGCTGTCCGTGCCGCCGCTGCTGCTGACGCTGGCCGTGCTCGCCAACGTCTACCTCTGAGGCGGGTCTAGCGCGGGTTGTCCAGCGGGATGTCCAGGGCCGCCATCGTCGCGGCCAGGCCGTCGTATTGGCTTGCCAGCAAGCAGAATTCGATCAGCTGACGCCGGTCCAGGTGCTCCGCGAGCTGCTGCCAGGTGGCGTCGGTGATGGTGCGGTCCTTGATGAACTCGTCGGTGGCCGTCAGCAGCGCCTGCTGCCGCACGGTCAGGCGCGCCTCGACCCGGTCCAGCCGCTCGGGCCACGCGAAGATGGCGGCCTGCAAGTCGGCGTCGAGCCCCTGCTTGGCGGCCATCCGGCGATGGTGCTGCAGCTCGTATTCGCAACCGCGCACATGCGCGACCCGCAGGATCACCAGCTCGGTGTCGATCGCCGGCAGCCGGCCCCGCAGCACGCGGCCGCTGTAAACGCTCCACGCCAAGAACAGCAACCGGTGCTGACCCAGCGTGGTGAACAGGTGCATCTCGGGCGCCCGGACCGTGCGCGCGGCCATCTTCGCGAGAACCCAGTTGACCGGGCCCAATTCGCGGAACCGCCCCGACGGGATGCGGCCATCCTGAGTCGCGGTCACGGTTGCTTCACCAGGTACGGGGAGACGGTGCTGCGGTGCTCGTCGAGATCCAGCGCGCGCCCCAGGGCCGGGAACGCCCGCTGTGGGCAGTTGTCGCGTTCGCAGACCCGGCAACCCGCGCCGATCGGTGTGGCCACTGTTCCTGAATCCCCTGAGACGTCGAGTCCTTCCGAGTACACCAGCCGGTGCGCGTGGCGAAGCTCGCAGCCCAGCCCGATCGCGAAGGTTTTACCCGGCTGACCATACCGGGCGGCCCGGCGCTCCACGGTCCGGGCCACCCACATGTAGTTGCGGCCGTCGGGCATCTGGGCGATCTGGACCAGGATCTTGCCCGGGTTGGCGAACGTTTCGTACACGTTCCACAGCGGGCAGGTCCCGCCGCTGGACGAGAAGTGAAACCCGGTGGCGGACTGGCGTTTTGACATGTTGCCTGCGCGGTCGACGCGGACGAAAGAGAACGGCACGCCACGCATCGACGGCCGTTGCAGCGTCGAAAGCCGGTGCGCGATGGTCTCGTAGCTCACCGAGTAGAAGGAGGACAATCGCTCGACGTCGTAGCGGAAATTCTCCGCGACGTCGTGAAATTGGCGGTAGGGCAGCACCGCCGCCGCGGCGAAGTAGTTGGCCAAACCCAGCCGGGCCAGCGTGTGCGACTCGTCGCTGGTGAACTTGCCCTCCTCCACCAGGCTGTCGATCAGGTCACCGTACTCGAGGTAGGCCAGTTCGGCGGCCATCTTGAACACCTGCTGACCGAGCGAGAGGTGGTTGCTGATCTCCAGCGTCTTGGTCAAGGGGTCGTACCGGTGCAACACGGTGTCGCCGAGATCGATTCGCCTGTTGATGTGCACGCCGTGCACCTCGGTCAACCGGCGGTTGAGCTCGCGGGCCAGGTCGCCGTGGTGCATCCGCATCTGGATCGTGAGGTCTTCGGCGGCGGTGTCCAGCTCGTGCAGATAGTTCTGGCGTTGGTAGAAGTAGTCGCGCACCTCCTCGTGCGGCATGGTGATCGAGCCGCTGCCGCTGCCGTCGGAGAACCGCTCTTCGGTCGCGGCGGCCAGCTGCGCCGTGGTGATCCGGTAGCGCCGGTGCAGGTTGACCACCGCGCGGGCCAGAGCCGGGTGGGCGCTGACCATGTCGGCCACCTCGGTGGGGTCGACGTCGATGTCCAGATCGCGGTCCATGGTCACCTCGCGCAGCTCGGCGACCAGCCGGGTGTCGTCCTGGGAGGCGAAGAACGTCGCGTCGACGCCGAACACCTCGGTGATCCGCAGCAGCACCGCCACCGTCAGGGGGCGAACGTCGTGCTCGATCTGGTTCAGGTAGCTCGGGGAGATCTCCAGCATCTGCGCCAGGGCGGCTTGGGAGAAGCCGCGCTCGTGGCGCAGCTGGCGGACCCGGGAGCCGACGAAGGTCTTGGACACTTCGCCCAGCGTACCGGCGTTGCTAAGCGGAAGTTGGCAGAGTTCGCAGCGGCCCGGGTCGCGTCGCAATTGGTTTTTGGCCACCGGCGTTGGCATGATTCGCAGCGGACCCCCAGGGCTGGCCTGGGGTGCCCACGAGGAGGAAACGGGGAACGCAGCCGTGAGCCTGGACAAAGAACTGATGCCGGTTCCCGACGGCCACCCCGATGTGTTCGATCGCGAATGGCCGCTGCGGGTGGCCGACATCGACCGCACGGGCCGGCTGCGGCTGGACGCCGCGTGCCGGCACATCCAGGACATCGGCCAGGACCAGCTCCGCGAGATGGGCTTCGAGGAGACGCACCCGCTGTGGATCGTTCGCCGCACGATGCTCGACCTGATCCGCCCGATCGAATTCCAGGACATGCTGCGGTGTCGCAGGTGGTGTTCGGGCACTTCGAACCGGTGGTGTGAGATGCGGGTTCGTGTCGACGGGCGCAAGGGCGGCCTGATCGAGTCCGAGGCCTTCTGGATCAACATCAACCGGGAGACCCAGATGCCGTCGCGCATCTCCGACGACTTCCTGGCGGGTTTGCACAAGACCACGTCCGTCGACCGCCTCAGGTGGAAGAGCTATTTGAAGCCGGGCAGCCGCGACGACGCGCAGGAGATCCACGAGTTTCCCGTCCGCGTCACCGACATCGACCTGTTCGACCACATGAACAACTCCGTGTACTGGAGCGTGATCGAGGACTACCTGGCTTCGCACCTGGAGCTCATGGCGGCGCCGCTGCGCATCACGATCGAGCACGAGGCGCCGGTGGCGCTGGGCGACAAGCTGGAGATCATCTCGCACGTCCATCCGGCCGGATCGACCGACCAGTTCGGCCCCGGACTGGTCGATCGCCCTGTTACAACGCTCACATATGCGGTCGGCGACGAGACCAAAGCGGTCGCCGCGCTCTTCTCCCGCTAAACCGGACAAGCGTCCCGCTAAATTACCGTTGACCTGCGGATATTGGGTTACTGATCGGTAGTTTCTGAAACGGTTAAGTTCGCGTTCATCTTCGCAAGATTTGCAAATCCCCGGCCTGTCGTTGCCGAAATTGGCAAATGAAACGGCTGGACCTGCGTCGATGGCTGTGCCATCTTCGAATTAGCACACCAGCGAAGTTGAGCCTCTAGCTACCGCCGGTGAAGCGTCTATCCACTCAGCAGTGAAGATTCGTTAAGGAGCATGCCCAATGTCTGTCGTTGGCACCCCCAAGAGCCCGGAACAGGTCCAGAAGGACTGGGACACGAACCCGCGTTGGAAGGGCGTCACCCGCACCTACAGCGCCGAGGACGTCGTCGCCCTGCAGGGCACCGTGGTCGAGGAGCACACGCTGGCCCGCCGCGGCGCCGAGGTGCTCTGGGAGCAGCTGCACGACCTGGAGTGGATCAACGCGCTCGGCGCCCTGACCGGCAACATGGCCGTCCAGCAGGTCCGCGCCGGCCTGAAGGCGATCTACCTGTCGGGTTGGCAGGTCGCCGGTGACGCCAACCTGTCCGGCCACACCTACCCCGACCAGAGCCTGTACCCGGCCAACTCGGTGCCGCAGGTGGTGCGTCGCATCAACAACGCGCTGCTGCGCGCCGACGAGATCGCCCGCGTCGAGGGCGACACCTCGGTGGAGAACTGGCTGGCCCCGATCGTGGCCGACGGCGAGGCGGGCTTCGGCGGTGCGCTGAACGTCTACGAGCTGCAGAAGGCGATGATCGCCGCGGGCGTCGCGGGCTCGCACTGGGAGGACCAGCTCGCGTCGGAGAAGAAGTGCGGTCACCTCGGTGGCAAGGTGCTCATCCCGACCCAGCAGCACATCCGGACGCTGACCTCGGCCCGCCTGGCGGCCGACGTCTGCGACGTTCCGACCGTGGTCATCGCCCGGACCGACGCCGAGGCGGCGACCCTGATCACCTCGGACGTCGACGAGCGCGACCAGCCGTTCATCACCGGTGAGCGGACCAAGGAAGGCTTCTACCGGGTGCGCAACGGCCTGGAGCCCTGCATTGCCCGGGCCAAGGCCTACGCGCCGTACGCCGACCTGATCTGGATGGAGACCGGCACGCCGGACCTCGACTTGGCCGCCAAGTTCGCCGAGGGCGTCAAGTCCGAGTTCCCCGACCAGATGCTGGCCTACAACTGCTCGCCGTCGTTCAACTGGAAGAAGCACCTGGATGATGCCACCATCGCGAAGTTCCAAAAGGAGCTTGCCGCAATGGGATTCAAGTTCCAGTTCATCACCCTGGCCGGCTTCCACGCGCTGAACTACTCGATGTTCGATCTGGCCTACGGCTACGCCCGCAACCAGATGACCGCGTACGTGGAACTGCAGGAGCGCGAGTTCGCCGCCGAGGAGCGCGGTTACACCGCGACCAAGCACCAGCGCGAGGTCGGCGCCGGTTACTTCGACCGCATCGCCACCACGGTTGACCCCACCTCGTCGACCACCGCGCTGACCGGCTCCACCGAAGAGGGTCAGTTTCACTGAGTTAGTCTGCCGAGCAGACGCAGAGTCGCACTCCTGCAGCCCAGTCGATGCGATTCTGCGTCTGCTCGCGCGTATAAGGAGGAGCAATGGCAGCGATTCAACGGGTAGGGGTTGTCGGGGCCGGCCAGATGGGATCCGGCATCGCCGAAGTCTCGGTCCGCGCGGGTGTCGACGTGACGGTGTTCGAGACCACCGAGGCCCTGATCACGGCGGGACGCAACCGCATCGTGAAGTCGCTCGAGCGCGGCGTGAGCGCGGGCAAGGTCACCGAGCGGGAGCGCGACCGCGCGCTGAGCAGGCTCACCTTCACCACCGATCTGAAGGACCTCGCGGACCGCCAGCTGGTCATCGAGGCGATCATCGAAGACGAGGCCGTCAAGGCCGACATCTTCGCCGAACTCGACCGCGCCATCAGCGATCCCGACGCGGTGCTGGCGTCCAACACGTCCAGCATCCCGATCATGAAGATCGCCGCGGCCACCAAGAACCCGCAGCGGGTGCTGGGCCTGCACTTCTTCAACCCCGTGCCGGTGCTCCCGCTGGTCGAGTTGGTCAGCACGCTGGTCACCGACGAAGCCGCCGCGGCGCGCACCGAGGAGTTCGCGAGCGCGGTCCTGGGCAAGCAGGTGGTGCGCTGCTCGGACCGGTCCGGCTTCGTCGTGAACGCGCTGTTGGTTCCCTACCTGTTGTCGGCAATTCGCATGGTGGAGGCGGGTTTTGCCACCGTCGAAGACGTCGACAAAGCCGTCGTCGCCGGGCTATCGCACCCGATGGGTCCGCTGCGGCTGTCCGACCTGGTGGGCCTGGACACCCTGAAACTGATCGCGGACAAGATGTTCGAGGAATTCAAGGAACCGCAGTACGCCCCGCCGCCGCTGTTGCTGCGCATGGTGGAGGCGGGCCGGCTCGGCAAGAAGACCGGCCGGGGCTTCTACACCTACTGACGGCTGAGCCCGCCGACCGCCGTGGGCTACTTCTTCTTCTTCAGGGTGAACTGGTCGACGTCGGTGTAGCCCTGGCGGAACAGCTTGGCGCAGCCGGTCAGGTACTTCATGTAGCGGTCGTAGACCTCTTCCGACTGGACGGCGATCGCCTCGCCGCGATTGGCCTCGAGGGCGGCCGCCCACGTCTCCAGGGTCCTCGCGTAGTGCAGTTGCAGCGAGTGCACCCGGGTCAGCTCGAAGCCGGCCGTGACCGCGTACTCTCCGACGGTCTGGGGCGTCGGCAGCCAGCCGCCGGGAAAGATCTCGGTCAGGATGAATTGCGAGAAGTGAACGATCTCGTGGGTCAGCTTCATGCCGCGCGCCCGGGCTTCTTTGAAGGACGGGCGAACGATGGTGTGCAGCAACATCACGCCGTCGGACGGCAGCGCCTCGTAGGCCATCTTGAAGAAGCGGCCGTAGCGCTGGCGGCCGAAGTGCTCGAACGCGCCGATGGAGACGATGCGGTCGACCGGCTCGTGGAACTTCTCCCACCCCTCCAGTAGCACCCGCCGGCTGCGGGGGGTGTCGAGCTGATCGAACATGGCCTGCACGTGCTCGGCCTGGTTCTCCGACAACGTCAGGCCGACGACGTTGACGTCGTACTTCTCGATTGCGCGCCGCATGGTGGCGCCCCAGCCGCAACCGATGTCCAGCAACGTCATTCCCGGCTCGAGCTTCAGCTTGCCCAGCGCCAGGTCGATCTTGGCGATCTGCGCCTCTTCCAGAGTCATGTCGTCACGCTCGAAGTAGGCGCAGCTGTACGTCTGGGTGGGGTCCAGGAACAACCGAAAGAAGTCATCGGACAGGTCGTAGTGGGCTTGCACGTTCGTGAAATGCGGCGTGAGCTGCACGGACATGTCGAGTAGAGCCTTTCGTTACGCGGAGCCAGGGGCGGCCAATCAGCACGACGCACCCCGGCGTCACCCCCCATGCACCCCTGCATGCTAGTCGCTGCGGCTATGTAAGTCGTCCGGCCGAGCGCGTCATAAGCGTCACACGAGACGGGCGAAATTCCCAAAAGACGGTCGGCCGCGGGGGTTAGAGCGGGGCTCGATCCCCTGCCCCGCGGGGCGGCACGATGGGCGACGGGTGGGGCTCTTCGCGGAACTTCTCCAGCGATCCGCCCACCTCGACGATGCCCTTCAGCGCGTTCCAGCTCAGCATCGTCAGGTAGTCGATCAACTCGTCGCGACTCATCCGCGGGTCCGACATCCAGGAGTGCGTGGCCAGCTGCACACCGCCGACGATCAGGTAGGCCCATGGCTCCGCACCACCGGTGTCCATCCCCGCTTGTTGCATGCGGCGGCGCATCAGCACCGCCAGCATGCGGGCGATGATCCGCTCGGAATCGGCGATCACCTTGCTCTTGCTGGCGGAGCTGTTGGACATCACGAAGCGATACGGTTCGGGTTCGTTCGCGACGGTTTCGACGTACACGCGGATGACCTCTCGGGTCAGGTCGAAGCCGTCGAGATTGGACGTCAGCGCCGCGGCCATATTTGGAATCAGGGTGGTTTGGGTGAACCGCATCATGACCGCGGTCGTCAGATCGTTCTTGTCGACGAAGTAGCGATACAACACCGTCTTGGAAACGCCGATCTCCGCGGCGATGTCGTCCATGCTCAACGTGCCGCCGCGCCGCCGGATCGCGTCGATCGTCCCGTCTACCAACTCGTTGCGGCGCTCCACCTTGTGTTGGTGCCAGCGCCGTTTGCGACCATCCGTCTTGGCCGTCACAGCCAATGTTTGCTCTGCCACTGTCGCCGATTTCCCATTCACTAGACGCCCTCGATACTACGGTGTGCGGGCCTGTTCCGGGCTTCGGCCGCGCCCCGCTACGGGCCCCCCGAACAGTGCCGTCACACCAATCGGCCGGGACGATGAATGATGGAGTGGTGGTACACAGAGCCTCGCCTCGAGGCGTAGCGCCGGCCCCGCGAGCGGCGGGGCCGGACCCGATGACACCGTTGACCGGAACCGGTCGTTCGCACCCATCGTTGGCCGAATCCTTCGCGGGTGCCGATCCGCAGGCCGATGCGGAGCGCCGGGTGGCCCTGCGCCGGATGAAGGCGGTGGCGCTGGGCTTCCTGATCGGCGCCACCGCCCTGTTTCTCGCCTGCCGGTGGGCCCAGGCCCACACCCACCTCGGTGCCTGGGTCGGCTACGTCGGTGCCGCCGCCGAGGCCGGGATGGTGGGTGCGCTGGCCGACTGGTTCGCGGTGACCGCGCTGTTCAGGCATCCGTTGGGCATCCCCATCCCGCACACCGCGATCATCAAGCGCAAGAAGGATCAGCTCGGCGAGGGCCTGGGAACCTTCGTGCGGGAGAACTTCCTGTCGCCGCCGGTGGTGGAGACCAAGCTGCGGGACGCCGAGGTGCCCGGACGGCTCGGCAAGTGGCTGTCGGAGGCCGCCCACGCCGAGCGGGTGGCCAGCGAGACGGCCACGGTGCTGCGGGTATTGGTGGAGCTACTGCGCGACGACGACGTCCAGCAGGTGATCGACCGGATGATCGTGCGCCGCATCGCCGAGCCGCAGTGGGGTCCGCCGGTCGGGAGGGTGTTGACGACGCTGCTGGCCGAGAATCGGCAGGAGGCGCTGATTCAGTTACTTGCCGACCGGGCCTTCCAGTGGTCGCTGAACGCCGGCGAGGTGATCCAGCGGGTGGTCGAGCGTGACTCGCCGACGTGGTCGCCACGCTTCATCGACCACCTGGTCGGCGACCGCATCCACCGCGAGCTGATGGACTTCACCGACAAGGTGCGCCGCAATCCCGACCACGAGCTGCGCCGGTCGGCGACGCGTTTTCTGTTCGAATTCGCCGACGACCTGCAAAACGACGCGGACACCATCGCGCGCGCCGATGCCGTCAAGGAGCAGCTGATGGCGCGCGACGAGATCGCAAACGCCGCCGCGACGGCCTGGAAGACGCTGAAACGCCTGGTGCTCGAGGGCGTGGACGACCCGTCCAGCACGTTGCGCACCCGCATCGCCGACACCGTCGTACGCATCGGGGAATCACTGCGTGACGACGCCAACCTGCGCGACAAGGTGGACAACTGGATCGTGCGGGCCGCCCAGCACCTGGTTTCGCAGTACGGCGTGGAGATCACCGCGATCATCACCGACACCATCGAGCGCTGGGACGCCGAGGAGGCCAGCCGGCGCATCGAGCTGCACGTGGGCCGCGATCTGCAGTTCATCCGGATCAACGGAACCGTGGTCGGCTCCCTGGCCGGTCTGGTGATCTACGCCGTCGCCCAGCTCTTTTTCTAGTAGTGCTAACAAGTGCTTGCAATAGCAAGCACTTGTAGTAATCTGGTGGCCGTCACCATCGACCAGCCGACCAGGAGCACGCCATGGCACCCGAGGAGAAGCTCTCCGCCAAGGTGTCCAACGCCGCCTCCGACATGGCCTCGGACATCGGAAGCTTCATTCGCAGCCAGCGTGAACTCGCGCAGGTCTCGGTGCGTCAACTCGCCGAAAAATCCGGGGTCAGCAATCCGTATCTGAGCCAGGTGGAGCGGGGATTGCGTAAGCCGTCCGCCGACGTGCTCAATCAAATCGCCAAGGCGCTGCGGGTTTCCGCCGAGGTTCTCTATGTGCGGGCTGGGATTCTCGAGCCCAGCGACAAAAGTCAGGTGCGCGACGCCATCATCACCGATACCGCGATTACCGAGCGCCAGAAGCAGGTGCTGCTCGACGTCTACGCCTCCTTCATCCAGCAGAACGAATCCGCCCACGAGGAGGGCCCGACCGCCGACGCCGCTCCCACGCCCGCCGGCCAGTCGTCGACCGACCGACCGCAGGCGGCTCCGGTTACCCGAAAGGAAGAGACCAAACGCCCCTAGCTTGCGAACCGCACACGTAGTAACGCTGATAGCGAACAAAAGAAGGAAAGGAACACCATGGCTGACAACACCAACATCGAGGACCTGCGGGCGCCCCTGCTCGCAGCCCTGGGCGCGGCCGACCTGGCCCTGGCCACCGTCAATGACTTGATCGCCACCCTGCGTGAGCGCGCGGGAGAGACCCGCGCCGACACCCGCACCCGGGTCGAGGAGAGCCGCGCCCGGCTGACCCGGTTGCAGGAGGACCTGCCCGAGCAGCTGGACGAGCTGCGCGAGCGGTTCACCAGCGACGAACTGCGCAAGGCCGCCGAGGGCTACCTGGACGCGGCGACCAACCGCTACAACGAGCTGGTCCAGCGCGGCGAAGCCGCCCTGCAGCGGCTGCGCAGCCAGACGGGCCTGGACGACGCGTCCGCGCGCGCCGAGGGCTACGTGGACCAGGCCGTCGAGCTGACGCAGGAGGCGCTGGGCACCGTCGCGTCGCAGACCCGCGCGGTCGGCGAGCGTGCGGCCAAACTGGTCGGCATCGAGCTGCCCAAGAAGTCCGACGAGACGGCCAAGAAGGCTCAGAAGGCTGTCGGCAAGAAGGCGCCCGCCAAGAAGGCGCCCGCCAAGAAGGCGCCCGCCAAGAAGGCGGCCGCCAAGAAGGTCACCCAGAAGTAAGTACCGACGCTCGACTCGGAGTTGTCCTTCGGGCAACTCTGAGTCGACGTTTGGGACGGCGCCCGCATACGCTTAAGGCGTGAGCCACCTCGTGGGTACCGTCATGTTGGTCTTGCAGATCGCCGTCTTGGTCACGGCGGTATATGCGTTCGTGCATGCCGCGCTGCAGCGGCCCGACGCTTACACCGCCGCCGAAAAGCTGACCAAGCCGGTGTGGTTGGTGATCCTCGGCCTGGCTGTCGCCCTGACATCCATCCTGAGTTTTGTTTTCGGGGTACTCGGGATGGCGATCGCCGCGTGCGCGGCGGGCGTGTATCTGGTCGACGTGCGGCCGAAACTTCTTGAAATTCAAGGTAAGTCGCGCTAGCGGGATGAAGGCCGTGCTGACGGCGCCCGCTGCGGTGCTTGTCGCGCTGTGGGGACCCGCGGCCGCCGCGGCGGCGGACCCGGCGACGATGTCCCCGCCGTTCATCGACCACACCGAGTGGGCGCAGTGGCACGGGCTGAGCAGCCTGCGGGTGTTCCCGACGCCATCGGGGCGGCTGGCCGCCGGCCATTCGGCGAATCCGGCCCTCGCCGACGAGGCGTGGGCCGAGGTGCTGACGCTGTCGCCGGACGCCGACACCGCCGGGATGCGCGCGCAGTTTATCTGTCATTGGCAATTCGCCGAACTGGCGGCGCCCGGCAAGACCAGCTGGAACCTCGAGCCGTGGCGCCCGGTCGTCGACGACGCCGAGATGGGCGCTTCCGGATGCAATCCGGGCGGGCCCGAAGAAAGGTTCTAGTGGCGAGCAAACCCACCCGGGCTCAACTGGCGGCCGTGGTCGACCACACCCTGCTGAAACCGGAGGCCACCGAGGCGGACGTGGCCGCGCTGGTCGCGGAGGCCTCCGAATTGGGCGTCTACGCCGTGTGCGTCTCACCGTCGATGGTTCCGGCCGCCGTCCGGGCCGGCGGAGGTGTCGCGGTGGCGAGCGTGGCGGGTTTCCCGTCGGGCAAGCACATTTCGGCGGTCAAGGCGCACGAGGCCGAGCAGGCCTTGGCATCGGGCGCGACCGAGGTCGACATGGTCATCGACATCGGCGCCGCGCTGGCCGGCGACATCGCGGCGGTGCGGGCCGATATCGCGGCCGTGCGCGCCGCCATGAACGACGTCGACGCCGGTTCCGTGCTGAAGGTGATCGTGGAGTCGGCGGTGCTGCTATCGGGGCCGGACGAGCGCACGCTGGTGCAGGTGTGTCGCGCGGCCGAGGACGCCGGCGCCAACTTCGTCAAGACCTCGACCGGGTTCCATCCCGCGGGCGGCGCCTCGGTGCGTGCGGTCACCGTGATGAGCCAGACCGTCGGCGCCAGGCTGGGCGTGAAGGCCAGCGGCGGCATCCGCAGCGCCGCCGACGCGCTCGCGATGCTGGAGGCCGGTGCCACGCGGCTCGGCCTGTCCGGCACCCGGGCGGTGCTCGACGGGCTCGACTGACCCCGGCGTCAGAGGTTGGCGAAGCAGGGGTCGTTGTTGTTGCCGGTGGGGATGCTCGCGTTCCGCGTCGAGAAGTGGCTGGTCACACCGTCATTGGTGACCTGCACGCTGTCCGCGTGGATGCCCAGCGGGTAGTTCTTGGTGAACTGCGAGGTGAAGTCGTCCAGGGTCGACTGCACCGACTCCTTGGGCATCGTGAAGCCGAGCGCGTTGAAGCTGACGATCTGCAGCTGCAGGCCGGTGCCCGACACCACCGGCTTGGTGGTCAGGTTGTCCAGCATGCCCTTCAACTCGATGGTGCCGTCGTTGGGATGCGTGGTCACCTTGTTGGTGACGAAGGGGCCCAGCACCGGGATCGCGTTCTGGACCGATTGCTTGATTCCGTCGGAGGTCCAAGTGACGGTCGCGTCGAGCGACCCGATGGTGCCCTTGGAGTCTTGCGTGTCCCTGAGCTGGACGTCGCGGATGTTGATGTCGATCTTCATGCCCTTGGCGTCACGCACCTGGTTGCCCGCGGTGGACACCGAGATGTTGGTGTAGTGCTTGGTGAGCTGCTGCCACAGCATCAGCGGCGCCACCCCGAACGACGCGGTGGCCTCGTCCTTGACCTCGCACGCCACCGCCTCGGCGACCTTGTTGTTGGCGACGTGACGGACGTAGAGCTCCGCGCCCACGAGCGCGGCGATCACCAGGCAAACCACGATGATGCAGACCAGCGCCACGGAGAGCGGGTCGCGCAGGAAGCGACGTTTCCGCTTCCCCCCGTTCGGTTCCTCGCCGGGGGTGGGCAGCTTCTCGGTCGGCCCCGCGGGCGGGGTCGGCGGCGTCTCCCCCCTTTTCTTGGTTGTTGGGTCAGCCGCCGAG
>NZ_LZJZ01000108.1 GCF_001667585.1 Mycobacterium sp. E2733
CCGGGCGGCTGGAACGGCTGCGGGCGATCATCCGCAGGAAGCGGGGACGGCCATGAAGACTTTCACCGACGAGGAGATGGGCCGGCTGCTGGCCACCACCAAGCCCTACAGCGTCGTCATCCTCAAGCAGGGGCCGCGCTTCGGCGACGACACCACCCCGGGGACCGTCTGGGAGCACGGGCGGCGCAATTTCGGGCTGCGCGACGACGGCGTCCTGGCCGTGGTGTTGCCGGTCACCGACGGCTCCGACGTGTGCGGGATCGCCGTGTTCGCGGCCACCGTCGACGACACCGCCGCCATCATGGCCGACGACCCCGGCGTGGCGACCGGCGTCTTCACCTTCGAGGTGCACCCCTGCCGCGGGTTCCCGGGCGACGCGCTGCCGTAGGCGCGTCACGCTGGCGTGACATTCGACGGCCGCCGTCACGCTGGCCTGACGTTCGGCGGAAGAGACGGCTAAACCAGCTCGGGCACCCGCAGGTGGGCGATCGCCAGCTCGAACTCGGCCACGTCCACGACCTCGGCGCCCAGCTCGCGGACGCGCCGGCTGCGCAGCTCGGTGGCCCGGTCGCGATTGCGGGCCATGGCGTCCATCGAGTCGAACGTCGAGCAGGACACCGCCCGCCGGCACGCGGGATGGTCGACCAGCAGGCTGGCGCTGCAGAACCCGTCGAGGTCCTCCATCTCCGGCAGCACCGACATCCGGTAGAAGTCCAGGGATCGGCTGAGCTGATCGGGCACCACCTTGAGCCAGGTGGCCCGCACGCAGGCCCCCTGACCCGACGGGTGGTCGCGGTGCAGCGAAGCGATGTCCCACTCCTCGACCCGCGCGCTGCCGTCGAACATCAGCGCGGCCTGGTCGCGAATCGGGGCGACCCGTTCGGCGCTGGCGCGCATCGCGTCGATGCTGTCCCACGAGCTAGTGGCGATGCAGGTTCCGGACTGCCGGTCGACCAACAGCGACAGTCCGAGACACCCGTCGATCTCCGTGAGCGCCGGCATGACGACGTCGCGGACGTGCGCGATGCCGATGTCGACCGATAAGGGTTGCGCCTGGATGGTGGTGGAGCGTGCGTACACGGCCGACCCCTCTTCTCTCGGGGCAGCGCCCCGGTGGCGCCACCGGTCCCACCAGTTACCTTCCTCCTGCCCGTTGCGTGCCGCAATGCCAAATGTGGTCGCGCTCACAAACGATTGGCTGGTCGCAGCCGGGTCGCCGTAGGCTGGTCCGGATGCATACCGACGTGCTGGACGTGGACACCTCCCGGCGCCGCATCGTCGATCTGACCGAGGCGGTGCGGGGCTTCTGCTGGTCGCGGGGCGACGGCTTGTGCAACGTCTTCGTCCCGCACGCGACGGCCGGTGTCGCCATCATCGAGACCGGGGCGGGCTCCGATGACGACTTGCTCGACGCGCTGGAACGGCTGCTGCCGCGCGACGACCGTTACCGGCACTCGCACGGCTCCCCGGGCCACGGCGCCGACCACGTGATGCCGGCGCTGGTCGCGCCGTCGGTGACGGTGCCGGTCTCCGGTGGCGAGCCGATGCTGGGCACGTGGCAAAGCATCGTGCTGGTCGACCTGAATCGGGACAACCCGCAACGCTCGGTGCGGCTGAGCTTCCTGGAGGGTTAGCGGCCCGGTAGCCAGCAATTCCGGCGAATACGCTGGAATAGACGTCCACGCAGAAAACCAACACGCAGAAAAGCAACACGCAGAAAAGCAACAGGGAAGAAGCGGACCAGAAGTGCAGACACACGAGATCAGGAAGAGGTTTCTTGATCACTTCGTGAAGGCGGGCCACACCGAGGTGCCGAGCGCATCGGTGATCCTCGACGACCCCAACCTGCTGTTCGTCAACGCGGGCATGGTCCAGTTCGTGCCGTACTTCCTGGGCGCGCGCACACCGCCGTACTCGACGGCCACCAGCATTCAGAAGTGCATCCGCACGCCGGACATCGACGAGGTGGGCATCACCACCCGGCACAACACCTTCTTCCAGATGGCCGGCAACTTCTCGTTCGGTGACTACTTCAAGCGCCGCGCCATCGAGCTGGCGTGGACGCTGCTGACCAACCCCGTTTCCGAGGGCGGCTACGGGCTGAACCCCGAAAGAATTTGGACGACGGTCTATTTCGATGACGACGAGGCCGTGCAGCTGTGGCAGGAGATCGCTGGGCTGCCGGCCGAGCGGATCCAGCGCCGGGGCATGGAAGACAACTACTGGTCCATGGGGATCCCGGGGCCGTGCGGCCCGTCGTCGGAGATCTATTACGACCGGGGCGAGGAGTTCGGCGTCGGCGGCGGACCGGTGGCCAACGAGGACCGCTACGTCGAGCTGTGGAATCTGGTGTTCATGCAGAGCGAGCGCGGCGAGGGCACCGGCAAGACCGACTTCGAGATCCTGGGGCCGTTGCCGCGCAAGAACATCGACACCGGCATGGGCGTCGAGCGGGTGGCGTTCGTCCTGCAGGGCGTGCACAACGTCTACGAGACCGACCTGTTGCGGCCGGTGATCGATGCCGCGGCCGCCCGCGCGCCGCGCGGCTATGACGCCGGCAACCACGAGGACGACGTGCGTTACCGGGTCATCGCCGACCACAGCCGCACCGCGGCGATCCTGATCGGCGACGGTGTCACTCCCGGCAACGACGGGCGCGGGTACGTGCTGCGCCGCCTGCTGCGCCGGGTGGTCCGGTCGGCCAAGCTGCTCGACATCGAAGGCCCGATCGTGGGTGAGCTGATGGCCACCGTGCGCGACGCGATGGGCCCGTCGTATCCCGAACTGGTCGCCGATTTCGACCGGATCAGGCGCATCGCCGTCGCCGAGGAGACCGCGTTCAACCGGACGCTGGTGGCCGGCTCCAAGCTGTTCGACGAGGTGGCCGGCACCACCAAAGCCACCGGGGCCAAGGCGATTTCCGGCTCGGACGCCTTCACGCTGCACGACACCTACGGTTTCCCGATCGAGCTGACCCTGGAGATGGCTTCCGAGGCCGGCCTGCAGGTCGACGAAATCGGCTTCCGGGAACTGATGGCCGAACAGCGCCGCCGGGCCAAGGCGGACGCCGCAGCCCGCAAGCACGCGCACGCCGACCTGAGCGCCTACCGCGAGCTGGTAGACGCCGGGCCCACCGAATTCACCGGCTTCGACGAACTGGCTTCCGAGGCAAGGATTCTGGGCATCTTCGTCGACGGGAAGCGGGTGCCGGTGGTCACCCACGGCTCGCAAATGGAGGGGGCTGGCGCGCATCAGGTCGAACTCGTGCTGGACCGCACCCCGCTCTACGCCGAATCCGGCGGGCAGATCGCGGACGAGGGCACCATCAGCGGGACCGGGGCCGGCGAATGTGCCCGTGCGGCGGTCACCGACGTGCAGAAGATCGCCAAAACTCTGTGGGTGCACCGGGTCAACGTCGAGTCCGGGGAATTCGTGGAGGGCGACACCGTGGTGGCGGCGGTCGACCCGGAATGGCGCCGGGGCGCCACCCAGGGCCACTCGGGCACCCACATGGTGCATGCCGCGCTGCGACAAGTGCTGGGCCCCAACGCCGTTCAGGCTGGGTCGCTGAACCGTCCCGGCTACCTGCGCTTCGACTTCAACTGGCAAGGGCCACTGTCCGACGAGCAGCGCACCCAGATCGAAGAGGTCACCAACGAGGCCGTGCAGGCCGACTTCGAGGTGCACACCTTCACCGAGCAACTGGAGAAGGCAAAGGCCATGGGGGCGGTCGCGCTGTTCGGCGAGAGCTACCCCGAACAGGTGCGGGTGGTCGAGATCGGCGGGCCGTTCTCGCTGGAACTCTGCGGTGGAACCCACGTGCACAACTCGGCGCAGATCGGGCCGGTGACCATCCTGGGCGAATCGTCGGTCGGTTCCGGGGTCCGCCGGGTGGAGGCCTACGTCGGGCTGGACTCCTTCCGCCACCTGGCGAAGGAGCGCGCGCTGATGGCGGGGCTGGCCTCGTCGCTGAAGGTGCCGTCCGACGAGGTGCCCAACCGGGTGGCCGGCCTGGTGGAGCGGCTCAAGGCCGCCGAGAAGGAGCTCGAACGCGCGCGGTTGGCCGGGGCGCGCGCCGCCGCGACCAACGCCGCGGCAGGCGCCGAGCGTATCGGTAACGTCCGTGTGGTGGCCCAACGGATGTCCGCCGGCATGACGGCAGGCGACCTGCGTTCCCTGGTCGGCGACATTCGCGGCAAGCTGGGCAGCGACCCCGCGGTGGTGGCGCTGATCGCGGAGGGGGAGGGCGGCACCGTGCCGTACGCGATCGCCGCGAACCCGGCCGCTCAAGACCTCGGGATCCGCGCCAACGACCTGATCAAGCAACTGGCCGCGACCGTCGACGGCCGCGGCGGGGGCAAGCCGGACCTGGCGCAGGGTTCCGGAAAGGACCCGACCCGCATCGACGCGGCCCTCGAGGCGGTCCGCTCCGAGATAGCGCGGGTCGGTTGAGTGGTCCCCGCACAGCATCGCTTGCCCGACCGGCCCGGCGACCCTGACCAGGATAATCCGGGTCGGCGGTCCCGACCCGGGAGGAGCCTCGGCGTCGACGTCGGCAGCGTGCGCATCGGCGTCGCCTGCAGCGACCCCGACGGCATCCTGGCCACGCCGGTGGAAACGGTGCGCCGGGACCGCTCCGGCAAACACGTGCGGCGGCTGGCCGAGCTGGCCGCGGAGCTCGGGGCGGTCGAGGTGGTCGTCGGGCTGCCGCGCACGCTCGCCGACCGCACGGGTCCGTCGGCGGTCGACGCGATGGAGCTGGCCGACGCGCTGGCCCAGCGGATCGCCCCCACGCCGGTGCGGCTGGCCGACGAGCGCCTGACCACCGTCAGCGCGCAGCGGTCGCTGCGCGCGGCGGGCGTCCGCGCCAGGGAGCAACGGGCCGTGATCGACCAGGCGGCCGCGGTCGCCATCCTGCAGAGCTGGCTCGACCAACGCCGAGCCACCCCGACGGCGGGGGAGCCCACTGATGGTTGACAGCGCACGGCGTGAACGGGCCGAGCCCGAGGCGGTCGGTCCTTCGCGCAAACGCAGCCGCGTCGCGCGGAATCGGGCCGAGCGGGGGCGTCGCCGGCGGCGGTTCGCCGGCAAGATCGTGCTCGCGGTCGTAGCCGTCGTCTTGCTGGTGGGAGTCTTCGTCGGCGCCAAGCTGTGGCACACGATGTTCGGGGCCGGCGACGACTACACCGGAAACGGCAAGCGCGACATCGTGATTCAGATCAAGGACGGTGACTCGACCACGATGGTCGGGGAGACGCTGCAGCACGAGCGGGTGACCAAGACCGTCCGGGCATTCGTCAACGCCGCGCACGGCAACACCAAGATCTCGTCGATCCAACCCGGCTTTTACCGGATGCGCACCGAGATCCCGGCGGCCAACGCCGTCGAGCGGCTGGCCGACCCGAACAGCCGGGTAGGCCGGCTGGTCATCCCGGAGGGCCGTCAACTCGACGACACCACCGACATGAAGACCAACAAGGTGACCCCGGGCATCCTGACGCTGATCTCCCGCGCCACCTGCGTGACCCTGGACGGCAATCAGCACTGCGTCGCGGTGGAGGAGCTGCGGGCGGCGGCGACCAACAGCACGCCCGCGGCGCTGGCGGTGCCGCCGTGGGCCATCGAGCCGTTCAGCGAGCTCGGCAAGGATCATCGCCGGATCGAGGGGCTGATCGCGCCCGGAACCTTCAATGTCGACCCCTCCACGTCGGCCGAGACGATCCTGTCCGGCCTGATCAGCGCCGGCGCCGTGGAGTACATGAAGTCGGGCTTGGTGGACACCGCCCAGGCGATGGGCCTGTCGCCCTACGACATCCTGGTGGTGGCGTCGCTGGTGGAGCAGGAATCGAAGTCGCAGGACTTCGCGAAGGTCGCGCAGGTCATCTACAACCGCCTGCACGCTCACCACACGCTGGAATTCGACTCGACGGTCAACTACCCCCTGGACCGCCGGGAAGTGGCCACCACCGACGCCGACCGCGCCCAGAAGACGCCGTGGAACACCTACGTGTCGCAGGGGCTGCCGGCGACCGCGATCTGTTCGCCCGGGGTCGACGCCCTGCACGCCGCCGAGCATCCCGAGCCCGGTGACTGGTTGTACTTCGTCACCATCGACGCCCAGGGGACGACGCTGTTCACCAAGGATTATCAGCAGCATCTGGCCAACATCGAGCTGGCTAAGCGCAACGGTGTCCTCGACAGCGCGCGCTGACGGCGCCGCCCGAAAAGCGGCGGTGCTCGGCAAGCCGATCGCCCACTCGAAGTCCCCGCAACTGCACCTGGCCGCCTACCGGGCGCTGGGCCTGACCGACTGGACCTACGAGCGCATCGAGTGCGACGCCGAGCAGTTGCCCGCGGTGGTCGGCGGGTTCGGGCCCGAGTGGGTGGGGGTGTCGGTGACCATGCCCGGCAAGTTCGCCGCGCTGCAATTCGCCGACGAGCGCACCGAACGCGCCGAGCGGGTGGGGTCGGCCAACACCCTGGTCCGCACGTCGGCGGGCTGGCGGGCCGACAACACCGACATCGACGGCGTGAGCGGGGCGCTGGGTTCGGCGGATGGGCCGGCGCTGGTGTGCGGGTCGGGTGGGACCGCGCCGGCAGCCGTGCTGGGGCTGGCCCAGCTGGGCGTCACCGCCATCACGGTCGTCGCGCGCAATCCGGACAAGGCCGGCCGGCTGGTGGATCTCGGCACGGGAATCGGGGTGCCGACGCGGTTCGTGGGTCTGGACAGCGACGAGCTGCCCACCGCGGTGGCGGCCGCCGAGGTGCTGGTCAGCACGATCCCCGCGGAGGTCGGGGCGCGGTATGCGGACACCTTCGCGGCCATCCCGGTGCTGCTCGACGCCGTCTACGACCCGTGGCCCACGCCGCTGGCCGCCGCGGTGGCCGCCGCCGGCGGCCGCGTGATCAGCGGCCTGCAGATGCTGTTACATCAGGCGTTCACCCAGGTCGAGCTATTCACAGGCCTGCCGGCGCCGCGAGAGGCCATGGCCGCCGCCTTGGGCTAGCGTCCCGCGGCATGCGGGTGACGGCGGCGGTCGCGGTGCTGGCCTGGCTGGTGGTGCTGAGCGGCTACGACGTCCGCGAGCGCCGGTTGCCGAACCTGCTGACGCTGCCCGGGGCCGGAGTGATCCTGCTGGCGTCCGTCGCAACCGGGCGGGGCTGGCCCGCCGTCGCCGGGGCGACGGCTTTGACCGCGATCTACCTGCTGGTGCATTCGGTGGCCCCGGCGGGGATGGGGGCCGGAGACGTCAAGCTCGCGATCGGCCTGGGGGCGTTGGCCGGCTGTTTCGGCGTCGGGGTGTGGTTCCTGGCGGCGCTGGGCGCGCCGGTGCTGACCGCGGCATGGGGCCTGCTCGAGCGGCTCCTTGGCGGCGCGGGCGCGGCGTCGGTGCCGCACGGCCCCGCGATGTGCGCGGCCACCGCCGCCGCGATCGGCCTGGCGCTGGTGTGAGCCCGACGGCCACGCGCGGATTTAAGCGCGCCCGGGCGCACATGGGAAGATGATCGGGTGTTGCGTTGGATCACCGCCGGGGAATCGCATGGCCGCGCGTTGGTGGCCATGCTCGAGGGCATGGTCGCCGGTGTCGAGGTCAATTCGACCGATATCGGCGACCAGTTGGCCCGCCGCCGGCTCGGTTACGGCCGCGGTGCGCGGATGAAATTCGAGCGCGACGCCGTGACCGTGCTGTCCGGGGTGCGCCACGGCATCACGCTGGGCGGCCCCATCGCCATCGAGATCGGCAACACCGAGTGGCCCAAGTGGGAGACCGTGATGGCCGCCGACCCGGTCGACCCGGCGCGAGCCGCCGACCTGGAAAACTCGGCGCGCAACGAACCGCTCACCCGGCCACGGCCGGGCCATGCCGACTACGCGGGCATGCTCAAGTACGGCTTCGAGGACGCCCGGCCGGTGCTGGAACGGGCCAGCGCGCGGGAGACCGCCGCCCGCGTGGCCGTGGGCACGGTCGCGCGGTCCTTCCTGCGCCAGGCGCTGGGTGTCGAAGTGCTTTCGCACGTGATCGCGATCGGTCCGTCGGCACCCTACGACGGCCCGCCGCCGCGGCCGGAGGACCTGCCCGCGATCGACGACAGCCCGGTGCGCGCTTTTGACGAAGAGGCTCAGAAGTCAATGATCGCCGAGATCGAGGCGGCCAAGAAGGACGGCGACACCCTCGGCGGCGTCGTCGAGGTGGTGGCCGTGGGCCTGCCGGTGGGGTTGGGTTCATTCACCAGCGGCGACAACCGGCTCGACGGCCAGCTCGCCGCCGCGGTGATGGGCATCCAGGCCATCAAGGGCGTGGAGATCGGCGATGGCTTCGAAACGGCGCGCCGCCGCGGCAGCCGCGCCCACGACGAGATGTATCCCGGACCCGACGGCGTGGTCCGCTCGACCAACCGCGCGGGCGGGCTCGAGGGCGGCATGACCAATGGGCAGCCGCTGCGGGTGCGCGCCGCGATGAAACCCATCTCCACAGTGCCGCGGGCGCTGGCCACCGTCGACATGGCGACCGGCGACGAGGCCGTCGCGATCCACCAGCGCTCGGACGTGTGCGCGGTGCCGGCCGCAGGCGTCGTGGTCGAGGCCATGGTGGCGCTGGTGCTGGCGCGGGCTGCGCTGGAGAAGTTCGGTGGCGATTCACTCACCGAAACCCGCCGCAACATCGAGGCGTATCAGCGCGCGGTCGCCGACCGGGAAGCACCGGCCGCCCGGGGTACCGCGTGATGGCACCCAGGGCCGTACTCGTCGGGTTGCCCGGCTCGGGTAAGTCCACCATCGGGCGGCGCCTGGCCAAGGCGCTCGGCGTCGGGTTCCTCGACACCGACGCGGCGATAGAGCAGCAGACCGGCCGCAGCATCGCCGACATCTTCGCCACCGAGGGGGAGCAGGAGTTCCGCCGCATCGAGGAGGCTGCCGTGCGCGCCGCGCTGGCCGACCACGACGGCGTGGTGTCGCTCGGCGGTGGGGCCGTCACCAGCCCGGGGGTCTGCGAGGCGCTCGCCGGCCACACCGTCATCTACCTGGAGATCAGCGCCGGCGAGGGCGTGCGGCGCACCGGCGGCAGCGCCGTGCGCCCGCTGCTCGCCGGCCCCGACCGCGCCGACAAGTTCCGCGCGCTGATGGCCGAGCGGGTCCCGCTGTACCGGCGCGTGTCGACGATCCGCGTCGACACCAACCGCCGCAACCCCGGGGCGGTGGTGCGCTACATCGTGTCCAGGCTGCAGACCCCCGAGAACGCCCACGCGGAGGCCGCCCCATGACCCGCGCGGCGCCCGTCACCGTGCAGGTAGCCGTCGACCCGCCCTACCCGGTGATCATCGGCACCGACCTGGGCGACCAGCTGGTCGAACTGCTCTGCGACCGGCACCGGGTCGCCGTCGTGCACCAACCGGCGCTGACGCAAACCGCCGAAGCGATCCGAAGTCGACTGGCGGACAAGGGCGTTGACGCGCACCGCATCGAAATCCCGGACGCCGAGGCGGGAAAGGACCTGCCCGTCGTCGGCTTCCTCTGGGAAGTGCTGGGCCACATCGGGATTGACCGCAAGGACGCGTTGGTCAGCCTCGGCGGCGGCGCCGCCACCGACGTCGCCGGGTTCGCGGCGGCCACCTGGCTGCGCGGCGTCGACATCGTCCACATTCCCACCACGCTGCTCGGCATGGTCGACGCGGCCGTCGGCGGCAAGACGGGCATCAACACCGACGCGGGCAAGAATCTGGTGGGCGCGTTCCATCAGCCGCTGGCGGTGCTGGTCGACCTGGCGACCCTGGAAACGTTGCCGCACAACGAACTCGTCGCCGGGATGGCCGAGGTGGTCAAGGCCGGCTTCATCGCCGACTCGGTGATCCTCGACCTCATCGAGGCCGACCCGCAAGCCGCCGTGGACCCCACGGGTAACGTGCTGCCTGAGCTGATCCGGCGCTCGATCGCCGTCAAGGCACAGGTCGTCGCCGCCGACGAGAAGGAGTCGGAGCTGCGCGAAATCCTGAACTACGGCCACACTTTGGCGCATGCGATCGAGCGCAGGGAGCGCTACGAGTGGCGGCACGGCGCCGCGGTGTCCGTCGGCCTCGTTTTCGCCGCGGAACTGGCCAGGCTCGCCGGACGGCTCGACGACGCGACCGCTCAGCGCCATCGCACCATCCTGACGGCGCTCGGCCTGCCGGTCGCCTACGACGCCGACGCGTTGCCGCAACTGCTGGAATTCATGGCCCAGGACAAGAAATCCCGCGCCGGGGTGCTCAGGTTCGTGGTGCTCGACGGGCTGGCCAAGCCGGGCCGGCTGGCCGGGCCTGACCCGTCGCTGCTGGCGGCGGCGTACGCCGGATTGTCCGACGAAGAAGGGGCCCGATGACCATCACCGTCAACGTCATCAATGGCCCGAACCTGGGCCGGCTGGGCCGCCGCGAGCCCGAGGTGTACGGCGACACCACGCATGACCAACTGGCCGCGCTCATCGAGCGCGAGGCCGCCGAGCTCGGCCTGAAAGCCGTTGTGCGCCAAAGCGACAACGAAGCCCAACTGCTGGACTGGATCCATTCGGCTGCCGACGCGGGCGAACCGGTGATCCTCAACGCCGGCGGCTTGACCCACACGTCGGTGGCGCTGCGCGACGCGTGCGCGGAGCTGCGCGCACCTCTGATCGAGGTGCACATCTCCAATGTGCATGCCCGCGAAGACTTCCGGCGCCACTCTTACCTCAGCCCGGTCGCGACGGGGGTAATCGTCGGGCTGGGAACGCAGGGCTACCTGCTTGCCCTGCGCTACCTGGCGGAAGCCGCCAAGAGCTAGTCCTTGCGCGATTCCGGCTTGGGGGGCTCGTCGCCCTCCTTGCGGATCACCTCGGTCTTGGGCTCGGACTCGGTCTTGGCGAACCTTTCGGTGGGTGCCTCGCGTGCCGTGGTGCCCACCGCTTCGGTGGGTGCCTCACGCTCGGCCGTCGCGACCGCCGCGGTCCGCTCCTCGTGCTGCGCTCCGGCCGTGGGGATCTCTCCGGTCGGTGTGTCGTCACCACGCACCGCGGAGAACACGTCCGTGTCGCTGTCCCGCCCTTGCTTGTCGCTGAGGCCGTGACGCTTCTCCGGCTCCTTCTCGTACTGCCGGTCCACCCGCCAGCGGCCGATGGTGACGCCGATGATCCCGGGCAGGAACACGCACAGCGCGGTAAACGCCGCGAACGTGGTCAGCTCGTTGATCAGGCCGCCGGTGTAGAGACCGTTGTAGGCCAGCGCGATCAGCCAGCAGACGGCGCCGCTGAGCACGCCGGCCACCAGCCCGGCCAGCAGCCACGTCATCGCCAGATCGCGCCGCCGATCCGGGTCCGGGTTCGCGATCGCATCGGCCCGGCCGTCGAATACCCCCCATACGGCCACGCCGATGATGAAGAGAAGCAGCAGCACCACGCTGAAAAGCCCGGCCTGCGTCTGCCACGCGTTGATCAGCGCACCTTGGAACAAGCGAACAACCACCATCGCCGCGGCGTAGACCAATCCGCGCAGCATCCAGGACCTCATGGGCAATCAGCGTAGCGAGTACCGTCAAGGGTCGTGACACATTCTCAGCGCCGGGACCACCTGAAAGCGCAAATCGGGGCCATCGGATTGGACGCGATGCTGGTCAGCGACCTGAACAACGTCCGCTACCTCTCCGGCTTCAGCGGATCGAACGGCGCGTTGCTGGTTTTCGCCGACGATCGCGGCCCGGTGCTGGCGACCGACGGCCGGTATCGCACCCAGGCCGCGGAGCAAGCCCCGGGCCTCGAGATCGCCATCGAACGGGCCCTCGGGCGCTACCTGGTCGGCCGGGCCGCCGACGACGGCGTCGGGAAGCTGGGCTTCGAAAGCAACGTGGTGACCGTCGACGCCTTCGACGTCCTGACCAGCGAGCTCGGCGAGCGCAAGGCGGCCACCGAGCTGGTGCGGGCCGCCGGAACCGTCGAGGCGCTGCGTGAGGTCAAAGACGACGGCGAGGTGGCGCTGCTGCGGTTGGCCTGCGAGGCGGCCGACGCCGCGCTCGCCGACCTGGTGGAGCGCGGTGGTCTGCGGCCCGGGCGAACCGAGCGTGAGGTGAGCCGGGAGCTCGAGGCGCTGATGCTCGACCACGGTGCCGACGCGATCTCGTTCGAGACCATCGTGGCCGCCGGCCCGAATTCGGCGATCCCGCATCACCGCCCCACCGACGCGGCGCTGGCGTCGGGCGATTTCGTCAAGATCGACTTCGGCGCCCTGGTGGCCGGCTATCACTCCGACATGACCCGCACCTTCGTGCTCGGGAAGGCCGCCGACTGGCAGCGGGAGGTCTATCAGCTGGTCGCCGATGCGCAGCGGGCCGGCCGGGAGGCGCTGCGGCCCGGTGCCAGCCTGCGCGATGTCGACGGTGCGGCGCGTCAGCTGATCGTGGATGCGGGGTACGGCGAGCAGTTCGGCCACGGTCTGGGGCACGGTGTGGGGTTGCAGATCCACGAGGCGCCCGGAATCGGCGCCACCTCCACCGGGACCTTGCTGGCGGGTTCGGTGGTGACCGTCGAGCCGGGCGTCTACCTGCCGGGCCGCGGCGGTGTGCGCATCGAGGACACGCTGGTCGTGCCCGACGAGGCAGCGGCAAACCGCGGGCATGCACCGGAACTGCTGACCAGGTTCCCCAAGGAGTTAGCTGTCCTGAGCTAGGCGAACCGCGCCGTTTGGCGGACCGCGGCCCGCGGGTAAAGTCGGGTGGCGTGAACGGGGTGGAGCCAATCGAACGCCGCCTGGCGCGCCTACGGGATTTTCGGTGGGAGTTGTCCGCCCAGCCGTTGCGGGAGCTGCGGCTGGAGATCGACATCCTGTATTTCCCCGTCCCGGTGCCGTTTTCCGGCGGGAGAAAGTTCAACGTCCCGTTCCTGACGATGATCAAGCCGCTGCGGCCTTCGCCGAGCGAGTCGGCCGAGGCCGGCCCCTAAGGCGGCCTTCCCGCCGCCACCCGACGCGCAGGCGTCGGCCGCGTCGCGCCTTAGACTGACCGACAAATCGCAGACAGTTCGCGAACGACTGTCCATCCTCTAGGAGATACACCGAACCGTGGCAAGCACCGCCGATTTCAAGAACGGACTGGTACTGGTGATCGACGGCCAGCTCTGGCAGATCGTCGAGTTCCAGCACGTCAAACCCGGTAAGGGCCCGGCCTTTGTGCGCACCAAGCTGAAGAACGTGCTTTCCGGCAAGGTCGTGGACAAGACGTACAACGCCGGCGTGAAGGTGGAGACCGCCACCGTCGACCGGCGCGACACCACCTACCTGTACCGCGACGGCTCGGACTTCGTGTTCATGGACAGCCAGGACTACGAGCAGCACCCGTTGCCGGAGTCGCTGGTCGGTGACGCCGCCCGGTTCCTGCTCGAGGGCCTGCCGGTACAGGTGGCGTTCCACAACGGGGCCCCGCTGTACATCGAGCTGCCGGTGTCGGTCGAGATGGAGGTCACCCACACCGAGCCGGGCCTGCAGGGCGACCGATCCAGCGCCGGCACCAAACCGGCCACCGTGGAGACCGGGGCGGAGATCCAGGTGCCGCTGTTCATCAACACCGGCGACAAGCTGAAGGTGGACACGCGCGACGGCAGCTATTTGGGGCGCGTCAACGCGTGAGCAGGCCCGTCAGGGGGCGCCATCAGGCCCGCAAGCGTGCCGTCGACCTGTTGTTCGAGGCCGAGGCCCGCGGGCTGGGCCCGGCCGAGGTCGTCGACGCGCGCGCCGCACTGGCGGCAGCGAACAAGGAGGTGGCGCCGCTGCAGCCGTACACGGTCGCGGCCGCCCGGGGGGTCGGCGAGCACGCCGCCCACATCGATGACCTGATCAGCTCGCACCTGCAGGGCTGGACGCTGGACCGGCTGCCCGCCGTCGATCGCGCCATCCTGCGGGTCGCGGTGTGGGAGCTGCTGTACGCCGACGACGTCCCGGAGCCGGTCGCCGTGGACGAGGCCGTGCAGCTGGCCAAGGAGCTGTCCACCGACGACTCGCCGGCGTTCGTCAACGGCGTGCTGGGGCAGGTCATGCTGGTGACGCCGCAGATCCGGGCGGCCGCCGCGGCGGTCCGTTCCGGTGCGGCCGGCGCTGCGGAAAC
>NZ_LZJZ01000109.1 GCF_001667585.1 Mycobacterium sp. E2733
CCGGGCGCCGGTGGTCGTGGTGGCGTAGGTCTCGATCTTGTAGTAGCCGCGCTCGCGTGCCGCCGCCGCCGGGCCCGGAGGCCCCGCCGCCTCCGCCTGTCCACGCGTACAGCGTGAACTGGGACGCCATCGCGCAGTGCGAGTCGGGTGGCAACTGGTCGATCAGCACCGGTAACGGGTTCTCCGGTGGCCTGCAATTCACGCCGAGCACCTGGCGCGCCAACGGCGGGTCGGGCTCTCCGGCGGGCGCGAGCCGCGAGGAGCAGATCCGGGTGGCCGAGAACGTGCTGCACTCGCAGGGCATCGGCGCGTGGCCGGTCTGCGGGCGTCGCGGCTGACGATCCACAACGCAGTAGATAAGTAGTGCCGGGCCTCGGCCCGGCACTACTTATCTGCGGGTCGGGTAGCGTCGGGCCCGTGACCGCAACGCCGCGCGAATTCGACATCGTGTTGTACGGGGCGACCGGCTTCGTCGGGAAGTTGACCGCCGAATACCTGGCCGGGTCCGGGCCGGACAGCCGGGTGGCGCTGGCCGGCAGATCCACCGACCGCTTGCGGGCCGTCCGCGACACCCTGGGCGAGTCCGCGCAGTCCTGGCCGCTTGTGGCCGCCGACGCATCGTCGCCATCGACGCTGAACGAGATGGCCGCCCGCACCCAGGTCGTCATCACCACGGTCGGCCCCTATACGCGCTATGGGCTACCGCTGGTGGCCGCCTGCGCGGCCGCGGGCACCGACTACGCCGACCTGACCGGCGAGGCGATGTTCGTCCGCGAGAGCATCGACCTGTACCACAAGCAGGCCGCCGACACCGGCGCCCGCATCGTGCATGCCTGTGGATTCGATTCCGTCCCTTCGGACCTCAGTGTCTATGCGCTCTACCGCGCGGCGCGGGATGACGGCGCCGGAGAGCTCGTCGACACCGACCTCGTGGTCCGGTCCTTCTCGGGCGGGGTATCCGGCGGAACCGTCGCGTCGATGTTGGAAGTGCTGGACACGGCGTCCCGCGATCCCGACGCCCGCCGCCAACTCGCCGACCCGTATACGCTGAGCACCGACCGCAGTGCCGAACCGGAAATCGGGCGCCAACCCGACCTGCCGTGGCGGCGTGGTCGTCAGATCGCGCCGGAACTGGCCGGCCTGTGGACGTCGGGATTCGTGATGGCGCCCTACAACACCCGTATCGTGCGGCGCAGCAACGCATTACTGGACTGGGCGTACGGCCGCCAATTCCGCTACTCCGAAAGCATGAGCCTCGGGTCCTCGCCGCTGGCTCCGTTGGCGTCCGCCGCGGTGGGCGGGGTCGCCAACGCCACCTTCGGATTGGGCAGCCGCTACTTCCGGCTGCTGCCTCGCCGGCTGGTGGAGCGCATCGTTCCCAAACCCGGAACCGGCCCCAGCGCGGCGGCGCGCGAGCGCGGCTACTACAAGATCGAGACCTACGCCACCACGACCACCGGCGCCCGGTACGTGGCGCGCATGGAGCAGCGCGGAGACCCCGGCTACAAGGCGACCTCGGTGCTGTTGGGGGAGTGCGGCCTTGCGCTCGCACTCGACCGCGACAAGCTACCGAACCTGCATGGCGTCCTCACCCCGGCGGCCGCGATGGGTGACGCACTGCTCGCCAGGTTCCCCGCCGCCGGTGTGACGTTGCAGGTCGACCGGCTCTCGGAGTGACGCGGCTCACCTGCGATTTGGGCACCTACAGCGGGGTATACGGCGCTCCCTAGAATTGACGGGTGACCGCCAGCCGCAGCCCCGCCACCGACCTGCCCAAGTCGTGGGATCCCGCTGCCGCAGAAAGTGCGATCTACCAGAAGTGGCTCGACGCGGGCTACTTCGAGGCCGACCCGACGAGCGCCAAACCCGGATACTCGATCGTGCTGCCGCCGCCGAACGTGACCGGCAGCCTGCACATGGGCCACGCGCTGGAACACACCATGATGGACGCCCTGACCCGTCGCAAACGGATGCAGGGTTATGAGGTGCTGTGGCAGCCGGGCATGGACCACGCCGGCATCGCGACCCAGAGCGTGGTGGAAAAGCAGCTCGCGGTCGACGGCAAGACCAAAGAGGACTTCGGCCGGGAGCTGTTCGTCGAAAAGGTCTGGGATTGGAAACGCGAGTCCGGCGGTGCGATCAGCGGGCAAATGCGGCGGCTCGGCGACGGGGTCGCCTGGAGTCGCGACCGGTTCACCATGGACGAGGGCCTGTCGCGGGCGGTGCGCACCATCTTCAAGCGGCTCTATGACGCCGGTCTGATCTACCGCGCCGAGCGGCTGGTCAATTGGTCACCGGTGCTCGAAACCGCGCTCTCCGACATCGAAGTCAACTACGAAGAGGTCGAGGGCGAGCTGGTGTCATTCCGCTACGGCTCGCTCGACGACTCGCAGCCCCACATCGTGGTCGCCACCACGCGGGTCGAGACGATGCTCGGCGACACCGCCATCGCGGTCCATCCCGAGGACGAGCGGTACCGCCACCTGGTCGGCACGACCCTGCCGCACCCCTTCGTCGACCGGCAGCTCCTCATCGTCGCCGACGAACACGTGGACCCCGAATTCGGCACGGGTGCGGTCAAAGTCACCCCCGCCCACGATCCGAACGACTTCGAAATCGGCATGCGGCACCAGCTGCCGATGCTGTCGATCATGGACACCAAGGGCCGGATCGCCGACACCGGAACACAATTCGACGGCCTGGACCGGTTCGAGGCCCGGGTCGCGGTGCGCGAGGCGTTGGCCGCTCAGGGCCGTGTTGTCGGCGAGAAGCGCCCTTACCTGCACAGCGTCGGGCATTCAGAACGCAGCGGTGAGCCGATCGAGCCACGACTGTCGCTGCAATGGTGGGTCCGGGTGGAGTCGCTGGCCAAGGCCGCCGGTGATGCGGTTCGCAACGGGGACACCGTGATTCACCCCACCAGTCTGGAGCCGCGCTGGTTCGGGTGGGTCGACGACATGCACGACTGGTGCATCTCGCGGCAGCTCTGGTGGGGCCATCGCATCCCGATCTGGTATGGGCCCAAGGGCGAGCAGGTGTGCGTCGGTCCGGACGAGACGCCGCCGGAGGGCTGGGAGCAGGACCCCGACGTGCTGGACACCTGGTTTTCGTCGGCCCTGTGGCCGTTCTCCACACTGGGCTGGCCGGAGAAGACCCCCGAGCTGGAAAAGTTCTATCCGACAAGCGTTTTGGTCACCGGGTACGACATCCTGTTCTTCTGGGTGGCCCGCATGATGATGTTCGGCACCTTCGTCGGCGGCGACGACACCATCACGCTCGACGGTCGACGCGGCCCGCAGGTGCCGTTCACCGACGTGTTCCTGCATGGGCTGATCCGTGACGAATTCGGCCGCAAGATGAGTAAGTCCAAGGGCAACGTCATCGACCCGCTGGACTGGCTGGACATGTTCGGGGCGGACGCGCTGAGGTTCACGCTGGCCCGCGGCGCCAGCCCCGGCGGTGACCTGGCCGTCGGCGAGGACGCCGTCCGGGCGTCACGCAATTTCTGCACCAAGCTGTTCAACGCCACCCGCTACGCGTTGCTCAACGGTGCGCACGTCGCACCGTTGCCCGCACTCAACGAGCTGACCGACGCCGACCGCTGGATCCTGGGACGGCTGGAAGAGGTTCGCGCCGAAGTGGATTCGGCCCTCGACGGTTACGAGTTCAGCCGCGCCTGCGAGGCGCTCTACCACTTCGCGTGGGACGAATTCTGCGATTGGTACGTCGAATTGGCCAAAACGCAGCTGGCCGAAGGGAACGCACACACCACCGCGGTGCTCGCCGCCGTGCTCGACACGCTGCTGCGGTTGCTGCACCCGGTCATCCCGTTCCTCACTGAGGCGTTGTGGCAGGTGCTGACCGGCCAGGAGTCGCTGGTGATCGCCGACTGGCCGGAGCCGTCGGGCATCGCTCTGGATTCCGTTGCCGCCCAACGGGTCAGCGACATGCAAAGGTTGGTTACCGAAGTCCGCCGGTTCCGCAGCGATCAGGGCCTGGCCGATAGGCAGAAGGTGCCGGCCCGGCTCAATGGGATGGACAGCGCCGATTTGAGTGACCAGGTGGCCGCGGTGACATCGCTGGCCTGGCTCACCGCGCCGGGTGACGGATTCCAGCCGTCGGTGTCGTTGGAGGTGCGCCTCGGTCCCGGCATGAACAGCACGGTGGTCGTCGAGCTCGACACCTCGGGCACCATCGATGTCGCCGCCGAGCGCCGCCGCTTGGAGAAAGACCTCGCCGCCGCCCAAAAGGAACTGGCGACGACCACCGCCAAATTGGCCAACGAGGACTTTCTGGCCAAGGCCCCGCAGAACGTCGTCGACAAGATCCGCGACCGCCAGCGCGTGGCCCAGGAGGAGACCGACCGGATCAACGCGCGGCTGGCCGGGCTGCAGTGACCGAGCCCCGCGACTGGCCCGAGCGCGGCGAGGCCACCGGCCTGGCCCCGACCCCGGACGAGATCGCCTCCCTGCTGCAGGTCGAGCACCTGCTGGACCAACGCTGGCCCGAGACGAAGATCGAGCCGAGCCTGACCCGGATCAGCGCGCTGATGGACGTGCTGGGCTCGCCCCAACTGGCCTATCCGTCGATCCACATCGCGGGCACCAACGGCAAGACCTCGGTGGCGCGCATGGTCGACGCGCTGGTGACCGCCCTGCACGGGCGCACCGGGCGAACCACCAGCCCGCACCTGCAGTCGGCGGTTGAGCGGATCGCGATCGACGGGCGGCCGATCACCCCGGCGCAGTACGTCGCGACGTACCGGGAGATCGAGCCCTTCGTGCACATGATCGACGCGCAGTCGCACGCCGCCGGCGGCCCGGCGATGAGCAAGTTCGAGGTGCTGACCGCCATGGCGTTCGCCGCGTTCGCCGACGCACCGGTCGACGTCGCGGTCATCGAGGTCGGCATGGGCGGGCGGTGGGACGCCACCAACGTGATCAACGCGCCGGTGGTGGTCATCACCCCGGTCAGCATCGACCACGTCGAATACCTCGGTGACGACATCGCCGCCATCGCCGGTGAGAAGGCCGGCATCATCATTAAGGCGCCCGAAGGCGCACCCGACACCGTCGCCGTCATCGCACGCCAGGAGCCCGAGGCGATGGAAGTGCTGCTGGCGCAGACCGTGCGGGCCGACGCCGCGGTGGCCCGCGAGGATTCGGAGTTCGCGGTCCTGGAGCGTCAGGTCGCGATCGGCGGACAGGTGCTGCAGCTGCAGGGCCTCGGCGGGGTGTATTCCGACATCTACCTGCCGCTGCACGGCGAACATCAGGCGCACAACGCGGCGGTGGCACTCGCGGCGGTCGAGGCGTTCTTCGGCGCCGGCGCGCAGCGGCAACTCGACGTCGAGGCGGTGCGGGCCGGGTTCGCCGCCGTCACCAGCCCCGGCCGGCTGGAACGCATGCGCAGCGCGCCCACCGTCTTCATCGACGCCGCGCACAACCCGGCCGGTGCGGCCGCGCTGGCGCAAACGCTGAGCGAGGAATTCGACTTCCGTTACCTGGTCGGTGTGCTCAGCGTGCTGGCCGACAAGGACGTGAACGGCATCCTCGCGGCGCTCGAGCCGGTTTTCGATGCCGTCGTCGTGACCCACAACGGGTCGCCGCGGGCACTGGACGTCGAGTCGCTGGCGCTGGCGGCGGGGGAGCGATTCGGGCCCGATCGGGTGATTTCGGCCGAGAACCTGCGCGATGCCATCGACGCCGCGACCGCCCTCGTCGACGACGCGACGGTGGACGGGGAACCCGAAGCCTTCTCCGGCGCGGGAATCGTCATCACCGGCTCGGTCGTCACCGCCGGCGCGGCACGGACCCTGTTCGGTCGTGATCCCGAGTGACCGGCCAAAACCAGGCAGACCCCTGGAAGAGCTTCGGCGCGGTGATGGCCGCCACGCTGCTCCTGGAAGCGATCGTGGTGCTGCTCGCGATTCCGGTGGTGAGCGCGGTCGGCGGCGGACTGACGCCGGTGTCGCTGGGCTATCTGATCGGCGTGGCCGCGCTGCTCATCCTGCTGGGCGGGGTGCAGCGCAAGCCCTGGGCGATCTGGGCGAACCTGGGTGCCCAGGTGCTTGTGCTCGCCGGCTTCGCGGTGTACGCCGGCGTGGGGCTCATCGGGGTGCTGTTCACCGGATTGTGGGCCTTGATCGTGTACTTCCGGGCCGAGGTACGGCGCCGCCAGCGCTAGGGGCAGGTCTCGCCGCCCGGCCGATCGCCGCCCGGTTCTGTACGCTGTGCGCCGTGACCGAACGGACCCTGGTACTGATCAAGCCGGACGGCGTCGAGCGGCAGCTGGTAGGGGAAATCATCAGCCGCATCGAGCGGAAGGGCCTGACCATCGCTGCGCTGGAGCTTCGGCGCGTCAGCGAGGACCTGGCCGCCGCGCATTACGCCGAGCACGAGGGCAAGCCGTTCTTCGGCTCGCTGCTGGAGTTCATCACATCCGGACCGGTGGTGGCGGCGATCGTCGAGGGACCGCGGGCCATCGCCGCGTTTCGCCAGCTAGCGGGGGGAACCGACCCGGTCGATAAGGCCACCCCCGGCACGATCCGGGGCGATTTCGGGCTGGAGACGCAGTTCAACCTGGTGCACGGGTCCGATTCGACCGAGTCCGCGAAGCGCGAACTCGCGCTCTGGTTTCCCGACGCGTAGCGCCCCAGCTAACGGGGCCGCGCCAGCCCGCTGACGGCGCGTTCGCTCAGGGGTGGATGGGCTCGCCCAGTGATGTGGGATACTGGCGGAGGGTGAACGTCGCCGGACCGGCTTCGGACACCCGAATGAAGACTTAGACAAGCGCGATCATCGCTACCCCGCGTTGGTGCGCGGCATGTCAGGCCATCATTCAGCACGGCGCCGAGTGCATTCCCAGCGAACCGCTCGGGGCGAGACCATCACAAGCCCGGGGGAAGTTGACCGGGCCCATAGCGAAGCCCTCGCGTGGCCGCGTCGCAAGGACGCGCCCGGGGGCTTGAGGAGAATACGTGGTAGACGGTGCACCATCCGCAGAGTCATCCGAAGGGCCGACCCGGCACGACGAACTGCCTGACCGCCTGAGGGTCCATTCGCTGGCCCGCACGCTGGGAACCACCAGTCAACGGGTGCTCGACGCGCTGAGCGCCCTGGACGGACGGATCCGCAGCGCGCACTCCACCGTGGAGCGTGATGACGCGGTGCGGGTGCGCGATCTGCTGGCCGCCCAGCCCGATGGGGACGCCGAGGATGGCGGTGCCGGCAGCGAAAACGTCCAAGCCGCGGGCGGGGAACCCGAGTCCCGGCTGATGCTGGCGGCCCCGGAGACCGGCACCGAGCGGCCGCACTACATGCCGCTGTTCGTCGCGCCGCAGCCGGTCGAAGCGGAGGAAGACGACGGCAACGCCGACGACGACACCGACTCCGACGATTCCGACGCCGATGACGAAGACGACGAGCAGACCGATCGACCGGCCAACCGGCGGCGACGCCGGGGCCGGCGCGGTCGTGGCCGCGGCCGCGGCGAGCAGGGCGGACCCGACAACCAGAACGACTCGGGCGACGACGACGAGCCGCAACAGCGCCAGAAGGCGGGCCAGGGCGACTCCTCCGATGCCGAGGACGACGACAGCGACGACGGCGAGGACTCCGATGACTCCGACATCGGCGACGACGGCTCGGCGGAGGGCGGTAATCGCCGCCGCCGCAGGCGCCGGCGCCGCAAGTCCGGCTCGGGCGACGACGGCGACGAAAACGCATCACCCGACGACCCGCCCAACACGGTCGTGCACGAGCGGGCGCCACGCAGCGGCAAGAACGGCGGCAATGGCGGAAACGGCTCGTCGAACGCCGAGATCAAGGGCATCGACGGCTCCACCCGGCTGGAGGCCAAGCGACAACGGCGCCGGGACGGCCGCGACGCCGGACGGCGCCGTCCCCCGGTACTGAGCGAGGCGGAGTTCCTGGCGCGCCGCGAGGCCGTCGAACGGATCATGGTCGTGCGCGACAGGGTCCGCACCGAGCCGCCGCATCAGGGGGCGCGCTACACCCAGATCGCTGTGCTCGAAGACGGCATCGTGGTCGAGCACTTCGTGACCTCGGCCGCGTCCGCATCGTTGGTGGGCAACATCTACCTCGGGATCGTGCAGAACGTACTGCCCTCGATGGAGGCGGCGTTCGTCGACATCGGCCGCGGCCGCAACGGCGTGCTCTACGCCGGCGAGGTGAACTGGGAAGCCGCCGGATTGGGCGGGTCCGACCGCAAGATCGAACAGGCGCTCAAACCGGGCGACTACGTCGTGGTCCAGGTCAGCAAGGACCCCGTCGGGCACAAGGGCGCCAGGCTGACCACTCAGGTGTCGCTGGCCGGTCGGTTCCTGGTCTACGTGCCGGGCGCGTCGTCGACCGGGATCAGCCGCAAGCTGCCCGACACCGAACGGCAGCGGCTCAAAGAAATCCTGCGCGAGGTGGTGCCGTCCGATGCCGGGGTGATCATCCGCACGGCATCCGAGGGCGTCAAAGAGGACGACATCCGCAACGACGTCACCCGCCTGCAGGAGCGCTGGAAGCAAATCGAGGCCAAGGCGGCCGAGATCACGGAGAAGGCCGCGGGCGCGGCGGTTGCGCTCTACGAAGAGCCGGACGTGCTGGTCAAGGTCATCCGTGACCTGTTCAACGAGGACTTCGCCGGCCTGATCGTCTCCGGCGACGAAGCGTGGACGACGATCACCGATTACGTGAATTCCGTTGCGCCCGACTTGGTTTCAAAGCTGAACAAGTATGAACCGCCCAGCGGCGCGGACGGTCAGCCCGGGCCCGACGTCTTCGCGGTGCATCGCATCGACGAGCAACTCGCCAAGGCGATGGAGCGTAAGGTGTGGCTGCCCTCGGGCGGCACGCTGGTGATCGACCGGACCGAGGCCATGACGGTGGTCGACGTCAACACCGGCAAGTTCACCGGGTCCGGCGGCAACCTCGAGCAGACGGTCACCAAGAACAACCTGGAGGCCGCCGAGGAGATCGTTCGCCAGCTGCGCCTGCGAGACATCGGCGGCATCGTCGTCATCGACTTCATCGACATGGTGCTCGAGTCCAACCGCGACTTGGTGTTGCGGCGGCTGACCGAGGCGCTGGCCCGCGACCGCACCCGCCATCAGGTGTCCGAGGTGACGTCGCTGGGCTTGGTCCAGCTGACCCGCAAGCGGTTGGGCACCGGGCTGGTCGAGGCCTTCTCGACGTCATGCACACATTGCGGCGGCCGCGGGATCCTGCTGCACACCGATCCGGTGGACTCGGCCCCCTCGAACGGGCGCAAGTCGGAGTCCGGTGGTCGGCGCGGCAGGCGCTCCAAGAAGAAGGGGGCCGAAGAGCCGGTGGTGGCCAAGGTGCCCGCGCACGCTCCCGGCGAGCACCCGATGTTCAAGGCGATGGCCGCCGGCGGGTCCGCGCAGGGCGACCGTGACGACGAAGATTCCGACGAATCCGCCGAGGGAGCGACCAACGAGCTCGATGAGCGGAAGCAACGGGACGTGGCCGACGTGGAGGACACCGACCAAGAGGACTTCGAGGAGTCTGACGAGGACACCGACGAAGACACCGACGACGACTCTGAGGACGATCTCGACGACGACGACGACGAGGATCTCGACGACGAGGAAGACCTCGGCGAGGACGACGAGGACCTCGAGATGGACGACGACGACCTGGACGTCGAGGACGATTCCGACTCTGATGACTCCGACTCCGACGACGATTCCGAGGGGTCCGTCAACGGCGGACCGGGGTTCGGACGTGCGCGGCGGCGCCGCGCGGCGGGCAGGCCGGCCGGCCCCCCGATCCACGCGGACTGACCTGGGCCGGTTTGACCCTGTAGCCGCTGGTCAAGTACCCTAGGACAGTTGTCGTCAGGCCGGGTGGACTTGGCCGGCGACAGCGGGACTCCCGGGCGGCCGGCGCAGACCCGCAACCCAGACCCACTTAGCTTTGTCCGAGCGCACCGCCGGTGGCTCGCGCGCGAAGAGCCGAAGAAGCGGCTGAGCAGAGGAAAGAAGGCAGGAGCAACGATGGCGACCTACGCAATCGTCAAGACGGGCGGCAAGCAGTACAAGGTCGCCGTCGGGGACGTGGTCAAGGTCGAGAAGCTCGACTCCGACCCGGGCGCGAACGTGTCGCTCCCCGTCACGCTGGTGGTGGACGGCTCGAAGGTGACCAGCGACGCCGCCGCGCTGGCCAAGGTGGCGGTGACCGGCGAGGTGCTCGAGCACACCAAGGGCCCCAAAATCCGTATCCACAAGTTCCGGAACAAGACCGGCTACCACAAGCGTCAGGGGCACCGTCAGCAGTTGACGGTCCTGAAGGTCACCGGCATCAAGTAGTAAGGCGGCAGACATGGCACACAAGAAGGGCGCGTCCAGCTCGCGCAACGGCCGGGATTCCGCCGCTCAGCGGCTGGGCGTGAAGCGGTTCGGCGGCCAGATCGTCAAGGCGGGCGAAATCATCGTTCGCCAGCGTGGCACCAAGTTCCACCCCGGCCTGAACGTCGGGCGTGGCGGCGACGACACGCTGTTCGCCAAGGCCGCCGGAGCCGTCGAGTTCGGTATCAAGCGCGGACGCAAAACCGTCAGCATCACGCCCCAGGTCTAGGCCTCACCAGCGGGGGCATCGCCCCCGTGCAGGGGAACGCTGCGGCGGCTTCGCGAGGTATTTCGCCCTGGCGTGACATTCGAAGGGCTGGTATTCGATGCCTCGATTTGTCGATCGGGTCGTCATCCACGCGCGTGCGGGTTCCGGCGGTAACGGCTGCGCGTCGGTCCATCGCGAGAAATTCAAGCCGCTGGGCGGTCCCGATGGCGGCAACGGCGGCCGCGGCGGCAGCATCGTGTTCGTCGTCGACCCACAGGTCCACACCTTGCTGGACTTCCACTTCCACCCGCACGTCACCGCGCCATCGGGCAAGCAGGGGATGGGCAACAACCGCGACGGTGCGGCCGGCGCGGATTTGGAGGTCAGAGTTCCCGACGGCACCGTGGTCTTGGACGAAAACGGCCGGCTGCTGGCCGATCTGGTGGGCGCCGGCACCCGCTTCGAAGCCGCGGCCGGTGGCCGTGGCGGCCTGGGCAACGCAGCACTCGCCTCGCGCGCCCGCAAGGCCCCCGGCTTCGCGCTGCTCGGTGAGCAGGGCGAAGCGCGGGACCTGACGCTCGAGCTGAAGACCGTCGCCGACGCCGGTCTCATCGGTTTTCCCTCGGCCGGGAAATCCTCACTGGTGTCGGCGATCTCGGCGGCCAAACCGAAGATCGCGGACTATCCGTTCACCACCCTGGTGCCCAACCTCGGTGTGGTGTCGGCCGGCGAGCACACCTTCACCGTCGCCGATGTGCCGGGCCTGATTCCCGGCGCGTCGCAGGGGCGTGGACTCGGCCTGGATTTCCTGCGGCACATCGAGCGCTGCGCGGTGCTGGTGCACGTCGTCGACTGCGCCACCTCCGAGCCGGGCCGCGACCCGATGTCCGACATCGATGCGTTGGAAGCCGAACTCGCCGCGTATACGCCTACCCTGCAAGGCGATTCGACTTTGGGCGATCTGGCCGAGCGGCCACGGGCCTTGGTGCTCAACAAGATTGACGTGCCGGAGGCGCGGGAACTCGCCGAATTCGTCCGCGACGAGATCGCCGAGCGCGGCTGGCCGGTGTTCCTCGTGTCGACGGTGGCACGTGTTGGCCTGCAGCCGTTGGTCTTCGGGCTCTGGCGGATGATCTCGGAATACAACGCCGCCCGCCCGCCGGTCGTGCCGCGGCGCCCGGTCATCCGGCCGGTTCCCGTCGACGACAGCGGCTTCACAGTCGAGCCGGACGGCGAGGGCGGCTTCGTGGTCACCGGCGCCCGGCCTCAGCGTTGGGTCCGCCAGACCAACTTCGACAATGACGAAGCGGTGGGCTACCTCGCCGACCGCCTGGCCCGGTTGGGTGTCGAGGATGAACTGCTGCGGCTGGGCGCGCAGCCCGGATGCGCCGTGACCATCGGGGACATGACATTCGATTGGGAGCCGCAAACGCCTGCGGGACAACACGTTGCGATGTCAGGCCGGGGCACGGATGTGCGCCTGGAACGCAGCGAGCGCACCGGCGCCGCGGAGCGCAAGGCGGCCCGTCGTCAGCGCCGCGCCGGCGACGATGCAGAGCGTAGCGATGCGGAGGAGCGGCGCAGAACCAGAGAACGCGGTGACGAGTCGTGAGCACGCACCGCGAGGCCATCCGGACCGCGCGCAGCCTGGTGGTCAAGGTCGGGACCAACGCACTGACCACACCGTCCGGGGTGTTCGACGCGGGCCGGCTGGCCGGGCTGGCCGACGCCATCGAAACGCGCATGAAGGCGGGCACCGACGTCGTCATCGTCTCTTCGGGCGCCATCGCCGCCGGCATCGAACCGCTCCGATTAACCCGTCGCCCCAAGGATCTGGCGACCAAGCAGGCCGCGGCCAGCGTCGGGCAGGTCGCGCTGGTGAACGCGTGGAGTGCGGCGTTCGCGCGCTATGGCCGCACGGTCGGGCAGGTGCTGCTGACCGCGCACGATATCTCCATGCGGGCCCAGCACACGAACGCCCAGCGCACCCTGGACCGGCTGCGGGCCCTGCATGCGGTGGCGATCGTCAACGAGAACGACACGGTGGCCACCAACGAGATTCGGTTCGGCGACAATGACCGGCTTTCGGCGCTGGTGGCTCACCTGGTCGGGGCGGAGGCCCTGGTGCTGCTCTCCGACATCGACGGTCTGTACGACAGCGATCCGCGGAAAACCAAGGGCGCCAGGTTCATCGCGGAAGTATCCAGTGCGGCGGATCTGGCCGGCGTGGTCGCCGGACCGGGCAGTGACTTGGGCACCGGCGGGATGGTATCCAAGATGTCGTCGGCATCGCTGGCCGCCGACGCGGGGGTGCCGGTCCTGCTCGCCGCCGCGGCCGACGCCGCGACCGCCCTCACCGACGCCTCGGTCGGCACGGTGTTTGCCGCCCGGCCCGTTCGGATGTCGGCCCGCCGGTTCTGGGTGCGGTATGCCGCCGAAGCGGCCGGCGCGCTGACCCTGGACGAGGGCGCGGTGCGTGCGGTGGTGGCCCAGCGTCGCTCGCTGCTGGCCGCCGGCATCACCGCGGTATCGGGCCGGTTCTATGCCGGAGACGTCGTCGAACTGCGCGGCCCGGACGCGGCCATGGTGGCCCGGGGCGTGGTGGCCTACGACGCGGCCGAACTGGCGACCATGATCGGCCGGTCCACCTCCGAGCTGCCGGGTGAATTACGCAGGCCCGCGGTGCATGCCGACGACCTGGTGGCGGTGTAGGCCGGCTAGCTGAAGGGGTTGCTGTTGTCCTGCCACGCCGCCGATTCGGGACGCGGGCCGTAACGCAGGGCGTAGTCCTCGTGCATCTTCGCCTGCTTCTTGTTCTTGAGCACGTCGACCAGGTTCGGGTTCAGGCCGTGCTGCGCCAGCCGGTGCCGCCGCCAGACCTTGTTCAGCGCAAGCGATATCAGCAGGGCCCAGGTGTAGAGCGGCACCGTCATCTCGGTGTGCACATACAGGGAAGCGGGCAGCAGCCAGAAGGGTGCGAGCACCAACAGCGGTGGGATGGCCCACCGGATCATGTGCCGGCGCACGGCTCCCTTGCCCGCCAGATCGTTGGCGACCCAGTCGCGCATCGAGCTGGGCAGGCACCGCCCGTACGAATAGCCGATGTACTGCCAGAAGTTGGGTTTGGTGCGGGTCTTGGATTCGGTCACAGTGGCTCCTATGGGCGGGCGAATTTCAGGACTGCAATGCGCCCGCTGCCAAGGCGGCCGCGTTGATGCGGGTCAGCACCTGGTGCAGGTGCTGAAGCTCGCCGATGTCGACGCCCAGACGCGCGACCACGGCGGGTGGAATCTTCAGCGCACGCCGACGTAAGGCTGTGCCGCTGTCGGTCAATTTGACGTCGGTGGAGCGCTCGTCGACGGTGCTCCGCGTACGGGTGATCAGGCCGAGCGCCTCCAAGCGCTTGAGCATCGGCGACAGCGTGGCCGAATCCATCTGCAGCGTGGTCGCAATCTCCTTGACCGACAGCGCTTGCCGCTGCCGCGTGGCTGTCCTCTGGTGATCCCAGAGCGTCAGCATCACCAGATACTGGGGGTGGGTCAGCCCCAGCGGTTCCAAGAGCGGCCGGTAAACCGCCAACACGGCGCGATTGGTCACGCTCAGCGCGAAGCAGACCTGCTGTTCGAGGGAAAGCGGGTCGATCTCCGGTGCGGTCAGCGACGCCATATTTGCATCGTAGCCCAATAGTTAGGGTGCTAACTATGTCGTTCCCGTCACAGGCCGCCGATCCCGGACGCATCAGCGCGTCGAGGTGGGCTTGAGATACAGCGCGCCCCAGACGATCTCCGCTAGCGTGGCGGCCAGCTCCGAGTCGTACTCGGGCGGGTTCACCGGAAGGTTCTGCTGGCAGGCCCGCTCGACCATCCAGGTCAGCGCATTGGCGGTGGTGGCGGCGGGCAGCTCCGGCCGGATCGAGCCATCGGCCTGCCCGTCCTCGATGACCCGGGTCATCCGCCCGGTGACCGCGGTCAGCAGGTTGCGGTAGGTCGCCGCTACCAGCGGGTCATAGCCGGCCATCTCGTTGAGGGCGACCAGCACCGGTTGGTGGCGCCGATAGCTGGCAATGATGCCGTCCATCGCGGCGCGGACGTCGCCCGGATCGCGCCGTCCGGCCACCCTCCACCAGCGATCAGCGTTCTCGGCGAGGTCGGCGAACACTTGGTTGGCCAGGCGGCGCAGCAGGTGGCCTTTGTCCTCGAAGTAGATGTAGAAGCTCGCGCGGGAAATGCCGGCCGCGCCGGACAGCCGGTCCACGCTGAGCTCGGTGAAGCTGGCGCCGTCGCGCATCAGCCGCTCGGTGGCGTCCAGCAGCCGGCGCTCGATCTGCTCTCGCCGCTGCTGGCGTTCCTGTTCGCGGTTGGCCTGCGGCTTCCGGGTGACCGATGGCATCCTCCCAGCATAGAACGTTGTTTGACGGCTTGACTAGACACTATGTCTGGGAATAGTGTCGCAGGCAGTCTGTGACCGAGGTCATACGCAACGGGAGGACACCATGACCCTGACGACCGGGAAGTCGGGCACCGCGCAGCCCGGGCGTGCCTACGACCCCATCGACCTGTCCTCGCGCGCGTTCTGGTCGACGACCGCGGCCGACCGCGAGCGTTCGTTCGCGGTGCTGCGGGCCGAACGCCCGGTGAGCTGGCACCCTCCCGTCGAAGACGCCCTGATGTCCGACCCCGACGATCCCGGCTACTGGGCGGTCACCCGGCGCGCGGACATCGTCTCGGTCAGCCGCCACAACGAGGTGTTCCTGTCCGGCAAAGGGGTGATTTTCGAGAACGTACCGGTGGAGCTCCTGGAGGCGTCGCAGTCCTTCCTGGCGATGGACCCACCACGGCACACCAAGCTGCGCAAGCTGGTCAGCGCGGCGTTCACCCCGCGGCAGGTCCGCCGTATCGAGGACTCGATCAAGGCGAAAGCCAGGACCATCGTGGAAGAGCTCCGGGCCGCCGGCAGCGGCGTCGACTTCGTCGAGCAGTGCTCCAAGCAGCTGCCCATCCGCACACTCTCCGACATGGTGGGGATCGAAGAATCCGAGCGCGAGCGCGTGGCGTGCGCCGCCGATGCGCTCGTGTCATGGGCCGACCCGGTTTACCTCGACGGGCGGAACCCGTTGGAGGTCTTGGTCGAAAATCAAATGTATCTGCATCAGATCGCCGGCACGTTGGCCGCGGAACGCCGCGAGCGGCCCGGCGACGACCTGTTCAGCGCCCTGGTGAATGCGGAGGTGGACGGCGACAGGCTGTCCGACGCGGACGTGGCCGCGTTCTTCGTGCTGCTCGCCGTGGCCGCCAACGACACCACCCGCCAAACCACCAGTCACGCGATGAAGGCGCTCACCGAGTTTCCCGGCCAGCGCGCCTGGCTCCTCGAGGATTTCGACAACCGGATTCCGACGGCGGTCGAGGAGTTCATCCGGTGGGCCTCACCGGTGATGACGTTCCGGCGCACGGCCGCAACGGATGTCGAGCTCGGCGGTCAGACGATCCGGGCGGGGGAGAAAGTGGTGATGTTCTACCCGTCCGGGAACTGGGACACCGAGGCCTTCGACCATCCCGAGCGTTTCGACCTGAGCCGCAACCCCAACCCGCACGTCGGCTTCGGCGGCGGCGGGGTGCACTTCTGTCTCGGCGCGCATGTGGCCCGGGCGCAGCTGCGGGCCATCTTCGGCGAACTGTTGCGGCGGCTGCCTGACATCCAGGCGGGTGAGCCGACCTATGTGGCGGGCAACTTCATTCACGCCGTGCGCAGCATGCCTTGCACGTTCTAACGCGCTGCGATCGGCGATAATTCGTCAGCGAGCAGCGTCAGCAGTTCGGAGCAGCCGCCGTCGACCTTGACGGTGGCCAGGTCGTCCCCGCGGGTGCGGCCCCGGTTGATGATGGCGATCGGCCTGCCCAGCGCGGCGGCGTGACGCACGAACCGGTAGCCGGAGAACACAGTCAGCGACGACCCGGCGACCAGCAGTGCATCGGTGTCGCCTATCAGTGAATATGCTTGATCGACAACCACTTTGGCGACACTTTCGCCGAAGTAGACGATGTCCGGCTTGAGCATTCCGCCGCAGCTCGGGCAGTCGAGGTAGCGGAACGACGCGGTATCGGCGGCCGGGGAGATAGCGGCGTCGGCGTCGGGGGCCACCGCGAGGCCGCCCATCGCTTCGGCGCGCTCGATGAATCTCGGATTGAGCGCTTCCAGTTCTTCGGCCAGCGCGGCGCGGCTCATGGTGTATTCGCACCCCAGGCAGACCACGCGCGCGTACGTGCCGTGCAGGTTGACGACGTTCGCGCTGCCGGCCTTGGTGTGCAGCAGGTCGACGTTCTGGGTGACCACTCCGGTCACCACCGAAGCGCGCTCGAGCGCGGCCAGTGCCCGGTGCCCGGCGTTGGGCATGGTGTCGTCCATGTGCCGCCAGCCGACGTGGTTGCGCGCCCAGTACCGCTGCCGGAACGCCGGATCCGAGGTGAACTGGCGGATCGTCATGGGATTGCTGGGCGGTGAATCGGGCCCGCGGTAGTCGGGGATGCCGGAGTCGGTGGACAGCCCCGCGCCCGTCAGCACCGCGATCCGACGGTCGGTCAGCAACGCGACCAGCTCCGGCGATTCTGCGCAGCGGGTGGTCACCCCGTCCAGGGTACGGGCCCGATAACCCGCCCGAGCGTGCGTGTTCGTGCGCCGACACGCCGACATACCCGGCATTCTGCGCACCCTCGCGCGGGTCTTCCTAACCGAGGCACTCCGCGGCCGTGGTGAGCTCCGCGGACATGTTCTTCTCCATCATTTTCAGGGCCGCCGCGGCCAGCTCGGCGTCGATGCCGGCGACGGCGTCGGTCGGAATCACGACCGGAAAGTGGCGCACATAGGCGTCGAGCGCGGTGTAGAGGATGCACTGCTCGGTGACCTGTCCCGCGATGACCAACCGCTTGGTCTCCAGGCGGTTCAACAGGTAGGCCAGCGCGGTCGCATAGAACGCGCTGTGCCGGACCTTGGTCATCACGCGGCAGTCCCCGGCCGGCACGATCGGCTTCACCAGGTCGGGCCGCGCGCCGTCGAGCGCGGAGCTGACGATGTCGGAGAACTGGGCCGCGAAATCGCCGTAGTTGTCGTTGACGTATACCAGGTCCACGTCGTCGGATTCGCGTGCGCGCCGGACCAAATCCGCCATCGGGTCGATGATGTTGGCGACATTGGGTATTAGTTCTTCAGCATCGGGATGCTGATAGGTGTTCATCATGTCGACCACGATCACGGCAGTATCGCTCATGATGGAGGGGATACCCGGCGGCCGGGGGTTGACACAGGTCAGGCGACAATGGAAGGGCGATGGACTTTTACAACGCTTACAGCCAGGGCTTTGTCCGAGTCGCCGCGTGCACGCATCACACCGCGCTCGGCGACCCGGCCGCCAACGCGGAGTCGGTCTTACGGCTGGCGCAGGCTTGTCACGAGGATGGCGTCGCGGTGGCGGTCTTCCCGGAGCTGACGTTGTCCGGGTACTCCATCGAGGACATCGTGATGCAGGACCTGCTGCTCGACGACGTCGTGGCCGCCATCGAGAGCATCGTCGCGTCCTCGAGCGACCTGCTACCGGTTCTGGTCGTCGGCGCTCCACTGCGCTTCCGCCATCGCATCTACAACACCGCGGTGATCATCCACCGGGGCGCGGTGCTCGGGGTGGTGCCGAAGTCGTACCTGCCCACCTACCGGGAGTTCTACGAGCGCCGCCAGATCGCGGCGGGAGACGACGAGCGCGGCACCATCCGGATCTGTGACGCCGACGTCCCGTTCGGCCCCGACTTGCTGTTCGCCGCATCCGATGTCCCCGATTGCGTGCTGCACGTCGAAATCTGCGAGGACATGTTCGTGCCGATCCCGCCCAGCGCGGAAGCGGCGTTGGCGGGCGCGACGGTGCTGGCGAACCTGTCGGGCAGCCCCATCACGATCGGCCGCGCCGAGGACCGCTGCCTGCTGGCCCGTTCGGCGTCGGCGCGGTGCCTGGCCGCCTACGTCTACGCCGCCGCGGGCGAGGGCGAGTCGACCACCGACCTGGCCTGGGACGGCCAGACCATGGTGTGGGAGAACGGTGAACTGCTGGCCTCGTCCGAGCGCTTTCCGAAGGGGGAGCGGCGCAGCATCGCCGACATCGATATCGACCTGCTGCGGTCGGAACGGTTGCGCATGGGGACATTCGACGACAACCGGCGCCACCACCGCGGCTCGGCGGAGTCGTTCCGGCGCATCGACTTCCGGCTGGACCCGCCCGACGGCGATATCGGATTGCGCCGTGACATCGAGCGTTTCCCGTTCGTCCCCGCCGATCCGCAACGCCTGGAACAGGATTGCTACGAGGCCTACAACATCCAGGTGGCCGGGCTCGAGCAGCGGCTGCGCGCGCTGAACTACCCGAAGATCGTCATCGGGATTTCCGGCGGCCTGGACTCCACCCACGCGCTGATCGTCGCCGCACGGGCGATGGACCGCGAGAAACGGCCGCGCAGCGACATTTTGGCGTTCACGCTGCCCGGGTTCGCGACGGGTGACCGCACCAAACGCAACGCGATCGAGCTCTGCCGCGCACTCGGGGTCACCTTCTCCGAAATCGACATCACCGAGACCGCAATGATGATGTTCAAGGAGATCGACCACCCGTTCGGGCGCGGGGAGAAGGTTTACGACGTCACCTTCGAGAACGTGCAGGCGGGCCTGCGCACCGACTACCTGTTCCGGCTGGCCAACCAGCGCGGCGGCATCGTGCTCGGCACCGGCGACCTTTCCGAAATCGGCCTGGGCTGGTCGACCTACGGGGTGGGCGACCAGATGTCACACTACAACGTCAATGGCGGTGTCCCGAAGACGCTCATCCAGCACCTGATCCGCTGGGTCATCTCCTCCGGCCAGTTCGAGTCCGACGTCACCGACGTGCTGCAGTCGGTGCTGGACACCGAGATCTCCCCGGAGCTCGTGCCGAAAGGTGAAGAGGAGGAGCTGCAGAGCAGCGAGGACAAGGTCGGACCGTATGCCCTGCAGGACTTCTCGCTGTTCCATGTCCTGCGCTACGGCTTCCGGCCGTCGAAGATCGCGTTTCTCGCATGGCACGCGTGGAGCGACCCCGAGCGTGGGAACTGGCCGCCGGGATTTCCCGCCGACAAGCGACCGGTCTACTCGCTCAAGGAGATTCGGCATTGGCTCGGGGTCTTCGTGCAGCGGTTCTACTCGTTCAGCCAGTTCAAGCGCTCGGCGTTGCCCAATGGCCCCAAGGTGTCGCACGGCGGTGCCCTGTCGCCGCGCGGTGACTGGCGTGCCCCGTCGGACATGTCCGCGCGCATCTGGCTCGACGAGATCGAGCGGCAGATTCCCGAGGAGTAGCCCGCTCGTGAACCCGCCCGGGATCGCCGGACGGGCCCCGAGCTTCTGCTCACGCCCTCGCGCGGCGCCAGCCCTGGTACTGCAACTCCGCGAACACCAGCGTGTAGGCGCCCGCCGCGAGGTTCAACGCGACGCCGGCCGAAGTCAACGGGAAGACGTCCGCGAGCACCAGAACGACGGCGGCCACGGTGTAGGCCACATTGGCGGTGATGACGCCCATGCCGGCGCGAAGTACCGATCGCAGGCTGGCGAGCCAGAACACGAGCGCGCCGTAGCCGATCAAGAACGCGGCCATGGTGTATTCGAATGCCGTGGTGGTGCCCGAGAGTTCGGCGAGCCGGCCGGCCAGTGGAATACCGGCCAGGCCGACCAGTCCGCTGATGGCGGCGTCGGCGCGCATGGCGAGGCGAAGCAGGCCGTCCCGGGTGCGCGTGCGGTCAATCGTGGTGGCGGACATTGATGTTCCTTTCGTCGATGGCTGACAGCGATCGCCCCTGACGCTGCCCGCAAAGCACTGCCAGATCGACGCCAGACGCTGCCAACCACTGCCAACCGCAGGTCAGGCGGGTCGGGTCGGCCCCGTCGGCTCAGCTTTCGTAGGTTCCGGTCAGCACACCCCGCGCCAGCACGTGCCCACCGATCGCGGCGAGCATCGCCTTGGACGTGGCGATGCTGTCCGGCACGGCCTGATCGATCGCCAAGAGGTGGAATCGGTAGCGGTGCGGGCTACGCAAGGGAGTTCGTTTGGAAGCATTGACCACCGTGCAGCGGGGCAAGGATGGGCCGGTCTCAGCAGCGGCCGGGGTGCCGCTGCACCGGCAGCTGTTCTTGGTGCTGACACGACGAGATCGATCGCGGCATCATCGGCCCCGGCGACGCGTTGCCCACCGAGCAGGCCTTGTGCGATCAGTTCGGCGTATCGCGCATCACCGTGCGCCGGGCCCTGGCGGACCTCGCCGAGCAGGGATACATCGAGCGCAGGCACGGCGTCGGGTCGTTCGTGCGGCCGCACGGACCAGCGGACGTCTCGGGTGTTTTGGCGGCCGGGCGTTCCTTCATGCAGGGGCTGCGACAGACGCAATTCGAAACCAAGGTCGACGTCGTCGAGCTGGCAAAACGCCGTCCACCGAGGGCCATCGGCGACGCGCTGGAAACCCCCGGGGAGCTGCTGCAGATCGTGCGGGTGCGGCGCCAACGCCGGACCGATGAGCCGTTGATGGTGACCGAAGCCTGGCTGCCGACGGAATGGGCCGACGTACTGACCGAACGGGAGTTGCGGCGCAGGCCGCTTTACGAGCTGCTATCCGACGGGGGCGTCGTCGTGGACCGCGTGCTGCACGAGATCACGGCCGAGATCGCCGGACCGCGCCACGCGCACCTGCTCGGCACGGCCATCGGCGCCGCGCTGCTGCGCGTCAACCGCCTGGCGTTCGTGGCCGAGGCGCCGCATCACTACGTCTCGACCGTGCTGTCGCCGAGCCGCAGCCGCGTCCTGCTCAGCCAGACGGCCGAGGAGATGGAGACCGGCAACGGCCTGAGAATCGCCCACGACGTCGGCGGACGCACCGGCTAGCGGACGTCGCGCAGCGCCGCGTCGATCGCTTCGGCGTCCGGTGCGCAGTTACCGGCGCCCGCCACCAGCGTCGCCAGCGCGCCCGCGGCACAGGCGCGCCGCAACGCGCGCAGCCGCTGGGCGGGCGACCCGGGATGGGGCGGCCAGCTGCCGGCCAGCACTCCGGCGAACACGTCGCCGGCCCCGGTGGTGTCCACCGCGGTTACCGCGGGGGCGGACACCAGAAAGTCGCCGTCGGCGCCCACGTACCGGGCGCCGCGCGCACCCAGTGTCGTCACCAGGTGAGTTGGCCGCCACGGCCACTCATCGGCCTCGGCCTCGTTGGCAATCACCACGTCCGCCGCGGCCGCCAGGTCGGTCAATGAGCTCTGGTCCTGACCGGTCGGCGAGGCATTGACGATGACGACCGCCCCGGCCGAACGGGCCTGTTGCGCCGCCGCGACCGCCACCTGCACCGGAATTTCCAGCTGCGTCAATAAGACGTCGCAGTCGGCGATGACGCTTCGCACGGCCGTGGCATCCAGCGCCAGCCGCCCGTTGGCACCCGGCGCGACCACGATGGTGTTCTCGGCGTTGGCGTCGACGACGACGATCGCCGTGCCGCTCGGTCCGGGCGTTTCGGCGGTGGCGTCCAAGCCGACGCCGTTGTCCAGCAGGTGAGCGCGCAATTGCCCGGCGGCCGGGTCATCGCCGGTCGCGCCGACGAACTGCACCTGTGCGCCCGCACGCGCCGCCGCTACCGCCTGATTACCGCCCTTGCCACCCGGCGCGTAGGTCAACGACGACGCCAGCACCGTCTCGCCGGGGCGAGGAAGGGCATCGACGCGCATCGACAGGTCCATGTTCACGCTGCCAACCACACAGACTCGGGCCATTACGTTGACGTTAGTCGGTTGCAATTCTCTGCGTACCGGGACTTCAGGAAGAACCAGATCCCCTGCAGCGCCGCAGTTTTCGTGCTCGTGTCAACATCCGCATTGCTCACCGCGCCACGCCTCGAAACCCTCCCGGACCGCAATGCCGGCGATGACAAGCCCGACGGCCGGGTCCAGCCACCAGTCGGCCGGCCATACCGCGATGACGGCCAGTGTCAGAAGCACCGCGGCGGATTGCGCGGCGCACAAATAGTTTTGTGTGCCCTCCCCGGCGGTGGTCCGCGAGTCCAGGCGCCTGGCGAGCCGCTGTTTGGCCCAGCCGAGCAGCGGCATCAGGACCAACGCTGCGGCGGTCAAGGCCATCCCGATCCATGTCGTCTCGGGTCGGGCCCCGGCGAGCATGTTACGGACCGATTCGAAGGCTATATATGGCGCGATGAGCCAGAACGAGATGGCCACGCCGTGTTGCGCCCGGCGCTCCGAGGTCTCCGAGAGCGTGCGCGAACCCGTGAACCGCCACAGGACGATCACGCTCGCCAAGCCCTCGACGGCACTGCCAAGCGCCCAGCCGATCAGCGAGATGGATCCGACGGCGAACCCTTGCCATAGACCGAGCGCGCCCTCGGCGCACATCCACAGCAGGCTCGCCCACGCGAGTCATCGGGCGAAGCGCGCAGCCCGTACCCATTCGGCGTCGCGCTCCGGGCGTTGGATGGTTGTCCCGTCGGTCGCCCCGCAACCGCAACCCTCCGCGCACCCATCGCTCAGAGCGCCAAGGATAAGTGGGCTCCATTACCTGAATGAAGGGGCGGCCAGCGCTAGCGTCGAACGCTTTGCCGCAATCGCCCATATCTTGAGACGCGCGCGCTAGTGTGCTGCGTGAGCGATGCTGCGTGTCCGAGGAAGGGCGAAGTCGAGTGACATCGAGCGAGCTACAAGATGCTGAGCCGGCTTCCAACACCGCACCGGAAAATGCCGCTGGACACTCTCCGGCCGAAATGCCTGTGGCACAGCAGGGCCAGGCGCGCAAACGCCATAAGTTCCGCCGCCGTCGGCTTTTCCGGCTCGGCCTGCAATCCAAGCTTTTGCTGACACTGCTCGTCTGCAGCATCCTGTCGATCGGCGTCATCGCCTTCATCGGGGCATCCTCGGGCCGCAATGCGCTGCGCCAAGTCGAGTCCGAGCGACTCACGGAACTGCGCCAGTCCCAGGCGCGGCAAGTGCAGTCGCTTTTCAAAGAAGTCACCAATTCGCTCATCGTCTACAGCGGCGGCTTCAGCATCGTCGAGGCCACGTCGGCGTTCACCGACGGCTTCGCGCAGTTGTCGAACGCGACGATCACGCCGGCCCAGCAGCAGGCGCTGGTCAACTACTACGACAACAACATGATCAAACCGATCAAGCAGATCACCGGTGAGGAACTCGATCGCAACGCAATCTTCCCGAGTTCCAGCGCGCAGAAGTACCTTCAGGCGTTCTACACCGCACCGAACCCGTCGATCTCGGAGGCAAGAAAGATTGACGACGCCGGTGACGGCAGCGCGTGGTCGGCGGCCAGCGCCCGCTACGGCTTCTACATGCGCAACATTGTCACCCGGTTCGAATACCCCGATGCGCTGTTGCTGGACATGCAGGGCAATGTCGTCTTTTCGGTCAACAAGGGCCCGGACCTCGGCACCAACATCCTCACCGGCCCGTACCGCGAATCCAATCTGCGCGAGGCATACCAAAAGGCCTTGCGTTCCAACGATGTCGACTTCGTCTGGATCACCGACTTCCAGCCCTACCAACCGCAACTCGACACCCCCACCGCGTGGGTGGTGTCACCCGTCGGAATGAACGGCAGATTGAACGGCGTCATGGCCCTGCCGCTGCCGATCTCGAAGATCAACAACATCATGACCGCCAACAAGCACTGGGAGGCCGCCGGCATGGGGCCGGCAACCGAGACATATCTGGCCGGTCCCGACAATCTGATGCGTTCCGACTCAAGGCTTTTCCTGGAGGACCCAGCCGAATACAAGCGCGAGGCCGTGGCCTCGGGCACCCCGTCGGACGTCGTGGAGGAAGCGATCCGGCTAGGCGGTACGACGCTGGTTCAGCCGGTGCCGACCGCGGGCCTGCGCGCCGCCCAACGCGGGCAGACGGGAGTCGTCAGCGCCACCGATTACCTCGGCAACAGGGAGTTGGAGGCCTACGCCCCGCTGACCGTGCCGAACTCCGATCTGCACTGGTCGATTCTGGCGACGCGGGACAACTCCGATGCCTTCGCGCGGCTCGGCAGGTTCAGCAGAACGCTGGTGTTGACGGTGGCGATCATGATCTTCGCCATCTGCGTGGCCTCGATGGTATTGGCCCAGCTGATGTTACGTCCGATCCGTCGGTTGCAGGCCGGGACGCAGAAGATCAGCTCCGGCGACTACGAGGTCAATATCCCGGTAAAAACACGCGACGAAATCGGCGAGCTGACTTCGGCTTTCAATGAGATGAGTCGCAATCTCGCGATCAAAGAGGAGTTACTCAACGAGCAGCGCCGGGAGAACGACCGCTTGTTGCTGGCGCTCATGCCCGAGTCTGTCGTTCAGCGATATCGCGAGGGTCAGGAGACCATCGCGGAGGAACACCAGGACGTCGCCATCATCTTCGCCGAGATCGTCGGCCTCGACGAGGTTTCCGTGGATGTATCGGGCGACGAGTTGGTCGGGATCGTCGACGAACTGTTCCGGCAGTTCGATTCGGCGGCCGAATCGCTCGGCGTCGAGCGGATCCGCACATTCCACAACGGCTATCTCGCCAGCTGTGGGGTGGTCACGCCACGACTGGACAGCATTCACCGCAGCGTCGACTTCGCCGTCGAAATGCGCCACATCATCGAGCGATTCAACAACCAAACCGGTCACGAGCTGCGGCTGCGAGTGGGCATCAACACCGGCAACGTCGTCAGCGGACTGGTCGGGCGCTCGGGCCTCGTCTACGACATGTGGGGCGCCGCAGTCAGTCTCGCCTACCAAATGCAAAGCGGTGCAGACCAATCCGGGATTTACGTCACCTCGCAGGTATATGAGGCGATGCGTGACGTGCGGCAGTTCACGCCGGCCGGCACCATCTCGGTCGGCGGAACGGACCAGGCGATCTACCGGTTGTCGGAGCGATCATGAACTTGTTCCAATCATCGTGGTTCTACTGGGCCATCGGCGTCGCGCTCGGATTCCCGGTCGGTTTGATTCTGCTCACCGAGGTGCACCGCGCGCTCGTCCGCCGAAATAGCCATTTGGCCAGGCAGGTAAGCCTGCTGCGGAATTACCTGCTGCCGCTGGGTGCGCTGTTGCTGCTGCTCGTCAAGGCTTCGCAGGTGTCGGCCGGAGATGGTTCGGTACGGATCCTCACCACGGTGTTCGGCCTGCTGGTGTTGGTGCTGGTGCTGTCGGCCCTGAACGCCACCGTGTTCGAGGGCGCCCCCGAAGACAGCTGGCGCAAACGACTGCCGGCCATCTTCATCGACGTCGCCCGCTTCGGGGTCATCGGCGTCGGCCTGGCGTTGATGCTGTCGTTCATCTGGGGCGTCCGGATCGGTGGCTTGTTCACCGCGCTGGGCATCACATCGGTGGTTATCGGCCTGATGCTGCAGAACTCCGTCGGCCAGATCGTGTCCGGCTTGTTCATGCTGTTCGAGCAGCCGTTCCGGATCAACGATTGGCTGGACACGGGAACGGCGCGCGGGCGCGTCGTCGAAGTCAACTGGCGCTCCGTACACATCGACACCGGCAGCGGAATCCGCATCATGCCGAACTCGATGCTGGCCGGCACCTCGTTCACGAATCTGAGCCGCCCGTCTCGCGCATACGACTGCGCGATCACCACCAAATTCGCCGCCGGCGATGCGCCGGACAAGGTGTGCGCGATGTTGACCCGCGTCGCCGCCGCGCTACCGGCCCGCAAACCCGAAACCATGCCCACCACGGTCGCTTTGGGCGGCGCCCAGTACTGCACCACCGTCAAGCTGATGTCGCCTGCCGACGCCGAAACCACCGAAGCGACGTTCCTGCGCTGGGTTTGGTACGCCGCGCGACGGGCGCGCCTGCGTCTAGACGGTGCCGACGACAACTACTCCACCAAGGAACGCGTGGAAAAGGCGCTGCGCACGGTGGTGGCGCCGGCGTTGCGGCTCAGTCACACTGACCAGCAATCGTTGATGCCATACGCAAAGATCGTCCGTTACGGTGCCGACGAAGTCATGGAATCCGCCGGTCAGGTGGCGCGGGGGATGACCTTCTTGATTGCCGGCCGGGTGCGGTTGACCGCGACGGCCGAAGACGGGTCGGTGGTCCCGGTCAGCGTCCTCGACGAGGGTTCGTTCCTCGGCCTGACTGCGCTGACCCGCCAGCCCAACCTCGCTGGCGCGTACGCATTGGACGAGGTGACGGCGCTGCAGATAGATCGCGAGCACCTCGAGCACCTCGTGCTGCGTAAGCCGTTGTTGCTGCAAGACCTAGGCCGGTTGATCGACGAGCGGCAAACCAAGGTCCGGCAGCTCACGCGCCGCGAGCGGGTCGGGCCGGCCGCCGTGGAGGCACAACGCTCGGCGAGACAGCCGGGCTGACCCGCCCCCGGCCGAATCCGGGACGGCCGGGCGTTACGCGCGGAGCGGATGGCGTAATACCCGGGCCGCCTCACCTGGCCAGCTAAGGCCCGATACCCTGGTTCAATGAGTCTGCAAGCACCATCGCTGCCTGACTTGCGCCGAGAGGTCCACAACGCCGCCCGTCGCGCCCGGGTCGCCTCCCGCGTCCTGGCATTGCTGCCGACGGTCGCCAAGGACCAGGCCCTGCGGTCCGCGGCCGACGCGATCGCGGCCCACACCGAGTTGATCGTTGCCGCCAACGCCGAAGATCTCGGCGCCGCCGAAGCCGCCGGCACCCCGGCCGCGATGCTCGACCGGTTGGCGCTGGACCCCAAGCGTGTCGAGGGAATCGCCGCCGGCCTGCGCCAGGTCGCCGGGCTGCCCGACCCCGTCGGCGAGGTGCTGCGCGGCTACACCCTGCCCAACGGTTTACATCTGCGGCAGCAGCGCGTGCCGCTCGGCGTCGTCGGCATGATCTACGAAGGCCGGCCCAACGTCACCGTCGACGCCTTCGGCCTGGCGCTCAAGTCGGGCAATGCCGTGTTGTTGCGCGGAAGTTCCTCGGCCGCGCGGTCCAACCAGGCGCTGGTGCAGGTGCTGCGCGCTTCGCTGGTCAGTGAGGACCTGCCCGCCGATGCGGTGCAACTGCTTTCGGCCGCCGATCGCTCCACGGTGACGCACCTGATTCAGGCCCGCGGCCTGGTCGATGTGGTGATTCCGCGCGGGGGAGCCAGCCTGATCAACGCGGTGGTCCGTGACGCGCAGGTACCGACCATCGAGACCGGCGTGGGCAACTGTCACGTGTACGTCCACGAAGGCGCCGACCTCGACGTCGCGGAACGGATCCTGCTGAACTCCAAGACCCGTCGACCCAGTGTCTGCAACGCCGCCGAGACGCTGTTGGTCGATGCCGCGATCGCCAAGAAGGCGCTGCCCCGGCTGGTGTCCGCCCTTGAGGACGCCGGCGTGACCGTGCACGGCGGGTTCTCCGCGGACGCGGCGGAGGACGACCTGCGCCGCGAGTATCTGTCGATGGACATCGCGGTAGCGGTGGTCGACGGCATCGACGCCGCGATCGCCCACATCAACGAGTACGGCACCGGGCACACCGAATCGATCGTGACCAGCAATATGGCTGCGGCGCAACGGTTTAGCGACGGTGTCGATGCCGCGGCAGTGATGATTAACGCGTCGACGGCGTTCACCGACGGTGAGCAGTTCGGCTTCGGCGCCGAAATCGGCATCTCCACCCAGAAATTGCATGCGCGCGGCCCGATGGGGCTGCCGGAGTTGACCTCGACCAAGTGGATCGCGTGGGGTGACGGGCAAATCCGCCCCGCCTGACCGCGACGAAAGTGCTTTAGGAGAACCGAGATAGTGAGCGTGCCCGCCCGGCCCAAGCCGCTGTTCGCCGACATCGACGACGTCTCGCGACGGTTGGCCGAGACCGGTTACCTGCCCGACACCGCCACCGCGACCGCGGTGTTCCTGGCCGACCGGCTGGGCAAGCCGTTGCTGGTGGAGGGCCCCGCCGGCGTCGGCAAGACCGAGTTGGCGCGCGCCGTCGCCGAGGCGACCGGTTCGGGACTGGTCCGCCTGCAGTGCTACGAGGGGGTGGACGAGGCTCGCGCCCTTTACGAGTGGAACCACGCCAAGCAGATCCTGCGTATCCAGGCCGGCTCGGGAGACTGGGATCAGACCAAGGACGACGTGTTCAGCGAGGAGTTCCTGCTGCAGCGACCGCTGCTGACGGCCATCCGGCGCACCGAGCCCACGGTGCTGCTGATCGACGAAACCGACAAGGCCGACATCGAAATCGAGGGGCTGCTGCTCGAGGTGCTGTCCGACTTCGCGGTGACCGTGCCCGAGCTGGGCACGATCAGCGCCGAGCGGACGCCGTTCGTGGTGCTGACATCCAACGCCACCCGCGAATTGTCGGAGGCCCTCAAGCGTCGCTGCCTGTTCCTGCACATCGACTTTCCCAGTCCCGAATTGGAGCGCCGCATCCTGTTGTCGCGGGTGCCCGAGCTGCCCCAGCACCTCGCCGAGGAGCTGGTGCGCATCATCGGCGTGCTCCGCGGCATGCAACTCAAGAAGGTGCCTTCCATCGCCGAGACCATCGACTGGGGCCGGACGCTGCTGGCGCTGGGCCTGGACACAATCGACGACTCCGTCGTTGCCGCCACCCTGGGTGTGGTCCTCAAGCATCAGTCCGACCAGCAGCGCGCGACCGGCGAACTCCGGTTGAACTAGGGACGCGCCGATGGCCCCCCGCCGCATCCGACCCACCCGGCCGCTCGCCCCGCACGGGCTGCCCGGCCACCTGGTGGGATTCGTGGAAGCCCTTCGTGGAGTGGGTATTTCGGTCGGACCATCCGAGACCGTGGACGCCGGGCGGGTGATGGCCACCCTCGGTTTGGGCGATCGTGAGGTGTTGCGCGAGGGCATCGCCTGCGCCGTGTTGCGCCGTCCCGAACACCGCGAGACCTACGACGCCATGTTCGACCTGTGGTTTCCCGCGGCTTTGGGCACGCGCGCGGTGGTGACCGACGAGGAGGCCGACGGGACGCCGGACGACTCATTGCCGCCCGACGACGTCGAGGCCATGCGCCAGATGCTGCTGGAGTTGCTCGCCGAGAACCCCGACCTCGCCGACATGGACGAGCGGCTGGTCGCGATGATCGCGCGCATCGTGGAGGCCTACGGCAAATACAGTTCCAGCCGCGGACCGTCGTTCTCCTCCTACCAGGCGCTCAAGGCGATGGCGCTCGACGAATTGGAGGGCAAGCTGCTGGCGGGGCTGCTCGCCCCGTACGGCGACGAACCCACGCCCACCCAGGAGCAGATCGCCAAAGCGCTCGCCGCGCAACGGATCACCCAGTTGCGCAAGATGGTCGATGCCGAGACCAAACGACGCACCGCCGAACAACTCGGTCGCGACCACGTCCAGATGTACGGCATCCCACAGCTTTCCGAGAACGTCGAATTCCTGCGCGCCTCCGGCGAGCAGTTGCGCCAGATGCAACGGGTGGTGGCCCCGTTGGCCCGGACCCTGGCCACCCGGCTGGCGGCCCGCCGGCGACGCAGCCGCGCCGGGGTGATCGACCTGCGCAAGACCCTCCGCAAGTCGATGTCCACCGGCGGCGTGCCGATCGACGTGGTGTTGGCCAAACCCCGCCCTGCGCGACCGGAACTGGTGGTGCTGTGCGACGTGTCCGGCTCCGTCGCCGGATTCAGCCACTTCACCCTGCTGCTGGTACACGCGCTGCGCCAACAATTCTCGCGGGTCCGGGTGTTCGCCTTCATCGACACCACCGACGAGGTGACCCACATGTTCGGACCAGAAGCCGACCTGGCCGTGGCGATCCAGCGGATCACCCGCGAGGCCGGCGTCTACAGCCGCGACGGGCATTCCGACTACGGCAACGCGTTCGCGTCGTTCGTGCAGGCGTTCCCCAACGTCCTGTCGCCGCGCAGCTCGCTGCTGGTGCTCGGCGACGGCCGCACCAACTACCGCAACCCGGAGACCGAGCTGCTGGCCCACATGGTGACCGCCAGCCGGCACGCGCACTGGCTGAACCCCGAGCCCAAGCACCTGTGGGGCAGCGGCGACTCGGCGGTGCCGCGCTACCAAGAAGTCATCGCGATGCACGAATGCCGGTCGGCCAAGCAGCTCGCCGCGGTGATCGACCAGCTGTTGCCGGTCTAAGGCGGTCGCGCCTCGCGTCACGCTGGCGTGACGCTCGGACTCCAGAGCTGCGCCGGCGTCACCCTCGCGGGAGGCGGCCGCGCGAGACGGCCCCGGGAGGTGGGCGGCCGGCTGAGAAATCGGGCCGGATCGCCGCCTCAAGTAAGCTGGCAAATCGTGCAAAAGCAGCTGCGCAGGCTGGGAGTGATGGGTGGGACGTTCGATCCCATCCATTACGGGCACCTGGTTGCCGCCAGTGAGGTCGCCGACCTGTTCGACCTCGACGAAGTGGTGTTCGTGCCCAGCGGTCAGCCCTGGCAGAAAGACCGGCACGTTTCCGCCGCCGAGGACCGATACCTGATGACGGTGATCGCCACCGCGTCCAACCCCCGCTTCTCGGTGAGCCGGGTCGACATCGACCGCGCCGGGCCCACCTACACCAAGGACACCCTGCGGGACCTGCACGCCCTCAACCCCGATTCGCAGCTGTACTTCATCACCGGCGCCGACGCCCTGGCGTCCATCCTGTCCTGGCAGGGCTGGGAGGAGCTGTTTCAGTTGGCGCGGTTCGTCGGCGTCAGCCGGCCCGGATACGAGCTGCGCCGGGAGCACATCACCGGCGTGCTGGGCGAGCTGGCCGAGGACGTGCTGACGCTCGTTGAGATCCCGGCGCTGGCGATCTCGTCGACCGATTGCCGGCTGCGCGCCGAACAGCAGCGGCCCCTGTGGTATCTGATGCCCGACGGCGTCGTGCAGTACGTCTCCAAGCGCCGGCTGTACCGTAGCGGCAAAAAATCGAAGGACACCGTGAGCCGCTCAACCCTGCCCGCCGGGAACAACACATGACCGCCACCCAGGAGGCCATCGACATGGCGACGGTGGCCGCCGGCGCGGCCGCCTCGAAGCTCGCCGACGATGTCGTCGTGATCGACGTGTCCGGCCAGCTGGTCATCACGGACTGCTTCGTCATCGCCTCGGCGTCCAACGAACGGCAGGTCAATGCCATCGTCGACGAGGTCGAGGAGAAGATGCGCAGGGCCGGCTACAAACCCGCGCGCAGGGAGGGCACCCGGGAGGGCCGCTGGACGCTGCTGGACTACCGCGACATCGTCGTGCACATTCAGCACCAGGACGACCGCGACTTCTACGCCCTGGACCGGTTGTGGGGCGACTGCCCGGTGGTGCCGGTGGACCTGGCCGCCGTCCCCGACGACTCGGCGGGCACGCCATGACGATTCGTCGCCTGATCATGTTGCGGCACGGGCAGACCGAGTTCAATGCCGGCAGCCGCATGCAGGGCCAGCTGGATTCCCAACTCAGCGAACTCGGGCGGGCGCAAGCGATCGCGGCGGCCGAGGTGCTCGGCAAGCTGCAGCCGTTGCTGATCGTGTCGTCGGATCTGCATCGCGCCTACGACACGGCAATCAGGCTGGGGGAGCGGACCGGCCTGCCGATCCGGGTGGATCCGCGGTTAAGGGAAACGCACCTCGGCGACTGGCAGGGACTGACGCACACCGAGGTCGACACGCACGCCCCCGGTGCCCGCCTGGCCTGGCGCGAGGACGCCACCTGGGCGCCGCACGGCGGCGAAAGCCGGGTCGACGTCGCCGCCCGCAGCGTGCCGTTGGTCACCGAATTGGTCTCCGGCGAGCCGGAATGGGGTGGCCCCCAGCACGCCGATCGGCCGGTGGTGCTGGTGGCCCACGGCGGCCTGATCGCCGCGCTGTCCGCCGCGCTGCTGAAGCTTCCGGTCACCAACTGGCCGGTTTTGGGCGGCATGGGCAACGCCAGCTGGGTGCAGCTCTCGGGCCATTCCGACGACTCCGGGGCGGGTTTCGAGCGCATCCGGTGGCGCCTGGACGTATGGAACGCTTCGGCACAGGTGTCCAACGATGTCCTCTGAGGCCCGGCCCACGCTGCTGATCTTCGCGGATTCGCTGGCCTACTACGGGCCCACCGGCGGCCTACCCGCCGACGATCCCCGCATTTGGCCGAATATCGTTGCCGCCCAATTAGATTGGGATGTCGAACTGATCGGGCGCATCGGCTGGACGTGCCGGGACATCTGGTGGGCGGCGACCCAGGACCCGCGCGCCTGGGCGGCGCTGCCCAGGGCGGGCGCCGTCATCTTCGCAACCGGCGGCATGGATTCGCTGCCGTCGGTGCTGCCGACCGCGCTGCGCGAACTGATCCGCTACGTGCGCCCGCCGCGTTTGCGGCGCTGGGTCCGCGACGGCTACGGCTGGCTGCAGCCCAGGCTTTCACCGGTGGCCCGGTCCGCGCTGCCCGCGCACCTGAGTGCCGACTACCTCGAACAGACCCGCAACGCAATCGATTTCAACCGCCCGGGGATTCCGATCGTGGCCTCGCTGCCCTCGGTGCACATCGCCGACACGTACGGCAGGGCCCACCACGGCCGCCCCGCGACCGCCGCGGCGATCACCGAGTGGGCGCAGAACCACGATGTCCCCCTGGTCGATCTCAAGGCGGCGGTCGCCGAGCACATCATGAGTGGACGAGGGAATCCCGACGGCATTCACTGGAATTTCGAAGCCCACGAGGCGGTTGCCGAGCTGATGCTGAAGGCCCTGGCCGAAGCCGGCGTGGTGACGATGCAGTGGGGGCACCACCCGCTTGCGGGGGACGCGCAGCGTGATGAGGTGGGGGCACGCCCCCAGAGGGAGGGACCCCCACCCGCTTGCGGGGGAGACCCGCGCAATCAAACCGGCGTGTCGACCGACAAGCCACGCTCGTGACCGTCGTGGTGGTGACCGACGCGTCGGCGCGCTTGCCGGCCGACCTGCTGGAGCAGTGGGCGATACGCGTTGTGCCGCTGCACATCCTGCTCGACGGCGTGGACTTGCGCGACGGTGTGGACGAGATCCCCGAAGACATCTACAAGCGTCACGCCACCACGGCGGCTGCCACGCCGGCCGAACTGGCCGACGCCTACCAGCAGGCATTGGCCGACAGCGCCGGTGATGGCGTGGTGGCGGTGCACCTTTCATCCGCGCTGTCGGGCACCTGCGGCGCCGCCGAACGGACCGCCGCCGACCTGGACGCCCACGTGCGGGTCGTCGACTCGAGGTCGACCGCGATGGGCACGGGCTTTATTGCGTTGGCCGCCGCGCGGGCCGCGGCCGGCGGCGGCGACCTCGACGCCGTCGCCGACGCGGCAAAGGCGGCGGCACGGCACAGCCACGCGTTCATGGTGGTGCACCGCCTGGACAACCTGCGCCGCAGCGGACGGATCGGCGGCGCCAAGGCATGGCTGGGCACAGCGCTGGCGCTCAAGCCGCTGCTGCGCATCGACGACGGCAAACTCGTTCTGGCCCAACGGGTGCGCACCGTCACCCACGCAACGGAGGCGATGATCGACCGGGTCTGCGACGCCGCCGGCGACAGTCCCGCCGCGCTGGCGGTGCATCACGTCGCCAACCCGGACGGCGCGAAGGAAGTGGCGGCGGAGCTGGCGCGCAGACTACCGGCCTGCGAGCCGGCGATCATCACCCCGTTGGGGCCGGTGCTGGCGTTGCATGTCGGCGCAGGAGCCGTCGCGGTCGTCGTGCAGCTGCCGACGCCTTAGGCGGAGGCCGCCGCCACCGACCGCCGCGCGTTGTCGCCCCGTGGATGCACCACCTGCGGCCACCAGAACCAGCGGCCCAGCAGCGTCGCGATCGACGGCATCAGCAACGTGCGCACGACCAGCGTGTCGAGCAGCAGACCGATGCACACCGTCGAACCGAACTGCCCCAGCACCCGCAGGTCACTGCCCAACATGGCCGCCATGGTGAACGCGAACACCAGACCCGCCGCCGTCACCACCCCGCCGGTACCCGCCATCGACCGGATGATCCCCGTTTTGAGGCCGGCATGGATCTCTTCTTTGAACCGGGACACCAGCAGCAGGTTGTAGTCGGATCCGACGGCCAGCAGGATGATCACGGACAGCGCCATCACGATCCAGTGGATTCTGATGCCGAACAGGTCCTGCCAAATCAGCACGGACAGGCCGAACGACGCCGCGATCGAGCTGGCCGCGGTGCCGACGATCACCAGCGCCGCCACCACGCTTCGAGTGAGCAGCAGCATGATCATGAAGATCAGCGTCAGCGCGGACACCACGGCGATCATCAGGTCGTACTTCTCGCCGTCGGCCATGTCCTTGAACGTCGCGGCGGTTCCGCCCAGATAGACCCGGGCGTCGGACAGCGACGATTGCTTGAGACCCTCCTGCGCGGCGGTGCGTTCGGCGTCGACTTGCGCAATGCCCTCGGGCGACATCGGATCGCCCTGATGCGTGATGAAGAACCGCGCCGATTTACCGTCCGGCGACAAGAACATCCGAAGGCCGGTCTGGAAGTCGGGGTTGTCGAAGGCCTCGGGCGGCAGGTAGAAGAAGTCGTCGTTCTTCGATGCGTCGAAGCTTTGCCCCATCACGATCCCGGTGTTGCTCATCGCCTCCATCTGGTCGATCATCGCCTTGAACGTCTGATACAGGGTCAGCGTGATGCCCCTGGTGGTCTTCAGCGTGGTGATCAGCGTGGGAAACAGCGCATTCAGGTCATGGGTGGCCTTGGCGGTGTGCTCGATATCGGCCGTCAGATAGTGGAACTGCTCGGCGAGTTGGTCGAACCCGTCGAACGTGTCGAACAGGGACCGCAACCCGATGCACACGGGAATGTCGTAGCAGTGCCGCTCCCAGTAGAAGATGCTGCGTATCGGCCGGAAGGTGTCGTCGAAATCCGCGATGTGGTCACGCAGGGTGTCGGTGATCTGCGACGTCACCGCGGTCGTCTTCGCGCTGTCGTCGGCGGCGTTGGCCAGGTCTAGCGACACCTCGTATTGGCGTTGCGTGGTTTCGATCTGGGTCTGCAGGTCGTCGGCCATCCGGAGGATGTCGGCGATGCGTTCCTTGAGGAAGCTCATGTTCTGCATCGTCGTCTGACTCTGGACGCTGTTCTGGAACGGTATCGAGCTGTGCTGGATCGGAATGCCCAGCGGCCGGGTGATGTCCTGGACCATCGCGATGCCCAGCGTGCGCATCTCGTTTTTGGCCACCCGGTCCAGCACCAGCATGTCGGCCGGGTTTCGCATGTCGTGGTCGGATTCGACCATCAACAGGTCGGGGTTCATCCGTGCCTCGGAGAAATGCCGGTTCGCGGCCTCCTGTCCTTGATTGGACGGAGCGGACAATGGCAGGTAATGGCGGTCGTTGTAGCTCGTGTGGAAGCTCGGCAGGGCAATCATGCCGACCAGCACGACCGCGGCGCTCACGGCCAAAACCGGTGCCGGCCAACGTACTACGGCGGTACCCACCCGGCGCCACAGCCGGCCACGCTTGGCCTGCCTCTCGAACAAGTGGAAGCGGCTGCCGACGAACACCACCGCGGGCCCCAGCGTGACGCCGGCCAGCACCACGACGATCATGCCGATCGCCACGGGCGCCCCCATGGTGTTGAACCACGGTAGCCGCGAAAAACTGAGGCAATAGGTCGCGCCCGCAATCGTCAGGCCCGACCCCAAGACGACCGGGGCGACACCCTTGAATGTGGTGTAGTACGCGGTTTCTCGGTCTTCGCCTGCGGCCAGCGCCTCCTGATAGCGCCCGATGAGGAAGATGCCGTAGTCCGTACCCGCGGCGATCGCCAACATGGTGAGGATGTTGGCGGCGAAGGTGGTGAGCCCGAATGCGTTGTGGTACGCGAGAACCGCGACGACCCCCCGCGAACACGCCAGCGCGACAAAGGTCATGAACAGCTGCACCAGCGTGGTGACGATGGACCGGTAGACCAGCAGCAACATGATCGCGATGGCGCCCAAGGTGAACAGCGTGATCTTGGCCAGGCTGGCGTTACCGATGATGTGCATATCGTCGGACAGCGCGGCAGGGCCCGTGACGTAGGCCTTCACGCCGGGTGGCGCCTTGTTCTCCTCGATCACCTTGCGGACGGAATCCACCGACTCGTTGGCCAGCGTCGTGCCCTGGTTACCGGCGAGGTTCACCTGCACATAGGCGCTCTTGGCGTCGGCGCTCTGCGCACCCGCCGCCGTCAGCCGGTCGCCCCAGAAGTCCTGAATGTGCTGAATGTGCTTGGGATCCTGGCGGAGTTGCCGAATCAGCTTGTCGTAGTACTGGTGCGCGTCGGGGCCGAGCGGTTGCTGGCCCTCCAACACGATCATCACCGTGCTGTTGGAGTCGAATTCGTGGAAATTGTGGCCCAGGCGCATCATCGCCTTCATCGACGGCGCGTCCAGCGGTGTCATCGGCGCCGAGTGGGCCTCACCAACTTTTTCCAGTGTCGGAACGATGACATTCACCAGGACCGTCACGAACAACCAAACCAAAATGATCGGCACCGCAAAGATGCGGATCGCATGCGGCAGGTACGGGCGGTGGCCCCGCTCGGCCTTGGACAGGCCCTTGACGTTGATCGGGCCGGTGTCGGCCGCGCTCACATCCCGTTGGGTCTTGTTGCTCGCGTTGCTCATGCGGACTTCACCAGGCAGAAGGTCTGCGCGTTGTGGCCGTCGGAACTCCGCTGTTCGCGGACGACGCCGTCCACGGTGATCTTGCAGCTGATCTCACCGCTGTCGCTTTGCGCCATGATGTTGGCGCTGACCGACGGCAAGGTCGTCGAGATGGTGGTCGACCACGGCAGCGGCGCCGCGTTCACCTGATGGGTGTTGGCGTTCTCGTCCCAGTAGTTGATGTTGGCGGTGGCCCCGGGCGGCCCGGTGATGTCGTAGACCACGACCTTCGGGTTGAACTGCACGATTTCGATCCCCTTGCCGGCGTTCGCGTTGAGATCCTGCGAGCCGAAAATCTTGTGGAGCCGGGACACGATCAACGCCGAAACAGCCAAGACCACCACCAGAAGCAGCGGTATCCACGCCCGTTTGAGCACGCGGGTTACGGTGCCGCTACGTGGACCTGAGTCTGGACTAGCCACACCTGACCGCCTTCCGCATAACCGCCACCCCGGCGCTGCCGCAAAGCTCGCCTACGTCGTCGACGACGCCGCTGTCTCTCGACCATTTGCTCAGCTAAGCACTCTAAACCTTAGTGCACGCAAGCGTTCCTCCGGGGGCCTCCGATGTGGCGAACCGCATATGGTTCCCACCGCTTACCGGGCCACCCGGCCGGTGACCGGCGGCAAATCGGCAAGCGTCACGATCCCGGGCTCGGCAGCCACCACAGCCGGGACCGCATTGGTAACCGGCATTGCCGTGTAGATCATTCCCAGTCCCATGAATCCGGGCTCGGTCCAATCCTTCGGCGCCAGGCAATGTAGGACGGTGCGCATGTTGGGCAGCCCGTACACCTGGATGACGTGTCCGTGCTCCAGCGGTTTGGGGGGCACGACGTGATCGCCCATGGTCCAGTTGAACCCGACGCTGACCACGTTGCGGTCCCCCTGCCAGCCTCGGTGGTAGCCGTAGACACTGCCGACCGTTCCCGCGGGGATCTTCATGAAGCCCAGATCCGAATCCCCGGTGGCCGCGGTGAAGGTCACGTCGAAGGTCATCCGGTCCAGCTTCGCCCCGATCGCGTCGGCCATCATCGCGGCCGATTCGGCGAAGACCTCGCTTTCGCGTCGCACGCTTTCCGCCAACCCCGGCGTATCGGGATCCTGCGAGAAGCCCATCGCCGTTTGCGTTTCCGCTGATTCGTAGGTCGAGCAATCCACCGACTCGGTGATGCGGATTTCGTCCACGCGTTCGCACGCGCCGCTGAGCACCATGCCCACCATGTTCGTCATGCCCGGGTGCGCCCCGCTGCCGAAGATCGTCGAATCGCCTCGTTTGCAAGCATCCACGATGCGTTCGCGGTCCTCGGGTGTCTGCTTGCCGCCCGTGATCCAAGCCGCGCTGGAGCACACATTGACACCCGTTTCCAGCAAGCGCACCAACTCATCGATGTTGGGCCACAACGGGTTATAGCAGCACGCGTCGGCGCCTAAGGCAAGCAACGCGTCGATGTCATTCGTCGCGTGCACGCCGGTCGGTTCCGGCCACCCGGCCAGGTCGGCGGCATCCACGCCGACCTTGTCCGCCCCGTGCGCGTACACCCCGACCAGCTCCATGTCCGGCCTGCCGATGATGGCGCGCAGCGAACGTCGCCCGATGTTCCCGGTCGTCCACTGGATCACGCGTAAGGGACGGTCGATGCTGGTAGTGCTCATCCTGGCTCCTTTGCCGCTGCGGGTTGGACTCATTATTAGTCGGCGGCGGCGCGGCGTTTTGAGAATGGGTCAAAGCCCGGCCATGCCAAGCGCGAGGAACGCACAGCCCACCGCGGCCACGAGGACCGCAACGTCAAGCCGGCGACGCGATCGAATCCAGTTGTGCAGCGCCGCCACCGAGGCGCCGGTTGCCTGGGGCGCCAGCAGATAGGCCAGCAGCGGAAACTCTACGCGGCCGGGCCTAGGCGTCCAACCGGGCGAATTGGTGCTGGCTGTACTGCTCGACACAGGCCGCCCGCCGGATCTTGCCGCTCGTGGTGGTGGGAATTGACCCAGGTGGAACCAGGACGAGGTCCCCGACATTCACACCGTGCGCATTGGAAATCGCGGAGGTGACGTCGGCTCTGACGGAGGTGAACCAGCGCATCGCCTCCTCGTCGGAATCACCGCGCTTCTTGACTTCGATAACGGTGACGAGCTTTTCGGTGCTGTTCACCGGAACCGAAATCGCCGCGACCCGGCCGCCCGTGATCTCGTGGACCGTCGCCTCGATGTCTTCGGGGTAGTGATTGCGCCCGCGGATGATGAGCAGATCCTTGATGCGGCCAACAATGAACAGCTCACCGGAGTAGACGAAACCCAGGTCGCCCGTTCTCAGCCAGGGTCCGTCGGGCGTACCCGGGGATGGGTCGACGAGCATTGCGCCGAAGCAGCCCTGTTCCTCCGGCGGTTTGCGCCAGTAGCCCTCGGCCACATTGGCGCCATGTACCCAGATCTCGCCCACCAACCCCTGCGGGCGCTCGCGGTTCGTTTCGCAGTCGACGATTCGCAGCGTGGGTGATTGCGGCACCGTGTACTTCACCAGCGCAGCGCCCGCCCCCGCACACCGCTGCGCTCGACCCGCGGACAGCTCGTCGAGTTCGAAATGAACAGTCGATGAGTCACCCCATGTGCCGTTCGCCACGAAGACGGTTGCCTCGGCCAAGCCATATGAAGGTCGCAGCATGTGGTCCCGAAAATTGAAGTGAGCAAATCGGTCGACGAACCGATTCAAAGTCGCCGGCTCGACCCGTTCGGCACCGCTGATGATGCCCAGGACGCCGGAGAGGTCGAGCCCGGCGAGGTCCCTGTCACTTGTTTTGCGTGCCGCCAAGTCAAAGGCGAAGTTGGGCGCCGCCGACCAAGAAGACGGATTCTCGGCCAGAGAGCGCATCCATCTGGCCGGCCTTTCTAGGAATGCAACCGGACTCATCAGCTCGCCTCGATAGCCGCCCAGGATCGGCGCGCACACCCCCAGCACCAAACCCATGTCATGGTAGAACGGCAACCACGACACCATCGTGGCGTTTGTTGGGGCCTTGGCGTGCGATTTCGCGAAGAAGCTCCGCATCAGCTGCTCGAAATTCACCTGAAGATTACGGTGCGAGATAGTCACGCCGGTAGGAGTGCGGGTCGAGCCCGAGCTGTACTGCAAATACGCGACGCTGGGCAAATCAGCCGTCGGGACGCTTGTTCCGCCGTCGACGTCCAGATTCATCGAATCGATTTCGACGATCTTAGGTACGTCCTTCATGCGTGCGTGATCGACGTATTCGGCGACGTCTTCCGCAACCTCGGACGTGGTGAGGATAACCGAGGGCGACGTGTCGGCAAGGACCGCAGTTACCCGCTCATGACTAGAACCCCGATGCGGCAGCGGGAGCGGAACCGCGATGAGCCCGGCCTGCATGGATCCCAGGAACGCCGCGATGTATTCGAGGCCCTGGGGGGCCAGGATTACCGCCCTGTCTCCGACCGACCCGTGCGGGCCGAGTTCGCGCGCCACATTGAGCGTTCGACGGGCCAGTTGCGACCATGTGAGGCTCTCGGGAACACCCGCCCAGTCGTCCTCGTAGTGGGTAAAGGTGTACGCCACCTCGTGAGGCCGCATGCTGGCACGTCCGTGCAACATGGAGAGAATCGTCGATTGAGACATAGGCGCGTTGTCAGCCGGCGCCATGGGACAACACGGATGTGGCACCGCTGAGAATTTGGGAAAACGGGTCGGCGCCGCCGCCGAAGGTCGCCTGGTTGGCCGGCGCAGTGACTTCCGCTGGATCGAAGCCGTGCACCGGGTCCACCTGAACCGGAGCGGTCGCCGGGTCGTCGTTTCGCGCGTAGCCCGCGTTCACCCGGGGAATCAGGATTGCGTCCAGCTTGTTCAGCGTGTCCTCCGGAATCCCAATGTATTTCAGCGGCATGACCAGCGGAAGGTGCTGTTCCGGGACCATGATCGTGGTGTCTTTCGCGCCCCGGGAGTTGATCGTCGTCCGGACGTTCTGCGGCGGCACCATGCTCGGGTTGGTGAAGGCCACCGCGGTGTGACCCGTGGCGAGACCCAGGAGGGTGTTGGCGAGCGCGAACATGTTGTCCGGCCGGTCGGGGAAGTCCGCGATCGAGTCGTACGCAGCCACGAACCGGTTTGTGTCGTATTGGCTCTCATACGGTGGCGGCATGGTGTAGTCGAGCGCGGGAACAACGCTGCCGACTCCGAACATTGCGGTCAGGAAGCTCTGGCCGAAGGCGTGGCGCCCGATCGGGTCGCCGAATGTGGCGAAGTTCAGTTTGTCCCGCGGCGGAGCGGTCGGGTCATTCGCCAGCCGCGCCTGTTCGCCGTCGACCACGAACCCGCCTTCGGACAGTCCGATCGCCGTACCGGGGCGACCGGTGCGGATCGCGGCATCGAGGTTGTTCACTCCCTCGTCGACCGATTCGCCCACGCTGGGGCCGTCGAGGCCGAGGCCGGGGAACAACTCATCGCCGACTTTGCCGATGCCCGGGAAGAGTCGCTCCAGGACGTGGCCCTGAACCTGGCCCGCCGGGTAGCGGACGATTTCGCGCTGCTGGCCGGGGAACCATTGGGCGCCCTCCTGGCGAATGTATTCGTCGTAGGGGATGCCCAGAACGTGAGCCCCTCCGAGGGCGAAGGCGGTCTGGTCGCCTGGGGCCCCTGGGGTCGGCGGCCCGCCAATCGGCGTGTCGTCCGCAGATGCGGTTCCGACGCCGAAAAACCCTGTCGCGCCAACGGTTACCAGCGTCGTGACTTGTGCTAGTAGTTGCTTCATCCCTAATCCTGCTCGCTCGGATTCGTCTCGTAGTGTCACACACCTCATGTGCGCGCGCTAACTGGTTTGCGGCTCGGCGCGTCGGACCGGTGGCCGCCGCAGGCCCGCTCGTGACGGCCACCAGTTCGCCGATCCGACCAGCGCGGCGACGGCGGGAACGGTGATGGTGCGCACCAAGAAGGTATCCAGCAAAATTCCGGCACCGATCACGAAACCACCCTGGACTACGGTGCCGATGCTGGAGAACAACAGGCCGCACATCGAGGCGGCGAAGATCAGGCCTGCCGCGGTGATCACACCGCCCGTGGAACTCAGGGTGCGAATGATGCCGTAACGCATGCTGTTTGGCGATTCGTCGCGCATTCGCGAGACGAGCAGCATGTTGTAGTCGGCTCCGACCGCGACCAACACCACGAAAGCGAGCGGGGGCACGCTCCAATGTAATTGCTGGCCGAGAAGGTACTGAAACACCAGCACGCCGATGCCCACCGCCGACAAGTACGAAATGACCACCGAAGCAACCAGGTACAGCGGCGCGACAATCGCGCGCAGCAGCGCGATCAACGTCAGCAGCACGACGATCAGGGTCACGGCGATGATGAACCGGATGTCATGTTGGTAGTAGTCGCGGGTGTCCTTCAGACCCACGGTGTATCCGGCCATCGATACGGCGGCGTCCTGCAACGCGGTATTCGGTTGTGCTCCCCGAGCGGCCGCGGTGATCGCGTTGACCTGGTCCATGGCTTCGGTGCTGAAGGGATTGAGTTTGGTTTGAACCAAATACCGCACCGAGTGCCCGTCCGGTGAAATGAAAACCTTGGCCGCCTTCTGAAATTCCGCTAAATGCAGCAGCTGAGGCGGGATGTTGAAGCCGGCCATTGCCGGTTGCGCCGCGTCCCGTTTCAGCGATAACAGGAACGCCGCTGACTCATTGAGCCCGGCACCGAGCTGTTTGACTTGGTCGACGAGTTGAGCCACGGCATCGGCCACTTGCCGGCTCCCGCCGGCCAGTCGGTCGGCGCCATCTTGCACGCTGTTCAGATTCGCCTGCAAGCCACCGGGTTTGTCCATCCCCATGGAGTGCATCACCTTGGTGAGCTTTCCCAATGCAGCACGCACGCGATCCGTCGACGCTTTCAGGGTCCGCTTGTCCTGGTACTCCTGCAGTTGGTGGGCCAAGTCGTTGATCGCGTCGAGGTCTGCCTGATCACGCGAGCCGACCAGCTGCTCGAAGGTCCCCCGGGTGGCGCTGCACGATTGATCGGCATCGCAGATCGGGCTACCCTGCAGCGCCGTCAGTACCGGGCCTATCCAGGCGAACATGTTCTTGGCGGCCGAGAAATTCCAGCCCATCGCATTGCTGAGCGAGTTGACGTGGTCGACGAGCTGGGCCGCGATGTCCACCTGGTTAACCAGAGCGTCACCGCTGTACTGGCTTTTCGCCGACGAGAAGGCACTTTGCAGTTCCTCCAGGCTGGTAGCGAGCTGGCTGACCTGGCCGCGGACGTCGCCGAGGCTGTCGGCCAGGGTGCCGGCCCCGGTGACCAGCCGGTTGAGGTCGCCTGCGTGATCGTTGATCTGGGTGGACCCGTCGGCCAGCAGGGTGCCGATCGCGCCCGCCTGATAGGTGGCCCTGAATTGTTCCGGCACGTTTCCGGTGGGGCGCGTGATGCCGCTGACCGCGGCGATATTCGGCAATTGGCTGACTCGGTCCGCCATCTGTTCCAAGTCCGCAAGGGCCTTCGGTGTGCGAAGGTCATGCGGCGATTGGACGAGGATGTATTCGGGGATGGACTGATTCACCGGAAAATGACGATCCAGCGCGGCATATCCGATGGAGCTCGGAGCGGACGACCGCAGGGCCTTGCGATCGTCGTAGTTGTAGCGCACCAGGCCGGCGCAGCTGGCCAGGAGGATCAACACGAGCACACTGGCAAGCAGATTGACCTTGGGCCGACGCACGATGCGTATTCCCGACCGCCTCCAGAACCGGGCGGTGAGTTCGCGTCGTGGCTTGACCCACCCGCGTGGCCCCGCGAGCACGAGAATTGCCGGCAGCAACGTCACCGCGGCCAGGAATGCGACGCCGATCCCGATCGCCGACGACGCCCCCACGGTTTTGAACACGCCCATCCGGGCGAAGCTGATGAGCAGAAAAGTGATTCCCACGGTGGCCGCGGATGCGCCGATCACTTTTCCGATGGAGATCATCGCGCCCTTGACCGCCTGCTCGGAATCCGCGCCTGACCGCAAACAGTCGTGATAGCGGCTGATGAGAAAGACCGCGTAATCCGTCCCGGCGCCAGCCATTATGGCGCTCAGAAAGACGATGGATTGGTTCGAGACGCCCGAGCCAGTCAATTGGGAGTAGCCCGCTACCATCGCCTGCGCGATCACCAGGGATGTCCCGATCGTCAGCAGCGGTAGCAGCATGGTGACCGCGCTGCGGTAGATCACCAACAGGACGATGAGCACCAGGACGCCGATCGCCAGCTCGATCGGAAGCCGATCCCGATCGCCCGCGACCGTGAGGTCGGCGACGGTTGCCGCGGGGCCGGTGAGGTTTGCCGTCAGGGACGTTCCCGCGACCGCGCGCTTGACGATGTCGCCGATGCGATTGAAAGCGGCGTACGACTGTGGGGTGCCCAACTCGCCGGCAACGCCGACCGGCAGCACCCAAGCTTTGTGATCCTTGCTGGTCACGACCGAGCGCAGGGGCGGGCTGCTGACGAAATCCTGCACCATCAAAACGTCTCGCGTGTCCTGGTGCAACGCGCCCACCAGCTTGCGGTAAGTGGCTTCGTCGGCGGGCCCAAGCCCCTTGTCGTCGGTCAGAACCACCAATAGAAGGTCTTCTGAGCCCGATTCGTCAAACGCCTGCGTCATCTTTCGGGCGGTGACGCTCGACGGTGCATCGCTGGGCAAAATAGCGAGCGGATGCTTCTGCGCCATCTCGCCCAGGGATGGCAATGTCAGTGGAAGCGCGGCCGCAATCGCGACCCAGAGCCCGACGACCACCCACGGCCACCGCACCACGAAATCAGCCAACCGTCGCATATCGCCCTCGCTCCCGGTCGGCGCAGTCGTGTGCGCCCGCCGGCGACGCTCGCCGACGCTGTGTCCAGCCGCCCGAATTCGTCGTGTGCCCGACCGGAATTCGCACTTCGAGATAGGCCCTAGCCATCGAGTGGCTCCACGCTACGCGACGCGTCCCCAGTGCCCGCTATCGGCGACCCGCGCGCACACCGACCTCATAGCCGCCATGTAACGGCAAACCGATTTCTGGGCGACCGGGTTGTCGGGATGCATGATCGCCATGACCGTGCCCTCGCCGTACCGGAATATGTAAATAGTCAGTTGGTATGAATAGCGGCCGTCGGGATAGATTCCGATATTGTCCGCTAGGCCCAAGTCGGCTGCGGCGAGAATAGCGTTGAGTGGAGCGGCGCCGCCGTGGAAGAAGTTCGAGACCGGAAAGTTCGGCTGTGGCCAGCTCAACCACGGCGCTAATTCCAATACGCGGTAGTAGGGCACCTTCGCCATGTCCAGACTTGAATCGAAAGATGTCTGCGCCGCCCACGCGGCATCGCCGAACGAGGCCGCAGCTATGGGCACGGTGATCGGAATCAGGCCGGTAAACCAACCCTGTGTCATGAAATTGTCGGCGCCCGTCCGGGAGTCCCTGGGCGTAAGCCCGTAATACGTGAGCGCGCCCGTGAACTCATGCTCGAGCAGGGCGAAGCACGCGAACAAGCCGCCGACGAAGCGTGCGCCGGCCGCCATGCAGGCTGTTTCGAATCGCTCCGTCTGTGCTGGGCCCATCAGGAGTTCGGAGGCCATCGCACTGCTGCTCGACTCCAACGGGTTACCCAATGGGAGTGGGAATTCAGGGAAACGGCCATTGTTGTTCTCCGCGAATTCAATCCACGCGCCCACCTCGGGCGAATCCAGGGTCAAGGTTGACGTATACTCGCGTTCGCGGCTGCAGAAGTCGTCGAAGCTGCCGGCATCGGGAAGAGCGAGGGGCTCACCGCCTCCGCTCAACGCCGTATACATTCCATTGGCCTCCATCATCGTGGTGCCGATCAATGTCGCGTCCCCGTGCACATGATCCATGGCGGCGAAGAAGGTGAAATGGTTCTCGCTCTGGATAATCCCGAACGTGAAGCAGCCCCACTCCAGTGGATTCGGTATGCCCACGACATGAGCGCGTATTTCGTCAACCGTCATCTGGCCGAAATCGACCGGCGCGAATTCGATATCAGCAGGATCGCTCGTCGTATGCCTGACGAACTCTCCGCTGCCGGTGTGCTCGAACCAACTGCGGAACGTGTCATGTCGACGCAGGTACGTGTTGACGGCGTGGTCCATGGCAGAGACATCGCACGTCCCGGGTACTTCACAGGTAGCGATGATCTGCCGGGAAAAATTCAGCCCCGCGGCCGCCCGTTCACAGTAGTTACGAAGATGTTGGCCCTGCATGTAGCTGACCGGGACGGAACTGACCGGCGCTTGTCGGACCTTTTCGCTGGCCGCAGCCGTTGGGTGCCATGAGGTGACCGAGCCCGGGGTCAACGTCCAATCATCGAGTGAGCCGATCGTAATCTTCCCGATGCGCAAGACTACGTCCTCCTCGGTTTGAACGGCTCAGTCCGACCACGTTGGCGACACCAAGATAACCGTTTCGGCGATCACCGTCGCGAATATGCGCGGAACACCTACACTCGCTGACGGATCCGGTGGGCCGTTGTTCGATCGAACGGCCGGGAGGGACGCAGGGCGGCAGCCGCGCGGGCTGTCGCTGCGCGGCGCGGGCCTGCATCTGCAGTGCTGGTCTTCGGAGATGATCTTCGGGCGCGCAACCGGTTTCCCGCTGGGACGCATCATGACCGCCAAGGAGGACAAGCGCATGGCATCTGCCGAAGGTCTGAAGGAGCCGTCATCAGGTTTTGCGGTCATCGGCTACGCGGCGCGCTTTCCCGGTGCCGCGGATGCGGACGAATTCTGGGATGTGTTGCGGCAAGGTCGGGATGCGATAGCGGAGGTGCCGCAGGACCGGTGGGATGTCGACGAATTCTTCGATCCGGAACCGGGGGCGCCGGGCAAGGTCGTGACCCGTCGTGCGGGTTTTGTCGATGACGTAACGGGGTTCGATGCGCCGTTTTTCGGTATGTCGGCGCGCGAGGTCAGGTTGATGGACCCGCAGCACCGGATCTTGTTGGAGATGGCATGGCGCGCGGTGGAGCATTCGGGTATCGCGCCCACGGCTCTGGCTAACACCAACACCGGTGTCTTCGTCGGCTTGGCCACGCACGACTACCTCGGAATGGCATCCGACGAGCTGACTTACCCCGAGATCGAGGCCTACATGGCCATCGGGACGTCGAATGCCGCAGCCGCGGGCAGGATCAGCTACCGGTTGGGGCTGCAGGGCCCCGCGGTCGCCGTGGACACGGCGTGCAGCTCGTCGCTGGTGGCAATCCATCAGGCGTGTCAAGCGCTGCGCTTAGGGGAATGCGACCTCGCGCTGGCCGGCGGCGCTAACGTCCTGCTCACCCCGGCAACCATGATCACCTTCTCCAGCGCGCAGATGCTCGCGCCGGACGGCCGGTGCAAGACGTTCGACGCGGCCGCGGACGGCTATGTGCGCGGCGAGGGGTGCGGCGTCATCGTGATCAAGCGTCTCGAGGACGCGATTCGCGACGGTGACCGGATTCGGGCCGTGATCCGCGGCAGCGCGATCAACCAGGACGGCGCATCGGGTGGGTTGACGGTGCCGAACGGCGTTGCCCAGCAACGGGTGATCGCTGACGCGCTTAAGCGCGCCGACCTCGAACCTCGCGACGTCAGGTACCTGGAGGCGCACGGCACCGGGACATCGCTGGGCGACCCCATCGAGGCCCAGGCCGCGGGTGCGGTGCTCGGCGCCGGACGCGAGCCCGGCCAGCCATTGCTGATGGGCTCGGTGAAGACGAACATCGGACACCTGGAAGCGGCCGCGGGCATCGCCGGCGTCATCAAAGTCATCCTGTCGCTCGAGAACGAGCTACTGCCGCAGCACCTGCACTTTCGGAACCCGTCGCCCCACATTCCCTGGGACCGGCTTCCGGTGCAGGTTGTCAAGGAGGCCACCGCCTGGGAACGCAACGGGCAACCGCGTATCGCAGGAATCAGCTCGTTTGGGTTCGCCGGGACAAACGCTCACGTCATTCTCGAGGAAGCCCCTGAGCAAGCGGCCCCTTCGGCTCCGGTTCCGGTCGAGCGGCCCGGCGACCGACGGTTCAGCATCCTTCCGCTCTCGGCGCGGACGCCCGCCGCGCTGGTACGGCTCGCCGATCAATATCGCAGCTGGTTGAGCGCGAACCCGGAAGCGACCCTGGCGGACGTGTGCTTCACCGCCGGAGCGGGGCGAGCACACTTGGAGCAGCGTGCCGCGTTGGTGGTGAATTCGAGGGAATCTGCCATGGAGCTACTTGGCGCGCTCGCGGACGATCGCCCGGCGCCCGGTTTGTTCCGCGGGGAATGCCATGACGCGCCGAAGACGGCGTGGCTGTTCACCGGTCAAGGCAGCCAGTATCCGGGGATGGCCCGGGAGTTGTTCGACACCGAGCCGGTGTTCGCAGAGACGCTGAATCGATGCGCTGCTGCGGTCGCTGATGTCGTCGAAAAACCATTATTGGACGTCATTTTCGATCTGAACAGCTCAGACGGCGAAGCGACGCTGCAACAGACCTCCTACGCCCAGCCCGCGTTGTTTGCGGTCGAGATGGGCCTAGCCCGACTGTGGCAGTCGTGGGGTTTCGAGCCAGATGTGGTGTTGGGCCACAGCGTCGGCCAATATTCGGCGGCGTGCGTGGCGGGCGTCTTCGGTCTCGAGGACGGCGCGTTGCTGATCGCCGAACGCGGGCGTCTCTTCGGCAGTCTGACTGCGGGCGGCCGAATGGCCGCGATCTTCACCGCAGCCGAGCGGGTCGAGCACCTGACCGACGAGTTTCCGAGCCTGTCTGTCGCGGCCTACAACGGCGCCAACACCGTACTTTCCGGGCCCGGAGTGGATCTGGAGCAGGCGGTAGCGCGGCTGACGGCCACCGGCGTCCGATGTGACTGGCTGAACACCAGCCACGCGTTCCACTCGGCGCTGCTGGATCCGATCCTCGACGAATTCGAATCGTATGCGGGGCGGTTCGACTTCAAAGCGCCACAACGGATCTTGATCGACAATCGCTCCGGTGCCGCGCTCGGCCGGAGCGTGAAGCTCGATGGCGCCTATTGGCGCCGTCACGCGCGGCAACCGGTGGAATTCGCCAAGAGCGTGGGCACGCTCGCCGCGCTGCATTGCAAGGTATTGCTCGAGGTCGGGCCGCGGCCGGTGCTCACCGCCGCAGCCCTTGCCGCATGGCCTGACCCGGCCACCGCGCCGCGAGCAATCGCGTCTCTGCGCCGAAACACTGCCGACCACCGGCAGATCACCGAAGCGATCGCCGACGCATATGTTTCGGGTCACCTGCCCGACTTCGACGCCTTACGGCAACCGCACGCGCAAAAGCTCGACTTGCCCACCTACCCGTTCGAGCGCCGCCAATACTGGTTCCGGGACAATCGGGCGGACAGCGGCAACGGCAGCCGGGATCACGCCGGCCAACGAGCGCAACACAATCAGCAACGCACGACCCGGTCCATCGCGAACGACCGCTACGAGATCCGCTGGGATAAATCGCCTGCTCCGCTCTCCCGCGCAGACGGGGCCGAGGGATCCACCTGGATCGTCGTCGGGGACGATGCCGATGCGGTCCAGCCATTGGCCGACGTGCTGCTTGGACACAACCACCAGCACCGGGTCGTCGGGCTGCCGATGTCCGACGCAGAGCAGGATCGGCTGGCAGACGCGTTCCGCGCTGCCGCAGCAGAGGATTCGACGCTTCGCATCGTGCATGTCGCGGCGCTGGAGGCCGGGACCACACCATCGATGCGGTCACTGTTGCGGTTGCAGCATCAGATCCTTGGCGGAACACGGCGGCTCTTTCGCGCCGCGATCGCCGCTGAGCTCCGCAGTCCCATCTGGGTCGTGACTCGTGGCGCACAGCGAGTCGTCGACACGGATACCGTGGCACCGCATCAGAGCTGCCTTTGGGGATTCGGTCGCGCGGCGGCGCTGGAATTTCCGCACGTATGGGGTGGTCTTGCGGACCTGGCCGCAGGCACTGCCGAGGAATGGTCTGAGCTCGTCAACCGGATCACGACGCCGCCCGGCACCGCCGTCAGGGAAGACCAGCTCGCGCTGCGTGGTCAGGCGGTCTACGTTCCCCGGTTGGTTCGGCGCACTGAGCCGCCGAGCGCCAAGTCGCTGCAACTACGCCACGATGCAACGTATTTGGTGACCGGCGGACTGGGTGCGATCGGGCTGGAGATCGCCGGATACCTGGCCGCACACGGCGCGAGGAATCTGGTGTTGACCAGCCGACGGGCGTCAAGTGACGCGGCGCAACAGCGCATCGATGCACTGGGCGAAAAGCACGGCTGCCAAATCCGTGTCGTCGCTGCCGATGTCGCTGATGCGCATGACGTCGCACGCCTGCTGGCAGGTGTGCAGGCGGAGCTGCCGCCGCTGGCCGGCATCGTCCACGCTGCGGGCGAGATCGGTATTGCCCCGCTGAGCGACCTGGAGGACGCCGAGGTCGATCGTGTCTTCGCCGGGAAGGTGTGGGGTGCTTGGCATTTGAGCGAAGCAGCGGCTGCCCTGAAGCTCGACTTCTTCATCAGCACGTCCTCGATCGCCTCGGTGTGGGGTGGATTCGGCCAGACCGCCTACGGTGCGGCGAACGCCTTCCTCGACGGGCTGGCCTGGCGCCTGCGCGAGCAGGGCATCCCCGGTTTAAGCGTCAATTTCGGCCCGTGGTCGGCGGGCATGGCCGACGCGGAATCTCGTGCGCGGCTGGATCAGCGCGGGGTCCGGACGTTGTCACCCGCCGACGCACTCGCGGGTCTGGCTGATGTCCTGGCGGCCGCTCCGTCGCATGGCCCCATACAGGGTGTCGTGGCACGCATCGACTGGGCGCGCTTCTTGCCGCTCTACCAGCAGGCGGGTAGGCGCGCGTTATTGACGGAGTTGGAGTGTGAGGTGCCCGATCCTGAGCCCGCGGTGACGGCGGCCGGGAAGACTCGGTTGGTGGAGCGGCTCACCGGCGCCCCGGTGCAGCAGCGCAAGAAACTTCTCACCGACTACTTGCGTGACGCGGTAGCGGAGGTTACGCGCGTCGAAGCCGCGGAGATACGGGAGGACGCCGGGTTCTTCGACCTCGGCATGGATTCGCTGATGGCCGTCGAATTGCGGCGCCGCATCGAGCAAGGGGTGGGCAAGCAGATTCCGGCCACCCTGGCGATGGATCACCCGCGGTTGTCCGACGTGGCCGACTACCTGTTGGGGGACGTGCTCGAGCTCAGCGATCAGGCCAAGCCGACCCCACGGCCGGCATCATCGGTGACGACGCGCACGGATGAACCGATCGCGGTCGTTGCGGTGTCGTGCCGTTTCCCCGGCGCGCCCAACCCGGAAGCCTTCTGGGAGCTGCTGTTTGAGGGTGTCGATGCGATCCGTGAGGTGCCGGAGGACCGATTCGACATCGATGAGTTCTACGACCCGGATCCGGAGACGCCGGGCAAGACCTACACGCGGTTCGGCGGGTTCCTCGACGAAATCGACGGATTCGATCCCGAATTCTTCGGCATCTCGCCGCGCGAGGCCGTCTGGATCGAGCCGCAGCAGCGGCTGATGCTCGAAACCGTATGGGAGGGTCTCGAAAGGGCCGGGTACTCGCCGGCGGCGCTGCGGGGGAGCCGAACCGGCATCTTCGCCGGCGTGGCTGCCAACGAGTACGCGCATCTGCTGTCGTCGGAGTCGATCGACAACATCGAGCCCTACTTCATCACCGGCAATGCGCTCAATGCCATCTCCGGTCGGGTTGCCTTCGCGCTGGGGCTCGAGGGGCCGGCCATGGCAGTCGATACCGCATGCAGCTCGGCCTTGGTGGCGGTCCATCAGGCCGTCCAGGCTTTGCGCTCCGGTGACTGCGACATGGCGTTGGCCGGCGGTGTGAACGTCTTGCTTTCTCCGGTAACGGTCATCGCCGCCTCTCGCGCGCGGATGCTTTCCCCCGTCGGGCGATGCAAGACGTTCGACGCCTCCGCCGACGGTTACGTGCGCAGCGAAGGCTGTGGAATCCTCGTACTCAAGAGGCTGGGCGACGCCGAGCGCGACGGCGACCGGATATGCGCGGTCATTTCCAGCAGCGCGGTGAACCAGGACGGGGCTTCCAGTGGCTTGACGGTGCCCAACGGTGGTGCGCAGCAACGGCTTATCGGAACCGCCCTGGCGCGCGCCGGTTGGGCCGGCGGTGACGTCGACTACCTCGAGGCGCATGGGACGGGCACCCCGCTGGGTGACCCGATCGAGGTGCAGGCGGCCGCGGCCGCCTACGGTGTCGGGCGTGATGCTGACCGACCATTGCTGGTGGGGTCGGTGAAGACCAACATCGGTCACACCGAATCGGCTTCGGGCGCAGCAGGTTTGATCAAGGTCGTGTTGTCGTTGCAACACGGGGTCCTGCCGCAGAGTCTGCACTTCGAACGGCCCTCCCCGCACATACCGTGGGATTCGTTGCCCGTGCGGGTTGTCGATGAGGCCCTGCCGTGGCAGGCCAATGGCAGGCCCCGGCGCGCCGGTGTGAGCTCCTTCGGATTCACCGGCACCAACGCGCACGTGCTGGTCGAGGAGGCCCCAGCGCGAGCTGTACCCGCCGACGAGGAGCTCGCCGACGACGTCGCGACCAACTCGGCATCGGAAGCTCAGGCTGACCAGGTGAGGGTGCTGGCACTGTCCGCGCGATCACCGGAAGCACTGGTGGCATTGGCGCGGCGTTACGAGGCCTGGCTCGGCGCCCACCCGGATGTGGACCTCTCCGAGGTATGCCTCACCGCCGGAACGGGCCGTTCACACTTCGAGCATCGCGCCGCGCTGGTCGTGCATTCGCTTGAGGCTGCGCGCGAGGCCCTGGTCGAACTGGCCGACAACCGGCTGCGACCCGGTGTCGTTCATGGCGAGCACACGCACCACCCGACGACGGCATGGTTGTTCACCGGCCAGGGCAGCCAGTATCCGGGGATGGCCCGTGAGTTGTTCCACACCGAGCCTGTTTTCGCCGAAACCGTCACATGTTGTGCGGACGCGGTCAGGGACATACTGCCGCATCCGTTGCTTGAGGTGCTGTTCGCCACCGATCGCGAAACCGGCGGCGAAGCCGGAGCAAGGTTGCGGCACACGTCGTATGCGCAGCCGGCGCTTTTCGCGGTCGAGATGGGCCTGGCCCGGCTGTGGCAGTCCTGGGGGATCGAACCCGATGTGGTGCTGGGGCACAGCGTGGGCCAATACGCGGCGGCATGTGTGGCAGGCGTGTTCAGTCTCGAGGACGGCGCCCGGCTGATCGCCGAGCGTGGCCGGATGTTCGGCAGCCTGCCCGAAGGTGGGCGGATGGTGGCGGTGTTCGCCGATCCCAAGCGCGTCGAGGAGGTGGCCGGCGAATCCCCGCGGGTGTCGGTCGCCGCCTACAACGGACCCAACACCGTGCTTTCGGGTCCGGGTGAAGATCTGGAACCGATCGTCGACACGTTCGGCGAGCAGGGGATCCGCTGCACCTGGCTGCAGACGAGCCACGCCTTCCACTCGGAACTGCTGGATCCGGTGCTTGATGAATTTGAGTCGTACGCAGCGCAATTGCAGTTTGCCGCCCCGAGGATGCCGCTGGTCTGCAACCGCACCGGCGCCGTGCTCACCGCCCAAACGCCGCTCGACGCTCAATACTGGCGCCGGCATTCCCGGCAGCCGGTACAGTTCGCCGAGAGCGTGCGCACGGTGGCGGCGCTGGGCTGCTCGGTGTTGATGGAGATCGGCCCGCAGCCCGTGCTGACCGGGGCGGCGGTGCAGGTCTGGCCGGAGCATTTGGCCGCGCCGCGGGCGATCGTCTCGCTACGTAAGGGCGTCGGCGACCGGCGCCAGATCGCCGACGCCCTGGCCGCAGCCTACGTCGGTGGCCATCTTCCCAATTTCGCTGCGGTGCATGGTCAGCCGTATCGCAAACTGGAATTGCCCACCTATCCGTTCCAGCGCCGCCGGTTCTGGCCCAAGACAGCGGGCATCTCGGTCGACGGTCCGTCGGTATCCGGAATCCTTGGTAACGCGAAAGACCTCGCCTCTGGGGATTCCGTCTACACCAGCAGGTTGTCCGTCAAATCGCAGCCGTGGCTGTCCGACCACGTCATCTATGGCACCGTCGTCGTCCCCGGAGCGACGTACGCAGCGATGGCGCTGGCCGCGGTCGGCGCACCGGCGCGAGTAAAGGACGTCTTCTTCTACGAGCCGATCATCCTGCCCGAGAAGACTTCTCGCGAGGTACAGCTGACCCTTCATCCGCTGCAGGACGGCGGTGAATCCAAGTTCCAAGTGCACAGTCGCCCGTATGGTGAACGTGGCGCCGAGTGGTCCTTGAACGCTGAAGGCAGCGTCGTGACCGGCGTCGCCGACAGCACTGACGGACCTGTGTCCGAGCAGGCGGCTCCGCTCGACGAAGCGATCGAACGACTGAACCGCATGCGTCCGCAGGAGTTGTTCGAGACCTTCGCCGACTTGGAGTTGGCATGGGGGCCGACCTGGTCCGGTTCCCTGAAGTCACTGTGGCTCGGTGAGGGTGAGGCGATCGGCGACATCGTCGTTGGTGAAGAACTCGCCGAACACCTTGGGACCGAACCGATGCATCCGGTGCTGATGGACTTGTGCACCGGAGTCGCCTTCCCGGCGTTCCCGGCACTTCTCGCAGCCGAACAGGGCATCAACGACCTGTTCTTGCCGCTGCGGTACGGGCAGGTGACGCTGCGGGAGAAGATGCCTCGGCGGTTCTACTGCCGCGCGAGGTGGCACGAGAGCGCGCTCGACAGCGAAACCCAGGTCTTCGATCTCGATTACGTCGATCGGGATGGCCGTCACCTGGGCGGAATTCGCGAGTTCACGGTCAAGCGGGCACCTCGCGAGGCGCTGCTTCGTGGCCTCGGCGGCGATGCCAGCCGGCTGCTTTACACCCTTGGCTGGCACGAGGTTCCGCCGCCTGCGCCGACTGAGGGTACCGCGAACGGAACCTGGCTGATCGGCGGATTCGACGAACTGGCCGCCAACGTGCCGGGCTGCATCCCGTTCGACCGGACCACCGATCCGGAGCTCTTAGGGCAGTTACTCACACAGGCCCACGAGCGTGGAGTGCCCGTCTCCGGCGTCGTGTGGCGCAGCACCGGACCGAATGGTGAAGAGTCGAGCACCGGCGCCGCTGCACGCGTCGAGACCGAAATCGCCAACCTGCTCAGCGGCGTGCACGCCGCGCAAGGCGGCGACGTGAAACTGCCTAACGGACTGTGGATCGTCACCGAGCGGGCGGTAGCCACCGAGTCCGGCGAACCGGTCGACCCGGTGCAGGCGGCGCTGTGGGGATTCGGGCGCACCACGATGAACGAGGAACCGGCGCTGCGCTGCAAGCTGGTCGATTGCGACGGATCGCGGGAGGCGGCTGCGGTGCTGGCCGGCCTGTTGACCAGCCCGCTCGACGAACCGGAAATCGCGCTGCGACAAGGAAAACTGCTGGCCTCCCGGCTGTTGCCATGGGCGCGCAGCGGTCATTTGACGGTGCCGCGTTCAACCGACTACGTCCTTGCACCCACCGAACGCGGTGCGATCGACAACCTGCGGCTGACCGAGGCGGACGTGCCGCCGCCGGACGAGGGCTACGTGCAGGTCCGGGTGGAGGCTGCGGGCCTCAACTTCCGCGATGTGCTCAATGTGCTGGGCCTCTACCCGGGCGACCCGGGGCCGATCGGCGGTGACTTCGCGGGCATCGTCACGCAGTTGGGTAGCGGCGTAAGCGGACTCGAGGTGGGCCAACGCGTCTACGGCTTCATGCAGGGTGCTTTCTCCAGCCGGTTCAACGTGCCGGCCCAGTTGTTGGCGCCGATTCCGGACGGAGTGGGTGCGGTCGCCGCGGCCACGATTCCCGCCGCCGCGCTGACGGTCCGACTCGCGTTCGACTGGTCGCAGCTGAAGCCCGGTGACCGGGTGCTCATCCACGCCGCCAGCGGCGGTGTCGGGCTGGCTGCCATCCAACTGGCCCAGCAGCACGGCGCCGTCGTCTTCGCCACCGCCAGCACCTACAAGCGCGCGACGCTGCGCAAAATGGGTGTGGAGTACGTCTACGACTCGCGCACAACGGATTTCGCTGACCAGATCCTCGCGGACACCGGAGGCGCAGGCGTCGACGTGGTGCTCAACAGCCTGACCAATGAGGGCTTCATCGAAGCGACCGTGCGGGCCACTGCCCGCAACGGCCGGTTCGCCGAGATCGCCAAGCGCGACATCTGGACCCCTGAACAGATGGCGGAGGCCCGTCCCGACATCGCCTATGAAATTGTCGCGCTGGACACGGTGACCTTCCAAGAGCCCGAGCGTATCCGCGGGTTGCTGACCGAGGTGTCGGACGGATTGGCCAAGGGCGACTGGACGCCGCTGCCCGCCGAGATCTACCCGGTGACCGAGGCGAGGACCGCGTTCCGCCGCATGCAGCAAGCCCGGCACATCGGGAAGATCGTGCTGCAGATGCCGAATCCACTTCAGCCCCGCGCCGATCGGAGCTATCTGATCACAGGCGGACTCGGTGCCATCGGTCTGCACACGGCGTCGTACCTGGCCCAGCTCGGTGCCGGTTACCTCGTGCTCACCAGCCGGCGAGCGCCCGATGCGGACGCACAACGGCTGATTGAGGAGATCGCCGAGCGCTACAAGTGCCGCGTCCACGTCTTCGCGGCCGATGTCGGCGACGAGTCCGAGGTTGCGAAGCTGCTGGAGCGGATCCGCGCGGAGTTGCCGCCGCTCGCCGGGGTGGTGCATCTGGCCGGCGTGCTCGATGATGCGCTACTGGCCCAGCAGAACGTGGAGAGATTCCGAAAAGCGTTGATGGCCAAGGCTTTCGGCGCCAGACATTTGGACCGCTTGACGAAGGACCACGATCTGGACTTCTTCGTGGTGTCATCCTCGGTGTCCAGCTTGTTCGGTTCACCCGGTCAGTCCAACTATGCGACGGCCAACGCGTTTCTCGACGGGCTGGTCGCGCGGAGACGCGCGCAAGGCCTGCCGGCCACCGGTATCAACTTCGGTCCCTGGGCCCAGGGCGGCATGGCGTCTTCGGAGGCCGCGACCGCCAATATCAGTGCCCAGGGCCTGATTCCGCTGGAACCGTCGGCCGCGCTCGCCGCCCTCGCCGAGGTCGTCGCCAATGGAACCGGCCAGGCCACCGTCATCAAGGCCAATTGGCAACGTGCCGCGAAGGTGCTGGGGAGTTCGCGTCCACCGCTCCTCGACCTCGTCTTGCCTAGCGCCATCGGAGAGGTCGCGGGCGACAGTGAGTTGCTCAAGCAGCTGATGGAGATACCGGTGCCGCAGCGCGCCGGCTTCGTGACCGAATTCCTTCAGCGCGAGGTCCAGAACTTCCTGCGGTTGGCGCAACCGCCGGCCGCGAGCAGTCGGTTCCTGGATCTGGGCACGGATTCGCTGATGGCGATCGAACTGCGCAACCGGCTGCACAGTCAGTTCGGCGGCAAGTTCACGATCAACGCAACGGCGGTGTTCGACTATCCGACCATCGGAGGGCTCGCCGAATATCTGGTGGGTCAGCTGCCCGATGCGGAGTCGGAGTCGAACCCGGAATCGGTTGCGGCGCCGAAGCCGGATTGATGTGCGGCGCTCGCGTCAGTCGCTGATATCGAAACCGGCAACGACCTTGGTCGGGCGCACCCGCACCACCAGTTCGCCGGGCGCGGAGTTGCGGCGGCCGAACTCCTCGGCGCGATCGGCGCCCATATACCTGGCGCCGGTTCGGGTGGCGACGTCGAGTACGTCGGCCGGGTCCTCACTCACCGTGGCCACGCCCTGCACCTGAACGAACGAATACGGCGGATGGGGATCGTCGACGCAGATCACCACTCGCGGATCACGTTCCAGGGCACGGCCTTTCGACGTGTTGCGGCCGGTGTTGAACACTAGTTGGTCCCCGTCGACCACGAACCACACCGGGGCGACCAGCGGCCGGCCGTCTGCGGCGACGTAACCGAGCATCCCGGTGCGGGTGCCGGTCGACAGGAACTCGACGACTCTGTCGGAGAGCTCTGTCATTCGCTAGAGACGGACCAAGTCATAGTCGCCGATATGGTCGACGAGATTGTGCAGGTGTTCGCCTGAAGTGCCCAGCGTGTGCTCGATGGCGGTGAGCCGGGCCGCATAGTGGGCGATCGGATATTCGGCGGTCACACCGATTCCGCCGTGCAGCTGGATCGATTCCTGTGCGATGTGCCTGCCTGAGCGGCCGATCTGCAGCTTGGCGCGCGAGGCGATCACCGGGTCGAGGTTGCCGTCGGCGATCGACATCGACGCGTAGAGGCTCATGCTGCGCGCCAGTTCCAGCGACACGTACATGTCGGCCGCCCGCTGGGTGAGCGCCTGGAACTTGTTGAGCGTGACGCCGAACTGCTTGCGGGTCTTCAGGTAATCGGTGGTCAGCCGCAGTGCTTCCTCCATCGCCCCGACCGCTTCGGCGCACAGCGCCGACTGGATGCGGATGACGGCGTCGCGGATCGCCTGCGATGCGTCCGCCGCTTCGCCCAGGGGTTCGGCCGTGGTGGCGTCCAAGTCGACCTGCGCGCCGCGTTGTCCGTCGAAGGTCCGGTACGGGTGACGCGTGACCGCACCGGTCTCGACCAGGAACAGGCCGGTGCCGCCGTCCGGCAGGGCGGCGCTGACCACCAGCGTGTCGGCGCAGTCACCTGCGAGCACCGGATTCTTTCGTCCGCTCAGTGTCCATGAATCGCCTTGCTGCACAGCCTTGGTGCCCACGTCCGCGCCCGGCTTGCGGTGGCCCGGTTCCAGGTGGGCGAAGGCAAGCAGCCGCTGGCCGGCCGCCACGTCGTCGAGCTGTTCTTTCTGGGCGTCGGTGCCCAACTCGGCGATCAGCGCGCCCGGCGCCAGCGCGGCGTGCAGGATAGGTTCGGGGGCCAACCGGCGGCCGGCCTCGGCCAGCACGACCATGATCTCGATCTGGCCCGCCTCCTCCGGTTCGAAGCCGAGGCCGAGGATTCCGGTGTCGGCGAGCTGGCTCCACACCTCGCGGCTCCAGCCCAGGTCGGAGCCGATGACCTTGTTGCGGCTCTCCGGGTCGTAGCTGCGCGAAAGCAGCTCGCGGGTGGTGTCGCGAAGCAGGGTCTGCTCGTCGGTCAACTGAAAGTCCATGGCTGCCTCACAATCCCAGAATGGTGGACGCGATGATGTTGCGCTGCACCTCGTTGCTGCCACCGTAGATCGACGTCTTGCGGTAGTTGAGGTAGTGCGGCGCACTGTGTTGCGCCCAGTCCGGAGACGCAATCTCTTCTCCGTTGGCCGGCAGCGCATCCGGTCCGGCCACCTCGACGAGCAGCTCGGTGGCGATCTGCTGCAATTGGCTGCCGCGCAATTTGAGCACCGACGAAGCCGGATTGGGCTGCCCGTTCGCTGAGTCGGTGACCACCCGCGACTGCGTGAGTTCCAATGCCAGCAGCTCATTTTCGGCCTCAGCCAGCCGCGCCGCGAACAGGGGATCTTCGAGCACCCCGGTGGCCGCGGCGTGTTTCTTCACCTCGGCGAGGCGCACCTTGGTCCGGCCGACACCGGCGATGCCGGTGCGTTCGTTGCCCAGCAGGAATTTGGCGTACGTCCAGCCCTTATTCTCTTCTCCCACAAGTTGATTGGCGGGCACCCGGACGTCTTCGAAAAAGATCTCGTTGACCTCGTGGCCGCCGTCGATCGTCTTGATGGGCCGCAGCGTGATGCCCGGCGTCTTCATGTCGAACAGCAGAAACGAGATGCCGGCCTGACGCTTGGGCGCCTGCGGGTCGGTGCGCACCAGGCAGAAGATCCAGTCCGCGTACTGGCCGAGCGTGGTCCAGGTCTTCTGGCCGTTGACGACATAGCTGTCGCCGTCCCGCACCGCGGTGGTGCGCAACGACGCCAGGTCCGAACCTGCCTCGGGCTCGGAGAATCCCTGGCACCACCAGATGTCGAGGCTGGCCGTCGGCGGCAGGAAGCGTTGTTTGACTTCCTCCGAACCGAATTCGGCGATCACCGGGCCCACCATCTTGGTGTTGAAGTTCAGTGGCTCCGGGACGCACGCCAGCTGCATTTCGTCGGCCCAGATCTGATGTTGGGTGGGCGTCCAGTCCTTGCCACCCCACTCGACCGGCCAGTTCGGTACGGCCAGACCGTGCTCGTGCAGGATCTTATGGCTGGTGATGATGTCGTCGCGGTTCACTTCCGCCGAGCCCCGGCGCACCCGCTCGCGCAGCTCCTCCGGAATCTTGGTGGTGTAGATGGTGCGGAGTTCGTCGCGGAACGCGGCTTCCTCCGGTGTGAGCGCCAGTTGCACGGCGACCTCCTGTCGTGTGGGGGTGAACGTGGCTACCAGCGTCGGATGGGTGCCCAGTTCTGGTGATGCGTTCTTGGTTCCATCTTGACCCATCCCGTAGAGCGGTTGTGCACAGCCTCGGTTTAGTCCACAGTCCGGGCCGCGGCGGGGTCGGACGCAGGCCAATCCGGCGGTCGGCACACCTACGGTCGGCGCATGCGAACAGAACTTCCCGCCGAGCGTCTGCAGCGGCGCCTCGGTGCCGAACCGGACGCCGAGTCCGACGGCGCGGGGTCGACGGCGCCCGCGGAACCGGTCGACGAGGACCAGAATTCGCTGCTGCCGCGGTGGCTACCGGAGGCGTCACCGGATCGGGGTTGGATGGCCAGGTTGAGGGCCGACCCGGGGCGTGCCGGTGCCGTCGGGTTGGCGATCGTGGCCGCCCTGGCCGTCCTGGTCACGGTGTTCACACTGCTGCGCGACCGGCCGGCGCCGGTGATGTCGGCCAAACTGCCTCCGGTCGAGAGGGCGTCGACGGCGGGCCCCAAGCCGTCGGCTAGCCCCAGCGCCGGGCCCGATCGGCCGGTGGTGGTGAGCGTGGTCGGCCTGGTCCATAGCCCCGGGCTGATCACCCTGGCGCCCGGGGCGCGCGTCGCCGATGCGCTGCAGGCCGCGGGTGGCGCGGTGAACGGGGCGGACACCGTCGGGCTGAACATGGCGCGTCCGATCGGCGACGGCGAGCAAATCGTCGTCGGGCTCGCTCCCGTCCCCGGGCGGCCCGCGGCGTTGGGCAGCTCGGTGGCCTCCGGTTCGACACCGACGTCGAAGCCACCGCCACCGCGGACCGGTGCAGGCCCGGTCAAGCAGAAGGCGGGTGAGGTGCTCGACCTCAACACCGCGACCGTGGAGGAGTTGGATTCCCTGCCCGGCGTCGGGCCGGTCACGGCCGCCGCGATCGTGGCCTGGCGGCAGGCCAATGGCAAATTCACCAGCGTTGACCAGCTCGCCGACGTCGACGGCATCGGGCCGGCGCGATTGGAGAAGTTGCGCGCCCTGGTTCGTGTCTGACACCGGTGCGGGAATCCGACCTCGTCGAATCCGGCGCGGCGCGCGTCGATGCGCGCCTGGTGCCGGCCGCGCTCGCCTGCTGGGTGGTGACCGCCGCCGGGATCTGGTGGCCGATCGGCCGGGTGGTCGCGGCGGGCTGTCTCGCGTTGGTTGCCGCCGGCGCGCTGGCGTGGCGCGCCGCCCGCCGGAGGGGCGACACCGGGCGGCTGTGTGCCGTCAGCGCCGGGCTGGTCGCGGTTGGCGTCACCGGCGCGGGGTTCGGCTTCGCGGTCGCGATGCGCGCCGAAGCGGTCGATCGCCACCCGATCACCGCGGCATTCGGCACCACCGCCCCGGTGACCGCCACCCCCACCGAGAGCCCGGTGTCGTTGGGTCGGGGCCGGCTTATGTTTCGCGCCACAATGCAGCGCCTGCGCGACGCGCAGATCTCGGGCCGGGTGGTCGTTTTCGCGCGCGCCGCAGACTTCGAGTCGGACAGCAATGGACTGATGGTGGGCCGGCCGCTGCGGTTCACCGCGCGGGTCAGCCGCCCGAGCCGCCGGGACCTCACCGTCGCGGTGCTCAACGCGTCGGGCCGCCCGGCCCTGGGCACCGCCGGCGCCGTGCAGCGGGCGGCCCACGCGGTACGGGGCCGATTCGTCGCCACCGTTCGCGGCGCGTTGCCCGTCGAACAGGCGGCGATGCTGCCCGCCCTGGTCTTGGGTGACACGTCGGCGGTCACCGCCGAGACCGACCGGGACTTTCGCGCGGCAGGGATGACGCACCTGATGGCGGTGTCGGGCGCCAACGTGACCATCGTGTGCGCGGCGGTGCTGTTCTCGGCGCGCCTGATCGGTCCGCGGGCGGCCGTCGTCCTCGCCGCCGTGACGCTGATCGCGTTCGTCGTCGTCGTGGAACCGACGGCGAGCGTGCTGCGGGCCGCCGTGATGGGGGCCATCGGGCTGGCGGGGTTGCTGTCCTCGCGGCGGCGGCAAGCCATCCCCGCGCTCTGCGCCACGGTGCTGGTCTTGCTGGCGCTGGCCCCACAGCTGGCCGTCGACGTGGGCTTTGCGCTGTCGGCGGTCGCGACAACCGCGTTGGTCGTCATCGCGCCGGTCTGGTCGCGCCGCCTGGCGGGCAAAGGTTGCCCCAAGCCGCTGGCCGACGCGCTGGCGATCGCCGCGGCCGCGCATGTGGTGACCGCCCCGCTGGTGGCCGGGATCTCCGGGCGGGTCAGCCTGGTGGCGGTATGCGCCAACCTCGCGGCGGCACCGGTCATCGCGCCGATCACCGTGCTCGGCAGCGCGGCGGCCGTGCTTAGCGTGCTGTGGCCATCCGGCGCACAGGTATTGGTTCGTTTCACCAGCCCCGAGCTGTGGTGGGTGGTGCGGGTGGCGCAGTGGTCGGCCGACGCGCCCGCGGCGACCCTGCCCGTTCCGTCCGGGGTGGCCGGAGTGCTGCTGGTCGCCGGCGTGACCGCGCTGATCGCCGTGGTGGTCACGAGGCTGCGCGGCCGGCGCTGGTTTCGCGCCGCGGTGGGGTTGGGCGGGTTCACGGCTGCCCTCTGCGCGCTGGCTTGGTGGTTGTCGGAGCTGGTGGATCCAGGAGCGGCGTAGTCGGTCCGTCGTGACACCATCGTGGGGTGAACGAGGTTTCGCCGTTGCACCTGGTCTTGGGTGACGAGGAGTTGCTGGTCGAGCGGGCGGTGGCCGACGTGTTGCGGTCGGCGCGCAAGCGGGCCGGGATCGACGACGTTCCGGTCAGCCGGATGCGGGCGGGCGACGTCAGCACCTACGAGCTCGCCGAGTTGCTGAGTCCGTCGCTCTTCGGTGACGAGCGCATCGTCGTGCTGGAGGCCGCCGGCGAAGCGGGCAAGGAAGCGGCCGGGGTGATCGCCTCCGCCGCCGCCGACGTTCCGCTGGGCACCATGCTGGTGGTCGTGCATTCGGGCGGCGGGCGGGCCAAGGCGCTGGCCACCGAGTTGCAGTCACTGGGCGCCATCGTCCATCCGTGCGCGCGGATCACCAAGCCCAGCGAACGAATTGACTTCGTCCGCAAAGAGTTTCGTGCGCTGCGGGTCAAAGTCGACGAGGACACCGTGACCGCCATGCTGGACGCGGTCGGCTCCGACGTGCGGGAGCTGGCGGCCGCCTGTTCGCAGCTGGTCGCCGACACCGGCGGCGTCGTCGATGCCGCCGCGGTGCGCCGCTACCACAGCGGCAAAGCCGAGGTGAAGGGTTTCGACATCGCGGACAAGGCGGTGGCCGGCGACGTCGCGGGAGCGGCGGAGGCGCTGCGGTGGGCGATGATGCGCGGCGAGCCGCTGGTGGTGCTCGCCGACGCGCTGGCCGAAGCGGTCCACACGATCGGGCGGGTCGCGCCGCTGTCCGGCGATCCGTATCGGCTGGCGTCGCAATTGGGCATGCCGCCGTGGCGGGTGCAGAAGGCCCAAAAGCAGGCGCGGTATTGGTCGCGCGACAGTGTTGCGGCCGCGATGAAGGTGGTGGCGGCGCTCAACGCCAACGTCAAAGGAGCCGTGGCGGACGCCGACTACGCGCTGGAAGCGGCGGTCAGGAAGGTGGCGGAGCTGGCCGCGAACCGGAACCGATGAGCGGGCGGCTCAGATCTTGTTGAATGCGCGCGCCAGGGCCGACTTCTTGTTGGCCGCCTGATTCTTGTGGATCACGCCCTTGCTGGCCGCTTTGTCCAGCTTGCGGGTGGTCGCCGCCAGCAGCTCGGTGGCCTTCTCTTTGTCGCCGGCGTGGGCGGCCTCACGGAACGCGCGGACGGCGGTGCGAAGCGACGACTTCACCGACTTGTTGCGCAGTCGAGCGCGCTCGTTGGTGCGATTGCGCTTCTGCTGCGACTTGATGTTGGCCACGCTTGAATTCCTTCTCCGCTTCGACGTTTGTTGGGGGCGCCGGATATCACCACAGCGACTGCCCAGGTTATCAGTCGGTTACGTTTTCTCCCAAAACGGGAACCCGTGGCCTGCTATAACGTCAATTTGAGGCAGCATCTGACACGTGAGTCTTCCGAGCCAGCTCGAGGAAACCGGGCGGGGGGTGCGCACCGCGCGTGCCGAGCGCATTTTCGGCGGCTACAACACGTCGTCAGATGTCTATTCGATGGCATTCGACGAGATGTTCGATGCCCACGGCACGGTCCGGGCGCCCTATAAGAGCATCTACGCCGAGCTCGCGCCGTCGGATGCCTCGGACCTGAAGGCCCGCGCCGAAGCGCTGGGGCGCGCGTTCATCGACCAGGGCATCACGTTCTCGCTGTCGGGTCAGGAGCGGCCTTTTCCGCTCGACCTGGTTCCGCGGGTGATCTCGGCCGCCGAGTGGAGCCGGTTGGAGCGCGGCATCATCCAGCGCGTCAAGGCGCTCGAGCTGTATCTCGACGACATCTACGGCGACCAGGAGATCCTGAACGACGACATCATCCCGCGCCGCCTGATCACATCCTGCGAGCATTTCCACCGGCAGGCGGTGGGCATCGTCCCGCCCAACGGCGTTCGCATCCACGTCGCGGGAATCGACCTGATCCGCGACGAGAAGGGCAACTTCCGCGTCCTCGAAGACAACCTGCGCTCGCCCTCCGGGGTGTCGTATGTCATGGAGAACCGGCGGACAATGGCGCGGGTTTTCCCGAATCTGTTCGCCACCCACCGGGTTCGTGCGGTCGACGACTACGCGTCGCATCTGCTGCGCGCCTTGCGCAATTCTGCGGCCACCAACGAGGCCGACCCGACCGTGGTGGTGCTCACTCCCGGCGTGTACAACTCGGCCTACTTCGAGCACTCGCTGCTGGCCCGCCAGATGGGCGTCGAGCTGGTCGAGGGCCGCGACCTGTTCTGCCGGGACAACCAGGTCTACATGCGCACCACGGAGGGGGAGGTGCAGGTCGACGTCATCTACCGGCGCATCGACGACGCCTTCCTGGACCCGCTGCAGTTCCGTGCCGACTCTGTCCTGGGGGTGGCCGGCCTGGTCAACGCCGCCCGCGCCGGCAACGTCGTCGTCTCCAGCGCCATCGGCAACGGTGTGGGCGACGACAAGCTCGTCTACACCTATGTGCCGACGATGATCGAGTACTACCTCGGGGAGAAGCCGCTGCTGGCCAACGTCGAGACGTACCGGTGCTGGCTCGATGACGAACGCGAAGAGGTGCTGGACCGGATCGACGAATTGGTGCTCAAGCCGGTCGAGGGGTCCGGCGGTTACGGCATAGTGTTCGGGCCGGAAGCCTCCGAGAAAGAGTTGGCCGCCGTCGCCAAGAAGGTTCGCGACGATCCGCGCAGCTGGATCGCCCAGCCGATGATGGAACTGTCGACCGTCCCGACGCAGATCGGGAACACCCTCGCGCCCCGGTATGTCGACCTGCGGCCGTTTGCGGTCAACGACGGCGACGACGTCTGGGTGTTGCCCGGCGGCCTCACCCGGGTGGCCCTGGTCGAGGGCTCGCGAGTGGTCAACTCGAGCCAGGGCGGTGGCTCGAAGGACACCTGGGTGCTGGCGTCGCGGACCTCGGCCGGCGACCATGAGCTCGGCGCCGCGGAAGTCGTGCGCTCGCTGCCGGACTCCATGTCCGACCCGGTGCTGGACGGCGCGCAGCGTTTCGCGCAGACCCAGACGCAACCCACGGAATCACCCCAGGAACAGCAGCTCCAGCAACAACAGCGGCGGGCGAAGCGCTGATGCTGGCCCGTAACGCGGAGGCGCTGTTCTGGATCGGTCGCTATGTCGAGCGCGCCGACGACACCGCCCGCATCCTCGACGTGGTGCTGCACCAACTGCTCGAGGATTCCAGCGTTGACCCGGACCAGGCGTCTCGGCTGCTGCTGCGGGTGCTCGGCATCGACCCCCCGAGCCACGACCTCGACGTCTGGTCGCTGACGGACCTGGTGGCCTTCAGCACCAACGCTTCGGGCGGTTCCTCGATCGTCGACGCCATCACGGCTGCGCGGGAAAACGCGAAGTCGGCGCGGGAAGTGACGTCCAGCGAAATCTGGGAGTGCCTCAACACCACCTACCACGCCCTGGCCGAGCGCGAGCGTGCCGCCAAACGCCTCGGGCCCCATGAATTCCTGTCCTACGTCGAGGGCCGGGCGGCAATGTTCGCCGGGCTGGCCGACTCGACACTGTCCCGCGACGACGGGTACCGCTTCATGGTGCTGGGCCGCGCGATCGAGCGGGTGGACATGACGGTGCGGCTGTTGCTTTCACGGGTGGGAGACAGCGCTTCGTCCCCGGCGTGGGTGACGCTGTTGCGTTCGGCGGGTGCGCATGACACCTACCTGCGCACCTACCGCGGCGTACTGGACGCCGGCCGGGTGGTCGAATTCATGTTGCTGGACCGGTTGTTTCCGCGTTCGGTGTTCTATTCGCTGCGGCTGGCCGAACACAACCTCGACGAACTGCTGCATTCTCGGCAGAGCCGGATCGGAGCCACCGGGGAGGCGCAGCGGCTGCTCGGCCAGGCCCGAAGCGAACTGGAATTCGTGCAACCCGGTGTGCTGCTGGAGTCCCTGGAGGCGCGCCTGGCGGGCTTGCAGCGAACCTGCCGCGACGTCGGAGAAGCGTTGTCGGTGCAGTACTTCCACGTCACCCCGTGGGTGGCTTGGTCGGACGCCGGCGATCACGGCCGGCTGGCCAGCAGGAAGGGGGACGGCTGATGTGGCGGCTGCGGGTGGTGCACACCACCGGGTACGCCTACCAGTCGGCGGTGACCGCGTCCTACAACGAAGCGCGGTTGACCCCACGGTCGAACACCAGGCAGAACGTCATCCTCAACCGCATCGAGACGATTCCCGCGACCCGGTCCTATCGCTATATCGACTATTGGGGCACCGCCGTAACGGCATTCGACCTGCACGCACCGCACACCGACCTCACGGTGACGTCGTCTTCGGTGGTCGAGACCGAGCAGCCGGAACCGCCGGTGACCGACGTCGGCTGGGCTGACCTCCAGTCGGAGGCGGTGATCGATCGGTTCGACGAACTGCTTCGTCCCACCGGGCACACCCCGGCGAGCAAAAGGGTTGCGTCCGTGGCCAAGAAGATCGCCAAGGCGCACCACCCCGCCGAGGCCGTCGCCGCCGCGGCCCACTGGGTGCGCGGCGAGCTGGACTATCTCCCGGGAACCACCAGCGTGCACTCGTCGGGGCTGGACGCATTGAACGCGGGCAAGGGTGTCTGCCAGGACTTCGTGCACCTGTCACTGATGTTGTTGCGGGCCATGGGAATTCCCGCGTACTACGTTTCGGGCTACCTGCACCCCAAGCACGACGCCGTCGTCGGGGACACCGTGGACGGGCGCAGCCACGCCTGGATTCAGGCGTGGACGGGCGGCTGGTGGAGTTACGATCCCACCAACGCAATTGAGATCTCCGAGCAATACGTCGGCGTGGGCGCCGGCCGGGACTACACGGACGTTCCTCCCCTGAAAGGCATCTACTCCGGTCAGGGGGCGACCGATCTCGACGTCGTCGTGGAGGTCACCCGGCTGGCTTAGCCCGCGCGGCATAGCGTTCACGTCATGAACGACACTGCGCGTCGCCGCGGTGGCACCACGTTGCTGCTGCTGTCCGTGCTCTGTGTCGCGCTGCTCTCCGGTGGGATCGCCGTCGGGGTCGCCCTGGGCGGAGTGATGCCGTTGCCATACGGTCCGGTGGCCGCGGTGGCGGCCTACGTGCGTGCGCAGCCGGCCGCCGTGCGCGTCATCGCGGTTGCGACGTTCGCGTCGTCGGTTCCGTTGGCGGCCTACGCGGCGACGGTCAGCGTGCGGCTGCGCCGGCTCGGCGCTGCCGGGCCGGCCGCGATCGCGCTCCCGGGAGGCACTTTGGCGGCCGGCGCGCTGGGGCTGTGCGGGTTGCTGGCCTGGCCGCTGTCGCGGCCCGAAGTCGCCGCGGACACGACGCTGGTCCGCGCGCTGTATCTGCTGGTGTTTCTGGTCGGCGGCCCGGGGCACATCGTGGCCCTGGGCCTGCTGGTCGCCGGAATCGCGGTATCCGGCCTGAGCCGGGGTGTGCTGCCGAGCCCGGTGGCCTGGGCCGGCCTGGGAGTCGCCGCGCTCGCCGAAGTGGCGACGGCGGTGTTGATCTGGCCGGACCTGGGCGGGATCCTGCCGGTGGCCCGGGTGTTGGCGCTGTCCTGGCTGGTGCTGGCCGGGGCGCTGCTGCCGTTGCCGCGCAACGACATTGGAGAATGACCGTTACGGTGTGTTGATTTCGACGCGGTGCAGGTCGTCGCCGAGCTCGATCCGCCCGTCGAACGCCGAAGCCGCCAGCGCCCGCCACTGCTCTTCCTGGCCCGGCACCAGCGCCGGCACATAGTGCGTCATGACGAGGGTGCCCACGCCCGCGCGCGCCGCGGTTGCCGCCGCCTCTTCGACCGACGAGTGGTAGTCGCAGATGTCTTGGAGCCGCTGTTGCGGGATGTTGCCGACGATGTCCTTGCGGATCACGGTGTGCACCAACGCGCTGGCGCCGGCCGCCAGCTCGTCGAGGCCGGCGCAGGGCACCGTGTCCCCGGCGAGCACCGCCGACGCCGTGCCGTAGTCGATTCGGAACCCGATGGTCGGCGCCACCGGTCGGTGATCGGTCGGCGCCACCCGGATCGACACGCCGTCGCGGTCCCACACCGCCCCCTCGGTGCATTCGTGGACCTCGACCGCCGGTGGGGCGTTCAGGTCCGCATGATGAGCGATCCGGTACTCGATGTCGTGGCGAAACGCCTGCAACGTCGCCTCGACCGTCTCCGCGGTCCCCGGCGGACCGATGATCGGCAGCGGCGCGGGATCCGGCGCGAAGGTGCTGATCCAACGGGTGATGAGAAGGTCGCCGAGGTCCCCGATGTGGTCGCTGTGCAAATGGGTGATCAGCAGCGCCGACAATCCGGCGGCGCCCACGCCCACGGCCGCCGCGCGCTGCAACACCCCACGCCCGCAGTCCACCAAAAACACCTGCCCCCCGGCCCGCACCAGAGTCGACGGGCCGGCGCGGTTCGGGTCGGGGATCGGACTTCCGGTCCCCAGCAGCGTGATCTCGATCATGGCCCCTATCTTGCAAGCCGCGGCCCTCCGCAGCGGCCTTATCGGGCGATCCGAGCGGTCGAGTGCCCAGGTTTCGAACGACGACGTCAGGGTATGGACACGGATCGGCTACCGGTTCTCGTCGTGGCTTTTGCGCCGCACAAGTTAGCCGTAGCCTGTTGTGAAGCGGATCACAAGCAGCTGGAGGCCTTTGATGCGGATTTCAGACGTCTTGCGGAACAAGGGCGCGGCGGTGGTGACCATCAACCCCGAGGCGACGGTGAAAGAGCTGCTCGCCGGCCTTGCCGAGCAGAACATCGGCGCCATGGTGGTCGTCGGCGACGAGGGCGTGGTCGGCATCGTCTCCGAGCGCGACGTCGTGCGCCAGCTGCACACCCATGGCGCCAGCGTGCTGTCGCGCCCGATCTCGAAGATCATGACCACCACGGTCGCCACCTGCACGAAAGCCGACACCGTCGACTCCCTGAGCGTGCTGATGACCAAGAACCGGGTGCGCCATGTGCCCGTCCTGGACGGCAAGAAGCTGATCGGCATCGTGAGCATCGGCGACGTGGTGAAGACCCGCATGGAAGAACTCGAGGCCGAGCAGCAGCAGCTGCAGTCCTACATCACGCAGGGCTGACCATTCGACGGCGCGCATCGTCGCCGGGCGACTAACTCCAGGAGTAGTCCGCGCGCAGCCGCCCGGCCACCAGCTCGAAGATCTCGCGGTCCAGGACTGCGCCCTCGCGGCGGATGCTCTCCTCGGGGACGTCGAGCACCCGGTCCAACCGGACCCAGCTAGGCCTGCCCTCGTAATCCCAAGCGCCGGAACCGATCCCGATCCAGTCCCGGTCCTCGGCGTGGCGCTCCTGGCTGGACACCATCAACCCCAGTAGCACGCGGCGGTCACGGCCGACCACGAGCACGGGCCGGTCCTTGCCGCGGGTGGGGTCGTCCTCGTAAACCACCCACGTCCAGACGATCTCGCCGGGATCGGCCCGGCCGTCGAGGTTGGGGGCGTAGACCAGCTTGCGCGCCCGGTGCGCGGTGGGAAAGCTCGTGCTGGTCACCGGGCGCCCCGCCGTCACCGCGGGCGGTTGCGGCGCGGCGGCGGCGATGACGTTCGCGGTGATCTTCACGGCCTGCTGCAGTTCGCGCAGCACGGTCTGCGAATTCTGCACGTGCCTGGCCAGCCGCGGGGCCCGATCGAAGACCAGGTTTTCCGCGAACCGCTGGAACGTCTTCCACTGGGAATTGCGGGCCGACGCCATATTCGCAGCATAGACGCGCGGCGCGCGGGTGCGATTGTGTCCAAGTATGTCTCGGGCACCCCGCCTAGATACCCTGGACATACCAATGAGCCGGCGCTCAAGCGGCCGCAAGCGTGTTCAGACCAGGAGATTCCCATCAGCAGTTTCGCCGACAAGACCTTCACCGCGCCGGCGCAGATTCGGAACTTCTGCATCATCGCCCACATCGATCACGGCAAGTCCACGCTGGCGGACCGGATGCTTCAGCTCACCGGCGTCGTCGACGAGCGGGCGATGCGGGCCCAGTACCTGGACCGGATGGACATCGAGCGGGAGCGCGGGATCACCATCAAGGCGCAGAATGTTCGGTTGCCCTGGAAGGTATCGGGCGGCAGAAAAGGTGTTGTCGCCGGTGACTACGTCCTGCACCTGATCGACACCCCGGGACACGTCGATTTCACCTACGAGGTGTCGCGGGCGCTGGAAGCCTGTGAGGGCGCGGTGCTGTTGGTCGACGCCGCCCAGGGCATCGAGGCGCAGACGCTGGCGAACCTGTACCTGGCCCTGGATCGGGACTTGACCATCATCCCGGTGCTCAACAAAATCGACCTGCCGGCGGCCGACCCCGACCGTTATGCGGCAGAGCTCGCCCACATCATCGGCTGTGAACCCGACGACGTGCTGCGGGTGTCCGGCAAAACCGGCGAGGGGGTGGCTCACCTTCTCGACGAGGTGGTCCGCTTGGTGCCGCATCCGCAAGGCGACGCCGACGCGCCCACCCGCGCGATGATCTTCGACTCCGTCTACGACATCTACCGCGGCGTGGTGACCTACGTCCGGGTGATGGACGGCAAGATCGTCCCGCGTGAGCGGATCTTGATGATGTCCACCGGCGCCACCCACGAGCTGCTCGAAGTGGGCATCGTCTCGCCCGAACCCAAGGCCAGCGCGGGCCTGGGGGTGGGCGAGGTGGGCTATCTGATCACCGGCGTGAAGGACGTCCGCCAGTCCAAGGTCGGCGATACGGTGACGACGGCCCGGCACGGCGCCACCGAGGCGCTGACGGGCTATCGCGAGCCCAAGCCGATGGTCTACTCAGGTCTGTATCCGGTGGACGGTTCCGATTACCCGGATCTGCGCGACGCCCTGGACAAGCTGCAGCTCAACGACGCGGCTCTGACCTACGAGCCGGAAACGTCGGTGGCGCTCGGCTTCGGGTTCCGGTGCGGCTTCCTGGGCCTGCTGCACATGGAGATCACCCGCGAGCGCCTGGAGCGCGAGTTCGACCTGGACCTGATCTCGACGTCTCCCAACGTCGTTTACCGGGTGATCAAAGAGGACAATACCGAGATCGTGGTGACCAACCCGTCGGACTGGCCGGAAGGCAAGGTGCGCACGGTGTATGAGCCTGTCGTCAAGACCACCATCATTGCGCCCAGCGAGTTCATCGGCACCATCATGGAGCTGTGCCAGTCGCGCCGAGGCGAGTTGGGCGGCATGGACTACCTGTCACCCGAGCGGGTGGAACTGCGCTACACGATGCCGCTCGGCGAGATCATCTTCGACTTCTTCGACTCGCTGAAGTCGCGCACCCGCGGCTACGCCAGCCTCGACTATGAGGAGGCCGGCGAGCAGGAGGCGCAGCTGGTCAAGGTCGACATCCTGCTGCAGGGCGAGCCGGTCGACGCGTTCTCCGCGATCGTGCACAAGGATGGGGCCTCGGCGTATGGCAACAAGATGACCACCAAGCTGAAAGAGCTTATTCCGCGCCAGCAATTCGAGGTGCCGGTGCAGGCGGCCATCGGATCGAAAATCATTGCGCGCGAGAACATCCGGGCGATCCGCAAAGACGTGCTATCGAAATGCTACGGCGGAGACATCACCCGCAAGCGAAAGCTGCTGGAAAAGCAGAAGGAGGGCAAGAAGCGGATGAAGACCATCGGGCGGGTGGACGTGCCGCAGGAGGCCTTCGTCGCGGCGTTGTCCACCGACGCCGCGGGGGACAAGGGCAAGAAGTAGCCCTCAACGCATGAGACCCATGAGACCCCTCCAGTTCCTTTTGGCCTGCGTGCTGGCCATCTCGCTGACCACCGGCTGCACCGTCGCCGGCACCGCGCGACCCGCGCCCGGCCTGAAGCCCCACCCTGTCACCGGGCAGGCCGTGAAGAAGGTGCTCCTCGACGACGGTGAGCTGTCCAAGCTGCTCGGCCAGTCCTTCGGATCCAAAGCCGAACTTCCGGCGCGCTTCGGCGGCCCCGAGGTGCTGCCGCCGGCTTTCGGGGCGGTCTCGCCCGCCAACTGCATCGGCGTCACCTCCATGATGGTGAAGGACGCCTACCGATCCGGCGACGTCAAGAACGCGGCGCGGGAGACGTGGTGGAACACGCGCGGACCGGCGAAGGTGATCAGTGTGGCCGAGGGCGTGGTCGCGCTGTCCGGCACCGCCGGGGCCGCCGCGCTGTTCCAGCAGTTCTCACAGCAATGGCGCGACTGCGCCGGCACGACCGTGACCATCGGGCGCCCCAGCATCATCACCGACCGCCCCGCAATCGTCTTCCTGGACTCCATTTCCGACGTGCGGGTCACCGATTCGGTTCTCGCGGCGACCCTTTCGATCGACACCCAATTGCCCGGCTTGCCGTCCAGCGGGCCCAGGCCCGAAGCCCGCGCCCTCGGTGTCCGGGGGAACTGCCTGGTCGAAGTAGATCTGGCGTTCTTCGGCTCGACGAAGCCGTCGGACATGGGGACCGGGGATGTGCACCGCAGCGCCATCGACCTCGCACATGCGCTGATGGACAAGGTGAGCGCGCTGAGCTGACCCGGTGCCGGGCAACAAGCTGGGACCTTTCTGGGGTTGAGCTGTGCTTGCGGTGTGGCCTACGGCGTTCGCCTCTCCTCGAACCTAGATTTGGATTAGGTAGGAGGTGAGCGAGACGCGGATGGGAAGCACCCGTCGCATCGGCGTATCTCGGGACGCGTTTGTCGCCGCGTTGTCGAGTGGGACCGATGGGCACCGAAGTCGTTGGTGGGCAACACCACTCGTCGTCTTGATGTTGGCGACGGGTTGCTCCGCCACGGTCGGTGGTGCAGCGCAGCCGCCGGCGAACCTCGCTCTGCGGTTCCTTCATGGGCAGACGCTGAAGCGGGTGCTGCTCGGCGAAAGTGCGCTATCCCGAATGGTCAAGGAGCCCGTCGAGATTGACCCGCGTTCCCCCCCGCTTTTCGGGGGGCCGGAGATGTTGCCCGGCGATGCGGGGTGGTCCGGAGATTGCCTGGGAGTAGCGGTGATGATGCACGGGGCCGCCTACCGATCCGCCAACGTGAAAGACGTTGCGCTCGAGGCGTGGCGGCCCGATGCTGTGCCGGCTGCGACGGTGAGCGCGGTCGAAGAGGCTGCCATCGGCTTGCCTACGGCCGCCGATGCGAACGCCTTGTTCGCGACGTTTTCCAGGCAGTGGCAGGACTGCGACGGCAAGACCGTGCCGATCGTGGGCGGAACGCTTCCACTGGAAGTGAAAGTCAGTAACGTCCAAAGCGCCACTTCCGTTGTCGCGGCCACTATTTCGACGGAGTGGAGCGCGCCCGCCCTGGTCTCGCCATCCATCCCCGCCGCGCGCGCCATCGGTGTGCGAGACAATTGCCTCATCGAAGTCGAGGTCGACTTCGGCAGCACACCGATCGCATCGCAAAAAGGATCGGGCGATATCAACACCAGCGCGCTGGACATCGCGCAAGTTATGCGAGACAAGGTCGGCGCGCTGAGCTGACCGCGTGCCCGAGGGCGGCAACCCTCTTCGCCCGGCTACGCCGAATGGTGGCGACCCGCTTCGCCCGGCTACGCCGCGCTTGCGATCGCCACGGCCGCGCTTGCGATCGCCACGGCCGCGCTTGCGATCGCCACGGCCGCGCTTGCGATCGCCACGGCCGCGCCTTCGGTCGCCGCTACATCGGGGCGTTGGCGGGCTGGAACATCCCGGAGCCGTCCGCTTCCTCCTCGGCGCGGATCACGTGCACCACCGCGTTGATCAGCGCCAGGTGGGTGAACGCCTGCGGGAAGTTGCCCAAGTGCCGGCCGGTCCGTGGCTCGATCTCCTCGGCGTAAAGGTGCAGCGGGCTGGCGTAGGACAGCAGCCGCTCGCACAACCGTTTCGCGCGCGCCACCTCGCCGATCTCCACCAGCGCCGACACCAACCAGAACGAGCAGATCGTGAACGTGCCTTCCTCGCCGGCCAGCCCGTCGTCGGTTTCCTCCACGCGGTAGCGCAGCACCAAGCCTTCCTGGGTGAGTTCGTCGGCGATGGCCAGCACCGTGTTGCGCACCCTGGGGTCGTCCGGCGGCAGGAAGCGCGTCAGCACCACCAGCAGCAGCGAGGCGTCCAGCGCATCGGTGCCGTAGCGCTGGGTGAACACCCCGCGGGAATCCACCCCGTGTTGCAGGATGTCGTCCTTGATCTCCTCAGCGATGGCGCGCCACTGCTGGGCATAGCTCTTCTCGCCCTGCCGCTCGGCCAGCTTCGCCCCGCGGTCGAGCGCCACCCAGCACATCACCTTCGACGAGGTGAAATGTTGCGGTTCGCCGCGGACCTCCCAGATGCCCCGGTCGGGTTCCCGCCAGTGCTTGATGGCCTCTTCCACCTGCTTCTTGAGCACCGGCCACAAGCTCTCCGGGATCTGCTCACGGGACTTGCAGTGCAGGTAGAACGAATCGAGGATGGAGCCCCAGATGTCGTGCTGGACCTGGTCGTAGGCGCCGTTGCCGATGCGCACCGGCCGGGCGTGGTCATAACCGGACAGATGATGCAGCTCTTCTTCGACCAGGCTGCGTTCGCCGCCCACGCCGTACATCACCTGCAGCGGGTGACGCTCGTTGCTGTTGGCGCCGGAGACGTCGGCGATGAACGCGAAGAAGTCGTCGGCCTCGCGGTCCAGTCCCAGCGTGTAGAGGCCCCACAACGCGAACGTGGAGTCGCGCACCCAGGCGTAGCGGTAGTCCCAGTTGCGTTCGCCCTGCGGGGTTTCCGGCAGCGAGGTGGTGGCGGCCGCCAGCAGCGCCCCGGTGGGCGAGTACGTCAGCCCCTTCAGCGTCAGCGCGCTGCGCTGCAGGTAGGCGCGCCACGGATGGTCGGGGAAGTTGCCGATGTTGATCCATTGCCGCCAGCACTCGGTGGTCTGCCACATCTTGTCGGCGGCCTCGTCGTAGGTCTGCGGCGCCGGGTGCTTGGTCCAGCTCAGGGCGACGAACACGTCGTCGCCCTCCTTCATCCGGGTGCGCGCACGGGCTTCGCGGCCCTCCAGCCCGATCCGCAGGTTGGTGGTGAGCCGCAGCGTCGGGTGGGCGTCGGGCTGCTTGGCGGCCCGCGCGATCGCCTCGCCGTACGCGTTGGCCGAGTACTCCCAGGTGGAGCCGACGCGGTGATAGTCGAATGCGGGCTCGCAGCTCATCATCAGCTCGACGGTGCCGCTCACGCAGCGCACCGTGCGCAGCAGGATGTGCTCGGCGTCCCAGTCCATCGGTGTGCGGCGGTGGGTCCTCGACCGGCGCTCGATGTCGTGCCACGGCCCCATCACCAGCGCGTCGCGCACGATCAGCCACCCGGTGTGGGTCTGCCACGTGGTCTCCATGATCAGACTGCCGGGCAGGTAACGCCGGGCCGACGGCACCGAAACGCCGTAGGGGCCCAGCCGGAAATGGCCCGCGCTGCGGTCCAGAATGGCGCCGAAGACGCTGGGGGAGTCCGGGCGCGGCACGCACATCCATTCGACGGACCCGGCCGGCGAGATCAGGCAGGTCGTCTCCCAGTCGGACAGGAACGCGTAGTCGGCGATCGGCGGGAACGGGTTACGCAGTGCCCCGCTCGAAGCCAGTGGCGCCGGTGAGCTGAAGTCGATGGGCGAAGGCAAGGCCGCCGTGGCCGCTTGAAATGCCTCCTCGGGCATGGCGTCGGCGGGTTGGTCGTCGGGCTGCGCATGGAGGACCATCCCGACATCATCATCTGTTGAGCGGCCCGACGTCCATTCTTTCGCCGACGTGACGCCACTTCGGGGTCACCCGCGGCGCCGGGCGAACCTCGGGGCGTGCTCCGGCAGCGGGCCGATCGCGACGAGGTAGCCGAGTAGTCGCCGCAGCGCCGGGGAGCGGCCCGCCAGCCGCACGCCCAGCGGCGCACGGTGCGCGTTTCCGCCCACCGCCGCGGCGATCACGTTGACATGGATCAACCGTTGCGCGGTCTGCAGCAGCACGGTGGGAAACCAGCGGCGCCCCTGAACCCGGGCCAGTCGCCGGGTGGGCACCCGTCCCGCGCGCAGCGCGGCGGCCAGGATGCGGGCGGCAGCCACCGCGTCGGCGACCGCCAGGTTGATGCCGATCCCGCCGACGGGCGACATCGCGTGCGCGGAGTCGCCGATGAACAGGACGCCGTCGGCGTACCAGCGGCGAAGTCGATTCAGTTGTACGTCAAGCAGTTTCACGTCGTCGAACGACGTCAGGTTCTGCACGCGGTCACCGAGCCAGGGCACCATCCCGACCAGCGCCCGGTGCAGCGCTTCGATGCCCTCGGACCGCAGCCGGGCATCGGTTCCCTTCGGGATGATGTAGGCGATCTGGCAGTAATCGCCGCGATCGATCACGATGACGGCGTGTCCGGCCCGCAACACACCGGCCAGTCCCCGCGGATCGCCGGGGTGGCGGGGCAACCGGAACCACCACACGTCCATGGGCGCGCCGAAGCTGTGCGGTGCGAGGCCGACCGACGAACGCACCGTGGAAGAGCGACCGTCGCACGCCACCGTCAATTCCGCGCGCATCTCCTTGACCACACCGGTCTGGTCGCGATAGCTGACGCCGACGACGCGGCCCGCGTCCCGGATCACACCGATCACCTCGGTGCTGCGCAACAGCCGGAAGCTGGGCTCGGCCTCGGCGGCGGTGGCCACCAGCTCCAGGAAATCCCATTGCGGCACCAGCGCGATGTGCTTGTGGGCCCCCGGAAGGCGGGTCAGGTCCAGGCCGACCGGTGCGTTCTGTATCTCCATGTGGACGGTGTCGATGAGGCGATGCGGAATTTTCGCGAACTGTGCGCCCAACCCCAGCTCGTCGAGCAGCCGCAAGGTGCTCGCGTGCACGGTGTCCCCGCGAAAGTCACGCAGGAAGTCGGCGTGCTTTTCCATCACCGTGACGTCTACGCCGGCGCGGGCCAGCAGTAGGCCCAGCACCATGCCCGCCGGGCCGCCGCCGGCGATCAGGCAGGCCGTCGCAGAGGGCGGGGAAGACGGGGCAGACATGCGGCGATCTTGGCACATTGGTTTTCCGCTGCAGGGCCGAATAGGGTGAGCCCCGTGACCGCGTTCCTGAATTGGTGGGACGGCAACGAGCTGTGGCTTTCCGGGCTCGCTTTCGTCCTCCAGGCCATGGTGGTGATGCCGGTCGTGCTGGTGGTGGCAGCGGTCACGGCGGGACTGCTCGACGGCCTGCTCGGCAAGAGCATCGCCCTGATGCGGCGTGCCCGCCACGCCGGCGAGGCGCCCGGGTAGCGCGTATGCCTCGGTCACACGTGACGTTCATTCTGGTCTCGCTCGTGGTGCTGGTGATCGTCGCATGGTGGCTAACGCACTGAGTGCGCGACTTCACACAGCTCGCCCGCACGGCGACGCGAGCGGTGGCGGCCCTGCCGATTCCTGTTAGGCTTCCCGCCATGCACGTGACATCCGGTGTCGTGGAACGCCATGTCTTCGTGCACTGTTGTCGCTGACCGCCAAACCCGTGTGCGGTCTGGTATGGGGTTCGTCAGGCCTCCAGTCGTTTAGGCGCCTTTCCGCAGCAACCGGACCACTATCTCCTGAGTCCCCGTACTGGAAGGCCTGAATGCTCCACGACATCGCTTCGCGCTGGCGGCCGCTGACCACGCTCGCCCTCATCGTCGCAGTCATCTCGGGGTGTGGTGGCGGCGCCAGTGACGTCGTGGGCGGCAGCGGCCCGACCAACGCGCGCACCAGCATCACGCTGGTGGCCTATTCGGTCCCAGAACCGGGCTGGAGCAAGGTGATCCCCGCCTTCAACGCCGCCGAGGAGGGCAGGGGCGTGCGAGTGATCGCCTCCTACGGCGCCTCGGGTGATCAGTCGCGCGGAGTCGTCGACGGCAAGCCGGCCGACGTGGTGAACTTCTCGGTCGAACCGGACATCACCCGACTGGTCAAGGCCGGCAAGGTGTCCAAAGACTGGAATACCGACGCAACCAAGGGAATTCCGTTCGGGTCGGTGGTGACCCTGGTGGTGCGTAAAGGAAATCCAAAGAACATCAAGGACTGGGATGACCTGCTGCGGCCGGGAGTGGAGGTCATCACGCCCAGTCCGCTGAGCTCGGGATCGGCCAAGTGGAATCTGCTGGCACCGTACGCGGTCAAGAGCGAAGGCGGCGGCAACACCCAAGCGGGCGTCGATTTCATCAGCAAGCTGGTGCATGAACACGTCAAATTGCGGCCCGCTTCGGGACGGGAGGCCACCGATGTTTTCGTTCAGGGCAGCGGGGATGTGTTGATCAGTTACGAGAACGAGGCGATCGCCACCGAGCGCGCAGGCAAACCGGTCGAGCACATCAACCCGCCGCAGACTTTCAAAATCGACAATCCAGTGGCGGTGGTGACCACCAGCCCGCACCTGGACGCCGCCGTCGCCTTCAAGAACTTTCAGTACACGGCCACCGCGCAGAAGGTGTGGGGGCAGGCCGGCTTTCGGCCCGTCGATCCGGCCGTCGCCGCCGAATTCGGTGACCAGTTTCCGGTGCCGGCGAAACTGTGGACGATTGCCGACCTCGGCGGCTGGAGCGCCGTGGACCCGCAGCTGTTCGACAAGACCACTGGCAGCATCACCAAGATCTACACGCAGGCCACCGGATGACGGCCGCAATCACGCCCGATCCCGGGGCAATCAGGCCCGAACTCAGTCCCCCGGCCGGTGCTGCCGGGCACCGCAGCGCGAATACGGCGCGTTCTCGGTGGTCGGGCACGACGTCACTGCGGGTGGGGGTGGCAACGCTGTGGCTTTCGGTGATCGTGCTGCTGCCGCTGGCCGCAATCGCGTGGCAGGCCGCGGGCGGTGGCCGGCGCGCGTTCTGGCTGGCGGTCACGTCAAACGCCGCGTTGGAGTCGTTTCGCGTGACCTTGACCATTTCCGCCGGGGTCACCTTGGTCAACCTGGTGTTCGGCCTGGTCATCGCCTGGATGCTGGTACGAGACGACTTCGTCGGCAAGCGGCTTGTCGATGCCATCATCGACCTGCCGTTCGCGCTGCCCACCATCGTCGCCAGCCTGGTGATGCTGGCCCTCTACGGAAACAACAGCCCGGTCGGTCTGCATCTGCAGCACACGGCGTGGGGCGTGGCCGTGGCGCTGGCCTTCGTCACGCTGCCGTTCGTCGTGCGCGCCGTGCAGCCGGTGCTGCTGGAAATCGATCGGGAGACCGAGGAGGCCGCGGCGTCGTTGGGTGCCAGCGGCGCAAAGGTTTTCACCTCGGTCGTGCTGCCGTCCTTGACACCGTCCTTGCTGTCGGGCGCGGGCCTGGCTTTCTCGCGAGCGATCGGCGAGTTCGGATCGGTCGTCCTGATCGGTGGCGCGGTACCGGGCAAAACCGAAGTGTCGTCGCAGTGGATACGGACGCTCATCGAGAACGACGACCGCACCGGTGCCGCCGCGATATCCATCGTCTTGCTGTCGATTTCGTTTGTGGTGCTGTTCATTCTGCGGATCGTGGGTGGACGCGCGGCCAAACGTGAGGAGTTGGCCGCGTGACCTCATCGCCCAGGATTCGATACCTGATCCGATTCGTCGGACTCACATACCTTTTCGTATTGCTCGTCGTTCCGGTTGCCCTGATCTTGTGGCGGACCTTCAGGCCCGGCTTCGGCCAGTTCTTTGACTGGGTGAGCACTCCCGCCGCGATCTCGGCGCTGAACCTGACCTTGCTGGTCGTTGCCATCGTGGTGCCCCTGAACGTGGTTTTCGGCATCCCCACCGCTCTGGTGCTCGCCCGCAACCGGTTTCGCGGCAAGGGTGTGCTGCAGGCGGTCATCGATCTGCCTTTTGCGGTGTCCCCGGTCATCGTCGGCGTCGCGCTGATTTTGTTGTGGGGATCGGCCGGCACATTCGGTTTCGTGGAGAAGGACCTCGGGTTCAAGATCATCTTCGGCTTGCCCGGGATCGTCCTTGCCAGCATCTTCGTCACCCTGCCCTTCGTTGTGCGCGAGGTGGAACCGGTCCTGCACGAATTGGGGACTGACCAGGAGGAGGCGGCGGCGACCTTGGGATCGGGCTGGTGGCAGACTTTTTGGCGGATCACCCTGCCCTCGATCCGGTGGGGTCTGACCTACGGCATCGTGCTGACCATCGCCCGCACCCTCGGCGAATACGGTGCGGTCATCATCGTGTCGTCGAACCTGCCGGGAAAGTCCCAAACCATGACCTTGCTGGTCTCGGATCGGTATAACCGCGGCGCCGAGTACGGCGCCTACGCGCTGTCGACGTTGTTGATGGGCGTCGCGGTGTTGGTACTGATCTTCCAAGTGGTTTTGGATATCCGCCGGGCGAGAGCGGCCAGATAGCCTGACATGGAGACGCGTACATGACAGACAACGACAGCCGGCCCGTGGACCAAGCCATCGTCGTGCGCAATGCCTACAAGCGCTACGGCGACTTCGTGGCGCTGGACAACGTGGACTTCGCCGTGCCGTCCGGCTCGCTGACGGCACTGCTGGGGCCCAGCGGTTCCGGCAAGTCGACCCTGTTGCGGGCCATCGCCGGGCTCGATCAACCCGACAGCGGAACGGTCACCATCAACGGACATGACGTCACGCGGGTGCCGCCGCAGCGGCGAGGCATCGGATTCGTATTCCAGCACTATGCCGCGTTCAAGCACTTGACCGTTCGCGACAACGTCGCCTATGGGCTGAAGATCCGCAAGCGCCCCAAGGCGGAGGTCAAGGCCAAGGTCGACAATCTGCTCGAAGTGGTGGGGCTGAGCGGATTTCAGAACCGTTATCCCAATCAGCTCTCCGGCGGCCAACGGCAGCGGATGGCGCTCGCGCGGGCGCTGGCGGTCGATCCGCAGGTGCTGCTGCTCGACGAGCCGTTCGGCGCGCTGGACGCCAAGGTGCGTGAGGACCTGCGCGCGTGGTTGCGCCGCCTGCATGACGAGGTGCACGTCACCACTGTCCTGGTCACCCACGACCAGGCGGAGGCGTTGGACGTTGCGGACCGCATCGCCGTGCTGAACCACGGTCGCATCGAACAGGTGGGCTCGCCGACCGAGGTCTATGACGCGCCGGCGAGCGCCTTCGTCATGTCGTTCCTCGGGGCGGTATCGACCCTGAATGGGAATCTGGTTCGCCCGCACGACATCCGGGTGGGTCGAAACCCCGAAATGGCCATCGCGGGCGGCGATGGCACCGCCGAGTCGGTCGGCGTGGTGCGCGCCACCGTCGACCGCGTGGTCGTGCTCGGTTTCGAGGTACGGGTGGAGTTGACCAGTGCCGCCACCGGTGGGGCATTCACGGCCCAGATCACCCGCGGCGACGCCGAGGCCCTGGCCCTACGCGAGGGTGACACCGTCTACGTGCGGGCCACCCGAATTCCATCCCTTCCCAGCGATTATGGGGTCCTTCGCGGCGGGGAAGGCAGCAGTGCCGACCAGGGTCGCACTCACGCTGAGGCCGGCTCGGCGGGGAACTTCCCCGGATGACGAACGTATAGCGCGCTTCGCCTGTTTGTCGTCGCCGCGCCACGAACTGCGTGCCTGGAGGCGCATCAGCACCAAATTCTCAGGAGTTCTTACGGCGCCGGCAATGTTGGGTAGCTGCGGACTTGTGGCACCGTCACGTCCATGCTGGTAGACACCTCCAACGACACCATCGACCATTATCGGACCAGCCGCCCGCGCGTGGGGCAAACGTTGAAGAGTCCGGCCAAAGAGCCTGGATTGCTCCTAATGGCGGTCGGCCTGGCGGCATACGGGATTTGCCTCGACAGCTTCGCCGACCGCCAAGTCGAGGCGGGTGCCGCCGCCGCCCTGATTTCATTGGTGGCGATGGCGGCGGGCGGGGCCTGGTTATGGAATGAAGCGAGGCGAGTCCGAAAACTTGAAAACGACTACAACGTCAAGACCATCGAGTCGGTCAAAGAGAGTGCTTCCGCCGCGAAGGTCGTAGACCTGAACCAACGGGGGCTCGCGAACCACTAGCGCCCATCGCTCGTGACATCGAGGTTCATCGACGCCGGGCCGACTGGTGGCGACCCTTCGCCGTGCGGCTCAGGAACGGGGTGGGCCGCTGACGCTGACAGCACGAAACGGTTACTACGACGCGTGCAGCCCGCACTCGGTTTTCGACAGCCCCTGCCAGCGCCCGCTGCGCGGGTCGGCACCCGCGAGCGGCTTCGCCGTGCACGGAGCGCAGCCGATCGACGGATATCCATCGTAGACAAGCGGATTGACCAGCACGTCATGCTCGTCGATGTAGTTCTGCATGTCCTCGTCGGTCCACGTCGCCAGGGGGTTGATCTTCACCAGCTTGAAGCCCTCGTCGAAGCCGATCACCGGGGTGTTGGCACGGGTTTTCGCTTCACTTCGGCGTAACCCGGTCACCCAGGCGGAGTATCCGCTCAGGGCCCTGCGCAGCGGCAAGACCTTGCGCAACCGGCAGCACTCGCCGGGGTCGCGGCCGAAGAGGTTCTTCCCCAGCAGCTGGTCCTGCTCGGCCACCGTCTGCTCGGGAGTGATGTTGAGTACGTGTATGTCGTAGACCGACTCGACCGCGTCCCTGGTTCCGATGGTTTCGGCGAAGTGATAGCCGGTGTCCAGGAAGACCACCGGGACACCCGGCCGAACCTTGGCGGCCAGATCGATCAGGACGGCCTCCTGCATGCTGGAGGTCAGCACGTAGTTGCAGGTGGCCCAGCCGCGGGGCCCGTTGACGCCGCCGAAATTCTCATCGGTCCAACGCAACACCTCGGTCGCGCTGGCGCCCTCGAGCTCCGCAGCGCCACGCGCGGCCAGGTCCCGCAGTTCGGCTTCGGTCCGTTTCGTTGCCTGCTCACTCATCTCAAATCGTCCTCATCCGCCCGAATCGCCCACTGCGCGAACCGTTCTCCCGCACTGCGGTGTTTGATGAAGTTGCGTACCACCCGGTCGATATAGTCGCCCAACTCGTCACTGGTGACCTTGTGCTGGCGCAGCTTTCGTCCGAATCCGCTGTCCAGACCGAGGCTGCCGCCCAAGTGCACCTGAAAGCCCTCGACGGAGCCCCCGTGACCGTCGTCAACCATTTGGCCCTTGAAGCCGATGTCGGCCACTTGAATTCGCGCACACGAGTTGGGACAGCCGTTGATGTTGACCGTGATCGGCACGTCGAGCACAGAGTTGAGGTCCTCGAGCCGGCGTTCCAGCTCGGGCACCAAGGCCTGGGCCTTGCCCCGGGTTTCGGCGAACGACAACTTGCAGTATTCGATCCCGGTGCAGGCCATCAGGTTTCGGCGCCACGAGGACGGTTTCGTCTGCAGCCCGAGCGCCTCCAGGCCCGCGAGCACATCGTCGAGTTTGTTGTCGGCTATGTCGAGGATGACCAGCTTCTGGTACGGGGTGAACCGGATGCGGTCCGAGCCGGCCCGGTCCATCAGGTCGGCGACGGCCGAGAGGATGGTGCCCGAGACCCGTCCGGCGATCGGAGCCGCCCCGACGGCGTTGAGCCCGTTCTTGAGCCGCTGCACCCCGATGTGGTCGATCGGGTGCTTGAGCGGCTCGGGGGCCGGGCCGTCGATCAGGGGCCGCTTGAGGTACTCGGTTTCGAGGACCTCCCGGAATTTTTCGATGCCCCAGTCCTTGATCAAGAACTTCAGCCGGGCCTTGGACCGCAGCCGCCGGTAGCCGTAGTCGCGGAATATCGACGTCACGGCCTCCCACACCTCGGGCACCTCGTCGAGCGGTACCCAGGCGCCGACCCGCTGGGCCAGCATAGGGTTGGTGGACAGGCCGCCGCCGA